>NZ_NMOJ01000012.1 GCF_002251635.1 Pseudomonas mandelii
CGGATTGGGCGGTGTCGGCTCAGGCGCGGTTACCGGGGCTTTTTGCTTGGTGGGTTCAGCTACGACCACTGGAGTTTTCGCCTTGATGGGGCCAGGTACGACTGCCGAAACTTTTGGCTTGATCGGCTCCGGGGTTATCGCCGGGGCTTTTTCCTCAATAACATCGGCTTCACCCGGTGGTTGAGTCAGGTTGAACCCCGGCAGCGGCACCTCAAGCAGCGTGTGCAGCTCACACCAGAACGGGTTGTCTGCGCCGCTGGTCAGCAACTCCGGCAGCAAATTGGCAACAGCGGCCAGCACTTGCTGGCGTTCTTCGACCTCGGCCAGCATCAGGGGCAAGCTGCGCAGGCTTTCCTGCGGGTGGGTGGCGACCAGCAGTTTTTGCAGGCGCAGGGTTTCGCGCAGGTCCAGTGGTTCGGCGCTGTAGTCCTGTAGCAGCACTTGCAATTGCAGGATGAGTTTCTCGACGCTTTGCTTGCCCGGCTCGTCGCTGTCGCGGCCCAGCAGGAACAGGATCCGGATCAAGGCTTCCATCAAGCCGCCCAGGGGCAGGGCGTCCTGAAGGCGTTCGATCAGGACTTTATCGTGCTGCTCGGCATGCGCCTGGAGATTGCGTGCCGGTGCATTGCCGGTGAGGCTGTTGAGCACGCCATACACACCGTAAAAACTCATTTCCTGAGCGGCATCACGCAGGTCCCGATAGCCGTTCAAGGCATCCTGTATCTGGTTGGAAAACAATGCCTGCCAAGCCAGCAATGGATTGGATGGGCTTGCCGGGTGTCGATCCTTGCTCACCTGGGCGGCGCTGCCCGGCAGCCACCAGAGCGCGGGGTTCAAACTGTTCCACATCACCTGTTGCTGGTGGAACGGGTGGGCCTTGCGCATCAGTTCGGCGGTCGGTTCGTTGATCAACTGGCGCAACCACGGCCGTACAAACCCGTCGTAAAGCGTGTTGTTAAAATCAGAGGCACGCTCGACCAGTGCGAATTCGCGATCATCGTCACGGGGCGGCTGCACGTCACCGTGGATGTCGGCGATACGTCGTCGCTCGAAACGCACGGCATAGGGCGTTTGCGAATGTTCCGGCAGATCCTCGATGAGCATTTCATAGAGCCCGCCCGGCAGTTCGTTGATCGCGTCGACGGCGCCCAGCAACTCACGGTGTTCACGCCGCGCCACCTCACCGGACACAAAGATGCCCAGATGGCCGATGCTCGCGTGCCGCAGATAAACGATGGTGCGTCCGGCATTTTGCAGGGCGAGATCGCTGGGATAGACGTCGGTGATCCAATCCAGTGCCTGCTGCGGCGAGGTGATGTTGTCGCCATAGGAGCAGAACACCACCACCGGCACTTCGATACGCTTGAGGTCAAGCCCGCTGCTCTTGCGCCCGAGGCCGCCGGACAGCTGATTGCCGATGAACAGGTCATCGACAATCATCTCGATTTCTTCGCCATTGAGCAGGGTCGGGCTGCCCCACCAGCGTTCGAAATCCAGGAAGCGCGGAGCCTCGCTGTCGACTTCGCTGAACAGGTGGTAGTACTTGCCCCACCAGGTGTTGGCCGGGTCGAGGCTTTCGAAATTGCTCACCAGCCAGGTGCCGTCGAAACGGTCATTGCCCAGGTCGCTGCCCAGGCGCGCCATCCAGCCACCGCCCAGCAATCCGCCGGTGTAGCGCATCGGATTGCGCCCGTTGACGCCTGCCCAGTACGACAAAGGCGCGCCATTGACGATGATCAGCCCCGGCAGTTCAGGGCGGGTCGCCGCGAGGCCCATCAAGGCCCAGCCGGCCTGGCAGTTGCCGATCACCACGGGTTTGGCGCTGGCGGGATGTCGCGTGCTGACCTCTTCGATAAACCGCGCCTGGGCTTCAACGATGTCCGCCAGGGTTTGCCCCGGGCGTGGTGAATGGCTGAACGAAATGAAATAGGTCGGGTGACCGGCGCGCAGGCTTTCGCCGATGACCGAATCCTGTTTGAAACCGCCAATCCCTGAACCGTGGCCACCGCGCGGGTCAATGATGATCACCGGCTGCTTTTTGCTGTCGAGCTGTTGCCCGGGGCCCGGGAGGATCTGCAGCAACGAGTAGTTGACCGGGCGGGGCAGGTCTTCACCGGCAATCAGGGTTTCATGGTTGAACTTGAGCAGCAGCGGATACCCGGCGCGTTCGTGGGCCAGGGTGTTGTCGCCGCGCTGACGCAAGGTGTCCCAGAACAGCACGCTGCGTTGGCCAAGGTCGGTGAAGTATTCCTGCCAGTCGGCGGCGGTCGGCTGCCGGAGTTGTTCAAGGCTTGAAGGTGCGTAGGTTTTGGCCTGGCGCTGTTGCACGGCGTCGAGAACGTTGCGGGTGTTGAGGCGCTGCAGATGGTTCAGGTGCTCGAACAACCCGGACGGAGTCGAAAGCCCTTCATCGTGCAGCGCAATATTTTCTTCCTGACCCATTGTGAACTCCTGACACCATGCGTGGGAACGTTGCCCTGACTAATAGCAGCCAAGCCGGCCGTTCGATTTTCACGAGTGTATAGGGAATAACGGTCAAGGAAGCGAACTTTATTGTGCGCCGCACAAAATAGCCGTTGCCAAATAGTTTTGTGCACTGCAATATCAAGGCTAACGCGATGTCTGGCAGGATCGCTATCGCGTCCTCTGGTCCATCCGGGCCTTCCAGTACCAGGAGATTCAAGCATGTCTTTTTTCAATTCGGAAAAACTGCAAACCGCTCAAAAAGCCAACCTCGATCTTTTGCAGCAGATCAGCGGCAAAGTCTTCGCCAGCGTTGAACAGCTGAGCCAGTTGCAGTTCAAGGCTCTGCGCGACTCCACCGAAGAACACTTCGAAGGCGTGCGCAAGCTGCTGGCCGTGCGTGATCCACAAGGTTTTGCCGATTTGCAGGCGTCGTTCACCCAGCCGAGCGCGCAGACCGAACGTCTGGCCGAGTTCAATCGTCAGGTTCAAGCGCTGATCGTGGGCACGCAGTCGGACATCGCCAAACTGACGTCGAGTCAGGTCGAGGCAGGCACCCAGCAGGTCAATGAGTTTGTTGAAGCCATCAGCAAGAATGCACCGGCCGGCTCCGAGCCTGTCGTGGCTGCATTCAAGTCGGGCCTGGCGAATGCCAGTACCGTGTTCGAAAGTGCACAGAAAGCCGTGAAACAGGCTTCCGATGTGGCTCAGAGCAATTTTGACGCCGCCACTGCCGCTGCCGCCAAAGCAGCACCGGAAGCGGGCGCCAAGGCTACCAGCGGTAACAAGTAAGTCGTTTCAGGCCAGCGGCACAAACAATGGCGATGGGTTTATTCCCCATCGCCATTTTTTTTCGGCCCGTTATCGGTGCCCGGCTTGGCGCCAAACATGCCGAACAGGTTCTGGGTATTGAGGTACAAGGCCTTGGACTGGTCGACATACTGGCGCATCAGGTCCTGCATGACCGGGGCCTGTTGATGCATGAAGTCGCTCCATGCCTCCGATGACTGCGCGCCGGTCTGGGACTGAATGTCGATGACGGTCTGAATACTTTTATCCAGGTAGCTGCCGAGCACCCCCTGGTAAGGACCGTAGAACTGGATAATCCCCATCAGCATCTCGCTGGTGAAGATCGGCTCACCGCCGCTTTCGGCTTCTAGAATCACTTGCAGCAGGATACTGCGCGTCAGGTCTTCGCCGCTCTTGGCATCGACCACCTGAAACGCAACTTTATCGACGACCAATTGGCGCACGTCCGCCAGCGTCAAATGACTGCTGGTGTGGGTGTCATAGAGTCGGCGATTGGGGTACTTCTTGATCAGGCGGGGGGTGGTATCAGTCATGCGGGGCGTCTCGCGGCGGGCCTGGTTTGCAGGCATCTTAACCTACTATGGCTACTGCCGCGGGATGGGGTAGGTCGGGAGNCCCACAGGGATCTGGGGACACTGAAGATCCCTGTGGGAGCGGGCTTGCCCGCGATGAGGCCCGTCATCACAGCGAAAATCCACAATAAAAAAGAGGACTGCGCCGCCAAGCGAGTCCCCCCTTTGTGAAACCTGAACGGGTTTACCAGATCGGCAGGGTGTAGCTGACAATCAGGCGATTCTCATCCAGATCATTGCCGAAGTTGGTCGAACGCACCGTCGCATTACGCCATTTCACGCCGACATTCTTCAGCGGACCGCTCTGCACGACATAACCAATGTCGGTATCACGCTCCCATTCCTTGCCTTCGGGGCGGTTGCCGCCCAGGTCGATATTGTCGCCAGTGATATAGCGCGTCATGAAGGTCAGCCCCGGCACACCCATGGCTGCAAAGTTGTAGTCGTAACGCGCCTGCCAGGATTTTTCGTCCTTGCTGGCGAAGTCACCGATCTGCACGAAGTTCACCAGAAACGCATCGGTGCCGTTGACGTAGGCGTAGCCGGTGTCGCCGCTCATGCCTTGATAACCCAGGCCCACCGCATGCCCGCCGAGGCTGTAGGTGAACATCGCGCCAATCGCATTGTTGTCGACATTGCTGCCGCCATCATCCGTGGAGCGGGCAAAGCGCAGGTCAGTCTTGAACGATTGCCCCGTCGTTACCGGCATCACGTAGGTCAGGTTCACCAGGTGCTGGCTGTAGAAATTGTCGAGGTGGCCGTAGCTGTAGCCGGTGGCGAGGTTGCTGGTCCATTTGTAGTTCAGGCTGGCGAAATCAAAGCTGTCGCTGTCGAGGTGCCGCGTGGTGATGCCTTTGGCGCCGGTCCGGGTGATGCCCATGTCCTCGTAGTCCGAAGAATCACGTTGATTGACCTGGGTCAGCCGCCCGGCATCGACGGTCAAGCCTTCAATCTCCAGCGAGGTCAACTGACCGCCCTTGAAGGTTTGTGGCAACAGCCGTGAATCGTTGGCCAGTACCGTCGGCAATTTCGGCAGCAGCGTGCCGAGTTTCAGGGTGCTTTTGGAAGCGCGGAGTTTGGCGGTCAATCCCAGTTCGCCGTACTCGTCCTGAGCGCCTTTGCTCGTGTCGCGATGGCGTTTGAGCAGGCCGGAGCCGGCACGGTCAGGGCTGGAGTCGAGCTTGACGCCGACCAGGCCAATCGCATCGAAACCGACACCGATCAAACCGTCGGTGAAGCCCGACTCATAGCGCAGCAGGAAACCCTGGGCCCATTCCTCTTGTTTGGATTGGGCGGCGTTGTCCTGGCGATAATCCCGATTGAAATAGAAGTTGCGCAGCTCAAGGCTGGCCTTGCTGTCTTTGACAAAGTCCGCAGCGGCGGGGGCCGAGAGGCTGATGACGCCGCCGGCCAGTAACAGTCGGGTAGCGAGGGTGCGGGTGTTGCGGTCCATGGTGAAGCCCCTTTGTTTTTATTATGGAAAGACAGGTCCCGCGGCCCTCGCCAGGAAGGCGAGGGCTTATCAACAAAAAAACGCGGCGCCGAATCGAGAGGAGCGTGGTGCCGCGTCGGTTCAATCGTTAGAACTGTTCGGCGCTCAGGCCGTACAACGAGGCGCTGCCGGCGAGAATGGAATGCTCCAGGCTCAATGTGCGCGGAAGCAGGCGACGGATGTAGAAATCGGCGGTGGCGATCTTCGCGCCATAAAACGTTGGGTCTTCGCTGAGTTTTTTCTTCGCGACCTGGGCCATGCGCGCCCAGAGCCAGGCGTAGGCGACGTAACCGAACAGGTGCAAATACTCGACCGAAGCAGCACCGATTTCGTTGCGGTTCGTGGCGGCCTGGTCTTGCAGCCAGTCGCTGAGGTTTTCCAGACGCTGCACGGCATCGAACAACTGCACGGAGTAGGGCGCGTTGGGCTGATGGGCGAAACGACGGATCTCCCCGGTGAATTGACGCAGCGCGAAGCCGCTGTCGGCCAGCACTTTGCGACCGAGCAGGTCCAGCGCCTGAATGCCGTTAGTGCCTTCGTAGATCTGCGCGATGCGCACGTCACGGACCAACTGCTCCTGGCCCCATTCGCGGATGTAACCATGACCGCCGAACACTTGCTGGCCGTTGATGCAGCTTTCCAGGCCGGTGTCGGTGAAGAACGCCTTGGCCACTGGCGTCAGCAGCGCGACCAGGGTTTGCGCGCTGTCGCGCTCCTTGGCGTCATCGGAAAACTTCGCCAGGTCCAGTTGCTGCCCGACATAACTGGCAAACGCGCGACCACCTTCGGTCATGGCTTTCATGCTCAGCAGCATACGGCGCACATCGGGGTGGACGATGATCGGATCAGCCACTTTGTCCGGGGCAATCGCGCCGGTCGGTGCGCGGCTCTGTACACGTTCGCGGGCATACGCCACGGCGCTCTGATAGGACGCTTGCGCACAGCCGATGCCCTGAATGCCGATGGACAGGCGCTCGTAGTTCATCATGGTGAACATCGCCGCCAGGCCTTTGTTCGCTTCGCCGACCAGCCAACCGCTGGCGCCGTCGAAGTTCATCACGCAGGTGGCCGAAGCCTTGATGCCCATCTTGTGTTCGATCGAACCGCAGCTCACGGCATTGGCGTCGCCAAGTGAACCGTCGGCATTGACCAGCACCTTGGGCACGACGAACAGCGAGATGCCTTTCGGTCCGGCTGGCGCATCCGGCAGTTTCGCCAGCACCAGATGGATGATGTTTTCGGTCAGGTCCTGATCGCCACCGGTGATGAAGATCTTGCTGCCGGTGATGCTGAAACTGCCGTCGGCCCGGGGTTCGGCGCGGGTGCGGATGATCCCCAGGTCGGTGCCGGCATGCGCTTCGGTCAAGCACATGGAACCGGCCCAGCGGCCTTCGTACATCGGTGGCAAATACAGATTTTTCAGGGTCTCGCTGGCGTGGGCATCCAGCGCCAGGCAGGCCCCGGAACTCAACGCCGAATACAGGGCGAAGCTTGAGTTGGCGCCGTAGAGCATTTCTTCGAACTGCACGGCAAGCATCTTCGGCATGCCCATGCCGCCGAAATCGGCGTTACCGGACAGGCCCACCCAGCCGCCTTCGATGAAGGTGGCATAAGCCTGTTTGAAGCCGATCGGCGTGCTGACCTGACCCTCGAGCCACTGGGCGCCTTCTTCGTCGCCGCTGCGATTCAACGGCGCAATCAGGTGCGAAGTGACTTTCGCCGCTTCCTCAAGAATGGCATCGGCGGTGGCGGCGTCGACCGTGTCGGCCAGGGCCGGCAAGCGCGCCCACAGGGCCGGGGCGTCGAACACTTCATGCAGCACGAAGCGCATGTCGCGCAGCGGAGCGTTGAATTCGGGCATAACGTGAACCTCAATAGAACGGTTGTGCGATGGGCACGGCGGCGTAAATACGGGCCGTGCCCTTTCAATCAATGAGCGGAAGCGCTGGCGGCGCCAAGCCCGGTCTGAGCGCGAACGAACTGGTCGGCGTAGGCATCACGCTCCTTGTCGGCGCGCACGCTGCGGTCGAGCTTCGACACCACCACGATCACGAAGAACGCCAGCGGCATGGAGAACAGCGCCGGGTGGTCGTAGGGGAAGATCGCGTGAGCGTGACCAAGCACGGTGACCCACACCGCTGGCGACAGGACCACCAGCACCAGTGCGCAGATCAGGCCGGCGAAACCGCCGAGGATCGCGCCTTTGGTGGTCAGGCCTTTCCAGTACATGGCCATGATCAGCACCGGGAAGTTGGTCGACGCGGCGATGCCGAAGGTCAGGCCCACCAGAAACGCGACGTTCATCTTCTCGAACAGAATGCCCAGCAGAATCGCAATGATGCCCAGGCCCACCGTGGCCATGCGCGTCACGCGCATTTCCTGTTTCTGGCTGGCCTTGCCTTTCTTGAACACCGTGGCATAGAGGTCATGGGAAATCGCCGAGGCACCGGCCAGGGCCAGCCCGGAGACCACCGCCAGAATGGTGGCGAAGGCCACGGCCGAGAGGAAACCGAAGAACAGGTTGCCACCGACTGCTTTGGCCAGGTGCATGGCAACCATGTTGCCGCCGCCGATCAAGGCGCCGCCGACTTCACCGTTGACGTAGTACTGCGGGTCGGTGCCGATGATGACCATCGCGGCAAAGCCCAGGGTGCAGACAACCAGGAAGAAGAAACCGATAAAGCCTGTGGCGTAGAACACCGACTTACGCGCTTCCTTGGCGTTAGGCACGGTGAAGAAACGCATCAGGATGTGCGGCAGACCGGCAATCCCGAACACCAGGCCCAGCGACATCGAGGCGGTGTTGATCGGGTCGGCGAGCATCGAGCCCGGGCCCATGATGTTCCAGCCGCTGGCATGGGCCTGGACGGCTTTGTCCGCCAGGGTTTCGTAGCTGAAACCGAACTGCGACATGGCCATCACCGCCAGGGTGGTGCCGCCCGCCAGCAACAGCACGGCTTTGATGATCTGCACCCAGGTGGTGGCGATCATGCCGCCGAAGATCACGTAGACCAGCATCAACGCACCGACGATCACCACCGCAACCGGGTAGTCGAGACCGAACAGCAACTTGATCAATTGACCGGCCCCGACCATCTGCACGATCAGGTAGCAGCACACCACCGTCAGCGAACCGAACGCAGCGAAAATCCGCACCTTGTTCTGGTCCAGTCGATAGGAAACGATGTCGGCGAAGGTATAGCGGCCCAGGTTGCGCAGACGCTCGGCCATCAGGAAGGTGATGATCGGCCAGCCGACGAAGAAGCCGATGGTGTAGATGAAGCCATCGTAGCCCTTGGCGAACACCAGGCTGGACAGCCCCAGCAGCGTGGCAGCGGACATGTAGTCACCGGCAATCGCCAGACCGTTCTGGAACCCGGTAATGCCACCGCCCGCGGTGTAGAAGTCCGACGTCGATTTGGTTTGCCGTGCGGCCCACCAGGTAATCGCCAGGGTGCCCAGCACGAAGACGAAGAACATGCCGATCGCATGCAGGTTCAGCGGTTGTTTTTCCACTGCGCCCATGGTCGGGGCGGCGAGGACGATGGAGGCCGGCAACAGCCCGGCAGCGGCGAGGATGAGCTTACGAAGCAGGTTCATCACTTGCTCTCCTCAAGAATGGCGGCGCCCAGTGCATCGAAACGCGTGTTGGCGCGGTAGACGTACCAACCGGTCAGCAGCCAGGAAAAAATGATGATCGCCGCGCCCACCGGCATGCCCAGGGTCAACATCCGATGCTCGGCGATCGGCGCATGCAACCATTGCGGGGCAAACGCCACCACCAGCATGAACGCGTAGTAGGTGCCCAGTACGGCGGCACTCAGCGACCAGGCCAGACGCGAACGGCTGCTGACTAATTGCAGGAACTTCGGATTGGTCCGAATGCGCTCGCAACGTTGGGTATCGGTTGAATGGATGTCGATCATGGGTGGCTCCACATTTGTTGTTATAGGCGTTTTGACGGGGCTGAATTCGGCGTGCACGAGCCCGAAGCGGCAGATGAAACACCTGCCGCCGGGTGGGTAAAACGTCGGTTCGGGTTAGAGCGCTTTAGCCCTGTCGCGCAGGACGTACTTCTGGATCTTGCCGGTGGACGTTTTCGGCAACAGGGTGAAGATCACCGTGCGCGGGACTTTGAAACCCGCCAGATGCTCGCGGCAGAAACTGATGATGTCGGCCTCGCGAACGTCCTGGTGATCAGCCTTCAAGGTGATGAATGCACAAGGCGTTTCTCCCCATTTTTCATCGGGACGGGCGACCACGGCCGCTTCCATCACACCCGGATGGCGATACAGCACGCCTTCCAGTTCGATGGTGGAAATGTTCTCGCCACCGGAAATGATGATGTCCTTGAGTCGGTCCTTGATCTCGACGTAACCATCGGGATGACACACCGCCAGATCGCCGGTGTGGAACCAGCCGCCTTCGAACGCTTCGGCGGTGGCGGTCGGGTTTTTCAGGTAGCCCTTCATCACGGTGTTGCCGCGCATGAAGATCTCACCGATGGTCTGACCGTCCCGCGGGGTGGGTTCCAGCGTCTTCGAGTCGCCGACCATCACGCCTTCAAGTGTCGGGTAGCGCACGCCCTGACGGGATTTGATCTGTGCCCGTTCGTCCAGCGGTAACTCATCCCATTCGGCATGCCAGGCGCAGAGGGTTACTGGACCGTAGGTTTCGGTCAGCCCATAGACGTGGGTGACCTTGATGCCCATTTCTTCCACGGCGCCGATGACTTTGGCGGGCGGTGCAGCACCGGCAACCATGGCATTGACCGGGTGATCGATGGCCGCTTTTGCCGATTCCGGCATGTTGACCAATGCATTGAGCACAATAGGCGCAGCACACAGGTGCGTGATCTGGTGCTCGCGGATCAGCGTGAGGATTTTCTGCGGATCGACGCGGCGCAGGAACACATGCACACCGGCCATTGCAGTGATGATCCACGGGTAGCACCAACCGTTGCAGTGGAACATCGGCAGGGTCCACAGGTACACCGGATGGTTGCCCATGGCCCAGGTCATCTGGTTGCCCAGCGAGTTCAGGTACGCGCCGCGATGGTGGTAAACCACGCCTTTCGGGTTGCCGGTGGTACCGGAGGTGTAGTTCAGCGAGATGGCTTGCCACTCGTTGTCCGGCCATTGCCAAGCGTAATCCGGGTCGCCTTCGGCCAGTAGCGCTTCATAGTCCAGATCGCTGACGGCCTTGCCTTCGCCGTATTCCGGGTCATTGACGTCGATGACCAGCGGCGGGTGATCGAGCATGCCGATGGCCGCGTGAATCACGTCATGGAATTCGCGGTCGGTGATCAGCACCTTGGCTTCACCGTGCTGCAGCATGAAGGCAATGGCTTCGGCATCCAGGCGCACATTGAGCGGGTTGAGTACCGCACCGATCATCGGCACGCCGAAATGCACTTCAAGCATCTCAGGAATGTTGGGCAGCATCACCGCCACCGTGTCGTTCTTGCCAATGCCGCGACCAGCCAGCGCCGAGGCCAGGCGCCGGCAACGGGTGTAGGTCTGCGCCCAGGTACGACGGATCGAACCGTGGATCACGGCCGGGTAGTGGGGGTAAACGCTGGCAGTGCGCTCGATGAAGCTGAGCGGAGACAAGGCAATGTGATTGACAGCCGAAGGGCCTAGCCCTTGTTCATAGATCGACATGACGGGTACTCGGTGGCTGATTGTTAGCTCTATGGATGGCCTGTTCAGCGTAGCCGCTGAGGCCATCCTTTTATGTCCGGTCTGCTTTATATAACAATCCGCCATTGATATGGAAGTACAACCTACGCAGTATAGTATATGTACTATATTTGATTCTTCTGGTTCCAAATGAGTGCGGCGATACCTCTAGCGCCGGTATATTCTTGGCTCCCCCGACAACGCGGACCTGTGATGACCCTGACTCCCGTTCGATTGCACAGCTGGTTGCGCCTGCAGCGCGAGGGCGTTTCCCTGGCTGCTCGGGCGGATGCGTTGTGCCGTGCGTTGCAGGAATGTCCCGAGGTACGCCGGGCGGTTTACCTGAGCTGGCAACCCACTGCGCGCATTTACAGCCACGAAGGTGCCGCCCAGCATTTTCCGCCGGGCCTGGGCGATCCGTCGCTGGCCAGCGATCAGCTGCTGTTTGATCGGCTGGGCGAGACCGGGCGCCTGGACCTGGCCCAGGTCCGGCAACTCGATTGCTGGCTGTCCGGCCGGTTGCGCCGTGCCGCTATCAGCCATGGCCAGGTGTTTGATCTGGCCTTGCAGGCGGGGCAGGCAGGCCTGTTGCTGGTGGAGGTCTGCGACGGCGTGAGCCTGGACTGGCTGGGTTGGGTGCAGGATTTGTTGACCACCTTGCTCAGCAGTGTCAACGGCATGCTGCGGGGGTCGCCGCTGTTGGGGCACGATCCGCAACCGAGTCTGTTGCTCGATGCGCAGGGCCGGCCGCTGGAGTTCAACGCGGCGCTGCTGGCCTTGCTCGCGGAAAAGCCGTTGACGGACGTGCTGGGTTTTCTGCCGGTCAATCATCGCGTGTTGGTGCGCGCCTGCCTCGACCAGCAACGTGCCATCGAAGGGGTCGAAGCTCAGTTCGAGGCGCAGATTCTGATCTGGACATTTATCCCCGACCCCCAGGACAACCGCGTGCTCGCCCGTTGCCGCGACGCCACGGCACAGGTGCTGGCCGAGCGCGAAGCCGCCACGGCTCGGCGGCTGTACCGGCTGATCATCGAGAACACCACCGACCTGATTTCCCGGCACACCCCGGACGGGCGTTTTCTCGATGCCTCGCCGGCGTCCTGGACATTGCTCGGCTACTGGCCGGAAGAACTGCGCGGGCAAATGGCCCAGGGTCTGTTCCACGGCCAGGACCTCGCCAACCTTGTGCAGCGTGCGCGGGACGCGCTGGAGCAGGACGGTTATCACACCATGACCTACCGCATTCGCCACCGTGCCGGGCATTACCTGTGGTTCGAAACCGCCAGCCGGGCGATCCGTGAAACCTACACCGGTGCGGTGGTTGAAGTGGTCAGCGTGTCCCGGGACATCACGGCCCGGGTGCAGGCCGAAGAGAACAAGCGGCGCCTGGCGGAAGTGGTCGAGGCCAACACCGATCCGGTGTTGTTCATCGACCCTGACGGGCAAGTCACGTACCTCAACCCGGCCGCACGGCGCATCCTCGATATCGACGAGCAACAACCGATGCCGGCCCTGGCGCAGTTATTCGCCAACGCTGACCTGACGCGCCTTCAACGTGATGGCTGGAGCAGCGCTGAACGCGACGGCGTGTGGAGCACCGATGCACGGTTGCAGCCCCCCGGTGGGGGCACTTCGGTGCCGGTGTCGCTGGTGCTGCTGGCGCACCGTTCGGCCGGTGGCGAGCGCTACTATTCCTTGGTCGCCCGGGACATGACCGAGCGTGAATTGCGCGAGGTGCAGCAGCGCCGCCATCAAGACGAACTGGCGCACACCGCACGGTTGGTCACGCTGGGGGAACTGGCCTCGGGCATTGCCCACGAAATCAACCAGCCACTGGCCGCCGTGGTCAATTACGCCAATGCCAGCCAGCGCTATCTACAGACGCTCGATTCCAATCCCCAGGCCGCCGAACGAGTGGCCCAAGGGCTGCAACGCATCACCCTTCACGCCACCCATGCCTCTGAAGTGATCAAGCGGTTACGGGCGTTTCTGCGCAAAGGCCAGCGGCGCATGCAGGCGCTGAATTTTACCGATGTCGCCCGTGAGGCCGTGCGTTTGTGTGCCTGGGAGGCGAGCAATTGCCAAGTGACAATCGAGGATCGACTGCCGGATAATCTGCCGCCCGTTTATGCCGACCGGGTGTTGCTGGAGCAGGTGCTGCTCAATCTGTTGCGCAATGCCATCGACGCCAACCGCGAACAACATCCGGGGCAGCCATCGCTAATCGTGATGACGGCGGAGCAGGGCGGTGGTGCCACCGTGGAAATCCGCGTGCAAGACCAGGGGCCGGGCGTCAGTGAGCCCGAACTGGAGCAGATATTTACCCCGTTCTATACCAGCAAGGCCGATGGCCTGGGCCTTGGCTTGTCCATGAGCCGCAGCATCATCGAAGGTTTCGGCGGTGAATTGCAGGCCCAGCGCCAACCGGTCGGGCTGCTGATGGGTTGCCGCTTGCCGCTTGCCGGCCCAACAAAACAACAACAGGAATAATGCAATGGCAGGTGTGACGGAGCACGTGGTGTATGTGGTCGATGATGACCAGGGCATGCTCGATTCAACGGTCTGGCTGCTGGAATCGGTCGGGCTCAAGGCCTTGCCGTTCACCAGTGGCGTGGAGTTTCTCAGTGCCTGTGATGCCACGCTCGACGCCTGCGTGCTGCTGGATGTGCGCATGCCCGGCATGGGCGGGTTGAACGTGCAGGAAGAAATGCGCGCTCGGGAGCTGAACCTGCCGATCATCTTCGTCAGTGGCCACGCCGATGTGCCCATCGTGGTGCGCGCGTTCAAGGCCGGCGCCCATGACTTCATCGAAAAACCCTACAACGAGCAGTTGTTGCTGGACAGCGTGCAACAGGCGCTGAGCAACTGCGCGGCCAACCGTTCGGGCAATCAGGGCCATGACGCCTTGCAGGCCCGTTTGCTGACACTGACCCCCCGCGAGCGCGATGTCTTGCTGCCGCTGGTGCAGGGTTACACCACCCGGGAAATCGCCGAGCAACTGGGGGTCAGCGCAAAAACCGTCGACCTGTATCGCTCGCGTGTGATGAAGCGCATGCAGGCCAACACCCTGCCGGACCTGGTGGGCATGGCCATTGCCGCCGGACTGGTCGATCCATTGAAACTGCGTTGAGGTCTCGCGCCGGGTATTGAGCGTCTATGCTGGGCTAACCGATCCGCTACCGTTGCAGTGATCTGCAAGGAGGCATCCGTGGAGCCCACGCCCTTTACCGAGAAAACGCTCACCCGCACCCTGCTCGATGTACTGATTCGCGCCGGGTTGATCGCGGTTCTCGTGCTTTTTTGTTTCGAAATCTTCAGCCCGTTCCGCGACTTGATGCTGTGGTCGCTGATCCTCGCGATCACCCTCTATCCGCTGCAAGAGCGACTCAGGGGGAGCCACAAACCAGGGCACGTCGCGACGCTGATCATTCTGATCGCCATCGTCATCCTGATGGTGCCGATCTACCTGCTGGGCACCTCGATTGCCGATTCGGTCGAACGGGCGATGGAAGTCGTCAAGGGCGGCGGTTTTCACATTCCACCGCCGGCCGAGTCCGTTGCCAGTTGGCCGGTGGTGGGCCAGCCACTCTCTGATCTGTGGCTTCAAGCCTCAACCGATCTTCCCGACCTGACCGCGAAATACGTACCGCAAATCAAACACGTCAGTCTGGGCCTGTTGGGCAAACTCGCGGGCGTTGGCATGGGTTTCCTGACGTTCATCTTTGCCTTGATCATTGCCGGTATTTTCATGGCCCATGGCGAAGGCGGCAGCCGCGCCGCAGTCCAAATTGCCTCGCGAGTCAGCGGTCCGGCCCGGGGGCCGAAAATCGCCGAACTGTGCACTGCCACCATCCGGGCGGTGGCGCTGGGCGTAGTCGGCATCGCGTTCATCCAGATGCTGCTGGTGGGCCTCGGTTTTGTTCTCAAGGGCGTGCCCGGTGCCGGTCTGCTGGCCCTGGCGGTGCTGCTGCTCGGCATCATGCAGTTGCCGGTGACGCTGATTACGCTGCCGGTGATTGGCTTCGTCTTTGCCACCGAAGGCGCCAGCACCGTGACCATTATTTTCGCCATCTATGTGTTCATTGCCGGCCTGGTGGACAATGTCCTCAAACCCTTGTTGCTGGGGCGCGGTGTCGATGTGCCGATGCCGGTGGTGCTGATTGGCGCGTTGGGCGGCATGGTCACCAGCGGCATCATCGGGCTGTTCATCGGGCCGGTGGTTCTTGCCGTCGGCTATCAATTATTCTGGCAGTGGGTGCAGGATCGACCACCGGAAACTGGAGGGCCGCCACTGTGAATGCGCAGGATCGTCCACTGCTGGATCAGGTGCTGATCGCCCATGGTGGTCTGGACCGCTGGAGCAGCTTCAATACCGTGCGCGCCACCCTCGTGACCGGTGGCTCGCTCTGGGGCGCGAAAGGGCTGACCCAAGACAGCGCCCCTCGGCAAATGACCGTTTGGCTGCATGAACAGAAAGCCTCGGTGTCCCCCTTTGGTGGCCCGGATAAACGAACAGCCTATTCACCCGACAGAATCGCTATCGAAACCACGGACGGGCAGGTAATCGCCGAGCGCCAGGCGCCCAGGGAATCCTTCCGCGACCACACCGAAAACACCCCGTGGGATCCACTGCATCGCGCGTACTTCAACGGGTATGCGCTCTGGTCCTACCTGACCATGCCTTTCCTGTTCGCCTTGCCGGGTGTGGTAACCGAGGAAATCGAACCCTGGCAAGAAAGCGCACAGCGCTGGCGCCGCTTGCGGGTGCGCTTTCCCGAGCGCATCGCCACGCACTGCGCCGAACAGGATTTCTACTTCGGCCAAGACTTCCTGCTGAGACGACACGACTACAACGTAGACGTCAGTGGTGGTATGCCTGCCGCCCAGTACGTGTCTGACTACATCGAGGCTGACGGGCTGCGCATGCCCGGCAAGCGTCGTGCCTACCGACGCGGGAAGGACGGTCAGGCCGACATGGATGCCTTGCTGGTGGCCATCGATATCAGCGAAATCGGCTATTCCTGATGCGCTGCGGAGGGATCAATCATGACCGTACATGCCTGGGAAAAACTCTACCTCGATGACCTGAGACTGGGTCAGCAGTTCGAAAGCGACAGCCTGCGTGTCCATCGAGCATCGATGCTGGCCTTCGCCCAGGAATACGACCCGCAACCGTTTCACCTCGACCCTGAAGCCGCCGAGTTGAGCCTTTTCCGGGGCCTGGCCGCCAGTGGCTGGAACACCGCCGCCCTGACCATGAAGCTGTTGGTGGACAGCGTGCCGCTGGCGGACGGCATCATCGGGTTGGGCATCGAGCTGAGCTGGCCGACGCCGACTTACCCCGATGACTTGTTGCGCCTGCAATGCACCGTGCAGGCCATCGACCCGTCCAGCTCCAAGCCCGACCGGGGCGTGGTGACGATGTTCATGGAAACCCTCAATCAGAATGACAAGGTGGTGCAGCGAGCCACCGGCAAACTGCTGGTCTTCAGGAGACCGCCGCCTGACTGAAAAGTAGTCATGGTTTTTTGGGCGCGCGCATGATGGCGCAGGCCAGTTTTCACCCAGTCAGTCGAGTGCGCTCTGTCGATGGCAGGGAACGGAGGAGGCGTTGTGAAACCATTTCTGCCCAGGCCCAGCGCCTCAACGATGAACATGTTGCGCGAAGGGTGCCTGCAACGCCGTGATGCGGTGCCGCAAGAGCTGACGGAACAAGCGGTCATCCCGGGCATCCCGAATGCGCGCTACTGGCTGGACCGGGACCTGACGGCGTTCATCGTGGATGCGAGCCTGGCCAACGATCGCGAGGTCGAGGCGCTCGCCGACAAAGACTTGCCGACCGACGCGCTGCCACTGGCCTACTATCTGGCCATTTCGGGGGGCGGCGACGCCGGCACCTTCGCCGCGGGTATCATCGCCGGCTGGACCTTGCATGGGAGCCGACCGGCTTTCAAAGTCGTCACCGGCATCAGCGCAGGTGCCCTGGTCGCTCCGTTCGCTTACCTGGGGCCTGAGTATGACCCGGTCATCCTGGGGATCTGCAGCGCAATCGGTCCGAAAGACGTTTTCCATGCGCGAAGTGTGTTGACCCGTCTGGCCAGCGACGGCATCTCGGACAGCAAGCCCCTGGCGCGCCTCATTGCCAAGTACATCACCGCCGACGTGCTGGCGGCCATCGCGGCGCAGTACGCCAAGGGACGGCTACTGATGATCGGCACCACCGACCTCGATGCCGGGCGGCCCGTCACCTGGAACATGGGTGCGATTGCTTCCAGCGGAGCTCCGGGAGCGCTGCACCTGTTCCGCAACATCATGATCGCGTCGATGAGCATTCCCGGTGCCGTTTCACCGGTCATGATCGATGTGGAGGTCGACGGCCAACAGTTTCAGGAAATGCACGTGGACGGAGGCGTCCTCACCCAGGTGTTCCTTTATCCGCCGGGCACCGTGATGGCGCTGAACAGTGTGGCCGGCGCGCGTATCCGCCGGGCCCGACACTTCTATGTCATTCGCAACGGCAAACTGGAACCGCAGTGGTCCGGCACCAAGCGCCGGACCTTAAGCATCGGCGGGCGAGCCATCAGCACCTTGATCCAGACCCAGGGGATCAGCGACCTCAATCACATTTACCGGATCGCCCAGCAGGATGGCGCAGACTTCAATCTGGCGTACATCGGCGCGGATTTTATCTGTCCGCGCAATCAGAAATTCGATGGCGAGTACATGAAGCGTCTGTTCGATTACGCCTTTCAACTCAGCGCCCAAGGCTACCCGTGGCATAAATCGCCGCACACCTGAGTTGCCTGCATGAAATTAATGCTGTAGTTTTTCATGAAATTATAAAAAGATAATTTCATGAGGCTTGTATGTTTCAGCAGTCCACGCAGCATGTCGCCAGCTATTACGCCCACAGTTGCGCTGATCGCCTGACCACCCGACCGGCGCTTGCTGGTGAGCAAAACACCGAGATCGTTATCATCGGTGCCGGTTTTAGCGGCCTGCATACTGCGTTGCGCCTGGCTTTGGCTGGTAAGCGGGTGACGCTGCTGGAAGCCAGCCGAGTGGCTTGGGCAGCTTCGGGGCGCAATGGCGGGCAGGCTATTCTCGGCTGGTCGTGCGACATGCCGCCGCTGGAAGCAGCGCTGGGCCACGAACGCGCGCGGCGGTTGTGGGATGGCATGCGCTGGGCCGCGAAAGAGCTGCGTGAGTTGCCGGCTCGCCATGGTTTCGACTGTGACTACCGCGCAGGCCATTTGTGGACATCGGTGATGCCCCGTCGGGTCGGTCTGCTGACCGAGTGGCAGCACGAAGCCAGTCACAAGTGGGGCCACGACGGCTTGCAGTTCATCCGCCGTGAACAGTTGCCGGAATGGGTGGCCAGCGAGCGCTATCAGGCCGGGCTTTATGACCCTGAAGGCGCGCACCTTAACCCACTCAAACTGGCCCTCGGCCTGGCCGCGGCCATCGAGCGTGCGGGCGGCCGTATCCATGAACAAAGCAAGGCGCTGAGTTATCGAGAGGAGGGCGGCCAATTCCTGGTAAACACCGAACGCGGATCGATTCGCGCGGATGTGCTGGTGCTGGCCTGCAATGCCTATCTCGACCAGCTCGACCCACAGCTGGCCAGTTGCGTGTTGCCGGTGGGCACTTATCAAGTCGCCACCGCGCCCCTGACGGCCGAGCAGGCCACGGCGCTGTTGCCGAGCAATGTCTGCGTCACCGACAACCAATTCGTCCTCGACTATTTCCGTCGCACGCCGGACAACCGCCTGCTGTTCGGCGGTGGCTGCACGTATCTGGGCGGTATGCCCAGGGACATTGCCGGCGCAACCCGGCCGTTTCTGGAACGGGTTTTCCCGCAGCTCAAAGGCGTGAAGCTGGAGTTCGCCTGGGGCGGGCACATCGACCTGACACTCAAACGCACCCCGGACATTGGCCGCCAGGGTGATCGCTACTGGCTTCAGGGGTATTCCGGGCATGGCGTGCTGCCCACGCTGGCCGCCGCCCGCGCCGTGTCCGACGCGATTCTCGGCCAGAGCGATGAACTGGCGTTGTATCAGGGCTTGAGTAACCCCAGCTTCCCCGGCGGTAAATACCTGGCGGCGCCGCTGGAAGCCATCGGCAAGGCGTGGTATCGACTGCGCGACAGCATTTGATGAATCACTTGGCGGAAATCCAGGCATGAACAAGCAAGAAGAAATCGCCGCGCTGGCGATCCTTATTCACGATCTGCGCAAGCACAAGAAGTACACCTTGAAGGATCTGGCTGACCAGATCGGTCGTTCCGTTGGCTTTCTCTCACAGGTCGAACGCGGCCTGTCACGACCCACCGTGGCCGACCTGACGGCGATCAGCCACGCCCTCGATGTGCCCACCACCTACTTCTACAGCCTGCCCAAACCCAAGGCGGTGGCCTGGGTCACCCGCCCCAACGAGCGGCGCACGGTGTATTACGCCAATGGCATCACCGACATCCTGGTCTCGCCGAGCATGCGCGCGTCGTTTTCCATGCTCGAAAGTCACCTCGAAGCCGGTGCCAGCAGTGGCGAGCGGCACTTGAGTGACAGTTCGGAGCAGGGCGGCTACGTGCTCGAAGGCGAGTTGACGCTGTGGTTGGGCGATGACGAGGCCGTCACCTTGCACGCTGGCGACAGCTTTCAGTTCGACAGCCATACCCGTTGCCGCTACGGAAACCTCTCCGAGCACCTCACGCGAGTGCTCTGGGTCTACACCTGATCATCACAATAGGACCAACCATGATGGACGCTGATCTGCTGGCCGAGGTGCACGCCTTTCGCCAACGCTACCCTGATGTACGTTATGTCGACCTGATTTCCCTGGATATTCCGGGGCACTTTTACGGCAAGCGCTATCCCGTGGAGATGCTGGAAAAGGTCGCGGCCGGCAGCGCGCTGAAACTGCCGCAAAACTGTGTGCTGCTCGGTGTGCAAGGCGGTTTGTTCAAGATTGGCGACTACTGCTTTAACGACGGTGACCCGGACGCCAACCGGCGCCTGGTGCCTGGCACGCTCAAGCCGGTGAGCTGGGAGTCACAGCCGCTGGGGCAAATGCTGATCACCTCGGACGGCACCGANNAGCCGATCGTGTTCGAACCNCGCCAGGTGTTGGCGCAGGTGTTGGACCGCCTGCACCACAAAGGCATCCATCCGGTGGTGGCGTTCGAGTTGGAGTTCTATCTGTTCGATAAAAAGCTGCGCGACGGACTGCCGCAATTCCCCCGGGATGGCCTGACCGACGATGCCGACGATCAACCGAACATGCACATTGAGCGCCTGTCACGCTTTGCGCCGGTGCTTGACGAGATGGTCGAGGCGTCGCGGGCCCAAGGCATCGACACCACGGTGATCACCGCCGAACTCGGTCCGGGCCAGTTCGAGATCAATTTCGGGCATCTAGATGATGGCTTGCGCGCAGCGGACTGGGCGGCCTTGTTCTGTCGCAGCACCCGAGGCGTGGCACTCAAGCATGGTTACCGCGCCAGCTTCATGGCCAAGCCTTATCTGCAATACCCGGGCAGCGGCATGCATGTGCATGTGAGCCTGTACGACGGCGCGGGCAACAATGTGCTGGCGGCGCACCAGCAACAACCGCTGCGTCACGCCGTGGCCGGCTGCCTGGAATTGCTGCCGCATTGCATGCCGATCTTCGCGCCAAATCAGAACGCCTTTCGCCGTTTGGGCGGCACCACCAACATCGCCACCCGGGCGAGCTGGGGCTTTGAGGATCGTGATGCGTGCCTGCGCATTCCGGAATCGGATGCGAAAAACCTGCGTATCGAACACCGCCTGGCCAGTGCCGATGCCAACCCGTATCTGGTGCTGGCAGCGATTCTGGTGGGACTCGAACAGGGCCTGGAAGCAGGCAACGAACCGATCCCGCCGCTCAATGAAGACCGCAACAGTGGGGTCGACTTCCCGCTGGAGATGCTCGAAGCGGTGCGCGCCATGCAGCATCAACCGCAGCTGCGCGCAGGGCTGGGAGCGGAGTTCGTGGACGTGTATTGCGAGAACAAGCGCCAGGATCATCTGGCGTTCATGCAGGAGATCAGTGCGCGGGAGTATCGCTGGTATCTGTAATGCACTTTTATAAAGCTTTCGTGGGCCGGCATGCACTAAGCCAAGGCAGAAAGCGCAACGTTCATCTGCGTAAAGCCCCGGAAGGCGCGGTAAAATACTGACATTCAGCGCTTGGCACAATCGCTGCATTACATTGATCAGGCCCACCGTGAGCGCAGTCGAGTGGGCAGCCCCCTCGGTCAACGACGATCGATTCGTGGGCAACATCGGTGGGTCAGGCATAGACGTCTGGTTTCAACACCGCAAAAGAACAGGCAAAGACGCCTGGAACCGCAAGGTTTCAGGCGTTTTTTTTTGCTTTTTGAACCGTGATGGGCTTAGTCGGGTACTTCTTATGAATTCCAATGTCGCCGCGTTGAACAAGCTGCAAACGCTGATCGTGATCGGTAACGGCATGGTCGGACATCATTGTGTCGAACAGCTGATCGAGCGCGGTGCCCTTGATCACTATCGGCTGCATGTTTTCAGCGAGGAGCCGATGCGCGCCTACGACCGCGTGCACCTTTCCGAATATTTCACCGGACGTGATGCCGAGTCGCTCGCCCTGGGTGAAGCCTCGTTGTACCAGACCCCGGGCGTCACCTTGCACTTGGGTGTGCCGGTCCTGGAAATCGACCGCGCCCGGTGCCAGGTGATCACCGCGCAAGGCTGCGTCGCTTACGACAAATTGGTGTTGGCCACCGGGTCCTACCCGTTTGTGCCGCCGATCGAAGGCGCCGAGGGCGATTCGCGCCTGGTGTACCGCGCCCTAGAGGACCTCGATGCCATCCGTGCCGCTGCGTCCAATGCCCGACGTGGAGTGGTCGTCGGTGGTGGCTTGCTCGGTCTGGAAGCCGCCAATGCCCTGAAAAGCCTGGGCCTGGAAGCTCACGTGGTGGAATTCGCCCCGCGCTTGATGCCGGTGCAGCTGGACGAGCAGGGCGGTCGTGCACTCAAGGCTCAGATCGAACGCCTCGGCGTCGGCGTGCACCTGTCGCGTGGCACTCAATCGATCAGCCCTGGCGAGGAATATCGCTACCGGATGAATTTCGCCAATGACGAATTTCTGGAAGCCGACCTGATCGTGTTTTCCGCCGGTATCCGCGCCCAAGACACCTTGGCCCGCCAGTGCTCGCTGGAAGTCGGTCCGCGTGGCGGCGTGGTGGTTGACGACCACTGCCTGAGCAGCGATCCGAACATCTATGCCATCGGTGAATGCGCCGCGTGGAACGGCAGCATTTTTGGCCTGGTCGCCCCGGGCTACCAGATGGCGCTGGGTGTTGCCGCACGGCTTTGCAACGAAGCTGCCGAGCCGTTCATGGGCGCGGACATGTCGACCAAGCTCAAGCTGCTGGGCGTCGACGTCGGTTCCATCGGCGATGCGCACGGCAGCACGCCGGGCTCGCGCAGTTATCAATTCATCGACGAAACCACCGCCAGCTACCGCCGATTGGTGGTGGACGCGACGGGCAAGCACGTACTCGGTGCGGTGCTGGTCGGCGACAACAGCTATTACGACACGCTGCTGCAATACATGCAGAACGCGATTGCCTTGCCGGTGGAACCCGCCAGCCTGATTCTGCCATCGTCCGAAGGCGCGCCGACCCTGGGCCCGGGCGCGTTGCCCGAATCGGCCACGGTGTGCTCGTGCCACAACGTCACCAAGGGTTCCATTTGCTCGGCCATTGACGGTGGCTGCACCGACCTCGGCCTGCTCAAGTCGCAAACCAAGGCCTGCACCGGCTGCGGCGGTTGTGCCGGGTTGCTCAAGCAGGTGTTCGAGCATGAGCTGATTGCCCGTGGCGTCAGCGTCGACAAAAGCCTGTGCGAACACTTCGCCTATACCCGTCAGGAGCTTTACGCATTGGTACGGGTAGAAGGGGTGATCACCTTCGAAGAACTGTTGGCCAAACATGGCCGTGGCCACACCGGTTGCGACGTGTGTAAACCGGCGGTGGGCTCGATCCTCGCATCGTGCTGGAACCAGCCGATCATGGACGCCTCATTGGTGCCGTTGCAGGACACCAACGACACGTTTATGGCCAACATGCAGAAAAACGGCACCTATTCGGTGGTGCCGCGCATTCCCGGCGGCGAGATCACCGCCGACAAACTGATCGCCATCGGCGTGGTGGCGAAGAAATACGACCTCTACACCAAAATAACCGGCGGCCAACGGATCGACCTGTTTGGCGCGCAGTTGCACGAGTTGCCGGACATCTGGGCCGAGCTGATCGAAGCCGGTTTCGAAACCGGGCATGCCTACGGCAAATCGACTCGCACGGTGAAGTCCTGCGTCGGCAGCACCTGGTGCCGGTATGGCGTGCAGGACAGCGTGAAAATGGCGTTGGCCATCGAGGACCGCTACAAGGGCCTGCGCTCGCCGCACAAGCTCAAGTTCGCGGTGTCCGGTTGCACCCGTGAATGCGCCGAAGCCCAGAGCAAAGACGTCGGCGTGATCGCCACCGAGAAAGGCTGGAACCTCTACATCGCCGGCAACGGCGGCATGCGCCCGCGTCACGCCGAGCTGTTCGCCACCGACCTCGACGATGAAACCCTGATCCGCTACATCGACCGTTTCCTGATGTTCTACATCCGCACTGCCGACAAATTGCAGCGCACCTCGGTATGGCGCGAAAGCCTGGAGGGCGGTCTCGACTACCTCAAGGACGTGATCATCCACGACAGCCTCGGCCTGGGCGAAGAGCTCGAATCGCAGATGCAATTGGTGGTCGACCGCTATGAATGCGAG
Organism: Pseudomonas mandelii; assembly: GCF_002251635.1. GTDB lineage: Bacteria > Pseudomonadota > Gammaproteobacteria > Pseudomonadales > Pseudomonadaceae > Aquipseudomonas > Aquipseudomonas mandelii_B. Next base: position 23,847 of record NZ_NMOJ01000012.1, read on the forward strand.
TGGGCCAACGCCCTCAAAGACCCGGAAAAACTTAAGCGCTTCCGCACCTTCGTCAACGACAAACGCCCGGACCCGGACATCCACTTTGTCCAGGAGCGCGGCCAACGGCGCCCGATCATGGCCGCCGAACTCAACCTTATCCCTGTCACCGAGGAGATTGCCTGATGAGCCAGCCCACTACCCGACGCAGCGCGCCCCAGGAAAACACCGGCGCCTGGCAAACCGTCTGCGAGCAACAGGACCTGGTCAGCAACTCCGGCGTCGTCGTCTGGCTGGACGGCGCACAAGTGGCGCTGTTCTACCTGCCCGCAGCCGAGGGGCAGACCCTCTACGCCATCGACAACCATGACCCGCAATCCGGGGCGAATGTCATCGGTCGCGGCCTGATTGGCAGCATCAAGGGTGATCTGGTGGTGGCCTCGCCGATCTACAAACAGCATTTCCGGCTGGCGGACGGCGGTTGCCTAGAGTATCCGCAACAGCGTTTGCGGGTCTGGCCGGTGCGGTTGAACGGTGGGAGGGTGGAAGTCGGGGTGGTTTGAAGGCAGCGATATCAGCCGACCGGCTCGACCGTACAACTCATTTCCCGTGAGCCTGAGTTGCTCAAACTCAAGGTCGTGCAGAACCGTCAGGTGCATAGCATCGCACCTGATGAAATGGTGCTGGAGGCCCTGAAGCTCATGGCCGAAAAGAACGTCGGGGCACTTCCCGTCATCGACAAAGGCCAGGTGGTCGGGGTGATCAGCGAGCGTGACTATGCCCGCAAAGTCGTGCTGCAGGGGCGCTCTTCAGTGGGGACGCCAGTGCGCGACATCATGAGCTCGCCGGTAGTGACTGCGCCGAGTCAGCAAAGCATCGAGCGCTGCATGGCCGTCATGACCGACAGTCATCTGCGTCATTTGCCGGTGGTGGAAGACGGTGAACTGATTGGCCTGCTGTCGATTGGCGATCTGGTCAAGGAAGCCATCGTCGAGCAGGCCGATCTGATTCGGCAATTGGAGCGTTGAACGGTGGGAGGGTGGAAGTCGGGGTGGTTTGAAGGCAGCGATATCAGCCGACCGGCTCGACCGTACAACTCATTTCCCGTGAGCCTGGCTTCTGGAAAAGCACTACGCCGCCGTCCTGCCAGAAGCTGTAGTTGCCCTGGTAATCCTTGCCGGTGTAGCGGGTGCCCAACTCGCTCGGCACCTGATTCAGGGTGATCGCGGTGTTGGCCCATTTCAGGTACACGACACCCGGTTGCGTGCTGAAGAAGGTGGCGGCAATCAGCGCGTTGAACCCTGCGCAGCGATACGCCAGCGGGCCTTCGGTGAGTCGGTCTGGATCCTTGGTTCTCACGATGGCCGAGCCTTGGCGCAGTTGGTGCGCACGCTCGGCATAACTGCGGATGATGCACATCTTTTGCTCCGGTCCCGAGGCACACCCATTGCGGGCATCGATCCAGAACTGCTGGTCGATGATGACTTTGTCCGGGGGCGGAACTGAACGTTCATCGGTGAGCGCCAGGCGATAAAGACGCGTCAGTTCGATATCCATCTGCGTCAGTTGTGGGTCACGACAGATGAGCTTTTCGACGGCCACCCTGGTCTTGGCGCAGTCGATGCCGGGAGGGGACGCAGCGTGGGCGCAGGTGCTCGCCGCCGCGCACACGCTGGCAGCGAGCAGACAGGTGAAAAGGGCCGTGACCGTTTTCATGTTGGCTTCACCCAGATCATTACGGGATGCCCGGATTGCCGAGGACCTGACGATCCGTTGAACAGTCATTCGTTTGCATGGGGTGTACGCAGTGTATGCCAGTGCTTGAAACTTGCCACACCCGCCCGGCGGCGGGTGATCTTCAGAATCGATCCAGTCTGTAGGGCGCAATCGCCGGCAATCCATGGGGATGAGGCGCGGGCGAAGCCAGTTGCGCGATGAGTTCGGCAGTGACCGCCGCCTGCGTCAGCCCCAGGTGCTGGTGACCGAAGGCGAGCAGCACCTTGCCGTCGCACACCCGGTCGATGATCGGCAGGGAATCCGGCAAGGACGGGCGAAACCCCATCCACGGCGTGGCCGCCTCAGCGTTCAAGTCACGCTTGAACAGGCCTTCACTCAATCGGTGCAACTGCCAGGCACGCTCCATCAGCGGAGCTCGCTCGAGGCCGGCGAACTCGACGGTGCCGGCCAATCTCAGGCCATCGTCCATCGGGGTCATGATGAACTTGCGCTCCAGCGAGGTGACGGCGAACGGCAACCGCCCGTGTTCATNNGGCAGCATCAGGTGATAGCCGCGCTCGGTGTCCAGCGGTACTTTTTTGCCGGTCAGCGCTGCCGTCAGCTTCGCGGAGTGAGCACCGCAGGCGATCAGGGTCTGGCGGGCGGTGAAACGGCCCTGGTCGGTGATGAGCGAGACACCGTGCTCCTGCAGGTGTGCGCCCAGGACCTGTTGCTTGAGGAAGTGCACGCCGCAGGCTTTGGCGGCATGGACCAGTTCGCAGACCACCCGGTAAGGGTCGAGAAAATGCCCGGTGCGCGGGAAGAACAGACCGCCCTGAATTCGCTCGCTGAGTTGTGGCGCCGCCTCGCGCACCGCGTTGGCGTGCCAGTAGTCGATCGGTACGTGTTGATGGCGCATCCGTGCTTGTAGCGCTTCGATTGCTTTATGCGAGTCGGCCCGTTCGAACACCAGCAACGAGCCGTCTTCGCGCAGCAGATTGGGGCGGGCAATGTCCTCCAGCAGTCGGTGCCAGGCGCCCAGGCTGCTTTCGTTGAGTGCGCGCAGGCCGGCGACGGTCCGCTGGAAGGGGGCATGGCGCAGGTTCAGCAACAGGCGCGTGAACCAGGGCAGGGCGCGCGGCAGGTATTTCCAGTCCAGGCGCAGCGGGCCCATCGGGTCCATGAGCATGGTGGGCAGGCGCTTGAGGATGGACACGTCGGCAATCGGAAAAACCTGCTCGGTCGCCAGGTGCCCGGCGTTGCCGTAGGAGGCGCCCATGCCGGGGTCCTGTGGGTCGATGACCACCACCCGCAGGCCCTGGCGTGCCAGCCGCAAGGCGCAGGCGACGCCGATGATGCCGGCGCCGACCACGGCAATGTCCGCGTTGTCGTGCGGGTTATGTGCAGCAGGCAGAGTCATGGCGCTTCCTGGAAAAAAGTGGCCCTGACTGCAAAACCGGGCGGTTTCACAGCGGGCGCAGTCAGGGTGAGGTCAGGCGACGTTCTGTTCGGTCGACCAGTTTTTGTACCACTGGCGGAACAGCGCGTACTGGTTCTCGGCGTAGTGCCGCTGGGCATCGCTGAGCGTGTCGGTTTGGTTGAAGTGCAGGGCGTAGCCCTGGTCACCGTTGAGCACCATCAAGTGCTTGTAATACAGCACCAGATCGCAGCCTTCATCGAAGGACGACAGCACGGCCAGCGCGGCTTCCAGTTCACGGGCCAGGCGTCGGGCCTTGGCGTCGCCTTTGGCAGCCTGCTTGCTCAGGGCAACCAGTTGCAGCACTTCCCGTGGCAAGGCGTTGCCGATGCCGGTGATAGCGCCGGTGGCGTTGCAGTTGACGAAACCGTGCACCACTTGGGTGTCGACGCCGACCATCAGGGTCACGTCATCGTCCTGGGAGGTGATGTTTTCCGCCGCGTAGCGCAGGTCGGCAGCGCCGCCGAATTCCTTGAAGCCGATCAGGTTCGGGTGTTCGCGGCGCAGTTCGAAGAACAGTTCGGCGCGGGTGGCGAAGCCGTAGTACGGGCTGTTGTAGATCACCGCCGGCAGGTTGGGCGCGGCCTTCAAGATCGCCGCGAAGTGAGCTTTTTGCGCGGCCGGCGAGGCACCCCGGGAGAGCACGCGAGGGATGACCATCAGGCCCTTGGCACCGACCTTGGCCGCATGGGCCGCGTGGGAAATCGCTTCACGGCTGTTGACGGCACCGGTCCCGACAATGGTCGGAACGCCGGCGGCNACCAGGCGGGCCACACCTTCCTGGCGCTCGGCCTCGGTCAGTAGCGGCCAATCACCCATGGAACCGCAATACACCACGGCGCTCATGCCGATATCGACCAGTTCGCGACCTTTGGCCACCAGCGCGTCGAAGTCGGGTTTGCGCTCGGCGGTGCAGGGGGTCATCAGTGCAGGCATGCAGCCCGTGAAGATGTTGGCGCTCATTGTTGTCACTCCTTGCAGCGTTCATTCAATGTGTTTGAGGGGGAAGTGCAGCGTGTTCGCTCAAATGCCCCACGCGAAGGGATCCTGTTCGTCGATCAGCAGCGTGCTATCGGCGGTCATGTACGCGCGGCCGGTGATGAAAGGACGAATGCGCTCGCCATCCCATTCATAACGGGCTTCGAATTGGCTGCCGGTGATGCTGGCTTGTACCCACGGCGCGCCGGGGGCGAGTTTTCCATCGGCGGCCAGGCACGCGAGTTTGGCGCTGGTGCCGGTGCCGCATGGCGAGCGGTCGTAGGCCTTGCCCGGGCACATGACGAAGTTGCGGCTGTCGGCCTGGTCGTCGTCGGCAAACAGCTCGACATGGTCGATGACGGCGCCGTCTTCGCCATGGATGCCTTGGGCTTCCAGGGCCTTGAGCATCGCCCAGGTGTAGTCGGTGAGGGCGTCGACATTGTCCATTTGCAGCGTTTGGCCATGCTCCGACACCAGGAAAAACCAGTTGCCGCCCCAGGCGATATCGCCACAGATCGTCCCATGGCCAGGCACGTCTACCGGCACCTGCTGGCGATAGCGGTAGGCGGGCACATTGCGCAGGGTCACGGCGCCGTCTTCGTGCAAGGTGGCTGCAACGGGGCCGACCGGCGTGTCGATGGTGTGCACGCCAGGCTCGATGCGCCCCAGGTGGTGCAAGGAGGCGACCAGGCCGAGGGTGCCGTGGCCGCACATGCCGAGGTAGCCGGCGTTATTGAAAAAGATCACCCCGCAGGTGGCATCCGGCGAGACCGGCTCGCAATACAGGGCACCAACCAGCACATCGTTGCCCCGGGGCTCCAGCAGGCAGGCCCTGCGCCAGTGGTCATGCTGATCGCGCAGGGCATCACGCTTCTCGATCATGGTCTGGCCGGGCAGTTGGGGGAAACCATTCATCACCAGGCGAGTCGGTTCGCCGCCGGTGTGGGAGTCGATGACATGCACTCGTTTCATCTACCTGTCCTTTCGAAGTGTGCCGGTCCGTCGGTTGCCACCATCAGGCCACCGAAGCTGCGGATAGAGTGAGCGCGTCAGGGACGATTGCGATTGATGTTTTCCATGGCTGCAAATGACGAAATCAGCACAATGCCGAGGGCCTCGACACGGGGTAGACCTTGGGGCAATCTGCTTGCGCGCGCCTCGACACCGGCTCCGAAGTGAAGGCCAGCTGTGGAGCGGAGAGGGCGCAAGGGAGGATTTTTGCTTGTCCGCGGAGAGGGAGAACTAGCGTCATGACGCAGAACGCATGGGCAGTCCTGTGCCAAGGAAACGACCTGAATCGCCCCGATACACTCGAAGACTTACTGGCGAGCGTGGCACTACTGTTGCCGATGCTGGACGTAATCCCCAATGCCGCGATCTTTATCAAGGACTTGAAGGCGCGTTATGTCATGGCCAATAGCACGCTGGTTCAGCGTTGCGGGTTGAAACAGTTGCAACCGCTGCTTGGAAAAACCAGTGCCGAAGTCTTTCCAGCACAATTGGGGCCTGGCTACACCGAACAGGATCGTCGTGTACTGGAGCAAGGCTTTGTCCTGGAAGACCAACTGGAGTTGCACTTATACGGCAGTCGAGAGCCAGGTTGGTGCCTGACGCATAAGCGCCCGTTATATAACCGCAGCGGTGAAATCATGGGCCTGGCCGGGATTTCGGTCGACCTGCAATCGGCCAGTGATAGCCATCCGGCGTACCAGCGCCTGGCGGCGGTGGATGAACACATTCGCGCGCATTTCAATCGCCGTATCACCTTGGGTGAACTGACGCGGATCGCCGGTATTTCCGTGGCGCAGCTGGAACGCTATTGCAAACGCGTGTTCCACCTGACGCCACGGCAGATGATCCAAAAAGTGCGCCTGGAGCATGCGCACCGACTGCTGCACACCGAAATTCCCATTACCGACGTGGCATTGCAGTGCGGCTACACCGACCACAGTGCGTTCACACGACAGTTCAAGGCATTGACCGGTTTCACGCCGCGGCAGTATCGGCAGGCGACGGGTATTGAGTTGGCGTNGGGGGCGCAACNGAAANCGAGTTAGAGTGCTCATCACTGTCTGTTCATAAGAACCCTCCACTCGATTCGCGTAGTCGCGCCAAGCGGTTTCAACGAACGAACCGGGCAAAAAAACGTATATCACTCGTTGTTTGAAGAATGAATCGTCCGCTGTTTGTTTCTCTAGATGGGCCCAAAGGCACTGGCAAAACAACACTGTTGGAGGCCGTTACGAAAGTACTGAGGGCAGACAACCAAAAGGTGATCCGGCTTTGCGAGAAAAAAAGCGATCCCTATAGGGGTGAAACAATGGCCCTCGTTAACAAGCTCGTCAGAAATCCCTCCCGGGATTTGGAGCTGGGGGTTTGTGAGCGCTTTGCTGATAGCCGTCACTGGATTTCCCGGCACGTGCTGGCTAAACAGCCACCTGGCAGCATCATTTTGATCGATCGCTGGTACCCGTCTGATGCCGCGTTTCGCCGGACAATCGCGTTTGCAGAGATTCTACAGTTGAACATTGATCGAAACGTGCGTGTCCCAGACCTGCATGTCGGGGTTGTCACCGCCCCTGATATTTCATGGGCGAGGGCAGCGGCGCGCCGGCGCGGGCTGAGCAGTACCGTAATCCATAAGCTGGAAGAACATGTCGCTTGTACCAGGTCGTTCGAGCAAGCGGTTGCAGATCACGGCTGGGTTTTATGCCGTAATGAAGGATCGATCGAAGACGCGACGATGCAGGTAGTTTCGGAGATTTATAGAGTCCTTCGATGCCCCTGGACGAAGTTTGCTGCGCCGGCCTTGATGCGGTGAGATAGCCGTTGCGAGGAGATGAATTGCCTCCCTTTGTCCAGTAGGATCACGGGCCGCGCATTGGAAAGATGGACTTCGTTGTGGGCAATGTGATTGCCAGCCTGGAGCAGCGTTGATTAGCTGTTTGAAATATTACATTTCTGACAGCTAACCGGCAGTAGGCAGTCCATGGGCTAGAGTGAAGTACCAACGTAGCTATTCAAAGGGCTTGCAGATGAACTTAGCCATTGATGCTATTGCAAACGTGATTGGTGGAAACGACAGTGAGATCTAATTGGCGTTGGAAATTGCATCCGCGATAGCTTCACTCAGCCAGGAGCACTTGAGATGACAAACACCCAAAAGTTGCTGTTCGCTTTAGGATCCGCAATAGCACTGCCAGTCGCCACATGCCTTGCGCAAGCGGAAGAGCCGCAGATCAAGACGCTCACCTCACCGAAAGATCCAACGGAAAGCGCAGTTCTAATAGGTAGAGTCATCAACGACGGGCTGACAATCCAGTTGGAGCTTGAGGGCGCCGAAGCTATGTGGATGCAGATGGGAACACCTGCTCAGTGGAGTGAACATGTTCCCGCAAAGAACGAGCGGTATCATATTGAGATCAAGGTGACGGACAACGCAACCAAGACGCGACTCCCGTACTCCACGGTTACCTTCGCTGCGACGAACAAAGCCAATGGAAAGAGCGTAGAAACGATTCTACCGCCGATGTGGGGCGGCAGTGGTTTGCATTACTCTGAAAACAGCCCCTTAGCTGGTGATGGTGTTTACGCCGCCACGGTCACTGTTGGTGTTCCAACGTTCGCTCGTGAAATGCAGGACAAAGACCTGTGGTCGAAACCGGTAAACGCCCACTTTCACTTCAAATTGAAGGAAGGTGTGCTTGTCGAGGTATCAGAACCCGTCTCGGCAGCAAACTAGCGGAGCCCATTTTGCCGAAGGAGGGCGCAGGTAAGGGATTTCGGAAGAACTTCACCACGGTGCTGGAGCATAAACTCCAATAATGAAAACTCTTTCGCCGTTAGGTCGATCCGTTTCCCTCCTCGAAACGCCTGATGCTTGAGTAGGTCAAGCTCAAGATCACCGATTACTAAATGGGGCTGACTGGATGGAGGGTTTGCTCTACGCAGCAAGACTCGGACTCTAGCAAGTAGCTCGGGGAACGCAAAAGGCTTGACCATGTAGTCATCAGCACCCAGATCCAACCCTTTAGTATTAAGGGCAATTTGCGCCGCTCGTAAAGCCAGCACCATCTGACTTCCATGTATCGATGTCGATCGGTGCTCGGCCTGATCACAAATTCCCGAATCACCGGCATTCATCGGCTTTTTTGCTAACGTGCATTAAATTTGTGATCACAAAGAGATAAGAAATGGTGATTCCAATGTGGCAAGGTCAAGTCGCTCTGGTCAGCGGTGCGGGCAGTGAAAGTGGCATTGGTCTGGCGATCGCCCGACGTTTGGGCCGCGAAGGCGCGCGTGTCTTGATCACTGCCAGCAGTGCGCGGATCCAGCAACGTGTCGCCGAGTTGCAGGCTGAGGGTATAGACGCTCGGGCGATGACAGCCGACCTGACTGACGAATTGCAGGTCAAGGAGCTGACCGATTGGGCTTATGAGCAGTTCGGCCATATCGACATTTTGGTCAATAACGCCGGTATGGCTATGGTCGGCAGCCCGGAGCCCTTCGTCGAAGTGGCGGACATGGATTTGGCGACCTGGAATCTATCTCTTTTGCGCAACCTGACTAGCGCTTTTTTGCTGACTCGTGCGGTGTTGCCTGGGATGAAGACGCGCGGTTACGGACGCATCGTCCACATCAGTTCGACGTCCGGTACACGCGGCAGCAATCCAGGTGAATCGGCTTACAGTGCGGCAAAAGCAGCGATGCTGGGGATGAATATGGCCCTGGCGCTGGAAGTCGGTAAACGGGGCATCACCGTCAACAGTGTTGCACCAGGCTGGATTGATACAGGAGCATTGACCGAGGAGGAAAGCCGCGCTGGTACCTACACTCCGATCGGTCGCGCCGGTCGTCCAGAAGAGGTTGCCGCTGCAGTGGCGTTTTTGGCGTCTCCAGAAGCCAGCTATATCACCGGTGAAGTGCTGGTGGTGGATGGCGGTAATTGTCTGATCGAAAACAAGGCGCCCTGACGCTAGCTTGGACTGCTGTCTTTTATTGAGCCTACTATTTAACGAAGAAATCAAACGCGCAGATGCTTGCTGGCCTTAAGCCAGATGCTAGCTCCGCCAGCGTTGAAATAGTAACTCAGGTCGAGATTACTTACAGGAGCTTCTATACCAGAACATCCGTGCAGCCCAGCCATCCTTAAGCACCACGTTTGTCTTTCGATTACGTAGGGCATCGGCATACACCAAACTCGGCGAAAGGCCGGGCCATTGGCATCTGGCCGGATAGCTGGAATGGGCCATGATCTTGTGCACCATCTGATTACGATTACGGCAGTGCACGAGTTCTAGCGGATCATTGCGAGGGGGTTGGGTTGGCACGTTGCTTGAGAACTCACCAGTCCCTGGTTCAGAAACAGGGACGTTTTTACGAGTGGATACTGGATCGTTAACCCATCAAGTGCGGATCCATCTAGGCTTTAGATTGAAATTGAGCCAGTTGAGTCTTCAGTTGTGCGACCTCAGCTTCCAGTTCACGCACTCGTTCCTTGGCTTCAACTTCGACGCTGACGTCCTTCTGGATACCGATGAAGTAGGTGAGTTGATCTGTGTCGTTGAACACTGGAGTGATCGACAGCTCGTTCCAGAAGGCGCTGCCGTCCTTGCGATAGTTGCGAATGACTTGGCGGCAGGGGAGCATGTTCCTTATCGCCTCGCGGATTACTGTCAAACCAGCTTGATTACGGTCATCACCCTGCAGGAAGCGGCAGTCCTGGTACAGGATGTCGTCAACGCTGTACCCCGTAAGGCGCTGAAAGGCAGGGTTGGCATAGATCAGGATGTTCTCGTCGCCTTCCTGCTCTGCTACCACGATGCCATCGTTGGATGCTTCAACCACCAGTTTCAGCAGTTCTGCGTCGATCATTTTCAGAGCCCCAGTGAGTGACATCTCATTTTTAGCGGTTACCCGCCATACACGGAGTAATCAGTATAACCCTCGGCATTACCACCATACACTGTGGCTGAGTTCAGAGGGTTCAGCGGCCAATCGTTCGCGATTCTGGCTGGTAGATCCGGGTTGGCCATGAACGTACGGCCAAAAGCGACAAGGTCGGCCAATCCTGAATCCAGCAGCTGCGTAGCGCTTTGTGCAGTGTAACGACCGGCGTAGATGATCGCCCCGCTGAAGGAACTACGGACTGCGCGACGGAACGATTCCGGCATCCGTGGTGCATTATCCCAGTCCGCTTCGGCGATGGAGAGGTAAGCAATCCCAACAACCTCAAGTATTTTGATCGCTTCGATGTAGGTGGTNTCATTGCCCTCCCTGCAGGCGCTACAAGGAGATACTGGTCGTGATTTTTCGTTCATTCAAACCCCGCTTTTCAATCACTATCCATGTGTCGATCAAACCAAGATTTTGCACATGCCGCAAGGCTGAATCATCTAGCTAATGTCGACGAGAAATTGCTGATCGCCTTTACGACTTGGCGAGCACTATCCTGAATATCCAGGATTACTTGACCAGCCTCACCAGCTAACTTGACTCCTTGTTCTGCCTTGTCTTTACTCGCCTCCATCCTGGCTACTGCCCCCTGGGCCAATAAACGATTGTGCTGCACCACCTCGACAATTTTGATGGTGGCCTGGCTTGTGCGCGAAGCCAGATTGCGCACTTCGTCAGCAACCACCGCAAAACCTCGACCCTGCTCCCCGGCACGAGCCGCTTCGATGGCTGCGTTTAGCGCAAGAAGATTCGTTTGTTCGGCGATGCCACGGATGGTCTGCACGATGCTGCTGATTACTTCCGACTGCTGACTGACATCATTGATACCCTCGGCTGCGTGATTCAATTCGCCAGCCAGGCCTTGCATGACATCCACGGTCTCCTGCACCACTCGGGCGCCTTCGTGTGCTGTATTGTCGGTTTTCAGTGAAGTCTCGTAAGCCATGCGTGCTGCTCGTGACTCAGTTNAGGCTGTTCGAGCCTTACGTGATTTGAGCGCTTCATGGACGATAAATGGTCGCCTTGGTCACCGCTACCGCTTAATCAGGCCATTACATAACGCCCGCTTGATCGAGGCAGCTCTCGCGCCATGACTGACTGCTGGCGGCCTTCCGTGTGTGTCAAGGAAGCGCATAGCGCGCTGTCTCATTTCTCCTGGGCGTTACCCAAAGTATTCATATGCCCTGAGCGATTCACTCCGCAGTTGGCCTGCCCCGATTGATTCGCGAAGCGCATTGCAGCTGTCTCATTTCTCCTGGGCGTTACCAAGCTGCCTGCTATTCCATGCTTCCGTGAGCTCGTCTATCAGATCCGTGATTTGAGGCTTTTTTGATAGGACAAGGCAGCGCGTATTGCCAACAAATTCTTCTATCAAATACACAGCGTCGCCGACATCCAGTTCCAATTCCTGCAGCGCTTCGTCCGGAATTCGAATAGCGCCGTCACCATCCCATTCTTCAATGATGACCTTCAAAGGGGGCTTTCTCACGTGTGGTCTCCATTGGTTCTAATTCTGAAGCCGTCCAATGCCTTTAGATTCACTGCGGCGTGTTTTACAGATCTGGATAATCGTCCAGCCTAAGGCTAGGAGCCCCCGTCTCCTGAGACTCACGCTTAGGCGTATGTATCACTCCGGCTTCGGCATCTGCACGCATTTGCTCTAACTCTTTGTGAAAAGCCTTGTCCTGAACCGTGGGCTTACTGGTGTATGGCTTCCGTTCGGGTTCAGGCTGTGCTGCATAAGTCGTTACCGCATCAGGGTCGTGCTGTAGCTTTTCTTGAACTTGCGATTCGAGCATTGCACGTAGCGCATCTTTGTCGGGTCGAGTCAGCAATTTGTCACTCCTATGAGGAAACCAGGCACCCAGTAATCGACTAGGCCAGTGGCCGGTTGGGGAACATCCAATCGATCGTGTCGAAAATTTGGGCTGCAGATACAGCCACAGGATTTCAGGTCGAAGAGAGGAGGCGGATCATAAATTTCTTCCAACACGGCGATCGTGTGAAATTGGGAACATGCCAGGGATGATTCCGTACTCGATCTTATCGGTCGACTGGAGAGGGGAGTGCGAACGTGCCTGGCTCAGGCTTGGCTGATTCATGTAGATACCTTTGCAGGCTTCGATTGCTTGCCGTGCAGGAAGGCTTCCAGTGAATCGTCCATCGCATCCATCCACGGCGTGTGATGCACGGGCGCCATGGTGCCGGTCAGCGTGGAGCGGTAGCTTTTGTTGCGATAGCCGAGGATGTCCGCTTCTTTGTCATGCTCCCACTCCTTGAAGATATCAGCCACGGCGAGAACATCGAAAGGCGGGTAATCGGTGGGCTCAAGCAGGTCGAGTATGTAGGCGGCTTGATAGTCGATGGCTTCAAAGGGATCGGCCACTTGCTCTTCGCGAGCAACCCATTCACGGCTGTCGCTGACCATGGCTTGCTCTACTGGTAGCGTGATGCGGCCAAGCATAATGTCCCGGGCATACCAGGCCTGGGCATCGAACATGTTGAACGTGTAGTACTGATCCTGCATGCCGAGGAACATCAGCTTCGGATTGGCCAAAGACACGATGCCTTTGTACAAGCCTTCCGGGTAGAGCCGGTTGCGCGTGGTCAGCGTCAACTCGTTGGGCATGAACGGGAAGTGATGCTGATACCCGGTGCACAGGATGATCGCGTCGACCTCTTTGCTGGTGCCATCCTTAAAATGTGCGGTCTTGCCGACCACATGGGTGAGCAACGGTACTTCGGCAAAAGATTCCGGCCAATCAAAGCCCATAGACTTGGTGCGATAGCTGAAAGTAACCGACTTGGCGCCGTACTTGTGGCACTGCGTGCCGATGTCTTCTGCGGAGTAGCTGCTGCCAACCAGCAGCAAATTTTTGCCTTGAAACTCGCATGCATCGCGGAAATCATGGGCGTGCAATACGCGACCGGGGAACTGCTCCAAGCCTTCAAAGTAGGGCGCGTTGGGGGTCGAGAAGTGCCCGGTGGCGACGATTACGTGATCGAATTCTTCGGTGATCAGTTGGTCTTGCTTGAGGTCGCGCACGGTGACCGCGAACTTGCCGGTGCTCTCGTCATAGGCAACCCAATGCACCGCTGTATTGAAACGGATGTGCTGTCGCACGTTGCTTTTGGCTACGCGGCCGATGATGTAGTCTCGCAACACGGCGCGTGGCGGGTAGGAAGGAATCGGCCGGCCGAAGTGTTCTTCGAAACTGTAATTGGCGAACTCCAGGCATTCCTTGGGGCCGTTTGACCAGAGATATCGGTACATGCTGCCATGGACGGGCTCGCCATACAGATCCAAACCGGTGCGCCAGGTGTAATTCCACAGACCGCCCCAGTCACTCTGCTTTTCGTAGCAAACGATCTCGGGGGATTCAGCGCCGTCGCAACGGGCAGCTTCAAAAGCACGTAATTGTGCCAAGCCGCTAGGGCCGGCGCCAAGAATGGCAACTCTAAAAGTCATAAAGACTCCTTTCTTCAGGCGGTTCATCGCGCGCGGGATCTTGGCCCTGACGACGACTGAGCGCGGGAAAGAGTGATGCTCGTACCGGCAACGGTCGGGCCATCAAGCTCTGTAGTGATGCGCACTAAAATCGGCTTTACCGATAGTGCAATGTGATGAAGGCAGCATCTGTCGGTGAAACAGAAGGCCGGAGGGTGGGCAGGCCACCAATGAAGCGAGGGTTCTCGAGAAAACGCTGGAAGGCAGCGTTCGATCCGGTCAAACAGGAGAAAAAATGCTTGAAACCGGTCAGAACGTTAACACACCTGACGTAGGGAGAAGCCTTTTTCCTGCAAAGAACCATTGATGATGGTGAAGATCGCATGGGCCAACTTATGTATTTCCAGCAGGTGCCGGAAGGTCATGATCGTGGTGTCTTCGGAGTTAGACGCGCTGATGGTCAGGCATGCGAACTGACGTATTGGCGCGATTTCATATAGCGCTTCCTCCATCCTTCGAGCCACCGGCTCGGCTCAGTACGTCAGATGAATCCCAGTTGGTCATCGCACGAATCGCTTGAGTGACAGGCGACTCGCTATCACTTGCACTCAGAGAGCTCTGTCGGTGCGGGGTACAGCAGTGGTAGCTCGAAAGAACCTTCGGTAGAAGTTCCGCTCTGACACATCATTTAACATAATATACATTATGCGTAATGTCTTATATGGGGCTGGGGGGCTCTGGTGATCAGATTTGAAGGCAGGCTCACAGGTTGTCCGGCTCCTGATCGGAATCCGGCAACTGCTCCAGCGGCGACATTCCATAAAACACGATGAACACATCTTTGCTGCCCAGCTCACGATACCAGTGCACAACCTCCTCAATCAGTTCGTCCAAGACACCGATCAAAATATCGTCGTAACCTCCAGGAGCACCGGCTTCATATCGATAACGCGCATTGGTGAAAACTTCACGATCCTTCTCGATCCAATGCTCGTGACGATCAAGCCGAATATTCTGCCTGATCGGTTCAGGTATCGCGTGAAACAACGTAAGCAGATCGTGCTTATTTGGCCCTCTGTCTTTCCGATAAGCCGGAATTCTGTCTGTCGCTTTCAAATGCTCATGCGCAGCTTTTATTGCTACCAGGTCTAGTTCGTAAGTTTCATTAACCTGGCCAAGGTTGCCATTGGGCTTTGACACGAAGCTTTTGAGCAGGATTTCCATGCCAATTGCAGCATTGATCTGCGCAATGTCCAGAATGTCATGGCCACGTCTAAGGTGCTTCGCAGCCTTCAAATAGCGATAAGCGCTTTCAACCATCCAGGGCGATAAATATGTCATTACAACAGTCTTTTCACTCGTTTTCGTTCAGCTCTTAGAAGCCAAAGCCAGAAGCTTCACAACGCTGGAGCCCCTGATTTATTTGGCTTGTTACCGATTACACGTGTCTGCTTGAAGCTTTGAAAGATACCGTACATGATTGAAAGATAGCGAACCAAGGAAGAACGACCCCTAGTTCATTTAATGCACTACCCTTCCCCATTAATAACGGACAATTATAACTAAGCTAAATGCCTATTTAGTTTAGTTATATTAAAGTGGCGAAATCGCATCGATGATCGATGTGATGTTTTTTTTGAGCAGCCTGCCAGCTATCCGAACTAAATAACCTAAAAAATGGTAACTAAAAGCATGAAACTGTCTGGTTGTTTGCTTCTGTCACCCGCTACTCGCTCTGACTGCCAGTCCAGGTGTCCGCTACATCATCTGTCGACTTGTCAGTTGTGATGAGCTGCTCGATGCCCCAGTCACCAGGCACATTCCAATCCTCGCCGAAAAGTTCGGCCGGGTGCATCGTACGGTCGGAACCATTGCCGCAGGCCAGGGACTTCGCCGGACAATAACGGTCGCACCCCCAACAAATCCGTTCGGGGTGCTTGGGGTTGATGGGGAAGTTTTTAGCCATGCCGATCTCCGGTCATTGGGAGGCGTTCTTCCAACCTATAGCCCTTACGCAAAGCCAGCCTTGATACACATCAAGAATCGACATCAGATGTCTGCGCTCACCTCCTTCGCAATCCCGGGGCTAAGCTAACGCTTTAACAGACTTGGAGACGCCTCTCATGCTCAATAAAAATCCTTTCCCAAGCGGCCTATCAACTTGGGACGATCAAGATGCTGCAACATCTCTCGATGACAAAACGTTTACCGTTCCGCCCGCCTTGACCAACGCCGAACTGGTTCATCTGCGTGTCCGAGTGATTGCCTTGGAAAACCTGGTCATCGCCCTGCTGGCCGATGGTTCGGAACACCAGCTCGCCGTTGCGCGCGAGATGGCCACCTACATTTCCCCCAGACCCGGTTTTACCCAGCATCCGCTGACCATTCACGCAGCCGAACAGATGACCCACACCGTCGAGCGCGCCCAGCGATTTCGCCAGAGTGATGTGCCATCGGTTTAATTTCTCGAAACTTGATGCCAATCATTATTGTTCGCAGCAATGCTTCCTAGACTCGGGCTCCTACTCGTCAATGCCCAGGAAGAAATTATGCGTACCCCCTTGTCGCTTTCGCTTGCCCTGCTCTTGCTCACACCGCTGGCTCACGCTAAGGAATACCCGATCGGTGAGCCACAGTTGTGTCCTGGGCTGGAAGTCGGGGCGGTGTATTTGCAGCCGATCGAGATGGCACCTGCCGGAATGATGCGGGCCACCGCGGATTCCGATGTGCATCTGGAAGCCGACATTCGCGCCACGGCGGACAATCGACAGGGCTTTCAGGAAGGCAGTTTCGTGCCTTACCTCAATGTCTCGTTCTATCTGAAAAAACAGGGCAGCGAGAACGAACTCAAAGGCGATTTCCACGCCATGGTCGCCAATGACGGCCCGCACTATGGCGACAATGTAAAGCTGCTCGGCCCAGGCAAATATCAGCTGACCTTCACCGTCCTGCCACCCGGCGGTCATGGGTCCCTTGGCCGTCATACCGATAAGGAAACCGGCGTAGCCCCCTGGTTTGAACGCTGCGAATTGCACTACGAGTTCATCTACGCCGGCATTGGTAAAAAAGGCGGCTATTGAATGAAGCGCCTGCAGATTGCCTGGCTGATGCTTGCCGGAGCAGTGGCGCCGTTCATGGCCTATGCCGAATTACCCAGCTATGAACTCAGCCTGCGCGATGGCCACTTCACTCCTGCCCTGTTGGAGGTTCCGGCCGGTCAGCGCTTCAAGATCATCCTGAGAAATATCGGCCAAGGCCCAGCCGAATTTGAGAGCACACCATTGCGGGTTGAAAAAGTACTGTCGCCGGGCGTGACAACCTTCGTGGTCATTCACCCGCTCAGGCCCGGCCACTACCCCTTCTTCGACGAGTTCAATCCACAACTGCCCGAGGGCGGCATCCTCGCGAAATAACCCGTTCAAACACGGAGTTTTCATGTATCAATCAATGTTCATTGTCTGGCGCGAAAGCGTCGAGGCGCTGCTGGTGATCGGCATTCTCCAGGCCTGGGTCAGTCAGCAGCATCAGGGTGATCGACTGGCGAAGTACTTGTGGGCAGGCGTCGTGCTGGGGTTGATGCTTTCGGGCCTGCTGGCGGTGTTGATTCTGTTTGCCGGTGAGGCCATGAGCGGTTCAGCCAGTGAATGGTTTCAGGCTGCACTTGCGCTGGTGGCCAGCCTGCTGATCGTGCAAATGGTCGGCTGGATGCACCGCCACGGGCGCACGCTCAAGCACGATTTGCAACGACACGCTGATAGCTACCTGGCTCGGCATGGTGGCGCGAGTCTGTTACTGCTGGCCCTGCTCGCCGTCAGCCGCGAAGGCAGTGAAACGGTAGTCTTTCTC
The DNA here is from genome assembly GCF_002251635.1 of Pseudomonas mandelii. Classification (GTDB taxonomy): domain Bacteria; phylum Pseudomonadota; class Gammaproteobacteria; order Pseudomonadales; family Pseudomonadaceae; genus Aquipseudomonas; species Aquipseudomonas mandelii_B. Next base: position 41,246 of record NZ_NMOJ01000012.1, read on the forward strand.
TATGGCTCCGGTGCTCAGTTGCGAGGTCCGCAGCTCAGTTTGTTTGTCGTCGGCGGCGCAATGGGATTGGTGCTGTCGGCGCTGACCATTGCCTTGCTGCACAGCAGTCGCCGGTTCATCTCGTGGCAGCGATTCTTTTCCATCAGCGAAGCTGTTTTGCTGATACTCGGCGCGGCATTGCTGGTCAGCGGTACCGAGCGAATTGGCGGCCAATTACTCGCCATGGATTTACCGGAGGTGATGTACAGCCTCGTTGGTGATGCGCTTTGGGACAGCAGTGCCTTGCTCAGCGACAGCCATGGACTGGGTGGTTTTCTTGCCGGTTTTGCCGGTTATCGTGCGACGCCCAGCGGCATGACGTTACTGGTGCTGGCCGGTTATTGGCTGACCGTCGGAGGTTGGCTGCGCCAGCGTGCTGTGGAAAAAGTCCCATGCCTGAGCTGAGTCGCCGCAATCAATGGCTGCAGCGCCTGGGCGACGGCATGCGTCGTCACGCGCCCGTCATCCGTGCCGTGCAGTGGGTCGTTGTACTGTTTTACGCGTTGCTGTTGGTGATCCCGGCGGTGTTGCCGCTGCCGGACAGCCAGGCACGGCTGCTCGATAACCTGACCCTGTTCGCGCAGTTTTTGTTCTGGGGCATTTGGTGGCCGTTCGTGTTGCTGTCGATCGTACTGTTTGGACGAATCTGGTGTGGCGTTCTCTGTCCGGAAGGCTCACTCAGCGAATGGGCCAGCCATTACGGCAAAGGTTTGGGTGTACCGCGCTGGTTGCGCTGGGGCGGCTGGCCAACCCTGGCGTTCTGCCTGACAACCCTCTACGGCCAGTTGATCAGCGTCTATGACTACGCCCAGGCGGCGCTGTTGATTCTGGGCGGTTCGACCGTCGCCGCGGTCGTCGTCGGGTTGCTGTTCGCCCGAGGCAAGCGGGTCTGGTGCCGTTACCTGTGCCCGGTCAGTGGCGTCTTCGCCCTGCTCGCCCGACTGGCGCCCGTGCATTTTCAGGTCGACGAACAACGCTGGATGGAAAACCCCGCGCCACGCCTGCCGCCGCCCAACTGCGCGCCCTTGCTCGATATCCGTCGTATGCAAGGCGCCAGTGACTGCCATGCCTGCGGACGTTGCAGCGGACAACGCGGCGCGGTTCAGCTGATCGCGCGCTCCAGCAACCAAGAGATTCTTCATGCGACGGCGCAGACGCTTTCACCATGGGACGCGCGTCTATTGCTGTTCGGTGTGATCGGTCTGGCCATGGGCGCCTTTCAGTGGACGGTCAGCCCATGGTTCGTCGCCCTCAAACAAACCCTCGCCCAATGGCTGGTCGAGCACGACCAACTCTGGGCCCTTGAGGACAACGCGCCCTGGTGGCTGCTGACCCATTACCCGCAGCTCAACGACAGCTTCAGCTGGCTCGACGGTTTCAGCATCGTCGCTTACTTGAGTTTGAGTTCGATGGTGTTGGGCACGGCGTTGATGATCCTTCTGCGCCTGACGGCTCGACTGGCGCAAGATCCTGCCCTGTATTGGCCCCTGGCGCTGACACTCACGCCCTTGGGTGGTGCGGGATTGTTTCTAGGGCTGTCGGCCACAACGGTGAAATTGCTGCGCTATGAAGGTCTGCTGCTGGAGTGGGTACAACCGGCCAGGGCTTGTCTGTTAATGGCTGCGATGGGCTGGAGCCTGTTGCTGGGTTGGAAACGGCTGGACCGCGAAGGCCTTTCCCAGGTTCGTCGCTGCGCTGGCAGCACTTGCCTGTTACTCGCCATCGGCTTGGTAGGGTTCGACTGGTGGTTGCAGTTCTGGGGCTGGTCCTGAGCGCCCTCATCCACAACCACCAACCCGAATTACCTAGACTTTAAAACGCGCCACCGTCTGGTGCAGCGCCCCGGCCATTTGCGCCAAATCGTGACCTGCGGTGTGAGTATGTTGGGCACCCAGCAAGACCTGCTCTGACAAGTTGCGAATCCCCATCAGATTGCGGTCCACCTCACGCGCCACCAATGCCTGCTCCTCCGTAGCGCTGGCAATCATCATGTTGCGCTCGTTGATCTGCGAGATGGCGGCGGTGATTTTTTCCAGGGCGCTGCCGGCGCTATTGGCCCGTTGCAGGGTCTGGCCGGCGTGTTCAGCGCTGCTGTTGAGCGCGTCGACGGTGCCCTGGGTGCCTTGCTGGATGCCGTTGATCATCTGCTCGATTTCTTCGGTGGAATCCTGTGTGCGTTGCGCCAGTGACCGCACCTCGTCGGCGACCACCGCAAAACCACGCCCGGCNTCGCCGGCCCGCGCNGCTTCGATGGCGGCGTTGAGCGCCAGCAGGTTGGTCTGCTCGGCAATCGAGCGGATCACTTCCAGCACCTTGCTGATGTCCTGGGCCTGGACCGCCAGGCCCTCGGCCTTGTTCGACGCGCCGAGCACTTCGTCCACCAGGTTCTGGATCGCGCTGATGGTTTCGCTGATCTGGTAGTGGCCGTGCTTGCTGTCTTCGTCCGACGCCTGCGAGGCCTCGGAGGTGCTGACCGCATTGCGCGCCACTTCATCGACCGCCGCGGTCATCTGGTTCACGGCGGTGGCCGCCTGCTCGATCTCCAGCCCTTGCAATTGCAGGTTGCTGCTAGTCTGGCTGCTGACCGCACTCAGCTCTTCGGAGGAACTGGCCACCTGGTCCACCGACATCGCGATGTGCCTGACCATGGCATTCAGACTTTGCTGCATCTGATGCATGTTCATCATCACGCTGCCGCCGGCACTTGAGTTCACGGGTACCTGAATCGTCAGGTCGCCTTGAGCGATCTGACTTAAAAACCGTGCGGCATCATCCGGCTCGCCGCCCAATGGACGGGTCACACTGCGCGTGACGATCACCGCCGCGGCGATGACCAGCGCCACACAGAACAAAAACAACCCGAGCATATTGCGCCGGGCATCGCTGTACAGTGCCTGCGCTGATTGTTCTCTGTCGGCGAATATTTTGCCTTGCAGCGCCATCAATTGATCCAGGCTGCCATAAACCTCGCGTTCGGCCGGCACGACCTTTTGTTTCAGCTGTGCCATGGCGTCATCGAAAGCCCCTTGCCGGATCAACACCTGCACTTGAGTGAACGCCGCCACGTAGGCTTCACGATTCTTCTTCAACGCGGCATAAGCGGTTTTGCCCTCTGGCAAATAGAACAATGGTTCAAGCGTATCGAGTGCCTGGGTAATCCGTTTCTTGGTAGCGTCGATTGACTGCTGCACCTGCTGATTATCTTTATCGATCAGTAGATCCCGGGTGTTCCTGGCGTTATCACGTACGCCGGTGGCGATGACCATGATCGGATCGATCTTCGGCCAGTCCTGCTTGACGATTACTACCGCCTGTTCCTTGAGCGTTGCCAGATCGTGCAACGCGTAAAATGCCATGCCCATCAGCGCCAACGGCGCGATGGCAAAGCCGATGACGATACGTTGTGCTGTCGTTAATTTGGCCATATCAAATGCTCCCTGTTTGATACCTGCCGATTGGCAGCGCATTTGAAAACCTAATGATGGATGTCACCGTTAAACGTTGATTCGCAGCCACGGTTACCCCCGTAACACGAAAGCGGGAAACAGCTCGCGCATGGCTTCCCATAAGTCAGGTAGCAAGGCTTGTGCCGAAACACTCGGCAGCAACGGGTCGAACATCCGCTCGGTGCGAACCAGTTGCACGGCGAAACGCTTGACGCCGAGTTCGCTCAAGCGCTTGGCAAGGATCAGCAGACGCGCCGGCTCGAACAGATGCCAGTGCACAGTGGTACGACATTCATAATCGACACCACTGGCCAGCAGATGCTCAAGGCTGCGCCAGTTGGCCGTTCCGCTGCCCTCGACCCGGGTGATCGCCTGGCAATCCTCGGGCAGCGCCTTCACATCGAAGCCGACCCAATCAGCGCCAGGCAATGCCTTGGCGAATGCAGCCGGCTTGATACCGGCACTGTGCAAACCAATGCGAAACCCCATCGCCCGCACCTCCTCCATGGCGCCGAGCAAACCGTCCTGCAGGGTCGGCTCACCGCCACTGAACACCACCGCATCGAGCAGGTCCTGACGCCGTTGCAGAAACGCCAGCACCCGCCGCCAATCCACTTCGTCTGTGCCACGAGGCGGGATCAACTGCGGGTTATGGCAGTAACGACAACGCCAGGCGCAACCCTGGCAAAACAGCACGCAGGCGAGCTGCCCCGGATAGTCGATAGTGGTCAGGGGCACCATGCCCCCGACCCGAAGCGTTCGACTCATTGGCGCCCGGCCAGCGCCGCGCTTTCAGTGAAGTGCACCCGCTCACGGTGCTCCGACTGTTTACCCGGATTGAACGCCGACACAGGGCGGTGATAGCCCATCACCCGGGTCCAGACTTCGCAGCGTTGACGTTGAGCCTGGGGCAGTGCTTGCGATGCAGTCATGGTGAAGCTCCTTGCGGTTGAGTGGATCGAAATCAATGAACGGTGCCGAGCTTCTGTTCTTGCAGCAGCAAGACCTCGTCGCATTTGGGGCAGAACTCATGCTCGCCATCGAGGTAGCCGTGCACCGGGCAGATGGAGAACGTCGGGGTCACGGTCAGGTACGGCAGGCGGAAGCGGCCAAGGGCTTTGCGCACCAGTTGCTTGCACGCCTCGGTCGAGGAAATCCGCTCGGCCATGTACAGATGCAAGACGGTACCGCCGGTGTATTTGCATTGCAGTTCGTCTTGAAGCTCCAGGGCCTCGAAGGGGTCTTCGGTGTAGCCCACGGGCAGTTGGGAAGAGTTGGTGTAATACGGCGCTTGCACGCTGCCAGCCTGGAGAATGCCGGGGTAACGCTTGAGGTCTTCCTTGGCGAAGCGGTAAGTCGTGCCCTCGGCTGGCGTCGCTTCCAGGTTGTACATGTGGCCGGTTTCCTCTTGGAAACGCAGCAACGTGGCGCGCACATGATCGAGCATGTTCAGGGCAAACTGCCGGCCATGCTCGGTGTGCATGCCCTCCTCGTCGCCCGTGAAATTGCGCAGCATTTCATGCATGCCGTTGAGGCCGATGGTCGAGAAATGGTTGCGCAGGGTTCCGAGGTAGCGCTTGGTGTACGGGTACAAACCGGCATCCATGTGGTGCTGAATCACCTTGCGCTTGACCTCCAGGCTTTCCATCGCCAGTTCCATCAGTGTGTCCAGGCGCTGCAATAATCCACTGGTATCACCCTTGAACACATACCCCAGCCGTGCGCAGTTGATGGTGACAACGCCAAGCGATCCGGTCTGTTCCGCTGAGCCGAACAAGCCGCCGCCACGCTTGAGCAACTCGCGCACATCGAGCTGCAAACGGCAGCACATTGAACGCACCTGATTGGGTTGCAGATCAGAATTGAGGAAGTTCTGGAAATACGGCAGGCCGTACCGCGCGGTCATCTCGAACAGACGATCGGCGTTTTCACTGTCCCACGGAAAGTCATGGGTGATGTTGTAGGTCGGGATCGGAAAGGTGAATACCCGCCCTTTCGCGTCGCCGGCCTGCATCACTTCGATGTAAGCGCGGTTGAGCAGCTCCATTTCGGCTTGCAGGTCACCATAGGCAAACGGCATTTCTTCACCGCCGATGACGGGTATTTGCTCACGCAAATCCTGGGGGCACACCCAGTCGAAGGTCAGGTTGGTAAATGGCGTCTGCGTGCCCCAGCGTGACGGTACGTTGAGGTTGTAGATGAACTCCTGGATCGCCTGGCGTACTTCCTGAAAACTCAGTTGATCCTTGCGCACGTAGGGCGCCAGATAGGTGTCGAACGAGCTGAACGCCTGGGCGCCGGCCCATTCGTTTTGCAGGGTGCCGAGAAAATTCACCATCTGCCCCAAGGCACTGCTCAAGTGCTTTGGCGGACCGGCTTCAACACGCCCCGGCACACCGTTGAGCCCTTCGTGCAACAGGGTGCGCAGCGACCAGCCGGCGCAGTAACCGGCGAGCATGTCGAGGTCGTGCACATGCAAATCCGACTCGCGGTGGGCCTGGCCTATGGCCTCGCTGTACACCTCGTCCAGCCAGTAGTTGGCAGTGACCTTGCCCGACACGTTCAACACCAGTCCGCCCAGTGAATACCCCTGATTGGCGTTGGCCTGGACCCGCCAGTCTTCACGGTCCAGGTATTCGTTCATCGAAGTCGCCACCTCGACCATGGTCCGGCGGTCGCGGCGCAAGCGCCCGTGCTGTTCGCGGTAGACGATGTAGGCACGCATGGCGAGGAAATATCCGGCGTCCATCAACACCCGTTCAACACGGTCCTGGATTTGCTCGACATGGAGTCTTGGCAAACCTTCGAGCCTGGCCAATACCGCGTTAAGCAAGCCTTCAACCTCAACCTCGGCGTACTCCCCCGTCGCCTTGCCGGCGGCGAGCAATGCCTGACGGATTTTGTCGGCATCGAAGGCGACCTGACTGCCATCGCGTTTGTGCAAGCGGTTACATCCTACTGCGATCAGCGTGCTTTGCATTTGGTCTCCAGACACTACATATAGACTTATAAAAATCTAAAACCACAACATGCAGTGAAGGCTACGGAAAAAGTGCTGATCTGCAATTGATCGACATCAAGATTCCCCGGCGAAAGAACGTCCGATGACGGCAGAAGAAAATCTAATGTGGGAGCGAGCCTGCTCGCGATGACTGCAGCACGCTCAACATTGATGTCGATTGTTCTACCGCTATCGCGAGCAGGCTCGCTCCCACATGGATTTGCTGTGTTTTACAGATCAGCTCAACCGCCACTCATGTTCATGAACCGTACAATCTGCACCTCCCCTTCGGGGCTGAAATCGTGGCGCAACGGCTTGCCGCGCAAGGCCTTCTGCACGGCGTTGATCACGGGCTGATCATCCAGCGGATAACGCCGCAGCAATCCTCTTAAATCCAGGGCATCGTCCTGCCCCAAACACAGCAACAGCTTCCCTTCAACGGTCATCCGTACCCGGTTGCAGCTGCCGCAGAAGTTGTGGCTGTTGGGTGAAATGAAGCCGATTCGGGTCTCGGGATGGCGTTCCAGACGCACATAGCGTGCCGGTCCGCCGCTGTTTTCGGCGCTGTCGAGTAACCGATGCTGGCTGGCGATCAGCGCCCGAACCTCGTCGCTGGAACAAAACGATTCACCCCGGGAACGCCCGACATCGCCCAAAGGCATTTCCTCGATGAAACTGATATCGATGCGCTGGTCGATGGCGTACTGCACCAACGCCGGGACTTCATCAAAGTTGCGGCCCTTCATCACCACGCAGTTGAGTTTGATTCGCTCGAACCCCGCGTCCCGTGCTGCCTCGATGCCGTTGAGCACTTGATCGAGATCGCCAATGCGGGTGATCGCGCGAAACTTCTGCCCGTCCAGGCTATCGAGGCTGATGTTCATCCGCTTCACCCCGGCATCGACCAACGGCCGGGCCAGACGGCCCAGCTGCGAGCCGTTGCTGGTCATCACCAATTCGCGCAAACCGGGCAACGCGGCGATGTTGCGACAAAGGTCGACAATGCCCGGACGAATCAGCGGCTCGCCGCCGGTCAGGCGAATCTTGCGTACACCCAGGCCAACGAACAGCGTTGCCAAACGCTGCAACTCTTCAAGGGTGAGCACCTGCTGACGCGGCAGGAAGGTCATGTTTTTCGCCATGCAATACACACAGCGAAAATCACAGCGGTCCGTCACCGACATCCGCAGATAATCAATCTGCCGTCCAAAGCCATCCTGCATTACAGCGTTCATCACATCTCCCGGTTTGCCTCGATGCTCACTGCACCAGCGGTGAGTCGGCGCCCTGCAAATGGATACCGCGAATATCCGCCGCACCGATCAGGGTTTGCAGGTATTGCACCAGGGCTTTTTGCCACACGCCTTGCTGCAACTGCGTGCGGATCGCCGTCGACACCACTTCGTAGGGCAACGGCATGCCTTCGATTCGCTGATCGACACTGACCACATGCCAGCCGTAGCGACTTTCCAGCGGTTTGCTGGCCAGGCCCGGTGCCAGAGTGAACAACTGACGCTCCAGTTCAGGCACGGTCTGGCCCTTGCTGATCTGCCCCAAAGAACCACCCTGAGCCTTCGACGGGCAGGCCGAATATTTCAACGCCAGTTCGGCGAAAGTGCCGGGGAATTCATCCAGACGTTGCAGCAGGACTTCCGCCTGAACATGCGCAAGGCTGCGCGCCTCTACATCGTCCGGCGCACATTCGAGCAGGATGTGCCGTACCGCCAACAATGGTGCGCTGTGAAAGCGCCCGCGATTGTTTTCGTAGTAACGAAGACTGGTTTCCTCGTCGCACTGCGGCACATGCACCTCGCGTTCAAGCAACAAACGCGTGGCCGCTTCTTCTTCGTTCTCGCCAGCACCGATCTCCATCGATACGCCGAGTTCGGCAATGCGCTGCTGCAACAACTCGCGGATCACCAACGCCCTGGCGGCCAGGTACACCGCCTCCTCGCGGCTTTCGGCCGGGTGATATTGCAGCTCCAGCGCCATCGATTCCGGCGTGATCGACACCTCGTTGACGCTGATGATCGGCCACTCCTGTTCACTGCTGGCGATCAACTGCGCCGGGGCGTCATCGGCCCCTGCGGGCTCAACCGGCAGCGCCTCGAACTGCGCCTCTGCGACCGGCGCCGTGTCGAGAATGGCCTCCGCTTTTTTTGAAGAACCGCAGCCACCGCTGCCCCCATTACCGCCACCACATCCGCATCCACCTGACATGATTGTCTCCTCAGTACTTCTGACGAACGATTTGATAACGACGCCCCAGGTACCAGATCGGTGCGCTGATCATGTGTACGAGACGGGTGAAGGGGAACAGCACAAACAGGGTCAAACCGAGAAACACATGCAGCTTGTAGATCAGCCCGACCGGCGCGATGGCCGCCGCGGCTTCCACCGGACGCAACAACACGGTGTTCTGTGCCCAATCGGCGAGCATCACCATCACCGAGCCGTCCATGTGCGCGGTGGACGCAACGATCGTCAGCAGCCCCAGCAGCAACTGCGCCAGCAGCACCAGCAGAACCAGAATGTCCGAGGGGCTGGACGTGGCGCGGACCCGTGGATCGGTAAGCCGCCGATTGACCAGCATCAGCAAGCCAATCAGGCACAACAGACCAAAGAAGCCACCGGACACCATCGCCAGCAACTGCTTGTTCTCAGTGCTGATCACGTGGTGATACACCGATGCCGGGGTCAGCAGGCCGACAAAGTGTCCGGCGAGTACGAACAACACACCGATGTGGAAGAAGTTGCTCGCCACGCGCATGCCGCGCTGATTGAGCATCTGGCTCGAGCCGGCCTTCCAGGTGTACTGCGACAGATCGAAACGCGCCCAGCTGCCAATCAGGCAAATCGCGAGGGCGACGTAGGGATAGACCCCGAACAACAACAGGTTCCATTTAGACATTGCCTACCTCCTTGGCCGGCACGACGGCCAACCCTTCATGCTGAAAATCCACCCAGTGCAACGGCACCGCGCTTTCTTCCCGGGCCTTGCCCGGTGCGCTTGGCAGTCCACTGCAACGGTCCTGCTGTTCGGCCTGGAGAAAGTCCACGGCCTCCTCTTCCCAGATCTTGTCGAGGGCTTCCAGGGAGTCGTCGCGCGGCTCCGCCGCCACCTGCGCCCGCAGGTCGGCCACCGCTTGATGCGGCTCGGCCCCGGCAATTTGCAGCAGCGCCCGGAAGCAGCTGGCATAGGCACTTTCACGCTCTTCCAGACGCGCCGCGAGCAAGGCCAGCAAGTGCGACACATCCGCCAGGCCCTCCCGGGCCTCGATGTCTTCGCGGGTGGACAGGAACTCCAGGTACAGCGGGATGTAATCGGGCAGCTCTTTGACACCGATGGCAAAACCGGCTTCTTCGTATTGCGCCATCATGTCGACCATCGCCTGGCCGCGATCGCGGGATTCGCCATGCACGTGCTCGAACAAGAGCAGCGACAGCGAGCGGCCTCGACCGAACAGCGCACCGTAGTGCTCCTGCCCATCCATCAGGTCATTGGCGCAGATCAACTCCAACAATTCGAACAACGCGCCGCGTTGCTTGGGGCTGATTTCCCGTGACTGGATGATCGCTTGCTCGAGTTCGTCGCGACCGCCAATCAGTGTCTCGGTCGGGTAATCGAGCAGCAGCGAAATCACTTTGAGAATTTGCATGCTCATTCCTCCCACAACTGGACGGTTTTCAGGATGTCGCGGCGGTTGGCTTTCTTCGCACCGAACATGTTGGTGTCGGAGCTGCCGCTGCAGCCGCTGCCAAAGCTGAAACCGCAACCGGAGCGTTCGGCAAAGGCGTCGCTCATGGCGTCTTCACGGTGGGCGCTCGGTACCACAAAGCGGTCTTCGTAGTTGGCGATTGCCAGGTAGCGATACATCTCCTCGACCTGGGCCACACTCAGGCCGACATCCGCCAGCACCTGCAGGTCCTGCACGCCGTCGACTTGCTCGGAACGTTTGTAGGCGCGCATCGCCAGCAAGCGTTTAAGCGCACGCTTGACCGGTTTCTCATCACCCGCCGTCAGCAGGTTCGCCAGGTACTTCAGGGGAATACGCAGGCTGTCGACATCCGGGATCACCCCGTTCATGCCGACGGTGCCGGCAGTGGCAGCGTTCTGGATCGGCGACAGTGGCGGCACGTACCAGACCATCGGCAAGGTGCGGTATTCCGGGTGCAGTGGCAGGGCGAGTTTCCAGTCCACGGCCATTTTGTAGACCGGCGAACGCTGAGCGGAATCGATCACCGATTGCGGTACGCCATCGGCCAGGGCCTGACGAATCACTGCCGGATCGTTCGGATCGAGGAAGATCTCCAGTTGTTTCTCGTACAGGTCCTGCTCATTGGCGGTGCTCGCCACTTCGCTGATGCGGTCGGCGTCATACAGCAGCACGCCGAGGTAGCGGATGCGCCCGACGCAGGTTTCCGCGCAAACGGTCGGCATCCCGGCTTCGATACGCGGGTAGCAGAAGATGCATTTCTCGGACTTACCGCTTTTCCAGTTGAAATAGATCTTCTTGTACGGGCAGCCGCTGATGCACATCCGCCAGCCACGGCATTTTTCCTGGTCGATCAGGACGATGCCGTCTTCTTCACGCTTGTAGATCGCACCGCTCGGGCACGATGCCGCGCACGTCGGGTTGAGGCAGTGCTCGCACAGGCGCGGCAAATACATCATGAACGTGTTTTCGTACTCACCGTAAATGTCCGCCTGAATCTTGTCGAAGTTCTTGTCCTTGCGACGTTTGGCGAATTCGGTGCCGAGGATTTCTTCCCAGTTCGGACCCCACTCGATTTTTTCCATGCGCTTGCCGGAGATCAGCGAACGCGGACGCGCGGTGGGCTGATGCTCGCCCAGCGGTGCGGTGTGCAGGTGCTGGTAATCGAAATCGAACGGTTCGTAGTAGTCGTCGAGGCTCGGCAGGTCCGGGTTGGCGAAAATGTTTGCCAGCACGCGGAATTTACCGCCGATGCGCGGGTTGATCGTGCCGTTGGCGTTGCGGATCCAGCCGCCCTTCCACTTGTCCTGGTTTTCCCATTCTTTCGGGTAGCCGATCCCGGGTTTTGATTCGACGTTGTTGAACCAGGCGTATTCCATGCCTTCGCGGCTGGTCCAGACGTTTTTGCAGGTGATCGAACAGGTGTGGCAACCGATGCATTTGTCCAGGTTCAGAACCATGCCGATTTGTGAGCGAATCTTCATCTCAGTTCTCCTCAATATCGGTCGGCAGCGGACGTGGCAGGTCATCGCCACTTGAACCATCGAGCCAGTCGACTTTGGACATTTTGCGCACCACGACGAATTCATCGCGGTTGCAACCGACCGTGCCGTAATAGTTGAAACCGTAGGCTTGCTGCGCATAGCCGCCGATCATGTGGGTCGGTTTGAGCACGACACGGGTAACCGAGTTGTGGTGGCCGCCACGGGTCTTGGTGGTTTCCGAACCTGGCACGTTCACGATCCGTTCCTGTGCGTGATACATCATCACCATGCCGTCCTTGACGCGCTGGCTGACCACCGCCCGGGCGGTCAGTGCACCGTTGACGTTGAAGCACTCGATCCAGTCGTTGTCCTCGATACCGGCGCTTTTCGCGTCATTCTCCGAGAGCCAGACAATCGGCCCGCCGCGGCTGAGGGTGAGCATCAGCAGGTTGTCGCTGTAGGTGCTGTGGATGCCCCATTTCTGGTGCGGGGTAATCCAGTTCAGGACGATTTCGATCTCGCCGTTGCTGCGCTTGCCTTTCACCCCTTCGATGGTGCGGGTGTTGACCGGCGGCCGATAACTCATCAGTTGTTCACCGAATGCCTGCATCCACGGGTGATCCTGATAGAACTGCTGGCGACCGGTGATGGTGCGCCACGGGATCCCTTCGTGAACGTTGGTATAGCCGGCGTTGTAGCTGACGTGATCGTCTTCGAGGCCCGACCAGGTCGGGCTGGAAATGATCTTGCGCGGCTGTGCCTGAATGTCGCGAAAACGAATCGCCTCGTGGGCCTTGGACAGCGCCAAGTGGCTGTGGTCGATGCCGGTAAATTCCGACAGCGCGGCCCAGGCCTTGACCGCCACCTGGCCGTTGGTTTCCGGCGCCAGGGACAGAATCACTTCAGCGGCATCGATGGCCGTGTCGATTTTTGGCCGACCCTGGCTGATACCGGCATCGCCTTCTTTGTGATTGAGTTCACCGAGGAATTTCACTTCGTCTTCGGTGTTCCAGTTGATGCCCTTGCCGCCGTTGCCGTGTTTTTCGAGCAATGGCCCGAGGGACGAGAACTGTTTGTAGATGTTCGGGTAGTCACGCTCCACCACGTGCAGATTCGGTGCGTTTTTGCCCGGCACCGGTGCCACGCCGTCGCTTTTCCAGTCGGTGCCGCCAAACGGTTGGGCCAGTTCGCCGACGCTGTCGTGCATCAGCGGGATGGTCACCAGATCCTTCTCAACGCCCAGGTGCCCTTCGGACATGCTGGAAAACGCCTTGGCGATGCCTTTGTAGATTTCCCAGTCGGAACGCGATTCCCACGCCGGGTCGATCGCTGCCGACAACGGGTGAATGAACGGGTGCATGTCCGAGGTGTTCATGTCGTCTTTTTCGTACCAGGTTGCGGTCGGCAAGACGATGTCGGAATAGACGCAGGTCGAGGACATGCGGAAGTCCAGCGTAGTGACCAGATCAAGCTTGCCGATGGCGCCCTCATCCACCCATTCGGCTTCTTCAGGTTTGCAATCGCCGACCTGGCCGATGTCTTCGTTCATCACCCCGTTTTTGGTGCCCAGCAGGTACTTGAGCATGTACTCGTGGCCCTTGCCCGAGGAGCCCAGCAGGTTGGAACGCCAGATGAACATGTTGCGCGGAAAGTTGACCGGGCTGTCCGGCTGTTCGCAGGAGAAGCGCAGCGAACCGTCCTGCAGCGACTTGACCACGTAGTCTTTCGGGTCCATGCCGGCCGCCGCCGCGTCACGGCAAATGTGCAAAGGGTTAGTGTTGAGTTGCGGTGCGCTGGGCAACCAGCCGGCGCGTTCGGCGCGGATGTTGTAGTCCAGGGCATGCTCAGGGAATTGTGATTTATCGGCCAATGGCGAGAGCACGTCGTGCATGCTCATCTTCTCGTGGCGCCACTGCGAACTGTGGGCGTAGAAGAAGCTGGTGCCGTTCATCTGGCGAGGCGGACGGTTCCAGTCCAGGCCGAATGCCAGTGGCAGCCAGCCGCATTGCGGACGGAGTTTTTCCTGACCCACGTAGTGCGCCCAACCGCCACCGGTCTGACCGACACACCCGCAGAGCATGAGCATGTTGATCAGCCCGCGGTAGTTCATGTCCATGTGGTACCAGTGGTTCATCGCCGCGCCGACGATGATCATCGAGCGGCCCTTGGTCTTGTCGGCGTTGTCGGCGAACTCACGGGCAATCTGGATGGCTTTCTCACGGCTGACGCCAGTGATCTGCTCCTGCCAGGCCGGGGTGCCGGGCACCGAGGCGTCGTTGTAATCCTTGGCGACGTTTTCACCCCCCAAGCCACGGTCGATCGCCAGATTGGCCGCCGACAGGTCGAACACGGTGGCGACTTTGGCCACACTGCCGTCCGCCAGCACCACGCTGTGTACCGGCACGCGGCGGTATTGCACGGCATCGCCGGCCACGTGCTGGAAGTGTTCGTGGGACTCGCCGGCAAAATACGGGAACGCCACTTCGGCCACGTCATCGCCGATCAGGCTCAGCTTCAGATCGATCTCACGGCCTTCGCCGCCTTCGCGGGGAAGGATGTTCCACTTGCCCTTCTCGCCCCAGCGATAGCCGATGGAGCCCTGAGGGGACACCAGTTCGCCACTGACATCCAGCGCGATGGTTTTCCATTCCGGGTTGTTTTCCTGGCCGAGGTTGTCGGTCAGATCGCTGGCGCGCAGGAAACGGTCCGGCTGGTAACCGGCGCCCGGTGCCTTGTCGACCATTTGCTTGAGCAGCACCAGCACCGGCAAATCGGTGAAGCGCTTGGCGTAGTCGGTGAAATAGGCGCTCGGTTTGTCCAGGTGGAATTCTTTGAAGATCACATGGTTGAACGCCTGGGCCAGCGCCGCATCGGTGCCTTGTTTAGGGTTCAGCCACAGGTCGGTGAGTTTGGCGACTTCCGAGTAATCCGGGGTGATCGCGACCGTCTTGGTACCCTTGTAACGGACTTCGGTGAAGAAGTGCGCGTCGGGGGTACGGGTCTGCGGGACGTTGGAACCCCAGGCAATGATGTAGTTGGAGTTGTACCAGTCGGCCGATTCCGGCACGTCGGTCTGCTCGCCCCAGACCATCGGCGAGGCCGGTGGCAAGTCGCAGTACCAGTCGTAGAAACTCAGGCAGGCGCCACCGATCAGCGACAGGTAACGCGAGCCTGCGGCATAGCTGACCATCGACATGGCCGGGATCGGCGAGAAGCCGACGATCCGGTCCGGGCCGTATTGCTTGATCGTATAGACGTTGGCCGCGGCAATGATCTCGTTGACTTCGTCCCAGTTGGAGCGGATGAAGCCACCCATGCCACGCTTGCTTTTATAGGAGTCGGCCTTGGCCTTGTCCTCGACGATGCTGGCCCAGGCTTCCACTGGCGCCATGGTCTGCCGCGCATCGCGCCAGAGCTTGAGCAATGGCTTGCGGATTTTCGGGTACTTGAGCCGGTTGGCGCTGTAGATGTACCAGCTGTAACTGGCACCACGTGGACAGCCACGGGGCTCATGGTTCGGCAGATCGTTACGGGTACGCGGGTAGTCGGTCTGCTGGGTTTCCCAGGTGATCAGGCCGTTCTTGACGTAGATTTTCCACGAGCAGGAACCGGTGCAGTTCACCCCGTGGGTGGAACGCACAATTTTGTCGTACTGCCAGCGCGAACGGTAGACGTTCTCCCAGTCACGGGACTCTTTGCGGGTCTCGCCATGACCGTCGGAAAATTCGTTTTGCTTGCGGTTGAAAAACCGCAATTGATCCAGTAAATGACTCACGGTGTAGTCCTCTCAGGCTTTGTCGCGGGGTCTGTGCCCCGCCCACGCAATGGTTGGATTCGGCTCGACTCAGCAGGGTGTCGCGGCGCCTTTGCGCGCGTACCACCACCACGTCACCACGATGCAGCTCAGGTAAAAGCCGACGAACATGTAGAAGGCCATCTCCGGGCCGCCGGTCAGGGCCATCGAAGAACCGAAGGATTTGGGAATGAAGAACGCACCGAAGGCGCCCATGGCCGAACTGAAGCCCAGGACGGCGGCGGACTCTTTGCCGGCATTTTTCAGCGCTTGTTCGCGCACGGCGGCTGGTTTGCCGGCCGAGGCTTTTTCATGTTGGGTACGGAAGATCACCGGGATCATGCGGAAGGTGGAACCGTTGCCGACGCCGGTGGTGATGAACAGCAGCATGAACATACCGAGGAAGCCGTAGAAGTTACCGCCCTGGCCGCTTTGCGGCAGAAAGTGCAGAACACCGAAGACCATCACGATCATCAGCACGAAGTTCCACAAGGTCACCTTCGCACCGCCGAGCTTGTCCGCCAGCCAGCCGCCCAATGGACGCACCAGCGCACCCACCAACGGGCCGAGGAAAGCGAATTTCAAGGCAATGACGTCAGGGAACGAGGTTTTGATCAGCAGCGGAAACGCGGCGGAGAAACCGATGAACGAACCGAAGGTCGCCAGGTACAACCAGCACATCAGCCAGTTGTGTTTGCGTTTGAAGATCACCGCCTGTTCGCTGAACGAGGCCCGGGCACTGGACAGATCATTCATGCCAAACCAGGCCAGCACGGTCACCAGGACAATAAACGGCACCCAGATGAAGCCGGCGTTCTGCAACCACAACTGGCCGCCGTCCGGCAGTGCTTGCGGCGAGCCGCCCATGAAACCGAACACACCGAAGGTAATCACCAGCGGCACACAGAACTGCATCACCGAGACGCCCAGGTTACCCAGCCCCGCGTTGAGGCCAAGGGCCGTGCCCTGCTGCGACTTGGGATAGAAGAAACTGATGTTGGACATGCTCGACGCGAAGTTGCCGCCACCAAAACCGCAGAGCAACGCAATCAACACGAACACGCTGTAGGAGGTGCTCGGGTCCTGCACGGCGAAGCCCATCCAGATCGATGGCAGCAACAGCGACGCGGTGCTCAGGGCGGTCCAGCGACGGCCACCGAAGATCGGCACCATAAAGGAATAGAAGATCCGCAAGGTCGCCCCGGACAGCCCCGGCAACGCCGCCAGCCAGAACAGCTGGTCGGTGGTGAAGGAGAAACCGATGGCGTTCAAACGCACGATCACCGTGCTCCAGACCATCCACACCGCAAAGGCGAGCAGCAGCGCAGGAATGGAAATCCACAAGTTGCGCGTGGCGGTCTGTTTACCGCTACTTCCCCAGAACGCGGGGTCCTCGGGGCGCCAGTCATGAATGACCGGGCCTTTGTCAGGCTTTTGCAGAACGGACATGTTCTTCTCCTAGGGCAATGCTGGAATTCGGGGACGGTGTCAGCAGCGGCGCTTTACCCAGCACCGGGCTTTTGCGTATTTCGCTGAAGTACATCCAGGTGAGGGAGACCCAGACCACGCCGTACATCAACATGAAGCAGGAAGAGCGCACGCCGGTGAGGTCCACCAGGGCGCCGAACAGGATCGGCAACACGAAGCCGCCCAGGCCACCGGCGAGGCCGACGATGCCGGACACCGCACCCATGTTTTTCGGGTAGTCATTGGCGATGTATTTGAAGACCGAGGCCTTGCCGAACGCGAAGGCGATGCCCATGACGAACAGCAGTACGGTGAACAGCGCAGGGTTGAGGCCGATGTGAAAATCCACCGGGCCGTTGATCGTTTGCACTTGCAGTTGGGTCTGGGGATACGAGAGCAGGAACAGGCAGATCCAGCTGACCCACAACACCCACCAGGTCACGCTTTGCGCACCCCAGCGATCCGACATCCAGCCACCGACCGCACGCAGCACGCCACCGGGCAGGGAAAAACAGGCCGCCAGCAGCGCCGCGCTTTGCAGGCTGAAACCGTATTCCTGTACGTAGTATTTGGTCATCCACAGCGCGAGGGCGACGTAGCCACCGAAGACGATCGAGTAGTACTGGCAGTAGCGCCACACGGCCGGGTCCTTCAGCGAACTCAATTGCTCACGCAACGTGGCGCCCGAAGCGCTGCGGTGGTTTTTGTTCTCGGCGCTGAGGAACCAGAACAACAGCGCGGTGATAAATAGAATGGCGCTGAAAACTTTCGGCACCAACTGCCAGCTGCCGGCAGCGATCAATGCGGGGGCCAGAAACTTGGTCACCGCGGCTCCGGCGTTACCGGCGCCGAAGATGCCCATGGCGAAGCCCTGATTCTCCTTGTCGAACCATTTGGCGACGTAGGCAATCCCCACCGAGAACGAGCCGCCGGCCAGGCCGACGAACAAGCCCAGCACCAGGAACTGCCAATAGGCGGTGGCGTGACTGATCAGGTACAGCGGCGCGACGCAGGCCAGCATCAGCAGGAAGAACACGCTGCGCCCACCAAAGCGGTCGGTCAGCAGCCCCAGTGGCAGACGCACCAGCGAACCGGTCAGCACCGGCGTCGCGGCCAGCAGGCCGAACTGGGTTTCGTTGAGCTGGAGAAGGTCCTTGATCGGCACCCCGAGCACGGCAAACATCATCCAGACCATAAAGCAGACAGTGAAGGCCAATGTGCTCATGCCCAGCACCAGGCCTTGTCGTACACGGGGTTCGGTCACAATGCTCTCCAGTCAGTTAGCCATGGCGGCAGACTAGAGAGGCCAACCCCGCAAAAACTTGACCTACGTCAACGAAGCCCATGGGGGCATAGGCCTATGCTTGCGGGGTCTACCTCTAAGGAGGTAGTACAGAAGAACCCTGAAACCGTTTGTTTATCAGTGTCTTAAGGTTTTTCGCCAAGGTTTTTGCTGACAAGGATCAGTCGACAACTCTTTAGAGGTAGCGCGCCCGGGATCGGCGGCAAAGCCCTGACCTGGGGTTCCGCATGCTCTGTTTTCCTGAAATCTTCCGGGACCTGCGCTGATGATGCGCTGGTTGCGCAGCTCCCTGCCCGCTCGCGCCGGGCTGGCCGTGATCCTGATCGCCGTGCTCGCCCTCGCCAGTTCGTTGAGCGCCGGACTGATCGCCTGGTTCAGCCAGGGTGATGCGGCTGCCATCAACACCGCTGGCTCTGTGCGCATGGAGACCTACCACCTGAGCTGGAAACTGGCCGCAGGGGCAACCGGCGAAGAAATCCTCGCCATCACCGACAGCCTGCAAACCCGTCTAAACAGCCAGTCACTCAAAGCCGTGCTGGAAGATGGCCCGACCACTGCGCTGCAGATCAGCTACGGGCAAATCCAGCAACAATGGAACGAGGATTTGCGTCCGGCACTGGAGCGCGGTGATGCCGCCTATTTTCAGGCCCAGGCCTTGTCCTTCGTTGAGCAACTGAACCATTTCGTCGACCTGTTGCAGCGCCAAAGCGAACAGAAGCAAGGCTGGCAACAAGTTATCCAGGGCTTGGCGCTGTTCACCACGATGATCGTCCTGCTGCTTGGGCTTTATGAACTGCAATATGGCGTGGTCACGCCTTTGAAAGAGTTGGTGGACGCGACCCAGCGTTTTCGTCGTGGCGATTTCAAGGTGCGGGTCAACCATCAGTCCCAGGACGAATTGGGCCAATTGGCCATGAGTTTCAACGCCATGGCCGAGACGATCGAAGACTCGCATCGCACCCTTGAGAGTCAGGTGCAGCAAAAAACCCTGAACCTGCAACAAGCCAATGCTGCCCTTGAATTGCTGTACCAAAGCAGTCGAAGCCTGGCCACACGCCTGGCCAATGCCGAAGGTTTGGATGAGTTGATCCGGCGCTTTCAGCAACGCCTGCCCGGCTTGCGCCTGTCGCTGTGCCTGCAAGGTCAATTACATGCCCCGGCCCAACAGTTGCTCGCCCTGCATGGCGCCAACATCCGCGAAGTTTGCGCCAGCAGCGATTGCGCCACGTGCCAGAAACACCATAAAGCCAGCCCGCAAACCTTCAGCATCAGCAACCAGGGCAGCGAACTGGGTGAGCTCAAGGCGCATTTTGTCGATGGACACCCGACGCAAGCCTGGGAAACCCAACTGATCCAGGCCCTGGCCAACCTGATTGGCACCTCGCTCTCGCTCAAGCGCCAACGGGAACAGGATCATCGCCTGCTGCTGCTCGACGAACGCACGATCATTGCCCGCGAGCTGCACGACTCACTGGCCCAGGCCCTGTCCTACATGAAGCTGCAAGTCAGCCGCCTGCAAACCCTGATGCGTCGTGGCGAACCGATCGAGACCCTGGAAAACGTCACCGCCGAACTGCGCGAAGGGCTGAACAATGCCTACCGCCAGTTACGCGAATTGCTGACCACCTTTCGCTTGCAGATTCACGATGCGGGGCTGGTGCAGGAGCTCAAGGACACCGCCGAAGAGTTCTCCCGTCGCGGGGAGTGCCAGGTGCACCTGCACGTCGACGCGCTGGCCTTTCAATTATCGGCCAGCGAACAAATCCACATTCTGCAGATCACCCGCGAGGCGCTCTCCAATTGCCTGCGTCACGCCCATGCGCAAAACGCCTGGCTGCAACTGCGTCAGGACGGTGAAACCGTGAGGCTGATCGTCGAAGACGACGGACGTGGCTTCAGCGGCAACGTCGACCAACGCGAGCATCACGGCCTGAAAATCATGGATGAGCGGGCCCGCAGCTTGCGCGGTCAACTCGAAATAGTCTCCAGGGAGCCGCAAGGCACCCGTGTCCAACTGGAATTCCAACCGGAGTTTCTGGGACAAAAAACAGAAGGTAGCGTCACATGAACCCATCCCTGCAACACACCATCCTGCTGGTCGATGACCATCCGATGATGCGTCACGGCATCCGCCAGATGCTCGAACTCGAAGATGATTTCCTGATCGTCGGTGAAGCCAGCAACGGTGAAGAAGCGCTCGGACTGATCGAGCCGCTGCAACCGGATCTGGTGTTGCTCGATAACAACATGCCGGTGATGAATGGCATTGAAACCCTGCGCCAGTTACGGGCGATGCACTACACCGGCAAGGTGCTGCTGTTCACGGTCTCGGATGCCGAAGACGATATTCGCGACGCACTGCGTCTGGATGCCGACGGCTACCTCCTCAAGGACATGGAGCCCGAACTGTTGATTCAGTACATCCGCAATGCCTTGAACGGCGAATTGGTGATCAGCCCGGGGCTGACCCAGGTCATGGCCCAGGCACTGCGCTCACCCCAGCGCCAGACCGTGGTGGAACTGACCGAGCGTGAACGTCAGGTGCTGAAAACCATCGCCAGCGGCTTCAGCAACAAAGTCATCGGGCACAAGCTCGGCATCACTGAAGGGACGGTCAAGGTTCATGTGAAAAACCTGCTGCACAAACTCGGCTTGCGCTCGCGGGTCGAGGCCGCCGTATGGGCCATGGAACATCTGCGCAATGCCGGATGACGGGCATGCCTCTTTGGAGGTAGGCCGGCAGAGGCATAGGTCATCCGGCCGACGCTCTCTACTATGAGCGTCAGCGGAGGTACGCCATGCTGACCCACCCTTCCATCGTTTTAACGTTGCGCCGTCACCATCTGTTCAGCCAACTACCGGAGAAAATCTTCGAGGAAGTCTGCGGCCTGGCGATGCTCAAGCGCCTGAGTTGTCACAGCACACTCATGCACCAAGGGGATCCGGCCAAGCGTTTCTTCCTGTTGGTCAGCGGCCAGATCAAGTTGTATCGGCTGACCGGCGAAGGCCAGGAGAATCTGGTGGAGATCATCCAGCCGGGCCAGACCTTTGCCGAAGCCTTACTGTTCAGCCAGGCCCGTCTCTACCCGGTCAGCGCCACGGCGCTGAAAGACAGCGTACTGGTGAGTATCGAGGGCAACCACTACCGCAATGCCCTGGAAGATCAGCCGAAAGTCTGCCTGGCGATCCTGGCGAGCATGAGCGTGCACCTGCACCTGCGTCTGCGCGACATCGACACCTTGACCATGGCCAGCGCGAGCCGCCGGGTGATCAATTTCCTGTTGCAGGAGCGCAACCCGGTCAGCGGATTGATTGTGTTGCAGGTGTCCAAACGCCTGGTGGCCTCGAAGCTGGGCATTCAGCCGGAAACCTTTTCGCGGATCTTGCACCGCCTGGTGGACAGCGGCCTGATCGCGATGGAACGCCGCAATATCAGCATCCTCGCCGAAGAGGATCTCGCGGCCTTCCAATAGTCGTAATTGACCGCCGTCAATGCGCAATGCCACCGCTCTTGCAGACTGAAGAAGTCCCTCCATGGAGAGTGCTGATGCCCCGTTCAACCTTGCCGCTGATTTATGCCTGCTCAGGCTGCTCAAACGTCGCCCAACTGGCCAATACCCTGGCCGTGCGGCTTGATCGCTGCGGCCTGGCGGAAATGTCCTGCATCGTCGGTGTTGGCGGGCATGTGGCGGCGCTGGTCAACAAGGCCCGTTCGGGACGGCGGATTTTTGCGCTGGACGGCTGCCCGCTGCAATGCGTCGAAAACTGCTTGAAGCAACATGGCCTGCACGCGAACGTGCACTTGATTCTAAGCCATTACGGGTTGCGTAAACGCAATGGCGAGGATTGCACGCCAGCGCAGGGGGATGAGTTGTTCGAAGAGATCAGGCAGTTGATTGCGAGTGATGCGAAGAGCAGCGAGCAGTTTTACAACGCGGCTGTCTGACCCGCCACAAATCCAATGTGGGAGCGGGCTTGCTCGCGAATGCGGAGTTTCAGTCACCATCCATGTTGGATGTGACGGCCCCTTCGCGAGCAAGCCCGCTCCCACACTGGGATTGGGTGCAAACCGTCGCCAACCCCTTCCCTGCCCGCTCCAGATTGCGCCACAGCCACACAGGCAACACGTCAGGATCGAGGCTGTCGATCAGGTTCTTCAGCGCCAGCCCCAACTCCGTATCACCCTCAATCACCAAACGCCTGCGAAAGAACAACGTATCCGGATCCTCCTGACGGCTGGCCAGCAATAAAAACTCGCGCCAGTTACCGCTGATGGTCACATGCGCCGTGGCATGCTCGGCAATTCGCAACCCTTGACGGGTCAGCGTCAAATACCAGGACAAGCCCAAATCCGGAATCCGCAGGCACAACCAGCGCCCACGCAACACTTCAAACTCGCCGTCGCGCAAAGGCTCGGCAAGGCAACGATTCAACGCCTGCTGCAACGCCAGACGCTGCACTGCAAAAGGCACCCGGCGCACCAGTGGCAATAACCGGTCGGCGCCTTTGAGCAGCCACTTCTTCCGATTCAACACAGGCCGACCTCCTCGATGCGCAACATGCCGGCCTGGCCATGCCAGTAACCGTTACAACCGTCGACGAACACCGGCGGTGTCTCGCCCAGACGAACCCGTTGATAGGCGGCAATGACCTGCGCCATGCCTTGATAACGAGGGCTCAGTCGCAACAAATCAGCGCCGCAGGCCACCAGACCCGCGTAATCTGCCAGGAGATTGGTCACCTCGGCCGACATTGTTTGAATGCCGTTAATGGTGAACAGTGCTTGCCCTTCCTGACTGGTCAGCGGCAGACCGTCGGGGTAGTTGATGCAGCAAAACTGGCAGTCGTCCTTGGGCCGGTTTTCCGCCCGCGCGGTGAAGCAGCGTGCGGAATAGGCCAACGGCAAATGCCCGTAAGCAAAGACTTCGACTTCCGGGACCTCTCGACCCAGCTCCCGCACCTGATCGAGCACATCGCTAATCAGCGTCGCCGAACACTCCACGGGCGGCACCCAACGGGTCATCCCGCCGTCCAGCAGTTGCGTGAGCGTATGCCCGTTGTACACATTCAGCGCAGGACCGCCCACGAACGGCAACTTGCGCTCGGCCAGAAACTGCACCGCGCCCATGTCGTTGGCTTCCACCAACAGTTGGCCGTTGTCGCAGAGCCGCCGCAGGCTAGAGAGCTCAGAGGCCGCTTCGATAAGCGTCAGGCTGGAGAGAACCAGTTGTGCCTGGCTGCATTCTTGTAACTCGCGCCCCAGGCCCAACCATTGATCCAATGAAAATGACCGGCGTTTCGAGCACACGGTTTCCCCCAGATAAATCACATCCAGGGGCAAGGCCGACATCTCGGCGTAAAAGTTGCTGAGTTGCGCTTTGTCCCAATAAAACAGGACCGGTCCAAGGCTGAGCTTCATGTCGCCTCCCTCATTGCCATGATCGATGGTAAGCACCCAAAGTGGTCTGGCTGCCTTCGGACAAACCGGCCAACACCCGGCGCCATTCCTCCTTGACCCGAAAACTGCCCGGCGAGCCACGATGGGCATCCAGCGCCGCACGCCAGACACGGGTGACTTGTTCGACATACGCCGGGCTGCGTTGCCGGCCCTCGATTTTGACCGCCTCGACGCCGATGGCCGTCAATTCCGGCAGCAAGTCCAAGGTGTCGAGGCTGGTGGGTTCTTCCAGCGCATGAAAGCGTTTGCCGCCGACCAGGAAACGGCCTTTGCACAGGGTCGGGTAACCGGCGGGTTCCTCAGGGGTGTAACGGTCTATCAGCACTTCACTGAGCCGTGCACTCAAGCCGTCGGCGTCTTCGCTCCAGCGCACCGCTTTGGCCGGCGAACAGACGCCACAGAGGTTCGGCGACTCACCGGTAATGTACGAAGACAGATGGCAACGCCCTTCAGCCATGATGCACAAGCTGCCGAAGCCAAAGACTTCGATGGGCACCGGGCTGCTTGCAGCGACCTGGCGCACCTGCGCCAACGACAACACCCGAGGCAGTACCGCGCGACGAATTCCGTAGCGTTGCGCATAAAACTCCAGGGCCGCGGCATGGGTCGCCGAGCCCTGCACCGACAGGTGCAGCGCCAGTTGCGGATGCCGCTGGCTGGCGTAGTTGAGTACGCCGGGGTCGGCGGCGATCAGCGCATCCACACCAAAATCGGCGGCGCGATCAACCGCGCGCTGCCAGCGTTCCCAGCCCTTGGGTTGCGGGTAGGTGTTGACCGCGACGTAGAGTTTGCGTTGGTGCTGGCGGATGTGGGCGACCGCCGCGTCGAATTGTTTGTCGTCCATGTTCAGCCCTGCAAAATGCCGGGCATTGGTGTCATCGCGAAAACCGACATAAACGGCATCGGCGCCTTGGCGCACCGCCGCTTTCAGCGCAGGCAGGTTGCCTGCCGGACAGACCAGTTGCATGGGTAATCCTCATGGAAAAACGCGTCTGGACCCTCCCTCGATGCTCGTGGTACAGCGATCGAAGAAGGCGCTGCCAGTCTAGCGAGACCGGCAGGCACGGCCTTGACGGCAATCAATTGCGATTAATGCATCAGGTCGGCGAAGGACAGGAACATCACGTTGTCGTGCTTGAGCACTTGCTGCTCGCACTCGATCACCGCCAGGCCATCGGCCCAGCACGCGGCGGTCAACATCGCCGAGCTTTGCTGAGGGTGCAGCTCCACGCTCAACTGACCATCAGCACCGGGTGTCAGCCGTGCCCGCAGGTACTGCCGACGTTTGTTGCGCTGCAACCAATCGAACCCGGCGGGCACGGCCAGTGGCGCCGGCAACACATCGCTGACGCCCTGAGCCCTGAGCAGGAACGGGCGCACCACCACCAACGCGGTAATCAGCGCCGCCGAAGGATTGCCCGGCATGCCGATCCAAGGTTTGCCGGCGACTTCGCCGAAGGCCAGCGGCTTGCCCGGCTGAATGGCCAGCCGCCAGAAATCCAGGCTGCCGAGTTCCTCGATCGCTTGTTTGAGGTGATCTTCCTCACCCACCGAGACGCCACCGGAACTCAACAACAGGTCGCATTCCGAAGACGCCAGGCTCAAGGCATGCCGGCTGGCGGCCAACTCATCGGCCATGACGCCATAGTCATGCACCTCGACCCCCCAACCGCTCAACAACGCGGCGAGGCAGTAGCGATTGCTGTTGTAAATCTGCCCGGGCGCCAATGAATCACCCGGTTCACGAAGTTCATTGCCACTGCTGAGCAAGCACACCTGCAACGGTCGATAGACCTCGACCCGCCCGATGCCAGCGCCAGCCAGCAACCCCACTTCTTGCGCACGCAGACGTTTGCCGGCCTGGATTAACAGGTCGCCGCGGCGAACCTCCTCACCTTCTTTGCGCACGTGATCGCCAGTACTGACGGGCGGGAACCACACGCGCTCGCCCTCGATCCGACAGCGCTCTTGCGGCACCACGGTGTCGGCGCCTGCAGGTAATGGAGCGCCGGTAAAAATCTGCACTGCTTGCTGCGCGAGCAACGGTGAGCACGCCGAATCCCCCGCTGCGATTCGTCCGCCAATCAACAACCAGCCACCCTCCGGTGGCAGGTCAGCGGCCCTGAGGGCATAACCGTCCATGGCGCTGTTGTCCCAGGCCGGCAGGTTGACGGGGGAATGAATGTCCGCCGCCAGCACCCGACCCAAGGCTTGATCCAGGTCGATCTTTTGCGCCAGGGGCGGCGGCGGTGCCTGGTCCAGCAAACGATTGATGGCCTCGTCCACCGGCATCAAGTGACCAAGGTCACACACCCGGCCGGTCATGAGCGGGTCTCGCAGGCGTCGACGACCCGTTGCCCTTGCGGTTTCAAATGGGGGGCGAAATTGCATGGGCCGGTGCGGCTGTCCAGCTGTTCGAGCAGGATCTGGTTCCAGGCCGTTCGACACGCGCCCGGCGAACCCGGAACGCAGCACACCAGCACGCCATTGCTCATCCCTGCCAATGCCCGTGACTGCAGGCTGGACATGCCGATTTCCGCAAGCGACACCTGACGGAACAGTTCACCGAAGCCTTCCACGTGTTTGTCCAGCAACGGCAAGACCGCTTGTGGTGTGTTGTCGCGCGCGGTGAAACCGGTGCCGCCGGTCATCAATACCACCTGCACCTTGGGGTCGGCGATCCAGTGGGAAACCTTGGCGCGGATCTGATAAATGTCGTCCTTGACCAGACCACGATCGATCAATACATGCCCGGCCGTTTGCAGCAAATCCGTGAGGGTCTGCCCCGAGGTGTCGGTGTCAAAGGTGCGCGTATCGCTGATGGTCAGTACGGCAATGTTCAGGGGTTCAAACGTGCGTTGCGCCAGATGGGCCATATCCAAGCCTTCCCGTAAATGAGGGTATGGGGCAAAGCCTGAACTGGAATGCCCGATGAGCCTATTCCTCCAAGGAGGTACCTCTACAGGGACATATGAAGAACGTGTAGGCCACACGATACCTGTGGGAGCGAGCCTGCTCGCGATAGCGGCTTGTCAGGCAACATTGATGTCGACTGACCCACTGCTATCGCGAGCAGGGCTCGCTCACACATTGTTCTCCATCGCTGCGTGTTCTGCGGGTTCAAGGTGCCAGGCGGTTGCGTTGCCATACGCCATCGCGCAACCGGTAATCGAGGCGGTCATGCAAGCGGTCGGCACGGCCTTGCCAGAATTCCAGGCGATCCGGCTGCAAGCAGTAGCCGCCCCAATGCTCGGGCCGCGGCACGGTCTGGCCGGCAAACCGTTGGGTGGTTTGTGTCAACAGCGATTCAAGCTCGGCCCGATTGGCCAATGGTCGGCTTTGCGGTGAGGCCCAGGCGCCCAGGCGACTGTCCTGTGAGCGGGAATCGAAATACGCATCCGACAGCGTCGGGGCGAGCCTGGACACCTGACCCTCGATCCGCACCTGACGCTCCAGCCCCGGCCAAAAAAAGGTCATCGCAGCATACGGATTAGCAGCCAACTGCTGCCCCTTGTCGCTCTGGTAATGACCGAAAAACGTGAAGCCTTCATCACTAAAGCCCTTGAGCAGCAGGACCCGACAGTGCGGGCGACCTTCACTGTCGACAGTCGCCAACACCATGCTGTTGGCTTCGACAGGCGCGCGCTCGGTGTCGCGGGCCAGTTGCATCCACTGTCGGAACATGGCCAGCGGGTCGTCCAGCGCCGCCTCGTCTTGCAGGCCAAAAAGGGTGTAGTTGCGGCGCATCTGTGCCAGGGAAAGGGGCATGACGGTGATCTCCGAAAAGGTTCTGCCCAGCGTGCGAGACTTCGCGCAACAGCACCTTGATCACCATCAACACTGAGCATGCCCAGCCTTACTTCAGGCGTAACCGCCGCGCCAATTTGTGCAGGTTGCTGGGATCGATTTCCAGGATCCGCGCGGCGCTGGCCCAGTTATCCCCGGACAGGCTCAAGGCCTGGAGAATTTTCTTGCGCTGGTAATCGTCGACCGCTTCCCCCAGGGGCTGGAACGGCGCGTCAGCCGTTTCGTCCAGAGGACTTTCGACGACCACGCCCTGCCCGCCCATGGCACTGTCGAGGTCCAGAATCTCGGGTTCCAGCGTCATGATCAGGGTACGACTCGTGCCGCGGCTGAGCGTCTTCAACGCGGCTCGGCTGATCACATGTTCCAGCTCGCGCACGTTGCCCGGCCAGTTGTAAGTCAGCAGCGCGCGCTCGGCGGCCGGCGACAGACGCAAACCGCGCAAGCCAAGCCGCGCCCGATTCAGCTCAAGGAAGTGCCCGGCCAGCATCAACACATCGTTACCCCGCTCGCGCAACGGCGGAATCGGCACCGGATAGACCGAGAGCCGGTGATACAGATCCGCCCGAAACAAGCCATCGCGGATGCTGTCCGGCAGGTGCCGGTTAGTCGCGGCGATGATGCGCACATCGACGTGCAACGGCTTGTCGGCGCCGAGGCGCTGGATCTCGCCGTTCTGCAGGGTGCGCAGCAGTTTCGCCTGCACAGCCAACGGCAATTCACCGACTTCATCTAGAAACAGCGTGCCGCCGTTGGCCGCATCGAAACGCCCGGCACGGTCACTGGTGGCGCCGGAAAACGCGCCTTTGACATGGCCGAACAATTCACTTTCCGCCAGAGACTCCGGCAAAGCAGCGCAGTTGACCTGCACCAGCGGCTTATGACTGCGACGCGACAGACGATGCAAGCGCCGGGCGAACAGCTCTTTGCCGACGCCGGTCTCGCCCAGCAGCAACACCGGCAGCTCGGAATCGGCCAGTACATCCAGTTCATTGAGCAACTGGTGCAGCACTTCACTTTGCCCGAGGATTTCGCCTTCGTCCGCCGGTCTGCGTACGTCTTGAATATCGCTGCGGGACAAGCGCAGGCTGCGGTTTTCCTGTTCCAGTCGGGTGACTCGCACGGCGGCTTCGATCTGCAAGGTGCAGCGCTTGAGTTCTTCCCGCGCACGGCTGTCGAAGGTCCCGGCATGCAGCGCATCGAGGGTGATCGCCCCCCAGATCCGACCTTCCACATACAGACTCACGCCCATGCAGTCATGCACTGGCATCGGTTCGCCGGCGTGATTGTCGAGCAAGCCATCATAGGGATCCGGCAGCCGACTGTCGGGCTCGAACCAGGTGGGTTCGCGCGACGCCATGATCGCCGCCAGCCGCGGATGCTGAGCGATGACAAACCGGCGGCCCAACGCTTCATGCACCAGCCCCACCGTCGCGACCGGCCTGAGGCTGTCGTCATCCAGACGCAGCAATCCCACGGCGCCACTGTTGAAGTACTCGCGCAGGGTCTGGACCAAACGTTGCAACCGCACAGCATTCGGCAACTCGACGATCAGGTCGGCCGCCAGGCTTTCACGCAGCATGGTAGTTATTACCCTCTATGGTTGGATTCACCCTAAAGCGTCCGGGTGTCTATCACCACAACTAAAAATTAAGCCATATTTTTCAATATGTTAAATATGGCATGCCGGATGCAATGAGCCTGGGGAACCGTTGAAATCCAAACAAGGAACCCCTGATGAGCCTGACTCTATTGGAACAAAGCCTCGGCCAACTGGCGTGCGACATTCCCGGCGCCACACGGATTTTCCACACCTTTAAACTGGACTTCTGTTGTGGCGGGCATAAAAGCCTGCTTGAAGCGGCCGCTGGCAAAGGCCTCGATCCGGCCCTGATTGCCGATGCGCTGCACCGGCTGCAAGACACCGGCGAAACCCAGCACGACTGGCGCAACGAACCCTCGGAGCTGTTGATCGCCCATCTTCTGGCGCGCTACCACGCCCGCCATCGCGAACAACTGCCGGAACTGATTCGTCTGGCCCGCCGCGTCGAGCAGGTCCATGGTGCCCGCAGCAGTTGCCCCAACGGCCTGGCCGATCTCTTGACCGACATGCAACAAGAACTTGAAGGCCACATGCTCAAGGAAGAACAAGTGCTCTTCCCGATGCTGCAACAAGGCATCGGCCCTCAGGCCGCACCGCCGATCCAGGTGCTGCGCTTTGAACATGATCAACATGGCGAAGCATTGGAAAGGCTGCTTGCGCTGACCAACAACATCACCCCGCCGGCCAATGCCTGTAATACCTGGCGTGCCCTGTATCGCGGGCTGCTGGAGTTCCGTGATGACTTGATGCAACACATCCATCTGGAAAACAACGTGTTGTTCGTCAACGCACTTAAACCTCGCCATTGATCGATTGCGGGTCATACAAAACCAGTGACACAGCTTTCGCGAGCCAGCTCGCTCTCACAGGGGAACGGTATCCCAATGTGGGAGCGAGCCTGCTCGCGAATGGCGCCGTTACAGGGTTGCGGGTTCTCCAGCGCGATCAACCGTGCCAATAGAACATGGCCTTGGCCAGGATCACGATCAACACCATGTGCCCGAGGATGCTGCGGCGAATCCAAGTGGCGCGGGTCGTGGTCAGGCATGCACTTTTCAGCCAGTACGCCAGCAGAAAGTAATGGCCGATGATGCTCAGGGCCAGGATGATCTTCAGGCTCAGCAACGTACCAAAACTGCTCGCCAGCGGCTGACTCAATACACCCCGGTGTTGCCACGCCAGGCTGATACCGGCGGCATACAACAGCAACACCACGCCATGCAGCACCTTGCGCGAACGCACCGCAATCGCTTGATCGGCGCTCGTTTGCGCGCTAACGGCCACCTGCTGGCGGGCGTTGTGCCAGATCACCACCTCGAAAAACAGCGTGCCGATGAAGGCAATCGCCGCCAGCAAGTGGGTGACCAGTAAAAAGGGATACATCACCGGCAGCCTCCATCAGTTAGCGTGCTTAGCCCGGATGGCCGTCCACCCGGGACTGCAACAGCATCGGCCCATAGCGCCAGGCGTATAGCGCAAACGCCAGCACCCAACACAGACCGGCCAGCCACAACGCCGGCAAGGGGAAAAACAGGATCAACACGACCCGGCTCAGACAGGCCAGGTTGAGCAGAATGAACGCCAGGGTCATGCCCGACGGCGGCTCCAGCGCGCGGCCGGTATGCCCCAGGCTGACCCGTGCAATCATCGCCAGCACCAGGCCGCCCATGGCGCCAATGGTCAGGCAATGCACCGCCAGACTCGGATTGATCGGCACACCGAAATGCCACAGCGCCATCCCGAGACAGGCCACCGCCAGCCAGGCATAAGCCAGGTACAACGACCACAACAACGGCACATGCCAGAGGGCGCGATCATGCCAGCGCACCAGGCGCACCAGATGCCCAGCGGCCAACACCGCGAACAACAGGCCCACCCAGAAATCGGGGGCAAGCGCAGGTCCCGCGGCATAGAGCAACGCTACCAGCGGTGAGCCAATCAGCAGCAGCCAATCCAGCCACGGCCAAGGGGTTACGCCCTCGACCTTGCCGAGGCCGCGCTGGATGAAGAACGGAATGACGCGCCCACCGATCAAACCCATCATTGCCGCCACCAGCCACATACCCGTCAACACGCCTTGACGCTGCCAGCCTTCATGACCTTCGACCAGACCATACAGGGACAACCCATCGGCCGCTGCTAACAGCAGCAACACCACCGCAATGGGGTAGTTACGTTTCTGCCGCACCTTCCACAAGGTGAATCCCATGAGCGCAGCCACCGCCAGCGGGAACGCCAGTTCCAGCACCGCAAGCACCGGCAACGGTGCATTGACCAGCCAGGCCACGCGCGCCAACAACCACAGCAGCGCCAGCATGGCCAGTGGTTGCCCGCTGATGCCGGGGCGACCGGTCCAGGTCTGCACCGCCGTCAGCAGAAAGCCGGCGATGATCGCCAAGCCGAATCCGAACAGCAATTCGTGTCGATGCCAGTTCAGCCAGCCACCCGCCGGCTGCCAGCCGGAAAGCTCACCACTGAAGGCGAACAGCCAGAGCGGAATGACCAACACCGCCAGCAGGCAGCCGGCGAGGAAAAACGGCCGAAAGGCCAAACGCAACAGCGGCGCGATAGCCATCGCTTTACGGCGGTCAAGCACTTGCATAAAGCTACTCCTTTACCTTGCTGCTGACCTGACGCCAACCCACACGCGTCGAGGCAAGTCCGGGGGCAATCATCGGGTATTGACGATTAATTGCCTTTGTCGCAGATCAAGTGTGCAAGGGCCGTGCCCTGATGTTCATTCGCCCGCTGTGGTGAGAGAACCCGCGCCCCTGCGGGACCGGGCCAGGGTAGAAATGACCATCAAAGGGTTATTTGAACCCTAAACCCCGTGGTCGTTTTTACCCTCCTATCTGGCAACCCCACTAAACAAAGGACTCCAGGGATGGCCCGCGTCTTGCTCAATGGTTCAAAATTAAGGAAAACCTGATCCTTCTCGATCCCAGGAGTCGTCATGAAAAAAGTCATCCAGCCATTGGCCTGGTTTGTGGTGCTGACCTCGGTGCTGGCGTTGGCCAGCGGTGTCTCGCTGGGCCTCGTTTGACTTGATCGCCATCCCCTCTTCAAACTTCAGGATGAATTCTTATGGTGCTTCATCGCGTCCATCACCAGATTCTGCGCAGTCATCACTTGTTCGAGCCGTTGAACGAAGAACAGCTGGATGAGTTGATGAGTACCAGCCATTTGCTGAGCATCGACAAAGGCGAACCGTTGTTCCGTCAGGGCGAGCCGGCAGACTCGTTCTATTTCGTGATTGCCGGCGCGGTGAAAATCTATCGCCTGACGCCCGACGGGCAGGAGAAAGTGTTTGAGGTCATTGGTGACCGGCAAACCTTCGCCGAAGCGATGATGCTGATGGACACCCCGAACTATGTGGCCTCGGCCGAAGCGATCTGCCCCACTCAGCTCTATCGGTTATCCAACAGCACCTATATGCGCCTGCTGCAAAGTAACAGCCGACTGACCTTTGCGCTGCTCGGCAAGCTGTGCGTTCGCTTGCATCAACGGGTCAACGAAATCGAAACCCTGTCACTGAAAAACGCCACCCACCGGGTCGTGCGTTATCTGCTGACGCAACTGGTGCGCCAGCAAACCGTTGGCAGCCAATTCGAATTGCCAATGGCCAAGCAACTGATTGCCGGGCACCTGTCGATCCAGCCGGAAACCTTTTCGCGGATTATCCGTCGCCTGATCGATGAAAACATCATCACCCAGGACGGCCGCCAGATCGCCATTCTCGATCGTCTGCGCCTGGAGCAGTTTGAGTGAGTGCCATGCCCGTCTGCTTGTATTGCCAACGCGCCAACCCCGCACAAGAAACCGAGTGCCGCCAGTGCGGCATGCCCTTGCCAGTATTGGCCGCACACGCGGCGCAACGTCGGCTGCGCCGATTCACGTGGTTCTGCATTGGCCTGACGATCTTCTGCGTGACGATGTTTTTCTGGCTGCCACGCGGCATCAGTTGATGCTGCGTACCCCCCTCAAGGTTGGGTCAACTGGCGGTACAGCTGCGGCAATCGCAGGGGTAATTGCTCGGGCTGACGGATCAAGGTGTAGCCATTGGCGCCGAACATGTAAGGCAGGTAATCCCCGGCCTCGCGATCAATCGTGATGCAGAACGGCGTCAACCCCTTGCGCCGCGCCTCCAGCACCGCTTCGCGGGTGTCTTCAACGCCGTAACGTCCCTCGTACAAGTCCAGATCGTTCGGTTTGCCATCCGTGAGCAATAGCAACAGTTTGCTGCGGCGCTTGCTCTTGCCCAGCAGTTGGGTGGCCTGGCGGATGGCGGCGCCCATGCGCGTGTAATAACCCGGTTTGAGCCCTTGAATACGCCCGCGGGTGTTGTCGTCATAACGCTGGGTGAAAGACTTGAGTTCCTGCATCCGCACTTGATGACGGCGCAACGAGGAAAACCCGTACAAGGCGAAATCATCACCGAGCACCGACAGGGTCTCACCGAACAGCAGCAAGCTGTCGCGGATGACATCAATCACCCGATGCTCATCGTTCAGGTGCGCGTCGGTGGACATCGACACATCGGCCAGCAACAGGCACGCCAGGTCACGGCGTGTCTGCCGTTGTTCCATGAACAAACCGCGTTCCGCACACTGGCCATGCTCGCGTTCAACGTGAAAATCCAGCCAGGCCTGCATATCCAGTTCAGACCCTTGGGGTTGCTGGCGTAACCATTGGCGGTCATTGCGCAGGTGCTCGAACTGGCGCCGCAGACGGTGCGCCGAAGCTTTCAGCCGTGGCGGCAGTGGCTGCGCCTCGCAGTCCCGGGGCACCATCATTTGCAGATTGACGAAGGCGTCTTGCATCTGCTGTTTGCGATAGTCCCACTCCGGCAACTTGATGCCCTCGCCCAGGGGAATATCGTCGACATCGGCCGGCGGTAAATCCAGGTGCAGCTTGAGGCCGCCGCCCTTGCGCAGACGGGTGCGCGACAGGCTCAACTCGTCGAGGTCCTCGGCGACTTTGGCCGCGTCCGGGTCCTCGCTGTCGTCCGACCAGCGATCCAGGTCCACGTGTTCGGTCCAGCTGAACAGGTTCTCCAGACGCACGATCAACAACCCGCCGTCACGGGTGCTTTCATCTATCCGCTTGGCGCGTTTGCTTGCGCCCTTTTGCTCACCGGGCGGGGTCGTCAACGATTCTTCGGACTCCTCCCCCAGGTCGGCAGCCTGAGGGCTCGCGAGGTTTCGCGGCGGGTACAACCACAGCGGCAGCGGCCACGCGGCCCGTTCGCTGCGGGGAAAATGTTCGACACTGCCGGGCTCGCGCAGCGCCTGGCATAACGCCCGTTCCAGGGCCGCTTCGCCGCTACTCAATGTGGCCGGATCCGGGCGCAATTGCAGGTGAGCATCGACCAGACGTTTGTACCGGGCACGCAACGCGGGATAACGCCCTAACAGCAGTTGCGTCCAGCGTTGATTGTCCCGTCCCCAGTGCCGCATCTGGCCGGCCTGTGCCGCCAGCAAGGCGAGCCAACGATAGAGTTCTTCGTTCAGTGCGACTTCGGGAAACACCGCGAGACTCGACGGTAGACGAAGGTTGCTCGCATCGCACCACGCCAGGGGCACTTGCTTGCAGGTGCCGGCGATCTGCTGCAACACGTTGCGCCGCAACAGCAGATCGCGGTCGCTGGCGGCTTCGACACCGATGCCACTGGCGCCGCCCATGGCGCGAAACAGCAGCGCCAGCGGACGTTGCTGGCTGGCCAGTTCAACGCGTGCTTCGGGGAAGTCCGGGCTGGCGCGCCGGGTGATGAAGCGATGCC
This sequence comes from Pseudomonas mandelii, assembly GCF_002251635.1. Taxonomy (GTDB): domain Bacteria; phylum Pseudomonadota; class Gammaproteobacteria; order Pseudomonadales; family Pseudomonadaceae; genus Aquipseudomonas; species Aquipseudomonas mandelii_B. The sequence continues at coordinate 76,139 of NZ_NMOJ01000012.1, forward strand.
AGACGCTGCCGACCCACTCTTCCAGTTCGACGGTAAAGGCCATGATCATTGCCCTTTTTGTAAAGCAAAAAAACGGCCCGCTGTATCAGCCGGGCCGACCTTTTCTAACCTTGACAGCAGCTCATGAAGGCACCACGGCCGCCGGGGCGCGCAAGGCTGCGCGGGCACGTTGCTTGAAGCTGAACAGATAACAGAGCAGTCCCGCAAGGAAACCAAGACCGGCCCCAAAACGGGCCCAGAACAGCACCTGCAGTTGTTCGACCGTGGCCATGAAGGGCAACGCAACACCATCGACCTGCCAGCGTTGCAGGTAGACCTGAACGACACCGGCTGCGGTGAGGAACAGCGTGATCATCACCATCGACAGGGTCATCAACCAAAAGCCCCAGATTTCGAAGGTCTGCGAGCGCTCATCGCCTGCTTCACCCAACCCGCGCAGTCGTGGCATGGCGTAGCTGATCAAGGTCATCACGATCATCGCGTAAGCACCGTAGAAAGCCAGGTGGCCGTGCGCCGCCGTCAGTTGCGAACCGTGGGTGTAGAAGTTGACCGGAGCCAGGGTATGCAAGAAGCCCCAGACGCCAGCACCGAAGAACGCTGTGACGACGGTTCCCTTGGCCCACAGGGTGGCGGCGCGGTTCGGGTGTTGCCGGCGGCGGTTCTTCACCATGCTGAAGGCGAAGATCACCATGGCCAGGAACGGCAGCGGTTCGAGTGCCGAGAAGATTGAACCGACCCACAACCAGACCTCAGGCGCACCAATCCAGAAGAAGTGGTGACCGGTGCCGATGATCCCGGTAATCAGCGCCATGGCGATGATCACATACAGCCATTTCTCCACGACTTCCCGGTCTACCCCGGTGATCTTGATCAGGACAAACGCGAGCATCGAACCCATGATCAGTTCCCACACGCCTTCCACCCAAAGATGCACCACCCACCACCAGTAGAACTTGTCGCGGGCCAGGTTGCCGGGGTTATAGAAGGAGAACAGGAAGAACACCGCGAGCCCGATCAACCCGGTCATCATCACCATGCTGACGGTGGTCTTGCGACCTTTGAGCAGGGTCATGCCGATGTTGTAGAGGAAGCCCAGGCACACCACCACAATGCCCATCTTGGTGATGGTCGGTTGCTCCAGGAACTCCCGGCCCATGGTCGGCAGCAATTCGTTGTGGGTCAGCCTGGCCAGGCCGGCATACGGCACCAGCAGATAGCCCAGGATCGTCAGCACACCCGCGGCGGCGAAGACCCAGAACAGGATGATCGCCAGCTTCGGACTGTGCAGTTCGCGGTCGGCCTCTTCCGGAATCAGGTAATAGGCAGCGCCCATGAACCCGAACAGCAGCCAGACAATCAGCAGGTTGGTGTGCACCATCCGCGCCACGTTGAAAGGAATGATCGGGAACAGAAAGTCCCCTATCACGTATTGCAGGCCCATGATCAATCCGAACAGCACCTGACCGAGAAACAGTATCAGGGCGAACACGAAGTAAGGTTTGGCCACGGCTTGCGAGGCAAATTTCAGATGCGGATTAGCAATGCTCATCGCTTAGCCCTCCTTGTTTGGCGGCCAGCCATTGGTGTTGATGTTCGAGCTCCATTTGAGGAACTCGGCGATGTCATCCACCTCCTGGTCACTCAACTTGAACTGCGGCATCGCGCGCCGGCCGGGTACACCCAGTGGCTGCATTTTCATCCAGGCATGCAGAAAGGGTTTGAAGCCCGCTTCCCCACCGCGCCGCTGGAACACGTTGCCCAGCTCAGGCGCAAAGTAGGCGCCCTCGCCCAGCAGCGTGTGGCAGCCGATGCAATTGTTTTGCTCCCAGACCAACTTTCCGCGCACCACGGATTCGGTGAGCTGCGCCTCATTGCTGCGGGCCGGAAAGGTCTGTTCCGTGTGATAGGTCAAGGCCAGGAATATCAGGAAGAAGAAGATGCTTCCCCCGAAATAGATATTCCTGGCCATGCCTTTGGTGAAGGTCTCTGACATGGTCGCTTCCTCTTTGCTTGGCCCGTCCATGATAGGAAGCGAAGGGTTAGAACCTGCTTGATGGCGATCAAGAAAGTCAGATGGTTTTGGTCGGGTATTACTGACAACGCAGATCGAATGTGGGAGCGAGCCTGCTCGCGAAGGCAGAGTGTCAGTCAACTTGGATGTTGAATGTGACGGCTCCTTCGCGAGCAGGCTCGCTCCCACGTTGAAAGTCGGGCTGTTTTACGGGCTGTATTCCTTCAGCGGACCACCTCCAGCGTCAGGCCTACAACCGCCGCCAACACCAGCGCCCAGCTCAACATCAACCGGCGCCACAGTCGCGGTGCGTGGCGCATCTCCATGAAGCCATCGGTGATCAGCCACGCCTTGCCCACCGCCACCAGCAAGATGGCCATCGACAGCAGCGATGTCGCGCCAAAGTGGGCCAACGCCACCGTGCACACACTTAACGTGGCAAGCGCCGCCCAACAGACGAGCAATACCCTGGAAACAGACATGAGAACCTCGTCAACTCAGCACGTAGACCAGCGGAAACAGCATGACCCAGATCAGATCGACCATGTGCCAATAGAGCACGCCGGATTCAAACCCGCTGCGCTTGCTGGCGTCGTACAAGCCACGGCGACAGCGCTCCGCGAGCCACCCGAGAATGACCATGCCGAGCAGTACGTGGAGAAAATGAAAACCGGTGAGGATCCAGTAGAGGGTGAAAAAGGTGTTGTGCTCCATGCCCAGCCCCGAGGCGAGCAAGTGCCGATATTCCGTGAGTTTCAGCACCACGTAGACACTGGCGGCGAGTAACGCCATCAGCAGGAAGACCGCACCGTGACGCGGCCGCGAGCGCCTGACTTGCTCCTGCGCCAGCGCGGCGAACAGCCCCGCAGTGAGCAGGCTCAGGGTCATCGCCAACCCGGTTGAGGTGTTCAGCAACAGGCGGCTTTCACTGAACATCTGCGGTTTGAGCGCTTGGGTCACGGCGAACGCCAGGATCAGGATGGCGAACACCGACAGCTCGGCCAGAATGAAAAACCACATCGCCAGATCGCCCGGCAAGTGACGGCGAAAGACGCCCGTGGACTCAGCCGAAGTGGACATCGACCACGTCCATCAGCGCGGCAACGGTCAACGGATCGTCGCTCAGCGGCTCGGCCAGGCAGGCCATGCAGGCCTCACGCGGGCTCATGCCGGAGCGGATCATGCGCGCGGTAAAGATCAGCAGCCGCGTTGAGGCGACCTCTTCCAGATCATGTTGATCGAGCCGGCGCAGCGCCTGGCCCAACCGCACCACTTGCGCCGCCAGCGCGGTGTCCACCTGGGCTTCCCGGGCCACGATACGTTCTTCGTCGGCCACCGGTGGATAGCCGAAACGCATCGCCACGAAACGTTGGCGGGTGCTGGGTTTCATGCCTTTGAGCAGGTTCTGGTAACCGGGGTTGTAGGAGACCACCAGCATGAAGGACGGCGGCGCCTTCAGCACTTCGCCGGTGCGTTCCAGGAACAGTTCACGACGATCATCGGCCAATGGATGCAACACCACCACGGTGTCCTGACGCGCCTCGACCACTTCGTCGAGGTAACAGATGCCGCCTTCACGCACCGCGCGGGTCAGCGGTCCGTCCTGCCACCAGGTGCCCTGGGCACCGATCAGGTGGCGGCCGATCAGGTCGGCCGCGCTCAGATCGTCATGGCAAGCCACGGTGTACAGCGGCAGTTTCAGCCGATGAGCCATGTGCTGGACAAAGCGGGTCTTGCCGCATCCCGTCGGGCCTTTGATCAGCACCGGCATGCCGTGTCGCCAGGCTTGCTCGAACAGCGCCTCCTCATTGTTGAGCGGTTGATAGAAGGGTTCGCAAGACGGGTTACGGTCCATGGGCTGCCTGTTCCAAAAGCGGATTCAAGGAACACGCTACGGGCCCCTGCGACAACCTGGCAAGTGAGATGGCCGGCAAACTTGATCGTCGTCAAGCGAACATTGGCCTGCTCGGGCATAGCCTTGCACGGCACTAAGAACCTGCGTTCTGCGCTGCCGTTTCAGCACATCGCAAAGGTCTTGCCTGAGGAGAAATGGAATGCTGATCAGCAATAGAAAAACGTTTGCCCTGACCCGCGCTGCATTGTGTTCGTCACTGGCCCTGGCGGTGGGTCATGCCGCCAGCGCTGAAGAGCCCGCCGCAGCGGTGGCCAACCTGCCCATGGTTAAAACCGCTGGCGCTCCCGACATGAGCCAGGCCGAGTTCGACTCATCCAAGGAAATCTACTTCCAGCGCTGCGCAGGCTGCCACGGCGTTTTGCGCAAAGGGGCCACGGGCAAACCGCTGACGCCGGACATTACCCAAAGCCGCGGGCAACCGTATCTGGAAGCCTTGATTACCTACGGGTCACCGGCGGGCATGCCGAACTGGGGGACGTCCAATGCACTGACCAAGGATCAGATCACGGTCATGGCCAAGTTCATTCAGCACACGCCGCCGACGCCACCGGAATGGGGCATGGCCGAGACGCTGAAAACCTGGAAAGTGTTGGTCAAACCCGAAGATCGTCCGAAGAAGCAGCTGAGCAAACTCAACCTGCCGAACCTGTTTTCGGTGACGTTGCGCGATGACGGCAAGATCGCCCTGATCGACGGTGACAGCAAGAAGATCGTCAAACTCATCGAGACCGGTTACGCGGTGCACATCTCGCGAATCTCTGCCTCAGGCCGCTACCTGCTGGTGATCGGTCGAGACGCCCGGATCGACATGATCGACCTGTGGCCGGTGGAGCCGACCAAGGTCGCCGAAGTCAAAGTGGGCATCGAGGCGCGCTCGGTCGAGACCTCCAAGTTCAAGGGCTACGAAGACAAATACACCATCGCCGGTTCTTATTGGCCGCCGCAGTTCACCATCATGGATGGCGAAACCCTGGAGCCGAAGCAGATCGTTTCGACCCGCGGCATGACCGTCGACAAACAGGAATATCACCCGGAGCCCCGGGTCGCGGCGATCATCGCCTCCCACGAATGGCCGGAGTTCATCGTCAACGTCAAGGAAACCGGCAAGGTCATGCTGGTCAATTACCAGGACATCAAAAACCTCACTGTCACCTACATCGATGCTGCGCCCTTCCTGCATGACGGCGGTTGGGACAGCACGCACCGCTACTTCATGACCGCCGCCAACAACTCCAACAAGGTCGCCGTGATCGACTCCAAGGAGCGCAAGTTGACCGCGCTGGTGGACGTCGGCAAAACCCCTCACCCGGGTCGCGGCGCCAACTTCAACCACCCGACCTATGGCCCGGTCTGGGCCACCAGCCATCTGGGTGATGACGGTATCTCGCTGATCGGCACCGACCCGACCAAACACCCGCAATACGCCTGGAAGCAGGTCGCCTCGCTCAAGGGTCAGGGCGGTGGATCGCTGTTCATCAAAACCCATCCCAACTCCCGTCATCTGTACGTCGATACCACCCTCAACCCGGATACAAAACTCAGCCAGTCAGTGGCGGTGTTCAACCTCGACAAACTCGACGCCGGCTACACCGTGCTGCCCATCGCTGAATACGCGGGCATCAAGCAAGGCGCCATGCGCGTCGTGCAACCGGAATACAACAAGGCCGGCGATGAAGTCTGGTTCTCCGTGTGGAGTGGCCAGGCAGACGAGTCGGCGCTGGTGGTGATCGACGACAAAACACTGAAGCTCAAGTCAGTCATCAAGGACAAGCGACTGATCACACCCACCGGAAAGTTCAACGTCTACAACACCCAACACGACATCTATTGAGCTCCATCAATGCAAGGAAACACCATGAAAAATACTCTGTTTTCACTGTTCGCCCTGACCGCTGCGCTGAGTGTGCAACCGGCCATGGCCCAAGACGCGCTGGAGCTGTTCAAGAGCAAACCCTGCGCAGCCTGTCATTCCATCGACACCAAGATTGTCGGCCCTGCGCTCAAGGATGTAGCGGCCAAGAACGCTGGCGTACCCGGAGCCGTGGACACCCTCGCGAGCCACATCAAGAACGGTACACAAGGCAACTGGGGGCCGATGCCCATGCCGGCCAACCCGGTGACTGAAGAAGAAGCGAAAACGCTCGCGACTTGGGTACTGACACTCAAATAACCGCCAGGAGGGCGTCTTGATGGTGTATCGACACGCTGTGATTCTGGCGGCCCTCCTCCTCATTTGCGCAACCGCGGTTGCGGCGCCGGACGCCCAGCGTCAGGCGCAACTCTCACACCTGCTGACCCAGGACTGCGGTGCCTGCCATGGGCTGCACCTGACTGGCGGGCTAGGCCCCGAACTGACGCGCGCAGCGCTGGCCGGCAAATCCAGGGACAGCCTGATTGCCACCGTCACCCAAGGCCGGCCCGGCACCGCGATGCCCGGTTGGGCCCCGTTGCTCAGCCCCGGCGACATCCGTTGGCTGGTCGATCTACTTCTCCAGGGATATCCCGCACCATGATCCGTTCAATCCTGCTGTCAGCGGCGACCGGGCTGTTGTTGTCCGCTTGCGTTCAGCCACCATTGCGTGGCACCGGCGACTTGGGCCTGGTCGTGGAGCGCGCCACCGCAAGCGTACAAATCATCGAAAGCGACACCCAAACCGCACTGGCCCGACTCGAGGGTTTGGGCGATCTGTCCCATGCCTCGGTGGTGTTCTCCCGTGACCAGCGCTACGCCTATGTGTTCGGGCGCGACGGCGGGTTGAGCAAAATCGACTTGCTGACCTGGCGTATCGACCATCGCGTCATCCAGGGCGGCAACAGCATTGGTGGCGCCATCAGTCAGGACGGCAAGCTGATCGCCGTGTCCAACTACGTGCCCGGCGGGGTCAAGGTCTTTGATGCCGAAACCCTTCAGCAGGTGGCCGATATTCCGGCCACGCCCCTGGCCGATGGCAGCAAGCGCTCCCGGGTGGTCGGCCTGGTCGACGCGCCGGGGCAACGTTTTGTCTTCAGCCTGTTCGATACCGGCGAGATCTGGACCGCCGATTTCAGTCAGGGCAGCACACCACAAATCAGCCGTTTCACCGGCATTGGTGAGCAACCCTACGATGCCTTGATCACCCCGGACGGACGCTATTACATGGCCGGCCTGTTCGGTGAAGACGGCATGGCGCAACTCGACCTCTGGCATCCAGAACGCGGCGTGCAGCGAGTACTCGGCGATTACGGACGCGGTCAGGCGAAACTCCCGGTCTACAAGATGCCGCACCTGGAAGGCTGGGCCGTCGCCGATAACCAGGCCTTCGTGCCCGCCGTCGGCCGGCATCAAGTGTTGGTGATGGATTCACGCACCTGGCAGCAGACCGCCGTGATTCCAGTGGCCGGCCAACCGGTGTTCGTCACGTCGCGCCCGGACGGTCGGCAGCTGTGGGTCAATTTCGCCTACCCGGACAACGATCGGGTTCAGGTCATCGACACCGAAACCCACGCCGTGGTCGCCGATCTGCGCCCCGGGCCAGCGGTGCTGCACATGGAATTCACCGCACGCGGCGACCAATTGTGGCTGTCATTACGCGACGGTGATCAGGTCCAGGTCTGGGATCCGTACCGCCTGAAGCTGCTGAGCACCCTGCCCGCCAGAGCACCGAGCGGCATCTTCTTCAGCAGTCGCGCGCAGAAAATGGGGTATTGAAATGGACCTTGAACGACTCAGCCGCCAACTCATCGACCGCTTTCAGCACGGCATGCCGCTGTGTCCGTCACCGTACAAGGAGATGGCCAGGATTCTCGGTTGCCGCGAATCCCAGGTGATGGCCTGCCTGGAAGAAATGGATCAGGCCGGCACCCTCTCACGCATCGGCCCGGTGTTCGAACACAGCCGCGCCGGGGCCAGCACCCTCGCCGCCCTCGCCGTGCCCGCTGACCGCCTGCAACAGGTGGCCGATCGCGTCAGTCAGTACCCGGAGGTCAATCACAACTACGCACGGGAGCATTTCTACAACCTGTGGTTTGTGCTGACCGGCCCTGATCGCCAACACATCGACCGCGTGCTCAAGGAACTGGAGGACGACACCGGCCTCATGCCGCTGGACCTGCCGATGTTGACCGCCTACCGCATCGACCTGGGCTTTGCCCTGGGAGAAAACTCATGACACCAGGATTGAACCCCAAACAAGCATTGGCGCTGCGCCGGCACCTCGAAGGCGGGTTGCCGCTGGTGTCGCGCCCGTATCAGGCTCTCGCCGAACGGCTCAACGCTGACGAAAACCAGGTACTCGAACAGATGCGCCAATGGAGCGAGCAAGGGCTGTTTCGCCGTATCGGCCTGGTGCTGCACCATCGCGCACTGGGTTTTACCGCCAACGCCATGCTGGTGCTGGATATTCCCGATGCGCTGATTGACGAAGTCGGCCAGCGCCTGGGGCGAGCGCCCGGCATCAACCTCTGCTATCAGCGGCCCCGGCGCCTGCCGCAGTGGCGGTACAACCTGTTTTGCATGGTGCACGGGCGTCAACGTGAGCAGGTTGAGGCGCAGATCCAGGCGTTGTTGGAGGAGCATCTACTGAGCGACCTGCCCCATCAATTACTGTTCAGCACCCAGGTCTTCAAACAGTGCGGCGGCCGTTTTGCGCCCTCGCGCACCGGAGTACCGACCCATGGATGACCTCGACCGCCGACTGATCAACCGTTTGCAATTGGGCTTGCCGCTGGTGCGCCACCCCTGGCGGGTATTGGCGGCCGAACTGCAGAGCAGCAGCACTGAACTGCTCGACCGATTGCACACCCTGCTCGCTGATGGCGTGCTCACACGCTTCGGCCCGATGTTCGACATTGAACGGCTGGGCGGCGCCTTCACCCTCGCCGCGTTGGCGGTGCCGGAAGAACGTTTCGATGACGTCGCCGAACAGCTCAATGGCCTGCCGGAAGTGGCGCACAACTACCGACGCGAACACGCCTGGAACATGTGGTTCGTGCTTGGCTGCGCGACCGAAGAAGGCATCGCCGAGACGCTGCAGCGCATCGAAACCCTGACCGGCCTGCCCCTGCTCAACCTGCCTAAGGAGGAGACTTACCATGTCGGTCTGTATTTCCCGGTCTGAAGACACCCTCGCCCAGCGTCTGATTGCGTTGACCCAGGCCGGTCTGCCGTTGCTGGATGACCCGTGGGCGTGGCTCGCCGAACAACTGGAATTAAGCATCGAATCCACCCTGGACCTACTTAAGCGCTTGCAGGCCGAGGGCGCGATTCGGCGCATTGCCGCCGTACCCAATCACTACCGACTGGGCTATCGCCACAACGGCATGACGGTCTGGGATGTGCGCGACACCGACATAACGCGCCTCGGCGCGCTGATCGGCGCGCAGCCTTTCGTCAGCCACTGCTATCGCCGCCCGCGCCGAACCGGATGGCGCTACAACCTGTTCGCCATGGTGCATGGCCGCAGCCGCGATGAGATCAACAGCTACCGCGAGCACCTGCGCTATTTGTTGGGCGAGGCCTCTGCTGCCGACGAAATGCTGGTGAGCAGCCGCATCCTGAAGAAAACCGGCTTGCGATTACCTGTCGTTTCGCACTGAACACGCCCTGACTCAAGGAGAGTTGCATGTTGAGGATCAGCCAATACCTGCGTGCGCTGGCAGGCCAGGCGCCTGCACCCAGAACCAGTCCACCGGGCAGTAACCGGGCGCCGGTGGTGATCTGGAACCTGCTCAGGCGCTGCAACCTGACCTGCAAACATTGCTACGCCACCTCGGCCGACAGTGTCTTTCGCGACGAACTGGATACGGCCGCCGCGCTGACCGTGATCGACGATTTGCATGATGCCGGGGTGAAGGTGTTGATACTTTCCGGTGGCGAACCGCTGTTGCGCGAGGATCTGTTTGTGCTCAGCGCCTACGCCCGCACCAAGGGTTTCTTTGTGGCCTTGTCCACCAACGGCACGCTGATCGATGAGCAGAACATTGCGCAGATCAGTGCGGCGAATTTCGATTACCTCGGCATCAGCATCGATGGACTGGAAGCCACCCATGACGCTTTCCGCCAACTCAAGGGCAGCTTCGCCCGCTCCATGCAGGCGATCCGGCTCTGTCGCGAACAAGGCATTCGCGTCGGGCTGCGCACTACCCTGACCCAGGAAAACCATCCGCAGTTACCCCAATTACTGGCGCTGATGCGCGAGTTCGACGTGCAGAAGTTTTATCTGTCGCACCTCAACTACAGCGGTCGCGGTAAACGCAGTCGCAAACTCGACGCGCACCAGCAGATGAGCCGCGAGGCCATGACGTTGATCTTTGAGCGAGCCTGGGAAGACATCCAACAGGGGCGCGACAGCGATTTTGTCAGCGGTAACAACGATGCCGATGCCATTCTGCTGCTGCAATGGGCAGCCCTGCGTATTCCCGAGCATTACCCACGCCTGGAAAACATGCTCCGCGCCTGGGGTGGCAACGCCTCCGGCAGCGGCATTGCCAATATCGACAACACCGGCGAAGTGCACCCGGACACCTACTGGTGGCAGCACTCGGTGGGCAATGCCCGCCGCACGCCGTTCCGCACGTTGTGGCTGGATCAGCCGGATGCCCTGCTGTTGCGCCTGCGTGAGCATCCCCGCGCCGTCGGTGGTCGTTGCGCGCAATGCCGCTGGTTGCCCATCTGCAACGGCAACACCCGCACGCGAGCCTGGGCCGAGGGTGATTTGTGGGGCCAGGACCCCGGCTGCCACCTCAGCGATGACGAAATCGGTGTTACGCCGTCAACGAACATCCCTTGCATCACCCACTGAATAGCCCGTCCGGCCAACCACCTGACAAAGGCTGGGGCCGGCCAACCTGATGAAGCACCAAGGACGTCCCATGCCTCCATCAATTGCTATACCGGCCACACTTGAGTCGCCGTTCCGGCCGGGCGAAGTTGCCCTGGTCGGCGCCGGCCCCGGCGATCCACGCCTGCTGACCCTGCGCGCCTGGAGCCTGTTGATGCAGGCCGACGCCGTGGTGTACGACCGGCTGATCAGCCCCGAACTGCTGAACTTGATTCCCCTGACCTGCGCTCGGCATTACGTCGGCAAGGCCAGTGGCTGCCACAGCCTGCCCCAGGAACAGATCAACGAGCTGCTGGCCGACCTCGCCGATCAAGGGCAACGCGTGGTCCGGCTCAAGGGCGGCGACCCGTTCATTTTCGGTCGCGGTGCCGAGGAGCTGGAGTACCTGCTGCAACGCGGCATTGATTGCCAGGTGGTGCCGGGAATCACCGCCGCTTCCGGCTGCAGCGCCTATGCAGGCATACCGTTGACCCACCGCGATCTGGTCAATTCCTGCCGGTTCATCACCGGCCATTTGCAACGCGATGGCGAGTTGTCGCTGCCCTGGAGCAGCCTCGCCGACAGTAGCCAGACGCTGGTGTTTTACATGGGCTTGTCGAACCTGGGGATCATCGCTCAACGCTTGATCGAAGCCGGGCTGTCGGCCGACACACCGGCGGCGCTGATCAGCAACGGCACGCGACCCGACCAGCACGTCGCCCGCGGCAAGCTGCACCAATTGCCGACCCTCGCGCTGGATTGTCCACCGGGTATTCCGACACTGACGGTAATCGGCTTAGTGGTCGATATGTTTGACGCAGAACAGCTGGAATACCCGGCGCGACTCTACCCGACCCAAGCCCTGCTACGTCGCGCCAAGGTGGCGATATGAGGCGCATCGTTCTTGCCCACCTGTTAGGGGTCAGTGCGGCCCAGGCCGGCGCAGCAGTGCCGGCACTTGAACACGCGGCGCAACTCTATCAGCAGCATTGCCAGAGCTGTCACGGTATCAACCGTCTCGGCGGCGCAGGGCCGGCGTTGTTGCCTGAGAGCCTCAGCCGGATCAAACCCAATGAAATTCGCAGCGTGATTCAAAACGGTCGCCCCGCGAGCCAGATGACCGGCTATGCCAACGTGTTCAGCCCCGCGCAGGTCGACGCGCTGGTGGATTACCTTCAGCAACCGCCCGCCACCCCGCCCACCTGGAGCAATGACGACATTCTCGGCAGTTACTCGATGCTCGCGGACCTGAGCAAACTGCCCTCCACGCCCCAGCACGGCGCCGACCCGCTGAACCTGTTTGTGGTGGTAGAAGCTGGCGACCATCACATCGACATCCTCGACGGTGACCGCTTTGAGGTGCTCGCGCGGTTCGCTTCGCACTTCGCCGTGCACGGCGGACCGAAGTTCTCGCCCGATGGGCGCTTCGTCTACTTCGCATCCCGTGACGGCTGGATCAGTCTGTATGACTTGCACAACCTGAAGCTGATCGCCGAGGTCCGCGCCGGCCTTAACACCCGCAACCTGGCGGTGAGCAAGGATGGACGCTGGGTGCTGGTGGGCAACTATTTGCCCGGCAACCTGGTGGTGCTCGATGCCCGCGATCTGTCGCTGGTCAAAACCATCCCGACCATCGGTCAGAACGGTACCGCGTCACGGGTCAGCGCGGTTTACTCCGCCCCGCCGCGCGACAGTTTCATCGTCGCACTCAAGGACGTGAAGGAAGTCTGGGAGCTGTCCTGGTCGGGCATACCGGATTTCGAACCCCGGCGGATTCCTGCCGGGGATTTTCTCGATGATTTTTCCTTTTCGCCGGACTACAAACAGCTGCTGGCCACGTCGCGCAAGGCCCAGGGCGGCCAGGTCATCGACCTCGACAGCGGCAAGGTGGTCGCCGACATACCGCTGCCGGGCATGCCGCATTTGGGGTCGGGGACCTATTGGAAACGCAACGGTGAGTGGGTGTTCGCCACGCCGAATATCAGCAAGGGACTGATCTCGGTCATCGACTTCAAGACCTGGAAACTGATCAAGGAAATTCCGACCCTGGGGCCCGGGTTTTTCATGCGCAGTCATGTCAACTCGCGGTACGCCTGGACTGACGTGTTCTTCGGGCCCGACAACGATGCGATCCACCTGATCGACAAACAGACGCTGGAGATTGCCCACACCTTACGCCCGATGCCCGGTAAAACCGCCGCTCATGTTGAGTTCACCCGGGATGGCCGTTTCCTGCTGTTGAGCATCTGGGCCACCGACGGTGCGCTGATTGTCTACGACAGCAACACCCTCCAGGAGATCAAACGCATTCCGATGAAATTGCCTGCGGCATAGGTATCTACACATCTTTTTTTACGGGTTGAGTGCTGTGGTTGTCGGGGGGCGCTGAGTACATATCCGTTGTTTGGGTCACGGCTGACATGGGTTCCGCCCTTACGGCGGGTCACTTTGGAAAAGCCCCAAAGTAACCAAAAGGGCTCTTGCCCCACCACTCGGCACCTCGCCTAGGCTCGGTGTGCCCTCACGCAGGCTTTGGACCGTGGGCCGCCGCCATGGGCCATCCTTAAGCATACGCATTCCCCTGTGGGAGATTCTATGTTTGGGGGGAACACCCAAACATAGAATTTGGCTTGTATTCGGTTTGGTTTTTCATCAGGGCAAACATCACTCTGGCCAGCTTGCGTGCCAGGATTACCAAGGCCTGAGTGCCTTTTAGACCTCTGGCCAGATAGCGTTCGTAGTACGGCTTCCAGGTCGGCGAACGGCTGGCAGCCATAGCGCTATTGTGAAACAAGCGCCGGAACTCCGAGTCCCCTCGTTTAGAGAGTCGGCGCTTTTGATCCTTTTGTCCTGACTGCCTCACACGCGGATCCATGCCGAGGAAGGCGACGTACTCGTCGCTGTTGGCAAATTCCCCACGCATAAAAGCAGTGGCCGCTGCGGTGGCCGTCAGGAGCCCTACGCCCTCGATGGCCTGGCAACGCTTCACCTGATCATCAATCCCACCTTCCTCAGCAATTTCCTTGAGCGTTTTCTGAATCATCTTTTCGAACTGGGCAATGGCGGCCAGAAGCTGGTTGAAGTGCTCTTTCAGCAAGGATTCGTTTTTCCAGCTCTGCTTGAGTGCAACACAGGCCCGGACCAACTGAGCCCGACGGCGAAGCAGGCTTTTCATTTGTGTGTAAGCCTTCGGTGGCGGATTCCAGATCCTCAATCTGTCGGATTCGCGGCTCAAGTAACGGGCCAGCAGTTCGGCATCCAACGTATCTGTTTTCGCCCTCATGCCTATTCCATCGTGGTATTTGTTGAGGCGACTGCCATCGATGACGTAAACGTCATGGCCCATTTCATGGGCCATTTCCGTTGTATCAAGGTGATAGATATTGGTCGCTTCTAGCGCGATAGCGCTGTGCGCTGGCAGCGTCTTGAGCCATTGCTTCAAGGTTGATCGCTTGTTCGCGATATTTAGGGTCTTTTCCAGGTCGGATCGATAGATAACGATCTCGTCCTTCGCCACATCCACACCGACGACCACCTGCGAATCCAGGATTGTCATGGCACACCCTCCGAGCTAGGGTTTAGATACTTGACGGGGTTCACCGTTGCGCTGGCTTGTTTCTATCGTCGGTCCGAGCCGATGCATTCCTTATCGGCGCATTAGGTGAAGGGGTGGGACGAAGTCTCCTGGGTCATTGCGGTGTTCTCTTGTTATGGGTAGACGCCAATGTCCGGCGGTTAAACGCGATCCATGTGGGATCGAGCCTGCTCGCGATGAGGGCGTGTCAGTCGATATTAACGTCGCTTGGCACACCGCCATCGCGAGCAAACTCGCTCCCACAGGGATTAGGTTTGACCCACGGGCCTTGGGGCNCGAGCAGGCTCGCTTCCACAGGAGTGAGGTTGGATCTGGATCTGGATCTGGCTTTTGATCTGGCTTTTGATCTTGATCTGCCCCGTCGGAAGGCCGAGCGGAGGTTCTGCGCAGTGGGCACCGCGGCAAGGATGCCGCGGTAGCCGCCCCCGGCCATGGATGGCCGATGGCGGCGGGCCCACGGAGCAGGACCGGAGCGAGGGCATGCCGAGCCACAGCGAGGCACCGGACGTCAGGGGCGAAAGCGCTTGGTTACTTGGCGCTCTTCCAAGTAACCCGCTGTAAGAGCGGAACCGTCAGTGGCCGTTACCGCAGAAATGGATATGCCCCCAAAAAGGGTTACAACAACGACAACGTGTAGTTAATGATGAACCGATTCTGATCCGCCGTAAACACCCCGAGCCCCCTGCGACAACTGAAAAACAATCACATTGGCCACCGCCGCCGCATCAAGAAAATGCCCCGGCAACAGACGTTTACCCAGGGTGTCGGCGACGTCGCCGAGTTCCCCCTCGCTCAACCCCAGGTTGTCCCACATCGCGGTGGCGGTCGGTCCCGGCGAGACCAGATTGATGCGCACATCAAAATTCGCGAACTCCACCGCAAGCGTGCGCGCCTGAGCCGCGAGTGCGGCCTTGCTGGCAATGCAAGCGGCCAACCCGGGAAAGCTCGAGCCGGTCAGGAAGCTCCCGACAAATACTACCGAAGCCGGGCTCGCCAATTCCCCGCGTAACGCCGCCAGGGTGTTCAACGCCCCAGCGCCGTTGACCGCCCACTGACGCTGGAAGGCCTGCATATCCAGGCTGTCGGCCATTTCGGCGACACCCGCGTTAGGCACCAAATAGTCCACGGGGCCCATCGCCGCAGCGCGCTCGGCCAGTTCGCTCAGGTCTTGCTGACTTGTGACGTCCCCGGCAAACCACTGCAACCGCTCGCCGTAGATCTGCTGCAAGGCCGGCAATTCACCGAGGGTCCGTGACATCGCCAGCACCTTGACCCCGCGCGGTAACAGCGCGGCGCACAGCGCAAGGCCGATCCCGGAGCTGGCACCTGTGACCACCGCCAAACGATCTTGAAACTCGGTTTTCATCATTTTCTCCTGGGCATCACGGATGCCAGCACTGGGGACGTAGCGAGCCCTATCTTTGAGCAGGAGACGAAAAAACGACTTGACGGCGATCAGGCTTTTAAAACGACGTTAGTGTTGTTGCAGCAGCGCCGGAGTGATCTCGCTGAAGCGCAGCAAGCGACCGCCCTGTTCAGCGGCAAGCTTTTCAGCGGCCTCGCGACTTGAGAACGACGCCAGCACCACGCCCATGGCGCCTTTGAGTTGGGTACCGACCACGTAGAAGGCGTCTTTTGCATCGATCAGATGGGCGTCATTCGGCGCGTTCCACGGGCTGCGGCCCATGTCATGGACATACAGTTTTGCATCGCCATGATGGTTTTCCGGCTGCAACCACCAGCCGATCATTTCCGCCGTGGAACAGAACTTCTTGATCCCCGCCCGCTCGACCACTTCGCCCTTGGGCCCGGGGAATCCGTCGATAATCATCCCGCAGACATGGCATTCATCACTGGGATGAAAGGCCGCGGCGGTGTCGCTGTAAGTGGCTTGCACTGGGTTGTCACAGGCCGTCAGCAGGAGGCACATCATCAGGCCCGCCACCGCGCGCATCGTCGTCAGATAAAACGCATTCATCGTCAACTACTCCAAAACCATCAAAGTGAAAATTCATGTCGCTCGGCGACGAAACAACAACCAGGCCGAACCCAATGGCACCGCCACCCACAGCGACAGGCATAGCCAGAGCATCGAGCCCGGCATCGGCAAATCGCTGCCAAGCGTCAGCACACCCGTGTTGCCGGCACCGGGTTCAAAACCGGAAAGGTTGATCAGGCGATAGATGTCAGCGGGATTGAGCAGCAGCAACCAGGGCAGCACTTTCGGGTTGAACTGCCCTTCGCTGAGCACCAACAGCGCCAGCAGGGCCAGGTCGAACACCAGCACGAAGAAGAACCACACGCCCAGTGCCAGCCCGGCCGCCGTGGATTTTTCGGCCGACGCACTGCTCAGCACATAGGCCAACCCCAGAAACCCCCAGCCCAATAACGTCGACGACGCCATGAACCGACCGAAGGCCCAGAGCAGCAGGCTCAGTTCGACGTTGTCCACCAGCACCGCGATGGCCAGCATGGCGCAGCCGAAACCGATCAGCGTCGCCAGCGCCAGGATCAACCCGTGGCCGACAAACTTGCCGAGCAGAATCTGCCCGCGACCCAAGGGGTACGTCAGCAACAGCAGCAACGTGCCGCTCTCGTCCTCGCCGACGATGGCGTCATAGGCCAACAGCAACGCAATCAACGGCATCAAAAACGTCGCCAGACTGGCGAGGCTGGCGATGGTGGCCGGCACCGAGGTGAAACCCAACTGCCCGGAGGCCGCGGCGCCCAGCCAGGCGATGCCGATGGCCAGCACCGCGAACAACACACTGATTGCCAACAACCAGCGATTGCGCAAACCGTCACTGAATTCCTTGCGGGCCATGTTCCAGACAGCGTTCATACGGCCTCCCCGATTGGCGCCGCACCGGCCCGGCTCATGTAGTAGCGGTAAATATCTTCCAGCGACGGTTGATGGATTTCCACGTCGGCCGGCTCGTCTTCATTGAGCAGCTGGCGCAACAGCCCGAGCTTGCTGCCATTGAGTGCGGCCACTTCAAGACCTTCGACGCCCCAGCGCTCGGTGAGGTGCCCGGCGTTGTTCCAGCGTTGCTGCAAGGGCCCGGCGTGCTTGAGGCCGTTGGCGCGAATCAGCGTCGGCAACCCGGCTTCCTCGCGCAAACTGCGTAGACTCCCCAGTGCCAGCAGACGTCCCTGGGTCAGAATCGCGGCGCGGTTGATGTGCGCCTCGACACCGGGCAAGACGTGGGAACACAGAATGATGCTGGTGCCTTGGCTGCGCAGGCGATCGAGCAACCGATACAAGTCCTGAGTGGCGATGGGGTCGAGGCCGACTGTTGGTTCGTCGAGCAGCAACAAACGCGGCTCGCCGAGTAGCGCCTGCGCCAGCCCCAACCGTTGACGCATGCCCTTGGAGTAGGTCTTGACCCGCCGATGCGCCGCACCGGCCAGGCCGACTTCCTCCAGCAGTGCGTCCACTTGGGCGGACGCGGCACCTTTGAGTCGCGCGAAATGGCGCAAGGTTTCAACACCGCTCAGCTGCGGGTAAAACGTCACGTTCTCCGGCAGATAACCGAGCAGGCGTCGTACGTGGGGATCGCAGGGCAAGCGACCGAACACCCGGACCTGCCCTTCGCTGGGCTGGAGCAGGCCCAGCACCAGTTTCATGCTGGTGGTCTTGCCCGCGCCGTTATGACCGAACAAACCCAGCACTTCACCTTCCGCCAGGCTGAGGTTGAGCTGATGCAACACGGTGGCATGCCCATAGCGCTGGCTGACGCCTTCGATGTCGATGACGTTCATGAGTTGGGCTCCTGGGTCAGGGGTTGAGTGGATGATTTCATCAGCGGATGGCTGTCCAGCACCCCCGGCGATTTCATCACCGGAAAGGCCCGTTGCACCCAGCGCAGCAACTCGATCCCAGGGCTGTTCATCAACAGTCGTACCTGCGGGTACAGCCAGAGCAGGCGGTCGACGTTGTCATTGGGTTCGTAGGCGATATCGCCGAGGCCGTCGTTGTTGCGGTCCCAGCCCAGGTAATCGCTCCAGTAGTTACCACGGCCATCCACCGACCATTCCTGCAAGCGGGTGGCGACGTACTTGACCTGTCGCTGGTTGCCGACAAACGCGTTGTCGGCGATGCGGTTGTCTTCCGAGCCGGCGGTGAGATGGATGCCCACGGCGCTGTGCTCGAAGTGGTTGTGTTCGATGCTGTTGAACAGCGAGTTGTAGATGAACAGCGCCTTGCCCTCGGCGCCGCTGATCATGCTGTCGCCGGTCGAGCCGTCGCGCACGTCAGTGACGAAGTTGTCACGCAAGGTTGAGTAAGTGATGTAGTTCATCAGGATCCCGTAGTTCTGATCCTGTTCGGAGCGATTGCCGATCACCGTGAGCTTGCGGCTTTGCATCAAGGCGTAGCCGGTGCGGGTGCGGCGGGTGGTGTTGCCGATCAGTTGGTTATCGTTGGCGAACATGTAATGCACGCCGTAGCGCAGGTCTTCCAGGGTATTGCCCTGCAGCAGGTTGCCGTTGGAGGTGTCGATGTAGATGCCATCGCGGGTGTCGCGCACCTGGTTGCCAATGACCTTGGCGCCATGCACGGCATACAGGTGAATGCCGTTGCCGCGATCTTGCGAGCGCATCGCCGGATCACCCTGAATGCGGTTGTCGATCAGGCTCACATCCTGAGTGCCGTCGACCCAGATCCCGAAGCCCTTACCCTGCAGGCGATTGCCTTTGATCACCGCGCCATAGGCCTTGGGCTGGATAAACACCGCCGCATTCATGGCGGTGAGGTCGTGTCCCCAGTTTAGAAAGGTGCAGCCTTCGATGGCGACATCCGGCGCGCTGATGATCACACCGTTACCCTGCCCCTCCCCCTGAAATACCGCGCCGGGCTCGCAGAGAATCTGCATCGGTTGATCGACACTGAACGAGCCCGGGTATTCCCCCGCCGGCAGGTGCCAGCGTTGATTGGCGTCCACCCGCAGCGGCAACGAGGTGATGGGTTGCACCGCCAGCGCGCTGCCGGACATCAGCAGGAGCGCAAATGCAATGACCGTCACCGGGTTTCCCTTGCTATCAGTCATTGCTTCGCTCCTGTCGATGGGCAACGGTCAGGCCTTCTCGACCTTCATGCGGCCGACCATTTCCATGTGCAGCGCATGGCAGAACCAGCTGCAGTAGTACCAGTGCAGGCCGGCCTTGTCGGCGATGAAGGTGATCGACGAGGTCTGCTGCGGGCTGATTTCCATGCTCACGCCATGGTTGGTCATCACGAAACCGTGGGTCACGTCTTCAATCTGGTCGATGTTGGTGATGGTCACCGTGACCTCGTTGCCTTGTTTGACGGTGAACTCCGGCAAACCGTAGGCCGGGGCCATCGAGGTCATGTAGACGCGGACTTTGTTGCCGTCGCGGATGACCTTGTTGTCGGTCTCCAGCTTGATCCCGTCTTTGGCGGCGATCGCCACCGTCTCGGCAAAAAACGGGTCATTGCGGTCCCAGATCTTCTTGGTCTTGATCTGGTCGCGGCGGGCCATGACGCAGTCGTGGGGTTCGGCGAAGGCCGGGCCGTCATGCACCAGTTTCATTTCCTCGCCGGAGATATCGATCAGTTGATCGTTTTCCGGGTGCAGCGGGCCGGTCGGCAGGAAGCGATCCTTGGAAAACTTGCTGAGCACCATCAGCCATTGGCCGTCGGCCTCACTGGTTTCGGTCAGCGACGCATGGTTGTGGCCTGGCTGGTATTGCACGTCGAGTTTCTGCTTGATGTAGTTGACCTTCTCGCCGGTGTACGCGCGAATGGCCTCCTCTACGTTCCACTTCACCACCTGGCTGTCGATAAACAGCGTGGTGTAGGCGTTGCCGCGGCCGTCGAAAGTGGTGTGCAGCGGGCCCAGACCGAGCTCGGGTTCACCGACCACCACGTCGCGCGGGTCCTTGAATTTGTCGTCGAACAGATCGTCAAGCTTGGCGATGGCAATGATGGTGCAGGTCGGCGAAAGCTTGCCGTTGGCAATGAAGTATTTGCCATCAGGCGAGGTATTGAGGCCGTGGGGGTTCTTCGGCGTCGGGATGTAACGGGTGAATGCGCTGTCCTTGCCATCGGTTTTACGACCGTCGACCACCGGCACTTTTGAGCCATCCAGGGTGATGAACTTGCCAGCCTTGATCGCCGCTTCGATGCGCGGGATGTTGAACACCACCACCCAGTCGCGCTCGTTGCGCATCATGCCGCCCAGGTCGTAGGCCTTCTCCGAGTTGTAGCAGGTGGACGCCGCGTATTTGCCGGTGTAGTCGGCGTCGGTGTTGTCCAGGTTGCCATCGACAATGACCTGGAAGGCCATCTCCATTTTCTCGGCATCGATGGCGTTAAACATCGTGTAGCTGTTCTTGTCCTGCAGGTCGAAGGTGCTGCCGTCATTGGGGTGTGGAATCACGAATTCGGCATTGGCGAACACGTATTTTGTGTGCGGCACTTTTTGCAGGCGCAGCCCGTGAACGGCCTGCACATTGGGCACGGTGAGCATCTTGTCGCACTTCATGATGTCCAGACGGATTCGCGCAACACGGCTGTTGGCCTTGTCATTGATGAACAGGTATTTGCCGTCGTACTTGCCGTCAGTCATGGACAAATGCGGGTGGTGGCAGTCGCCATTCTGGAAATGCGCGCTGTCGCCCATGATCCGTTTGCTTTCGTTGGTCAGGCCCCAGCCAGTGGCGGAGTCGACGTTGAACACCGGTACACGCAACAGCTCGCGCATCGACGGAATGCCCATGATCCGCACTTCCCCCTGATGACCGCCACTCCAGAAACCGTAGTACTGGTCCAGTTCGCCCGGCCCGACGTGGGTTTTGAGTTGCGCGTCCTTGGCCGCAGCCGCCCAGGTCTCACGGGTAAACACCGCGCCACCGATGGCCGTGGCACCGGCCAGTACCGCACCGGTTACCGCACTGGTGCCCAGGAAACCGCGACGACTGAGGCCGGTCGATTCCGGCACTTCAGTGGTTTTCTTGGATTCTGTGTCGTTCATCAGGTGTGTTCCTTGAAGGGATAAAAACGGTCGCAGCGCACAGGCGCTCGCGGGGTTCATTCCAGAGCGCTCACTTCCACGACAGGTATCAGTTGCACAGCGATGGGTGCCGGTTTGCCGCGCTTCTTGCGCTTGTTGATCAGCGGCGGACACTTTTTGTCGTTCTGGTAAGTCATCTGGCAATCGAGGCAGTAGTGGCACTCGTTGGCATTGATTCGGCCATCGGGATGAATCGCCTGGATCTCGCACTCCTTGGCGCACAGCTGGCAGGGAGTGCCACAGTCCTTGCGGCGTTTGAGCCAGTCGAACAGGCGAAATTTGCTCGGAATCGCCAGCGCGGCTCCCAACGGGCAGATGTAGCGGCAATAGACTTTGCGGGTGAAGAGGTTGATGACCAGCAGTGCCACCGCGTAGAGGACGAACCACCATTGGCGGTCGAACTTGAGGGTGACAGCGGTCTTGAACGGTTCCACCTCGGCGAACAATTCGGCGGTGGACATCGACTCAAGGGAGAGGCCGAACAGCAGCAGCAAAATGATGTATTTGATGGCCCACAGCCGTTCATGCACCGCGAAAGGCAATTCGTATTGGGGGATTCTCAGCTTGCGCGCGGCTTCGTTGATCAGCTCCTGCAAGGCACCGAACGGGCACAACCAGCCGCAGAATACGCCCCGCCCCCACAGCAGAATGCTCGAAGCGGTGAAGACCCAGAGCATGAAGATCAGCGGGTCGGTGAGAAACAGCTCCCAGCGAAAGTGATCGAACAGCGCATGGGCGAAGGTCAGCACATTGACCACCGACAGCTGTCCCAGCGCATACCAGCCGAGAAACACCACGGTAAAGACCAGGTAACCTCGGCGCAGCCAGTGCAAAAAACGTGGCCGACGTGTGAAGGAGTCCTGCAGGAACAGGATCGCCATCAGCAGCAGTAATGCGCTGCCGAGCAGGGTGATCTGAAAGGATTTCTGGTACCAGATGGTCAACCACATCGGCCGACCGGCTTCCTCGAGGGCGGCCAATTCTTCGGCGCTGGGCAGTGGCCGCTCAAGGTATGGCTCGGGCAGTTGATAAGGCAGTTCGAAGCTGCTGAACGTGCCACTGAGCGGCCCGGTTTGACGACGCACCAGCAATTCCAGGGACCAGGGCGATCCCGGGTCGAACCGGGCCGGCTCGCGCACAATGAAAATCGACATTTCAGTGAATTCCGGCATGCCCTTGGCAAAGACGTCGGAGAGCCGCTGATGGTCCATGTCGCGAAAACTGATGACGTTGCCGAACTGGCGCAATTGCACCCGATCGAAAATCCCGCCGCGCACATACCCCGAGCCTTTATAGGAAAAAAGCCCACGACCCAGCACCACGATGGCCTGCTCGCCGGGCTTGAGGTCCTGCATAAGTAAGCGATATTGATTGTCGCCCAGCAGTGCACGGCCGATGGTCGGCGGATTCAGGTCGGCGGTGTAGAGCTCGATAAAGGTCTCATCCACCTGATCGGCGGCGGCGTTTTCCACGCCTTCGGCGTCGGTGCCCTTGAAGGCGGCGTCGACCTGACCACGGGTCAGGTTCAAGCGGCGGATGGCGCCGTTGCCGGTCAGTTGTTCCCAGGTGACGGGTTCGAAAAAGTCCTGGCGCACGGTGGCAGGCATGCGCGCCACACCGCCCGTGTCCTCGATCAGCTTGAGCGATACGGCCACGTCGTGGGCGGCGCGCATGATGACCTCGTTGACCACCATCGCCGTGACGGTAGCCCCGGCAATCGCATCGACGGTGACGGCCTTCGGGTCGCTGGAATGGCCGACGACCACCCGCTGGCTGACCTTGATGCCCTTGTACCTGGCGCTGAAGCCGTGAAGTTTTGCCTCAGGAATGCCGATCAGCAGAATGGGCTCATGGTGCTCCAGCACATAGGCATCCTGAATCGCACCAGCAGTGTCGAGGATCACCTGAGTATTGATCGGCTTGCCCGAGTAGGCAGGAATGTCCACCACGTCCAGACTCTGGAACACATAGCCGAGCACCTTGCCGGCGGCGGACAGCGTGCGCACCTTGAACCGGCCTTCGGGGGCGGAAACGGAATCGGTCTGAGGGAAGGTTTTCTCGATGCGCTGCTGCTCGATGTCGCCGTATTCCTTGGCTTGCACCGCCTCAAAGGTGGCGAGCATCAGCATTAGCATGACCACCAGCCCGACGCCCCAGGCGCGCAGGTTGCCGTGTATCGAAGGCGGATGGATTGTCATGGGCTCGCTGATTTCAAAAGGGCTTTCGGTCATGTTAGGGAGCGTTGCGCCCCCTGCCCTTGATTGAAATCAACTTGAGAAATTAGCCCATGAGGACAGGCGCCAATGACTCAAACCGTGCGTGAAAACAGGCCTTTTTGCTCACTACCCAGATAGGCGTCAAACGCCATCGCGGCACTGCGCATCATCAAGTGCCCCTGTGGTAACAGCACCAGTTCGTCGCAGTGGATCTGCAGCAGTCCGTCGCGAACATGTTCCTCCAGTTGGGCCAAGGCATCGGCAAAATACTCGGTGAAGAGAATGTCATGACGCATTTCATAGCGGTTAAACGTAATACGGCCATGGCACATCAGGTCGCTGATCACTTCGCGGCGCAGCAAGTCGTCTGCGCTCAAGCGGTAACCGCGATGCACCGGTAGCAGGCCTTGGTCCAGACGCGCGTAGTACTGAGACAGCTCCTTGACGCTCTGGCTGTAGCTGTCGCCGACCTTGCCGATTGAGGACACGCCGAGGCCGATCAAGTCGCAGTCGGCGTGGGTGGAGTAGCCCTGAAAGTTACGCTGCAGGGTGCCATTGGCGCGGGCCAGTGACAGCTCGTCGTCCGGCAAGGCGAAATGATCCATGCCGATATAGACGTAACCGGCCGCGGTCAGACGGCGGATGGTCAGTTCAAGCAATTCCAGCTTGCGCTCCGGCGGCGGCATGTCGGCGGGACGAATCAACCGTTGTGCGCGAACCATTTCCGGCAGATGCGCGTAGCTGTAGGCGGCAATCCGGTCCGGACGCAGCGCGATGATCTTGCCGAGGGTGACGTCGAAACTCTGCACGGTTTGCAACGGCAGGCCATAGATCAGATCGACGCTGATCGACTTAAATTGCGCCTCGCGTGCCGCAGCAACCAGCGCATAAATCTGCTCTTCACTTTGCTGGCGATTGACCGCGGCCTGCACGTCGGGGTCGAAATCCTGAACACCGAAGCTCAGGCGATTGAAGCCCAACTGGCGCAGCGACCGGATCTGCTCGGTACTGATGGTGCGCGGGTCGACTTCGATGGAAAATTCATGGTCATCGCTGTCATCCATATTGAACGCCTGGTGCAGGCAATCCATCAGGTCCGCGAGCTGTTCACTGGTTAAATAAGTAGGCGTGCCGCCGCCCAGGTGCAATTGCGTGAGTTTACGGGTGCTATCGAACAAGGCCGCCTGCATCGCAATCTCAAGCTTGAGGTACCGAAGGTACTCGACTGCGCGATGGGTTTTCTGGGTAATGATTTTGTTGCAGGCGCAGTAGTAACAAAGACTTTTGCAAAACGGAATGTGGATATACACCGACAGCGGTTTCGACGCGCTTGCCCGGTTGCTCTCGCGGGCGGCACGCTGATAGTCGTCAACGGCAAAGGCCTGATGGAACTGTGGCGCGGTTGGGTAAGAAGTGTAGCGCGGCCCCGGGCGGTCATACTTTTCGACCAGGGCGCGATTGAAATCAAAGGAAGGCTTCATGATCAATCAACTCGCAAATGGGTTAACACCTCGCACCGCCCACATCCTTTTCAAACAGGTTGCAGATGGCATCCACTTCCGGCCGACCGGCAGGGAGAATGCTGATGAAGCGGTCCGACAACTCAATCAACCCCTCACGACTCATTTGCTCCAGCAACGGCCAGACCGACGAGAAATACCTGGAAAAAACCAGCCCATAACGTCTTTCGATGGCGCGTATATCCAGTTCCAGATCACACGCCAGTCGCTCCATGACCATTTGCCTGATTTGCTCCCCCGCCTCGAAGCGCCAGCCTCGACACGTCGGCAACTGCCGCATGTCCAGTTGCTGCTGATAGCGTTCAATCTCGTCGGTGTTTTGCGTGTACAAATCGTCGATCTGGCTAATGGCACCCAGACCGAATCCAACATGATCGCAATAGCCGTGACGGGAGAAGCCCTCACAGGTACGGCGCAACCGGCCTCGCTCCTGGGCGACGGCCAAATCATCATCGGGCCGGACAAACTGCCCCATACCGATGTAGTGATAACCCGCGCAAAGCAGTTGATCAAAGCAGATTTGGCGCATCGCGCCTTTATCGACCTGGCTGCACGGCGCTCTGACTTTGTCACCGGGCACCGGACGATAGCGCCGTGGTGGCCGGGCATAATCGAACACCATCAGCCGGTCTGGCTCCAGCTTGATAATGCTCGCCAGCTTCAAAGCAAAACTGTCTGGCGTCTGCCAGGCATGGCCAAAACCCAGATCGACGTTGATGGATCGAAAACCAAAGGTCCGCGCCGCGTCCATGAGCGACTGGATCGGCGCCGGGTTCTGGTAACAGGCCACCGACCTTTCACAGTCGCTGTCGAAATCCGGAACGCCGATACTGACATGGTTGAAACCGTGGTCGCGCAGCACGCCCATGGTCGCCCAATCGGTTTGATAGAGGTCCACTTCGACGCTGTAGTCGCCGCAATCATGTAAGAGAAAGTTGAAACGGCTACGCAGGTGACTCATCAGCCGCCCTATGTGAGCAGTGGTGAGTGTTCCGCCGCCCAGATGAAACTGTTCCACCCGTTGCTGCGCATCCAGGTGGCAACCGACGAGGTCGATCTCCTGCTCCAGATGCTGGAGGTACTGCTCAATAACCTGGTGCTCGTCGGCGCTGTCACGAGGGGAACAAAAGGAAAGCTTGAGGCTGGAGGGTAGCTGCACGTTCAGGGACAGCGGACGTCGCTTCTGGCGGCTGACGCGCAACGCGCGAAGCAGATCCAGTGATCCGATACCCTCATGGAATTTTTGCGTGTCGGCATGACAGTTGGGGTCGAGCACGCCCTGATCGCACCGGGCGACCAGCTCGCCGGGGTTGTGAAAGAAATCGAGCATGAAGGTCTCCGACACTAGCTGCGGATCATCAGTGTCGGGGTTCAACGATCAATACGCCTTGATTTGCATCAAGCACAAGCAAAGTCTTGGAAGAACAGACTACCCGTCAAAGCCGATCACCAGGTCAGATAAAACATTCCCTTGGCCAGCAGCACGATAACGACCATGTGACAAAACAGGCTGCCGTGGATGAACTGCAGGTACCGCGGACTCATTCGGCCACGCTTGAACAAAAACATGGCCACCAGGAAGTGCAGCAGTACGCTCACGGCCACCGCGACTTTCAAGGCAAGCAATGTGCCTAACGATGAAGCCAATGGTGAGGCAAGGATTGGCAGGTAGCGCAGCCAGACCATGCCGAGCCCCGCACCGAACAATACCAGCAGCACCCACGGCATCAGCGAGCGCGCTCGCCGGCCGATGCCTTCCTCCACCAGCAACATGACCCTGGTGGGTAGCTGTTTGCGGATACTTTCAAGGAACAGCACTTCGAAGAACACCGTGCCGATAAAGATCAGGGCGGCAAACAGATGCAACGTCAGAATCAGCGGATAGATCATGGAGGTGTCGCCTTGAGTCAAGGCAACCCGTTACGCACGGGTATGTCGATCTCTGGAGACTACAGAGCCGTCCGCTCCATGTGGTTGACATCGATCAAGAAAGCACAAAACCCACACTCACCGTGCTACATCATTATCGAGCGCGCAGGAGCGACCGTTCTTATCGTTGGTCGAGAGAAAAAACTGAAACCTGGGTCACCACTGAGTCAGTTGGCAAGGCAATACTTGTTTCAATGGACGTACCGAGTGGCCCTGCCTTGATTTAAATCAGACGAATCGACAACGAACGAACTCATCCTGCGTTATCGCTTCTCCAGTCTCGACGATGTCAGGGCGCAGCTGGGTTTGAAGTCGGGCGAGCCGGTCAAACCCGAGCATGTGGACTAACCTGATGTTTTGATTTCAGCTGCGCCTCGTCCTGGCAATGACACCATTGCCTTTACATCAACCTGGATAAGCAGGTCTGCGATGTATCAGAACTTAGCTCTGCTTGCCGCCTTCCTCCTGACCTACAGCATATTTGCGGGGCGCTTCGAATCTCGCCTGCTCAACGGTCCACTCATGTTCATGCTTGCCGGCCTGATTCTTGGCCCTGCGTTCCTGGGAATTCTGCAACCCCGGATTGACAAGGACGGCCTCAGGATTCTGGCAGAGCTGACATTGGCCATTGTTCTCTTTAGCGATGCGGCCAACGCTGATCTCAAGGTTTTAAGGGCGCACGAAGGGTTGCCGTTGCGTTTATTGATGATAGGTCTGCCACTGACCATGCTCAGTGGCTGGCTGGTCGGTATCTGGCTGTTCCCGCAAGTACCGCCATTGGAACTGGCCATACTGGCGACCCTTCTGGCGCCCACCGACGCTGCGCTGGGGAAGGCGGTGGTGAGTAATCCCAAGGTGCCCGCCCCCGTGCGTGAAGGACTGAACGTAGAAAGCGGGCTGAATGACGGGATCTGTGTTCCAGTGCTGCTGATGTTCCTTGCACTGCTGGTCGAAGAGCAGACGCAGTCGCCGCTTTCACTCGCAGTAGAGTTGGTTATCGAGGAGCTGGGCATCGGTGCAATCAGTGGTGTGGCGCTTACGCTCATTGCCTGGCTGTTGCAGCGTTACGCCGCAAAACACCATTGGCAAGCCCCCATGTGGTCGCAACTGACACTGCCGGGGCTCGCCATTTTGTGCTTTGCCACCGCGCAAACATTGGGCGGTAGCGGTTTTATCGGCGCGTTCGTCGGTGGGTTGCTCGCCAGTTTTTTGTTTACCGAACAAAAGCATCATCTGCTCGAAGCCAGTGAAGAATTCGCCAGCCTGCTGTCGGTCATCACGTGGGTCGTATTCGGCGCAATTGTGATCCCTTGGGCCTGGAACAAT
The DNA here is from genome assembly GCF_002251635.1 of Pseudomonas mandelii. GTDB lineage: Bacteria > Pseudomonadota > Gammaproteobacteria > Pseudomonadales > Pseudomonadaceae > Aquipseudomonas > Aquipseudomonas mandelii_B. The sequence continues at coordinate 104,482 of NZ_NMOJ01000012.1, forward strand.
CTCACCCTGAACATCTGCCTGTATGCAGTGCTTAGTCTGACCGTGATTCGCATAGTGCCCGTGCTGATCAGCCTGACAGGAACCGGCTTTGATTTCGAAACCCGCCTGTTCATCGGCTGGTTCGGCCCACGCGGCCTGGCCAGCATCGTCTTCGCCGTCATGATATTGGACTACCCTCTAGAAACCAGTCGCACCTTGGTATCTGTCGCTGCCTGTACCGTTTTACTCAGCGTGCTGCTGCACGGCTTGAGCGCCAATCCATGGGTCTCGCGGCTGGCCGGTCGTATTCATTGATTATTGTCAGAAATGCCACGGTCTGCGGGTGTTAGCGTTTTACGAAAGCGTGGCTAAGCGTTTAGGGAGCGTGAGAATGGGCGCAAACATGATTGTTGTCAGGCAGCTCGTCGGCTTGCCTGTTGCCATTATGGTCGGGGTCTTGAGCCTGGTCGGTTGCGGCAAAGAGCCCGTGACCCTGGCTCGCCAAGCCCCCGATGTGACGGTCATGACGGTCACCGCCCGCGACACCCCGGTAACATTCGAATTCGTTGCCCAGACACAAAGTTCCCGCGAGGTTGAGATCCGCGCCCGGGTTGCCGGCTTCCTGGAGAAGCGGCTGTACACCGAAGGTGATTTGGTAAAAACCGGGCAAACGCTGTTCCAGATGGACCGTAAACCTTTTGAAGCGTCATTGCTGTCGGCTCAGGGCCAATTGGCTCAACAACAGGCACGCTGGGAAGTCGCCAAGGCTACGCTGGCCCGTGTCCGTCCCTTGGCGGCGCAGAATGCGGTCAGCAAGATGGATCTGGACAATGCTGTCGGTGATGAGCGTCAGACACGGGCTGCCGTGCTTGCCGCCGAGGGCACGGTTCGAACCGAACAGTTGAACCTCAGTTACACCACCATAGCCTCGCCCCTCACCGGCCTTTCAAGTTTTGCCAAAAAGCAGGAAGGCAGTTACGTCACGCCGGGTGAATCCGGGCTGCTGACCACCGTTTCACAGATGGACCCTATCTACGTCAACTTCAGTCTTTCGGAAAACGAGACGCTCAAGTTCCGCGACGAGATTGCGTCTGGACACCTTATATTTCCCCTGCGCAGTGAGTTCGTCGTAGAGGTCGTCCTGGCCGACGGCACCGTTGTCCCCGAGCGTGGCCGCCTGAATTTTGCAGCGCCTTCTTATAGCCAGGATACCGGGACCTTTCTGGTCCGGGCGGTGGTTGCCAACCCGACAGGCCTACTTAGACCCGGACAGTTCGTGCGGGTGCGGGCCATCGGGGCTTCCAGGCCGAACGCCATTACGGTGCCGCAGAAGGCCGTTCTGGAGGGAGCCAAAAGCCGTTTCGTCTGGGTGATCAATGCACAGGGCAAGCCCGAGCAACGGGTGGTCGAAGTGGGTGACTGGTATGGCAATGACTGGTTTATCACCCAAGGACTGCAAGCCGGTGAACGCATCGTGGTCGATGGTGCGATCAGAGTGACCCCCGGAGGGCCGCTGAATATCATCGCCCCCCCTCCCCCGGCAACCGAGACGACGGCAAAACCGACAGCCACCGCGTCGGTGCAAGACAGTGGGCGTCGCCCATGAGCATCTCTCACTATTGCATTGATCGTCCCATTTTTGCTTCCGTTATCTCGATCATCATCACCTTGGCCGGTGCAGTGGCGATGGTCAGTTTGCCGGTCGCCCAGTACCCGGATATCACACCGCCGCAGATTACGGTGTCAGCCACCTACCCGGGCGCGGATGCCCAGGTCGTGGCCAATAATGTGGCAGCGCCTATCGAGCAGCAGGTCAACGGCGCGGACAACATGATCTACATGAACTCGTCGAGCTCAGCGACCGGCAACATGACCCTCAATGTGTTCTTCGAGATTGGCACCGACCCTTCCCTTGCCCAGGTAGACGTGCAGAACCGGGTCAACCTGGCCCTGCCGCAACTGCCCTCCGCGGTTCAGAGCCAGGGTATTCAGGTGCAGAAGAAATCTTCGGCCTTCATGATGGTCCTCGCCGTGTACTCCGCAGGTGATCGTTTTGACAGCACCTATGTGGCCAACTACGCCAACCTCTACATTCTGGATGCGATCAAGCGTATTCCGGGCGCCAACCAGGCCAGTATTTTCGGCACACCCGACTACGCCATGCGGATCTGGCTCAAGCCCGACCGGATGGCCCAGTTGGGCATCACTGCGGCAGACGTGCAAAAAGCCGTGTCCAATCAGAACCAGCAATTTGCTGTCGGTCGCGTTGGCCAGTCGCCCACCGGCCAGGCGGTAGAGCAGTCGTTTGCCGTGACCACCAAGGGACGTCTGACCGAGCCGGTAGAGTTCGAGAACATCATTCTGCGCGCCAGCAACGAAGGGGCGGCAATCGTTCGTCTGAAGGACATCGGCCGTGCCGAACTCGGACAAAAAGACTACTCGCTGCGCAGCACCTATCAGGGCCGTCCGGCGACGCTGATTGCGGTGTATCAACAACCGGGCGCCAACGCCCTCGACGTGTCTGCTGCGGTTACCAAGACCCTGGCAGACATGAAGACGACCTTCCCCGAGGGCATCGAATACAAGATCGTAATGGACACCACCGCGTTTACCCGCGCCTCGATTTCCGAGGTGATATACACCTTTTTCGAAGCGCTGGTGTTGGTGGTCATCGTGGTGTTCATCTTTCTGCAGAGCCTGCGTGCCACCCTGATCCCGGTGCTTGCGGTGCCGGTGTCGATCGTCGGCACCTTCATCGGGATGTCGGCATTGGGCTTTTCAGTGAACATGCTGACGCTGTTCGGGATGGTGTTGGCCATCGGTATTGTGGTCGACGACGCCATCGTGGTGATCGAGAACGTCGAACGCAACATGCATGTCCACAAGATGACGCCCAAGGACGCCGCGAAAAAAGCCATGGATGAAGTCGCAGGCCCGGTGGTGGCCATCGTGCTGGTGCTGTGCGCGGTGTTCATCCCGGTGGCCTTCATGGGCGGGATCACGGGCCAGCTCTACAAACAGTTCGCGATCACCATCGCCATCTCTGTGGTGATATCCGGTCTGGTGGCGTTGACACTTTCGCCTGCCTTGGCCGCCCTTCTGCTCAAACCCCAACACGGCGAAAAAAATGCTTTTTTCCGCTGGTTCGAGCACAGCTTCGAACGCATGACCGAGGGCTACTCGCGCTCGGTGGCCTTCATGATCAAGCGCTTCGTGATGGCGTTGTTACTGTTCGCCGGCATGATCGCGTTGATTCTGCTCATGGCGCAGCGCATTCCCAGCGCCTTTTTGCCGCCGGAAGATCAGGGGTATCTGCTGGGGGCCGTGATCATGCCCGATGCCGCCAGTCTCGATCGCACCGGCGAGGTGGGCAAAGTAGCCAGTGACTTCTTCATGAACGACGAGGCCGTCGAGGGCGTTGCCATCGTTAATGGTTACAGCCTGCTCGACGGCCAGAACAAGAACAATGCCGGCGCCTTTTTTGTCGGGTTCAAGGATTTCGAGGAGCGCTACAAGGACTCGGACACAATCAAGGAACAAAGCGCCCCCGCCGTCATCCAGAAAGCAGTCCATGCTTTTGCCAACGTTCAAGGCGGGATCATTCTGCCGGTGAATCCGCCGTCCATTCCCGGCCTTGGCACCACCGGCGGCATGGAGGTATGGATTCAGAGCAAGGGGGACGCCGGCGTCAATCAACTGGCAGAAATGGTCGGCACGTTTGTCGCCAAAGCCAGGCAGCGCCCCGAACTCGGCGCCATCACCTCCACCTTCAACGTGTTTTCCCGGCAGTTGCTGGTCGACGTAGACCGGGAAAAGGCAGAGTCGCTGGGTGTGCCGGTGGAAGAAGTCTATAGCACCATGCAAACCATGTTCGGCTCGCTCTATGTGTCGCAATTCAACAAATTCAGCCGGCTGTGGCAGGTGATCCTGCAGGCAGAACCAAGCTATCGCCTCAAGGCCGAGGACCTGCAACAGATCTACGTGCGCAACAAAAACCAGGAGATGGTGCCGCTCAAAGCCGTGCTGACCACCCGCTACGTCACCGGTCCCGACCTGCTGACCCGTTTCAATAACTTCCCCGCAGTCAAACTCACCGCCAACGCAGCCCCCGGTTACAGCTCCGGCCAGGCACTCAAGGCGCTGGAAGAAATAAGCGCTGAAATCATGACCAACGACTACGCCCTGGCCTTGAGTGGTGAAGCCTTCGAGGAGAAAAAAAGCGGCGGTGCCTCGTCCCGGGTGTTCATCTTCGGCCTGATCATGGTGTTCCTGATCCTGGCGGCTCAATACGAGAAATGGTCACTGCCTGTCGGGGTGCTGCTGGCGGTGCCCTTTGCATTGTTCGGTGCGCTGCTGGCTGTGCTGATCCGTGGGTTGAGCAATGACGTTTATTTCCAGATCGGCTTGACCATGCTGGTGGCCCTGGCCGCCAAGAACGCCATCCTGATTTTCGAGTTTGCGGTACTGAACCGCGAAAGCGGCATGTCTGCCTACGATGCCGCCATGACCGCCGCGAAGGAGCGCTTGCGCCCGATTGTGATGACATCCCTGGCGTTTATTCTTGGCTGCGTCCCGCTGGCCATTGCCGTCGGTGCATCCGAAAACAGTCGCCACTCCATCGGCACAGGGGTCATTGGCGGGATGCTGGCGGCGACAGTCATCGCAATCTTCTTTATCCCGCTGTTTTACTACCTGGTCGAACGGTTGACCGAGAAAAAAGGCACGGTCAAGCAGACCACTCAACCACCGCCGTCTACGTCGACCGGGGAGATTCCCGGCGGCGCTGCGCAACACCGACATGAGGGGGATTGAGATGCGCACCTTTCATCTTCCCCTCGTGGTGTGCCTGGGCCTGACGGGCTGCATGCTCGGCCCGGACTACCAACGTCCGACCACGGACACCCCGGCAACCTACCGTTATGCAGACCAGGAAGCCCATGACCTGTCCAATACGCTGTGGTGGGAACAGTTCAAGGATCCGGCGCTCAATGACCTGATTCGCACGGCGCTGGCGGAAAACAAAGACATCAAGATTGCCGCCGCCCGGGTCGAGGAATTCCAGGGCCGTTACGGAGTGGTGCGCTCGCAGATGTTTCCGCAAATCGGCGCCGGCGCGCAAGGCAGTCGGTCCAGGGCGCCACGCGACAACGGCCCGGTGCCTTTGGATGCCAACGTCGATCCGATTTACAACAACTACCAGGCCACCCTCAGTGTCAGCTGGGAGCTGGATATCTGGGGTCGTTTGCGGCGCCTCAATGAATCCGCACGTGCTGACCTGCTGGCCTCTGAAGAAGGCCGGCGCACGGTCATTCTGAGCCTGGTGTCGTCGGTGGCATCCAGCTACATCCTGCTTCGCGATCTCGACCGCGAACTGGAAATCGCCCGCACCACTGCCAAGGCCCGCGGCGACTCCTACGAGATTTTCAAACTGCGCTTTGGTGCCGGCACCATTTCCGAAATGGAACTGGCGCAAAACCTCTCCGAGTTCCAGCGCACCCAGGCCTCTGTATCGCAATTCGAGTCCCAGGTTGCACAGCAGGAAAACAACCTGGCCGTGCTGTTGGGACGCAACCCGGGCCCAATCCTGCGCGGACGTGACCTGGCCCAACTGACGCTACCGTTGGTGCCTGCCGGCTTGCCTTCGGACTTATTGGAACGACGCCCCGATCTGCGTCAGGCCGAGCTGGATCTGATTTCCGCCAATGCCCGCATCGGTGCCGCCAAGGCGCTGTATTTCCCGACGATCTCCCTGACCGGGCTACTGGGCTCAGTCAGTGATCAACTCTCGAATTTGTTCACCGGGCCCGCCGCCACTTGGTCCTATGGTGTCGCCGCGAGCATGCCAATTTTCACCGCGGGTGGCATCGCCGGTGAAGTCCAGCAAGCCGAGGCGTTCCAGCAACAAACCTTGCTGGCCTACCAAAAGACCATTCAGTCGGCTTTCAGGGATGTTGAAAACGCACTGGTGGCGGCGAGCAAATCCCGCGAGCAGATGGTGTCCCAGGCCAATCAGGTCGAGGCGTTGCGCACTTACACCCGGTTTGCGCGTCTGCGCTACGACAACGGATACACCAGCTACATAGAAGTACTGGATGCCGAACGAAGCTTGTTCGACGCCGAGTTGAATTACACCCGGACCCGGGGTTCGGTGTTCAGCGCCATGGTCGATGTTTACAAGGCTACTGGCGGAGGCTGGGTAACCGAAGCGGACAAGCTGACCGTCACTGCAAGCGAAAAGCCACCCTGATTAGCGCTAGACAGATGGGGTCACAAAAACACCAAGGTTAAGCCCTTGCCCGACGACAAGTATCCAAGCGTCGGGCACAGGGTCAATGCGTCGAGCAGATCCAGGAGTTTCCGATGGCCGACTCAAGCAAGAAAATGAGCCTCATGGGGCTCACCACACTGGTCACGGTGAACATGATGGGCTCAGGCATCATCATGTTGCCGACAAGCATGGCGCAACTCGGGGCTGTTTCATTGTTGTCATGGATCGTCACGGCCATTGGCTCAATGTCCATCGCCTACTGCTTTTCCCAGTGCGGTATTTTCTGCCCGCGTCCAGGAGGGTTGTCTGCCTACACCGAAGAGGCACACGCCAAATCAGGGTTTTTCCTCTGCTCGTACCTGTACTTCCTTTCGCTGGCTATCGCCAACGTGGCCGTCGCCATCTCCGCGGTGGGGTACATGACATCGTTCCTGCCGTGGCTGGGAAGTGGCGCCATTCCATTGTTCATCGGAACGGTCGGCTTGCTCTGGTTGACCACCGTGGCCAACTTTGGCGGCCCCGGCATCACCGGCAAGATCGGTGCGATCACCGTGTGGGGTGTCATCATCCCGGTGGCCGGCTTGTGCATCATCGGTTGGTTCTGGTTCAAGCCTGACGTGCTGGCTGCCGCATGGAACCCCAACGAACTGCCCATCTCCGAAGCCATCAGCAAAGCGATCCCCCTGACGCTGTGGGCCTTCCTCGGCATGGAGTCGGCGGCTCAGGCTTCCGATGCCGTGGACGATCCCAAGCGCACGGTGCCGCTGGCTTGCCTGTTCGGCACGCTCGGTGCAGCAGTGGTTTACGTGCTGTCGACGTCCGTTATTCAGGGCATCATACCCAATGCCGAACTGGCCAACTCATCGGCCCCTTTCGCGCTCGTCTATGCACACATGTTCAACCCGACAGTCGGCAATATCATCATGGCCCTGGCAGTATTGGCTTGTGTCGGTTCGCTGCTGGGTTGGCAGTTCACCCTGGCGCAAACGGCCAAGATGACGGCTGACCAGGGCATGTTTCCCAAACTGTTCAGCAAGGTCAGTGCGCTGAACGCGCCCATTGTCGGCATGCTTGTCTGCGGTGTGTTGCAGACCTTGATGGCGCTGTCGACCATATCGCCCAACGCCAGCGCTCAGTTTGCAAAACTCGTCAGCCTGGCGGCAGTGACCAACCTGATCCCCTATGTGACGGCGGCCACCGGCCTGCTGGTCATGATGTACAAAGCCAAAGTCAGCGCAGGCGTATACACCCGCAATACGGCGCTGTTACTGATTGCCGTGGCTTACTCCTTGTACGCTTTGTATGCCTGCGGCAAAGAAGCCGTGTTCGGCGGCGCCCTTGTCCTGGCGTTCGGCTACCTGCTTTACGGCTTCCTCTCCAAACGGTTTGTCGAGCCATCTGCACCGCCTCAGACTCAGGCCAACATCCCTTGACCGTCGTCTTCAGGACTGCCAGCCATCTGAATTCGGGGAACCAGGATATGAACGTTAAAATGTCCAAAGCCAACAACCTGCTGCTCGTCTGCCTGCTCACGCTGATGCCGGTATTGGCGGGTGCCGATACGCTTGAGCGCGTGCGGACGACTCAATCCTTCACCCTCGGCTACTTGCCGAACTTCCCCCCTTTTAGCGCCCAGGCAAGCGATATACCGAGCGGTTATGCGATCGATCTGTGCCTGAAGATCGCCGACAAGGTCAAGACCGAATTGGCTCTGCCTGGTTTGCAAATACGCTACCTGTCGGTCTCACCCACCGACGAGATAAATGCCGTCAGCTCGGGGAAAATCGACATTCTCTGTACACCGACCGCCCCCACTCTGGAGCGGCGCAAGAGGGTGAGCTACTCAGTACCGGTCTACACGGCTGGCCTCTCGGTAGTGGTGCGTCAGGATGCACCGCAGCCGTTGCTCAATGCGCTTGCTGGCAAGGTGGCTAACACCGGACCAACGTGGCGAGCGACGATCAACCATGGGTTGTCCAACCAGACCTATGCCGCCATTGCAGGCGGAGTCACTGAGACATGGATCCGTGAGCGGATGCGATTACTCGGGGTCGTGGCCACGCTTGTCACTGTCGAAAATACCGCGGCAGGCCTCAAGCAGGTCGCCGAAGGCAAGGCCGATGCCTTCTTCGCCGAACGCATGGTGCTGAAAAATCTTCTCGCCACGGATAAGTCTGCAAGCAATCTGGTTTTGCTCGACCGAATTTTCGAGTACGCACCGACTGCAATGGCAGTGGATCGAAACGATGAAGACTTCCGTTTGCTGGTCGATACCGCGCTAAGTGACATGTACCGCTCGGGCGAGATTGATATGCTAAATGTATCTTTAGTTTAGTTATATATAGGGACTTCAAAGTGATCAGTGCCCGGTCCTCTACTGCCTCGAAACATTACAAACCCTAGCAATCGACCAGCGAAGTTTTCAACAACGCCTCCAAGCCCATAGGTTTGGCAAAATAATAACCCTGGGCCTGCCCTGCCCCCATTTCGCGCAGCAAGATTAGCGTTGCTTCATCCTCCACACCTTCGGCCACCACGCTCAGGTCCAGCGATTCGGCCATCCGCACAATTGCCCGCACGATCGCGCGACTGCGGGCGCTGGTGGTCAGTTCGAGGATGAATGACTTGTCGATCTTCAAGCCGCTGAAACGGTATTGATGCACGTAGCTCAGAGATGAAAATCCTGCACCGAAATCATCGAGCACCACTGACATGCCATTGTCGGCCAATTGCTGCATGTTCTGCCGGGCAATAGCCGGCTCGGCCACCAGCGCGCCTTCGGTCAACTCGAGGCAGATCCGCGACGGCGCGACCCGATGCTGCGCCAACAGGGCAAGCACATCACTGGCGAAGTCCGGGCGCGTCATGCTGTAGCTGGAGCAATTCACATGCACCGGCGGCCAATTGGCGTGTTGAGGGTGTGCGAGGATCACTGCGACGCTGGTGAGCATGTACAGGTCCAGTCGGCCGATCAGACGTAAACCCTCGACATTCGGCAAAAACTCCCCTGGCGCAATCACTCGGCCGCCCGGCTGATGCCAGCGGATCAGCGCTTCAAGGGCCAGGAGCTCACCCGTTTCAACGCTGACAATCGGCTGAAAATACGGCAGCAGTTCGTCGGTACGTTTGAGCGCATTGCGCAAAGCCCCTTCGCGCTCCATCTGGTCTGAGACTTCTCGGCGCACTTCCTGATTGAACACCGCGTAGCTGTCGCGACCGGCACTCTTGACCCGGTACATCGCCGCATCGGCATCGCGCAGCAAGTCGGCCGGTTCGTGATGGAACTGATTGTCGGCGCTGACAATACCGATACTGCAGGACGAAAAAACCTCATGGCCATTGATAAAAAACGGCAGGTCAAACGCCACCAGGATCCGTTCGGCGATTTCGATCACCACGTCCAGCGGCGCCTCGGGAGCGAGCACCGAGAACTCATCGCCCCCCAATCGCGCGAGCATGTCGGTGTCACGCAGGCAGCTGCGCAAACGGTGGGCGGCCTGCATCAACAGCAGATCGCCGAAATGGTGGCCGAGGCTGTCGTTGACCATCTTGAAACGATCAAGGTCGATGAACATCACCGCCAGGTGCCCGCCTTCGCTGCCGAATCGCGACCAGGCCTGATTGAGGTGCTGTTGCAGGTAGGTACGGTTCGGCAGCCCGGTTAGCGCATCGTGGGAGTTTTCGTGTTGCAACTTGGCATTGGCGTGATCGAGTTCTCGGGTGCGGCTCTGCACCCGGGCTTCGAGCTTGAGGTTGGCGGAATGGATGGCTTCGGCGGCCGTGCGTCGCGACAACGCTGTGTCGATGTGCCGCGACACAAACGTCAGCAGCTCCTGGTCACGCAGGGTATACCGCACTTGCGAGGTATAGCTTTGCACCGCCAGCACCCCACGCACCACATCGCCATCGAACAAGGGAATGCCCAGCCAGGAGTAGGACCGGTAGCACTCTTCGGCAATTTCGATTTCACCGTGCGCATGCAATCGGTCAGCCTCGCCGGCATCAATCAGACAAGGTCGACGCTGACGAATCACGTACTCAGTCAGGCCCCGGCGTCCACGCCGCGCCGACGGGCAGGTCGTCTGTCGTTCATCAACGTAATACGGAAAGGTCACTTCAGTGGTCGCGTCGTCGAACAGCGCGATGTAGAAGTTCTGCGCGAACAGCAGATCACCGACGATGCCATGCAGGGTTTGAAACAGTTCAGCCATATCGCCAGGCTGGCTCGACAGCTCGGCAATCTGGAACAACGCGCTCTGCAGATGTTCGGCGCGCTCACGTTCTGCTACTTCCTGCCTCAAGGCGTCGTTGAGTGCCGAAAGCTCCAGGGTGCGACGCATGACGATCCCTTCCAGGTTCTCGCGGTGCAGGATCCGGTCCAGCGCCATGGCCACGTGACGGGCCACCACCAGAAACAGCGCACGGTCTTCAGCGCTGTAAGTACGGGAAACGTCGTAGACCTGCATCGCCAGCATGCCAAACACGTCATCCGAGGCATTTTTCAACGGCGCGCCCATCCAGAACTCGGGACGATCCCCCACGCAATAGAAGCGCCCATCGGCCTGAGCCGCGCGAATGCCGGCGGCGTCGATCAGCAACGGCTGGCCCGTGGTCAACACCTGGCCCGTCAACGACAGGTGCGAGGCATCGAGGTACTCGTAGTGTTCGGCCTCAACGGCATCAACGTCGATGATGTCGACGTAATACGGGTAGTCAATCTTGCCGGTGTGCGGGTCATACAGTGCGAGATAGAAGTTCTCGGCGTCGATCAGGCTCGCCAGCAGCCGGTGAACCCCCACCAGAAATATAAACCGGTCGCGGGTCGAACTGGCCAGGTAGGTAATTTCATACAGCACACGTTGAGTAATTTGCGCACGGGCAAGGGTATCGGTCTGTATCTGCATGCCCAAGCGCTGGGCAAGTTCGGCGAGCGCCGGTTCTGCGGCATCCTTGATGGGCGCGAGCAGCCATCCCAGTACACTTTCGCCTCGACCGGTCGGCCAACGGTGCAAGTGCCGGGCCTGGCAAAAGGCCTCAAATTCTTCATTCGCCACGCTGGACGGCCACTTCACCTGCGGGTCGCCCTGCCCGACCAAATGCATTTGGTCGCCGGCACGGTACACCACCCATTCGGTGGTGTGAGCCCAGTGGCGCGCCGAGGATAGCAGTTGGTCGACTGCTGCTTCATTGCCCGCGCGGGCCATGCCGACAGCATCCGGCCGACTCTTCAGTGGCTTGGCGACAACGGATTGCCGCGGGGAGTCGGTCAATGGACGAAAACTCATCAGCGCTCCCTGTGCCAAAAACTGGCGATATCCACTTATTAATTGCTAGCAATATGCCAGTGATCTTCCTGTTTGTTTAAAGCTTATATAAAGTTTTTTCAATAGTTTTATTCGCTTTAGTGCCAATCAAAGATGAAGCGACGCGCTCAGAACTTTTCGGGAATACGCCTAAGTGGGTAATCCGGCTCGTGATAACCGCCCGGCCGCTGACGCTTGGGCAACTTCACGTTCTCGCGTGGCACCTCTTTGTAGGGAATGCGGCTGAGCAAATCGGTGAGGATGTTCAAACGAGCCCGTCGTTTGTCGTTCGAGTTCGCCACCAGCCAGGGGGCATGTTCGGTATCCGTCGCCTTGAACATGTCATCACGAGCGCGCGAGTAGTCGTACCAGCGGCTGTACGACTTCAGATCCATTGAAGTGAGTTTCCAGATTTTGCGCCCATCCTTGATGCGCGCTTCAAGCCGACGGGTCTGTTCCTCCGGGCTGACTTCCAGCCAGTACTTGATCAAGATAACGCCCGAGTCGACGATGGCGCGCTCCACCAGAGGCACAGCCTTCAGAAAACCGACAGCCTGCTCCTTGGTGCAAAAACCCATCACACGTTCGACGCCCGCACGGTTGTACCAACTGCGATCGAAAATCACCACTTCGCCGGCCGCCGGCAAATGCGGAAGATAGCGCTGTATGTACATCTGGCTTTTTTCGCGATCGGTCGGTGCAGGTAACGCCACAACGCGAAAGATCCGTGGGCTCACCCGTTCGGTCAGCGCCTTGATTGTTCCACCCTTGCCCGCTCCGTCGCGCCCCTCGAAAACAATGCAGATTTTGATGCCCTTATGTCGCACCCACTCCTGCAACTTCACTATTTCGACATGCAGTCGGCGCAGTTCACTCAGGTAGTCCTTGTTCGACATTTTCACGCTGTCGACGGAGTTACGTTTTTTGGTGGGTTTCTTGTCCTTTGCCATGAACAACACCTCGCAGTCGATTGGCTCGCTGAGTTTAGTCCATGGATAAAGATTTACCGGTGACGAAGAAGTCGCTAGGGATTTGAAAGACAACACAAANCAAATGTGGGAGCGGGCTTGCTCGCGAATGCGGTGTGTCAGTCAACNNATNTGTTGACTGACACACCGCATTCGCGAGCAAGCCCGCTCCCACANNTATTGCATCAAGCCGGCTGTTACCTCAACAACATTTAGGCCCGGCCTTGCTCCCGTAACGCGCTTCCTGGCGTTCCCTAAAGAACACTTCGTAGCTCATCACCGGCTTGTCCGGGTGTTTGCCCTGCATATGTTCGACGTAGGTGTCGTAGTCCGGCATGCCCACCATCAAACGCGCGGCCTGACCGAGGTATTTACCGAGGCGACTCAGGTCATTGAACATTTGGCGCCCTCCTCCCTCACGCTTGCGGCAGTGCCTGGTACGGTGCTTCTTTATCCGTGCGTTCCTTACTGCCCCAGGCGGCAATGCCGACCTTGAGCGCAAAGAACAGGATGCTGAAGACCACCAGCAGGAACAGCGCCGTCAGCGTTGCGTTGGTGTAGGCGTTGTAGATCACGTGGTGCATCTGGTCGATGTTCTTGGCCGGGGCGAGGATCTGGCCGCCGGCCAGGGCATCGCTGTACTTCTTGGCCAGCGACAGGAAGCCGATCGCCGGGTTGGCATCGAACAGCTTGATGAAGCCTGCGGTGGTGGTGCAGATCAGCAGCCACACGGCTGGCAACATGGTCACCCAGACGTAGCGCTGACGTTTCATTTTGATCAGCACGACGGTCGCCAACATCAGCGCGATACCGGCCAGCATCTGGTTGGAGATACCGAACAGCGGCCACAAGGTGTTGATGCCACCGAGCGGGTCGATCACGCCTTGGTACAGCAGGTAACCCCACATCGCCACGCAACCGGCGGTCGCAATCAGGTTGGCCGGCCAGGAGTCAGTTCGCTTGAGGGACGGTACGAACGAACCGAGCAAATCCTGCAACATGAAACGTCCGGCACGGGTGCCCGCATCGACGGCCGTCAGGATGAACAACGCTTCAAACAGGATCGCGAAGTGGTACCAGAACGCCATGGTGTTTTCACCTGGCAGAACGTGATGCAGGATCTGCGCGATACCGACCGCCAACGTTGGTGCGCCACCGGCACGGGCCAGAATCGTGGTTTCACCGATGTCCTTGGCCACCGCTTGCAGCGCTTCTGGAGTAATGGCGAAGCCCCAGCTGCTGACGGTCTGAGCAACCGAAACAGCATCAGAACCCACCAGCGCCGCCGGGCTGTTCATGGCGAAGTACACGCCTGGCTCGATCACCGAAGCCGCGACCATCGCCATGATGGCGACGAAAGATTCCATCAGCATGCCGCCGTAACCGATGTAACGGGCATGGCCTTCGCTGGCCAACAGTTTCGGCGTGGTGCCGGAGGCAATCAGCGCATGGAAACCCGAGACCGCGCCACAGGCAATGGTAATGAACAGGAACGGGAACAACCCGCCTTTCCACACCGGCCCGGTGCCGTCGATGAACTGGGTCAGTGCCGGCATTTTCAGGTCGGGCATAGTGACCAGAATGCCGATCGCCAACGCCACGATGGTGCCGATTTTGAGGAAAGTCGACAGGTAATCACGCGGGGCCAGAATCAGCCACACCGGCAATACCGCGGCGACAAAACCGTAGCCGATCAACATCCAGGTGATCTGAATACCGGTGAAGGTAAACGCTTTGGCCCAGACCGGATCAGCAGCAATCTGCCCACCGAGCCAGATCGAACCCAACAGCAACAGCACACCGACGATGGAGATTTCACCGATACGACCCGGGCGGATGTAGCGCATGTAGATGCCCATGAACATCGCGATCGGGATGGTCGCCATCACCGTGAAAATCCCCCATGGGCTCTCGGCCAGGGCTTTCACGACGATCAATGCCAACACCGCGAGGATGATGATCATGATCAGGAAGCAGCCGAACAGCGCGATGGTGCCAGGGATACGGCCCATTTCTTCACGGACCATATCGCCCAGGGAACGGCCGTTACGGCGAGTGGACATGAACAGGACCATGAAGTCCTGAACCGCACCGGCCAGCACCACGCCGGCAATCAGCCATAGCGTGCCGGGCAGATAGCCCATTTGCGCCGCCAGTACCGGGCCGACCAGCGGACCCGCGCCGGCGATGGCCGCGAAGTGGTGACCGAAAAGTACGTGTTTGTTGGTCGGCACGTAGTCCAGGCCATCATTGTTGATGACGGCGGGCGTGGCACGATTGGGGTCGAGTTGCATCACCTTGGTGGCGATGAACAGGCTGTAGTAGCGGTAGGCAACGAGGTAGATAGCGACTGCTGCGACTACGATCCACAGGGCGTTGATCGCTTCGCCGCGGCGCAGGGCCACGACACTTAGCGCAAACGCTCCCAGGACAGCCACGGCAAACCAGGCGAGGTGTTTAGCCATACGGGGCATAGCGTGTCTCCTGCCGACAGCCAGTGGACTGCGGCGGTAATTTTTTATAATTGTGTCCGCGGTGCGGAGCTGGCCCAATATCCCCGCATGCCGTCTACAAATAAATCCGCGTTACTACGTACATGGTAACTACGTAGTTCTACGTAGACACCGCTGATCTTTAAGTTGAAATGCAANCCCGCGAAGAGGCCATCACATCCAACATCTCTGTTGGCTGTTACACCGCCTTCGCGGGCAAGCCCGCTCCCACAGGGTTTTGTATTTCTATAGGCGGACACCATCGCCGCAGGTCATTCCGTCCAGCACCGCTACTGGACGTGCGTATCTTTGGCATATGATGCCGGGCCATCGCCTTCCCTCGGTCCGGTCAGGAGCCAAGATGCAGCTCAAACACAAAATCGTCGCGCTCGGGATTCTGCCGCTGGTGTTGGCGATCGCGGTGATCTGCGCGCTGGTGATTTCCCTGAATCGCCAACTCGGCGATCAACAGGCGCAGTTGATTGAAGACAGCATTCTGGCGAGCAAACGCGCCGAGCTTAAAAACTACGTGGAAATGGCGCAGAGTCTGATCGCACCGCTGTACGACGATGGCCACGGTGACGAGCATGCCCAGCAACAAGTGCTGGAAGAACTGCGCAAGCTCAGCTTTGGCATCAACGGCTACTTCTTCGTCTACGACCGCGAGGGCCGCAGCCTGATGCACGCGCGCCAGTCGGAACTGGTGGGCAAATACCTGTGGGACATGAAAGATCCCCACGGTTTACCGGTAATTCAGGCGTTGCTCAAAAGTGCGCAATCCGGCGAAGGTTTTCAGCGTTACGCCTGGAACAAGCCTTCCTCCGGCCAGGTCACCGACAAGCTCGCTTATGTCGTGATGCTGGACCGTTGGGGCTGGATGCTCGGCACCGGCATTTACCTTGAAGACGTTGAGCGCGCCACCCAGCAAGCGCGCGATGAAGTGGCACAGGGCATCCGCAAGACCATGCTGGCGATTGCCGCAGTAGCCCTCGTGGCCGTGCTGTTCGTCTTCGCCAGCGGCATGACGCTCAACGTCAGCGAGCATCGCCTGGCGGACAAAAAGCTCCAGCGCCTGACCCAGCGGATCGTCAGCCTCCAGGAGGAAGAGCGTTCACGGGTTTCCCGCGAGCTGCACGACGGCATCAGTCAGGTGCTCGTCTCCATCAAGTTTCAGTTCGAACTGGCCAGTCTGCTGCTGGAGAATGACCAGCGACAAGACAAAGGGTTAAGCACACTAAAAGACGCCACGGCGCGCCTCGGCGACGCGATTGGCGAGGTTCGCAGCCTTTCTCACGACCTGCGCTCGTCGCTGCTCGACACCCTGGGCCTGCCGGCGGCGATCGGCCAGCTCGCCGCGGAATTCGAGCAGCGCAGCGGTCTCACCGTGACTTACGACGATAATGAATTCGCCTGCGATCTGGTGGATGGCGCAGCGGTTTCGCTGTTTCGGATTGTGCAAGAAGGCCTGACCAACATCGAACGCCACGCACAGGCTAAAAACGTTTCGATTACCCTGCATGGGTCACAAGAGTCCGTGCGGTTGACAGTGGTCGACGACGGTGTCGGCTTCAACGTCGCCCAGGTCGAACGTCGCCATGCGGGCATCGGCCTGCGTAATATCCGTGAGCGTGTCGAACATTTTGGTGGACGTTTCGACCTGATATCGGTGCCCGGAAGAAGTGAGCTGGACGTGCTGCTGCCGATGAAAATACCCGGCGCAAAACGCTGACCCACCCCATTACAACAAGAGTGAATACCCGCGATGAACCTGCCCTACCCGATCCGCGTCGCCCTGGTCGACGATCACTCCCTGGTCCGCGACGGGATCAAAGCGCTGCTCGCGGTTATGGCGCCTCTGGAAGTGGTGGGCGAAGCCGAGAGTGGCGCGCAGGCCATCGAGATGGTCGGGCGCTGCCAGCCAGACCTGTTGCTGGTCGACATCAGCCTGCGCGACATGAACGGGCTTGAGCTGACCCGCGTGCTGCGCGCCCAGTACCCGTCGCTGAAGGTGCTGATGCTGAGCATGTACGACAATTATGAATACGTGAGTGAATCCGTTCGCGCCGGCGCCAGCGGCTATGTGCTGAAGAACTCACCGTCGCGGGAAATCATTGCCGCTATCGAAGCCATCGCCAGTGGCGGCACGTTCTACAGCGCGGAAATCGCCCAGCGGCTGATTGCCGACAAAAGCACCGACAACGAACTGACACCCCGCGAAAGCCAGGTGTTGTACAAAATGGCTCAGGGTTTGAACAACAAAGAAATGGCCCGCGAGCTCGACATCAGCGTGCGCACGGTAGAAACCCATCGCCTGAGCATCCGCCGCAAACTCAACATCGACAAACCCGCGGCCCTGGTCAAATACGCGATCGATCACGGGATCATTTCGCGGTAACGGGCACGCATCACGCCGCCCCTGGATTGACGACCTTCGCAGTGCGGATAAACAACGCCCGCACCTTTTCCCAGAAATTGCCCCCCAGCACAAAAAAACTGCCGACNGTCCTGCCTATAAGTGATCGCAGAAGGTTTGAGGGTGCCTGAGAAGCTTAGCAGCCGGTTGCTCATTTGGACGGCTATGCTCCAGTGACCTTTCCTGGTTGGACGATACGCAATGCATCGAGGCCGTTCCTTGCCGAGGCTGCCAGGCCACCTCCTCTTGCTCGGCGCACTTGGCCTGAGTGGCTGCGTGCGGCTGGGGCCGGACTTCCAGCCACCGGGCGAAGCGTGGGTCGAACACTGGAACACCACGGCCCTTGAACAGGCCAGTCAGCGCGGAACGAATCCCGATATCCGCCAGTGGTGGCAGGTCTTCAACGATCCGCTGCTCAATCAGCTGATCGCCGAGTCGGATGCTCATAATTCGAGCCTGACAATCGCCGGCCTGCGCGTGATGGAAGCCCGTGCCCAGCTGGGCATTGCGCAAAGCGGTCTGTACCCGCAACTGCAGCAGGCCAGCGCCGACAGTTTGTACTTCAACCGCCGGCAATCGGGTGGCACCAATCCCCAGGACAGCCATTTCTGGCAATACAGCGCCGGGTTCGACATTGGCTGGGAGCTGGACTTCTGGGGGCGTTTCAGCCGAGCCATCGAATCGTCCGACGCCAGCTATTTTGCCGCCCAGGCCAACTATGAAGACGTGCTGGTATTGCTGCGCGCTCAGGTCGCAGACACCTACTTTTCGTTGCGCACCACCGAGGCGCGGTTACGCGTTGCCCGGGAGAACGCCAAACAGCAAAAGCGTAATTTCGAGATCACCGAAAAGCTGTTCAACAGTGGCCAGCAAGCGGAACTCGACCTGCAGCAGGCCAAAACCCAATACCTCGGCACCCTGAGCACCATCCCCACCCTCGAAGACCAACTGCAACGAACGCGTAATGCCTTGGCCGTGCTGATCGGGCAACCGCCCGGCGCGCTACCAAAACGAGTGGAAAACGAAGGCTTGATACCACTGGTCGATCGCGCCGTACTGCAGGATGTCCCGGCCAATCTGCTGCTGCGTCGGCCCGATGTGCGCGCTGCCGAGCTGAATGTCGCCGCCCAGTCGGCATTGATTGGCGTGGCCGAGAGTGATTTCTATCCGTCGCTGACCTTGCTCGGCAGCATCGTCTGGTCGGCCGACACGCTCAACGGTACGTCCAGAAGCCTGGACCTGATCGGCGGTCCCAGCCTGCGCTGGAACGTGTTCGACCATGGCCAGATCAGCAACAACGTGCGCGTCCAGGATGCGCGGTTGCAGCAACTGATCGAGGCGTATCGCGACAAAGTCCGCCAGGCCGCGCGCGAGGCTGACGATGCCGCCACTGGCTTGATCAAATCGCTGGAGCGCGAACGCATCCTGAGCGAGGCCGAAGTGGCGGCCAAACGCTCGCTGGTGCTGGCCAGCGCGCAGTACCGCGAAGGTTACTCGGACTTTCAGCGCGTGCTCGATGCCCAGCGCGCACTGCTCGAACAACAGGACAATTATCTGGTCGCCCGCAGCAACGCCGTGAGCAATCTGATTGCCCTGTACAAATCCCTCGGTGGCGGTTGGTACAGCGCCCAGCCCAAAGTCGATGAAGCCACCCGTCAGCAGATGGAAAAACGCACCGACTGGGGCGACCTGCTGAGCGAACCCGCCGCCCTCCCTGCCGCACAAGGTAAATAGCCATGAGTGAAGCCGCGCAGCCTGTCCCCGAGGCGCCCTCCCCCAAGCCTCCTGAGCCTGCCGCCGACCCGGCGAAAAAAGGTATCAAATGGGTGCTGCTCCTGATCCTCCTGAGCCTGGCGTGGTACCTGACGGCCGACCGTTTCACGCCCTATACGCAACAAGCCCGTGTGGGTGCCTTTGTCATTCCGGTCGCCTCGGAAGTCGCCGGCCGGGTGATCCGCGTCAACGTGCGCAACAATCAGGACGTCCAGGCGGGAGACGTGCTGTTCGAAGTGGACCCGCAGCCGTACAAGATTGCCGTCGACCGCGCCCGCGCAGACCTTGAATCGACCCGTCGGCAGATCGGCGCCAGCACCGCCGGCATCGCTTCGGCGCAAGCCAACTTGCGCGCGGCCCAGGCCAACGAACTCAAGGCGAAACAGGACAATCAACGCTTGGAAGGCTTGTACCGCGAAGACCCCGGAACCATTTCCGTGCGCCTGCTCGAAGTGTCTCGCGCCAACCGTGAACAGGCGGTCAGCCAGGTTGCGGCCGCTCGCGCTGAAGTGCAACGTGCGCGCGAGCAAGAAGGCGGCAGCGAAGAAGACAACGCGCTGCTGCGTAGCGCCGCCACGGCGCTGTCGAAAGCCGAGCTGGATCTGTCCAACACGCAGATTCGCGCCCGTTCGGCGGGGCTGATCACCGACCTGCGCACCGACGCCGGGCAGTTCGCCGCGGCCGGTGGCCCGGTCATGACCCTGATTGCCATCCACGATGTCTGGATCAGCGCGGACATGACTGAAAACAACCTCGGTCTGGTGAAAGTCGACACGCCCGTGGCGATCGTCCTGGATGCGCTCCCAGGCAAAGTGTTCGACGGACGCGTGCGCAGTGTCGGATATGGAGTCAGTGTCGGACAGACACCCGCGCCTGGCACCTTACCCAGTGTGCAGAACAGCCGTGACTGGCTGCGACCGGCCCAGCGTTTTCCGGTGATTATCGAGTTCTCCGAAGACGCCCGAAAAGCCTTGCGTGACAGCCGCGCCATCCGTGCTGGCGGGCAGGCCGAAGTCATGGCCTTCCCGACTCAAGGTAACCTGTTGAACCCGTTGGGTCGGTTGTTTGTGGGATTCATGAGCTGGCTGAGCTATGCCTACTAAACGCACGCCTCGGGAACAACGCGCATTACGCCTGGCCACTGGCACAGCATTGTGTCTCGCTGCCAGCTTCGGTCTCGGGTTGCCAATTCCCTTTCTGGCGCCGGTGCTGTGCCTGATCCTGCTGGCTTCGATCAACCGCCCGTTGCCGTTCAAGGCAGCCGTGGTGCTCGCACTGGCCGCGATGTTGACCACGGGCCTCGGCCTGTTGTTGATCCCGATCCTGCGTTATTACCCCGTCAGCGGCGTGCTGCTGGTCGGCTTGAGTCTGTTCCTGGTGTTCCGTTTCGGTCTGCGCGGAGGCAACGCGCTGATCGTGACCTTTCTGGTGATTGGCCTGACGATGATTTCCTCGGCCGGCGTTGCCGAGTTCGATCTGGCGGCGATGGTTATCGGTGCCCTGGTCAAGGGCTTGCTGCTCGCCGTTGCGGTCGTGGCGCTCAGTCATGGATTGTTCCCGGATCCACCCAACGCTCCTTCGCCGCCGCCCGCGCCAACTTTGCCCGCCGAAGAAGTCAGTCGGGTGGCGCTGCGTGCAACCCTGATCGTATTGCCGACGTTCCTGCTGGCATTGATCGACCCGGCCGGTTACCTGCCGATCATCCTCAAAGCCGTCAGCCTGGGTCAGCAAAGCTCCACGACCAATGCCCACACCGCCGGTCGCGAACTCGTCGGTTCGACCTTGCTCGCAGGCCTGCTGGCAATCCTGTTCTGGAGCGCCCTCAGCCTGTTTGTGCACCTGTGGATGTTCTATTTGTGGATGCTGCTGTTCGGTTTGGTACTGGCGCGCAAACTCTATGCCTTGAGCCCGACCCGGTTCAGCCCGGGGTTCTGGCTCAACACCCTGATCACGCTGATTATCCTGTTGGGCCAATCGGTTCAGGACAGCCTCGCGGGCAAGGACGTGTACACGGCGTTTGCGGTGCGCATGGGCTTGTTCCTCGCCGTCACGCTCTATGCCTGCCTGATGGTTTATCTGCTCGAGCAGCGGCCGCGAAAAGCTCAGGGATTAACCTGATAACCCTTGCCTTGCAGGCAACTGGTGTACGCCGTCGAGGTGTTCGCGGCGCTGGTTTTCTGCTGCGCCCGGCGCTCTTGACGCTGACGCGAACCGCCGACCACAGCGCCGGCAGCGGCCGTCTCTTTGGCGCGGTTCTGTCGATAGTCCTGCTTCGTGTCGTCGTCGACGCGATCATAAAACTCGTCATGCTGACGCCCGCGCACTTCGGCCCCGGCCGAGCCCGCGGCGGCCCCCACGGCAGCACCGCGCAATCGCCCTCCGGAAGCAGGCGGTGCGGTCGACGCGGTCTGACTGGCGGCGATGCTATTGCATTCATTGATGTCCAACTGGGTCTGTTGCGAACTCTGCCCTTTCATCGGAACAACCGTTGCAGCCCAACCCTGGGTACACGCAACCGCCAATGCGATGCTCAGGCCGATGGATGACACCTTGCTCATAATGACCTCCAACGCAGCCCGTCACTCGGCAAGAACACGGGTGGTAGACCGCTGATGACTGCTTCCGGGCTTGATTCGGCAACAAGAAGTGTAGATCACCCGGCACGTTCCCCCAGCGCGGTACTGCCTGATCCAGGTGGTGAACATGATTCTTTTCGATCGTTTTGGCGTGATGGCCTAACCTCATAGGTTGAGCGACCCACCACAGAGTCGAGCACGCCTATGCGTAATGCATTGAAGTCAATGATGTTCGTCGTGCTCACGCTGCTTGCAACCAGTGGCGGAGCGCTGTCGGCCGCCGACATACCGCCGGCTCCAGGTATTACGTCGGGTACTTCGTCGTTTGCCATCTCCCAGAGTGATCTGCAAGAGCTGCAAATCCGGCTTGACCGAATCAAACAACAGATTTCGCTGGCCAATAACCTCACCCAAATGGTCGGCCTGCAAGACGCCGTCCAGTCGTTTATCAACGATGTGGACAGCTTGCAGTCATCGCTGCTGCCCGAACAGAAGCAACTGCAAGCCCAACTTGATGTGTTGGGCCCGGTATCACTCGACGATGTGGCGTCAGAGAAATCGGATATCTCGACGCAAAGAGCCTATCTCTCCGAGCAAAAGACCAAAGTCGATTCCAGCCTGAAAACCCTGACAGCCCTCAGAAACAATGCAGCCGGCCTCATCATCCAAATTGCCGGCATTCGCCGCAGCCTGCTGGAATCCGAAGTCACGCTGCGCAGCGGCAGTGTCCTGGGGCCTGGGTTCTGGGCGCCGTTATTTAATCCGCTGAAGGACGACCGCCAGCGGCTAAGCGAATTCATCCAGCAGGCTTCCAGCGCAATCAAGGCCGCCTGGCAACCTGGCGAGCGACTGTTTGCCGCCGCATTGATCGTGCTGGCCCTGGGGATTGGTTCCTGGGGCCGAAGACTCGCCGAGCGCGGACTGACCTGGGTGTGTATTCATCGAATGCCGGAAGGACGTTTACGTCGAAGCTCGCTCGCACTGGCCTCTGTCGTGGCCACGGTGCTGACCACTGCTTTTGCAATGCAATTGCTGTTTTATGCGCTCACTAGGCAATTACCGTTGTCGCCATTGATTCAGAACTTTGCCGATGAATTCGAAAAAGTCATCTATGTCTGCATCCTGATTACCGGTCTGAGCCGGGCGCTGCTGTCGACCCGACATCCTTCCTGGCGACTGCCGGCGATCGCTGATCCCGTGGCGCTGGCGATCCAGCCCTTCCCCAGAATACTGGCCGTCGCGCTGCTGATTTTGGTGAGCCTGACACAAATCACCAACGTCACCGGCATGAGTCCCCCTGCCATTCTCTTTGGCCGGGGTCTGATCGCGCTGGTGGTCACGCTGATTATCGGCACGTTGTTCCGGCGTGCCAGCAACGTCAGAAGAGCCGTTGCGGCCACCGGGGAAGCACCCGAATCGAGTACCACCCTCGCTGGCCTGATTTATTCGTTGGCCGGCATTGCGACGGTTGTATCGCTGCTTGCGCTGCTGATCGGCTACATCTCCCTGGCACGGTTCATCACGTACCAATTGGTCTGGGGATTTATCATCCTGTCGGGCTTCTACTTGTTGACTCAGTTGCTCAAAGACAGCTGTGAGTACCTGTTTTCATCCAAGAGCCCCAGCGGCAAGGCGCTAAAACAATTGCTCGGGATCGGTGATGTACGCCTTGAGCAAGTGTCGATCATTCTGTCCGGTGTCGGTCGCGCCGGGTTATTGCTGCTGGCGGTGATTTCACTGTTTGTCGGTGGCGTCGGCACGACTCTGGGGCAATTGTTCACCCAGATGTTCGCGATCCTCGGCGGCGATGGTCTGCGCAAACTCAATATCATCCCGGGCCATTTGCTGAATGCGCTGCTGGCCCTGTTCATCGGCATCTACCTGATTCGCTCATTGCGCCGATGGCTGGATAACGAGTTCCTGCCCAAGACCGACATGGACCCCGGCATGTGTGCCTCCCTCAGCACACTGTTCGCCAACATCGGCTACGCCCTGGTGATTCTGCTGACGTTGTCATCCCTGGGCATCCAGTGGACCAACCTGGCGTGGATTGTCAGCGCCCTGTCGGTGGGGATCGGCTTCGGCTTGCAGGAAATCGTCAAGAACTTCGTCTCCGGGCTGATTCTCCTGACCGAACGGCCGGTCAAGGTCGGCGACCTGATCAGCATCAGCGGCGTCGAAGGCGACATCCGCCGCATCAACGTCAGGGCCACCGAAATACAACTCAGTGACCGCTCGATCGTCATCGTGCCTAACTCGCAACTGATATCGCAAAACCTGCGCAACGTCACCCTTGGCGGCAGCGCACAAGGGGTGGCGACACTGGAGCTGATGTTCCCGCTGGACATCGATCCGGAGCAAGTTCAAAACCTGCTGTACGACACGTACCGCGAGAACGAAACCATCCTCGACAAACCGGCTACCTTCGTCCGGTTCAGCAAACTGACCCCCGAAGGCATCACGCTGACGGTCACGGGCTACGTCAGCAGCCCGAGAATCGTCGGCACGACCAAAAGCGATCTGCTGTTTGAAATCCTCAAACGGTTGGGTGCGGCGGGTATTGAACTGGCCAAACCTGCACCCACGGTTTGAACAACGACAGAAGCCGGCCTTTCAGGAAGGATGCAGCGCCAAGTCGGCGAGTTGGAATTCGCGAATCACGTCCTGCACGGGTGATGGCGCTTGAGCGTTTCACTCGGCAGTTCCTTGAACAACGCCCGATAACTGCTCGAAAACCGCCCCAAATGCCAGAACGACCAATTCATCGCCACTTCGGCAACGGTCGTGTCATTCGGCGTTCGCGCGAGCAATTCGCGGTGTGCGCTGTTGAGGCGGCGCAGGCGCAGCCAATGGGTCGGCGTCATACCCGTGAAGGCTTTGAACGCGTGCTGCAACTGACGCAGTGAAACCCCGGCCACTTGGGAAAGCTCCAGCAGGTTGAGGGATTCTTCCGGTGAATCGGCGGCCCATTCACCAATGCGTTTCATCACCGCGCGTTCTTCGGTGCGGCGCTGCAGGCCGCCGTGATCGAGGCACACGCAGGCGTTGTCGAGGATGTACAGGCAGTCTTCGAGCAGTTGCTGAGTCAGCGCTTCTTTGCTGGGTGGGTCGAGCGTTTCGGCGAGCCGGGTCAAGGTGCCGCTCAACCAGCGACTGAACAATGCGTTCTGCCCCGAGTTCAGCGGCGACATGAACAAGCCTTCGAGCCGCGCGACATTCAAACCGTGACGCTGGACGAATTCCGGACCGAACACGACGGCCACTTCACGGTAATTCTCCGGAGTGATCCAGGTGTTGCGGCTTTCGCCATTGAGCATGTAGAGCGCGTTGTCGCTGCNGTCGAAACAGAACGCCAGCGACCCCTCGGGCGCACTGAAATTCTGTTCGACCCGGGTGTTCATCTGCTCTTCGTAAATCTCCACGCCTTGCAAGTCCAGATAGCGCACGCGCCCGGCGAAATGCCCCGGCGACATTTGCTGGTAATGCTGGACCCAACCCGGCGTGGCGCGGATCTGCGCGGCGACATCGTCGGTGTTGAACGCTTGAACCTGTATTGGACTGGACGCTGACATGAATGACCTTACGCACTCGTTTGGTGCGTTTTGGTGCTGCTGAAAGTGGATAGATGGAACCGCAAGGCTCGCCCAAGATAGTCGTCAACGCGTCTCAGGGGAAGTGTGTGGTGGATGAAACCATCCTCCCCGGCGTTAAAAAAACCAATAACGAGGTCTTTATGAATGCCCCTTTCGATCAGCTCCTCACGTGGCTGAAAGAACACAAGATTACCGAAGTCGAATGCGTGATCAGTGATTTGACTGGCATCGCACGCGGCAAGATTGCGCCCACCAACAAGTTCCTGCATGAGCGAGGCATGCGCCTGCCGGAAAGTGTGTTGCTGCAAACGGTGACCGGGGACTTTGTCGACGACGATATCTACTACGACCTGCTCGACCCGGCCGACATCGACATGATCTGCCGCCCGGTGTCCAACGCCACGTACGTGGTGCCGTGGGCCATCGAGCCTACGGCCATCGTGATCCACGACACCTTCGACAAGCTGGGCAACCCCATCGAGTTGTCGCCGCGCAACGTGCTGAAAAAAGTCCTGCAGCTCTATACCGATCAGGGCTGGCAGCCGATTGTCGCGCCGGAAATGGAGTTCTACCTGACCCAGCGCTGCGAAGACCCGGACTTGCCGCTGAAAACNCCNCTGGGCCGTTCCGGCCGGGCTGAAACCGGGCGCCAGTCGTTTTCCATCGACGCCGCCAACGAATTCGACCCGCTGTTCGAAGACGTCTACGACTGGTGCGAACTCCAGGGCCTGGACCTCGACACGCTGATCCACGAGGACGGCCCGGCGCAGATGGAAATCAACTTCCGTCACGGCGACGCCCTTGACCTGGCCGACCAGATCACCGTGTTCAAACGCACCCTGCGCGAAGCCGCGCTCAAGCACAACGTGGCGGCCACCTTCATGGCCAAGCCGATTGGCGACGAGCCCGGCAGCGCCATGCACATCCACCAGAGCGTGGTCGACATCGCCACCGGTCAGCCGGTATTCGTCGACGCCGACGGCAAGATGAGCCAACTGTTTTTGCACCACATCGGCGGCCTGCAAAAGTACATCCCCAAGCTGCTGCCGATGTTCGCTCCCAATGTGAACTCATTCCGTCGCTTCCTGCCGGACACCTCGGCGCCGGTTAATGTCGAGTGGGGCGAAGAAAACCGCACCGTCGGCTTGCGCGTGCCGACCTCCAGCCCCGACGCGATGCGCGTGGAAAACCGCCTGCCGGGCGCAGATGCCAACCCCTACCTGGCAATCGCGGCGAGTTTGTTGTGTGGCTACCTGGGCATGATCGAACAGATCGACCCGAGCGCGCCGGTGGAAGGCCGTGCCTATGAACGCCGCAACCTGCGCCTGCCGTTCACCCTCGAAGATGCGCTGGCACGGATGGAGGACTGCGACACGGTCAAGCAGTACCTGGGCGACAAGTTCGTGCGCGGCTACGTCGCGGTCAAACGCGCCGAGCATGAGAATTTCAAGCGGGTGATCAGTTCCTGGGAGCGTGAGTTCCTGCTGTTGAGCGTCTAAAAAAACTAAAAGGGGTGTCGATATGCGTCTTGTGAAAAAGCTTCTCCCGCTGGCTCTGGTGGCGGCGTTCAGCAGTGCACTCCCTTCATGATCGGTCCCACGCTCTGCGTGGGAACGATCACAAACAAAACAATAAGAGGTGTCGATATGCGTCTATTGAAATCCATGGTTCCGGCCGCGCTGGCCGTGTTCTTCAGTGCCGTTGCCCAGGCTCAGCCCACCGTCAGCGTCTACAACTGGACCGATTACATCGGCGAAACCACCCTCGCCGACTTCCAGGCCAAATCCGGGATCAAGGTGATTTACGACGTCTTCGATTCCAACGAAACCCTGGANGGCAAGCTTCTCGCGGGGCGCACGGGTTATGACGTGGTGGTGCCGTCCAACCACTTTCTGGCGCGCCAGGTGAAAGCCGGCGCGTTCCTCAAGCTGGACCGCTCGCAGTTGCCGAACTTCAAGAACCTCGACCCCAAGTTGCTCAAGCTGCTGGAGCAAAACGATCCGGGCAACGCCCATTCGGTGCCGTACCTGTGGGGCACCAACGGCATCGGCTATAACGTCGACAAGGTCAAGCAGGTGCTGGGCGTCGACCATATCGATTCCTGGGCGGTGCTGTTCGAACCGGAAAACATCAAGAAACTGNNCNAGTGCGGCGTGGCGTTCCTCGATTCGGCGGACGAGCTGTTCCCGGCGATCCTCAACTACATGGGCAAAGACCCGCGCAGCGAGAACCCCGAGGACTACAANAAAGCCGAAGCCAAGCTGTTGAGCATCCGGCCTTACATCACCTATTTCCATTCCTCCAAATATGTGTCGGACCTGGCCAACGGCGACATCTGCGTGGCCTTCGGCTATTCGGGNGACGTATTCCAGGCCGCCAACCGCGCCAAGGAAGCCAAGAACGGCGTGAATATCGCGTACGCGATTCCCAAGGAAGGCTCCAACCTGTGGTTCGACCTGCTGGCCATTCCCGCGGACGCCACCAACCCGAAAGAAGCCCACGCCTTTATCAACTACCTGCTCGACCCTGAGGTGATNGCCAAGGTCAGCGCCTCGGTCGGCTACGCCAACCCGAACCCCGCCGCCAAGGAATACATGGACGCGGAACTGGTGAACAACCCTGAGGTTTATCCGCCGCAGGCAGTCCTCGACAAACTCTACATTTCGACCACCCCGCCCCAGGCGATCATGCGACTGATGACCCGTTCCTGGAGCAAAGTGAAGTCCAACAAATGAATAACGAACACGCTCATTCCTATTACGCGGCCACCGCCAATGGCCTGACGCCCTACCCCACGCTGACCTCGGACCTTGTGGCCGATGTCTGCGTGATCGGCGGTGGTTTCACCGGGGTCAACACCGCCATTGAACTGGCTCAGCGCGGGCTTTCGGTGATCCTGCTGGAGGCCCGGCGCATTGGCTGGGGCGCCAGCGGGCGCAACGGCGGGCAGTTGATCCGCGGTATTGGCCACGATGTCAGCGGTTTCACCCGTTACATCGGTGAGGACGGCGTGCGCTATCTGGAGCGTGCGGGGATCGAATCGGTGGAACTGGTGGGCAATCGCATCCGTGAACACGGGATTGAGTGCGACCTGCGCTGGGGGTTCTGCGAGCTGGCCAACACCAAGGCGCAATTCGCGGCGTTCAAGGTTGAGCAGGAAAGTCTGGCCGAATCAGGTTATGCCCACGAAACCCGTCTGGTCGGGCCTGAGCAGATCCGTCAGCAAGTGGTGGATTCAGGGGGCTATGCCGGTGGTCTGGTCGACATGGGCTCGGGCCATTTGCATCCGCTCAATCTGGTACTGGGCGAAGCAAAGCTGGCGCACTCCCTCGGCGTGCAGATCTTTGAGCAGAGCCCGGTTCTGGAGTTGATCCATGGCAGCACGGTGCAGGTTAGGTGTGCCGGTGGCACGGTGCGCGCGGGCAGTCTTGTGCTGGCCTGCAACGCGCACCTTGAAGAACTCGAACCGAAACTCAGCGGGAAGGTGCTCCCGGCCGGCAGCTACATCATCGCCACCGAGCCGTTGGCACCTGAGGTTGCCGCGCAATTGATCCCGCAGAACCTGGCGTTGTGCGACCAGAAAGTCGGCCTGGATTACTACCGGCTTTCCGCTGATCGACGCCTGTTGTTCGGCGGTGCCTGCCATTATTCCGGGCGCGATCCGGCCGACATCACGGCGTACATGCGCCCGCAGATGCTCAAGGTCTTCCCGCAACTGCGCGATGCGCGCATCGACTATCAATGGGGCGGTCGCATCGGCATCTCGGCCAATCGTTTTCCGCAGGTCGGACGCTTGAGTCAGCACCCGAACGTGTTCTACGCCCAGGGGTATTCCGGGCATGGACTGAACGTCACGCATTGGTGCGCGAAACTGTTGGGTGAAGCGATTCACGCCGGGCACAGTCAAGGGTTCGACGTGTTCAGCGCCGTGCCGCACATGACCTTTCCCGGCGGGCCGATGCTGCGCTCGCCGTTGCTGGCGCTGGGCATGTTCTGGTACCGCCTGCGCGAACTGGTTGGCTGACAGGCCACTTTCGCGAGCAAGCCCGCTCCCACAGGATCTGCAGCGGACAAGGACTTTGTGATCAACGACGATCCTTGTGGGAGCGGGCTCGCCCGCGATGAACGATAACGCTGTAAATCAGTTGTTTAAGCCTTTCGATTTGCTCAATCGCAAGGCACTTCTATATTGAGGAGGTGCTCTGACTTTCCTGCGTCCTGGCGAGTGCGGCCTATGGCTACGACTGACCAACTGATCATCTGCGAGCACTGCGACTGTGTGTATGAAAAGGTCACGCTCGCCAAACATCAAAAAGCCCTGTGCACACGCTGCGCCGGCGTATTNCAGCGCTATAACGGCCTGACAGTGGAACAACGCCTGGCGTTGACTTGGACGGCGTTGATGTTGTGGATTTTCGCCAACTTCTACCCGGTGATGAGCATCAGCCTGCAAGGCTTGAAAAACAGCGCGACCCTGTGGGATTCGGTGGTTGCATTGAGCCTGGGGCCGATCACCTTTATTGCGTTGGTGGCGGCCATCGCGATGATCATCGCGCCGATCTTCCAGCTGTTGCTGCTGATTTGGGTGCTGAGCTATGCCCTCGCCTCCCGGCGTTCGCCCGGTTTCAGGTTCTGCATGCGCTGGCTGGAAACCCTGCGGCCCTGGAGCATGCTCGAAGTCTGCCTGCTGGGGGCAATGGTCGCGGTGATCAAACTCGCCGGGTTGCTGGATGTGCTGCCCGGCATCGGTCTGTTTGCCCTGGCCGTGCTCAGCCTGATGATGATCCGCATCGCCGGGCGCGATGTTCGCGATCTGTGGGACACCTTATGACAAGGCCGCCGGTCGCCAGCGAACTCAACCTGTGCCTGTGCCACAGTTGCGGACTGGCCTGTGACACGACCCTCAATCCCGACGAATGCGAGCGCTGCGGCGCGCCGTTGCATCACCGCAAAAGCAACTCGCTGACCCGCACCTGGGCCTACCTGCTGACCTCCCTGGTGTTTTACGTCCCGGCCAATCTGCTGCCGGTGATGAACACAAAAATGGTCGGCAACGGCGCCGACAGCACCATCATGAGTGGCGTACTGGAGTTCTGGCAGCACGGCGCCTGGGACATTGCTCTGATCATTTTCATCGCCAGCATTGCAGTGCCGGGGATCAAGTTCGTGTCGTTGANGCTGTTGCTGATTACGGTGCATCGCAACAGCCTGTGGGCGCGCAAAGAGCGATCAAAGCTGTACCGATTCGTCGAGGTCATCGGTTACTGGTCCATGCTCGATGTGATCGTGGTAGCCCTGGTGGCCTCACTGGTGAAGTTTCAAGCCCTGGCCGATATCCAGCCGCGCCCGGGCATTCTGTTTTTTGGCCTGGTGGTCGTGTTCACCATGCTGGCAGCGATGAGTTTCGACCCGCGTCTGATCTGGGATAACGGGCAGGATAAAAACTCACACACCGAGGAGGACATGGATGAAGTCGCAAGCCACTGACGGGCCGCAAGCCCCTGGCCAGGCCCCAATCAAGACTCGTCGTTTCAGCGTTTCGCTGGTCTGGATCGTGCCCATCATCGCGGTACTGGTGGGCATTTCCCTGGTGGTCCACAGCATGATGCAGGAAGGCCCGACCATCACCGTCACGTTCAATACCGGCAGCGGCCTTACTGCCAACAAAACCGAGGTCAAATACCGCAATGTGGTGATCGGGCAGGTCTCGGACGTGGAACTGAGCAGCGACCAGAAGAGTGTCAACGCCACGATCAAGCTGGCCAAGCAGGCGGAAAGCTTCACCCGAGAAGACTCAAAATTCTGGGTTGTCCGCCCGCGCATCGGCGCCGGTGGCGTGTCCGGCATCGACACCTTGCTGTCCGGCGACTACATCGGTGCCGATATCGGCCAGTCCGACACCCGCGCAAAACAGTTCAAAGGCCTGGAAAACCCGCCGCCCATCACCTATGGCGAACCGGGCAAACGTTTTACCCTGCATACCCAGGGCCTGGGTTCGCTGGATATCGGCTCGCCAGTGTATTACCGCAAAATTCCGGTCGGCCAGGTGGTGGCCTATGAGCTGGATGACGACGGCAAAGGCGTGAACATCGACCTGTTCATNCATGCGCCCAATGATGTGTATGTCACCGAAAACACGCGATTCTGGAACGCCAGTGGTATTGACCTGAGCGTCGGCGCCAATGGCTTCGCGCTTAAAACCGAGTCGCTGTCATCGCTGCTGGTGGGCGGCATCGCCTTCCGCGCGCCGGAGTACAGCCCCAACGATAAACCGGCGGCAGAAGAGTATGCCTATGAACTGTTCCCCGACCAGCAAACCGCCCTCGCCCCGCCCAGTGGCAAAGGCCAATACTTGAGCCTGCGATTCGACCAGGCCCTGCGTGGCCTCAAAGTCGGTGCACCGGTGGAGTTCCTCGGCGTCGAGTTCGGCAAAGTGGTGTCGATCAACCTGGATTACGATGCGAAGAAACGCAGCTTTCCGATCAACGTCGGCATCATGATCTACCCGCAACGCCTGGGTCTGGCCCACACCAAAATGCTCAAGGTGCTGAATCATGATCCCAATGATGAAGCCGCAGGCGTGCGCCTGATGGGCTCCTTTATCGAAAACGGTCTGCGCGCCCAGGCCCGCAGCGGCAATCTGTTGACTGGTCAGCTGTACATCGCGCTGGATTTCTACCCCAAGGCCGAGAAAGTCGTGTTCGATCCGAGCGCCCGTCCGGTCAGTATTCCGACCATTCCCGGCAACCTGGAACAACTGCAGGAAAAACTCGAAGGCATCGTCAACAAGCTCAACCAACTGCCCGTCGAGCGCATTGCGGGTAACCTCGACAGCAGCCTGGTCGAACTGCGCAAAGGGCTCGCCCAGTTCAACGCCAAAACCCTGCCCGGTGTACAGGCCACGCTGGGCGACGTGAGCAAGACGCTGCAATCGGCCAACTCGACCCTGGCCGACGACTCGCCGCAACGCGAACAACTGACCCAGACCCTGGATGAACTGGCGCGCATGTCGCGCTCCTTGCGCGAACTGTCGGACTACCTCGGCCGACATCCGGAGTCGCTGATTCGCGGCCGCCCCAACAACGCCGCACCGATGGATCTGCAGGCGCCACCGCGCAACTGACCACAGGAGCAACACCATGGCTTTTCCGCAAAAGATCACCTTGGTCACCGCGCTGTTACTGCTCACCGCTTGCCGCAGTGATCCGATTCAGTTTCACACCCTGATTCCGGCGCAATTGGGTAATCAATCCAGAGGCGGTGTTGCGGAGATCCAGATTGAAAGCCTCAGTGTGCCGCCCCAGGTCGATCGTCCGCAGATCGTTATCCGCCAGGGCAACAGCGGCCTCGCGATACTCGAAACCCAATGGTGGGCCGCGAGCCTGGTGGATGAATTGCGCAGCGCCTTGGTCGATCAACTGCTCAACACCAATCCTCAGCGCAAACTGTCCGTGCGCCTGGATGTGCAACGCTTCGACTCGGTTCCAGGCCAATACGCATTGATCGACGTCAAATGGCGCCTGCGTAACTTCGGCGAGAGCGATACCACGCTGGTGACCTGCCGCAGCACGTTGCAGACCCCTTCAGGCCCCACCATTGATGAATTGGTGGTGGCCCATCAGAACAACGTCAAGCGTCTGGCCGCAGCGATCAGTCAGGCCGCCGGCGGAACATCGAAAGGCTGCCCATCGAGCCCGTGATGACATGGTTTGATTCAGATCCATCGGGCAAGGGGCCAAGGTGCTGCTAATCTGAATGAAAATGACATGTATTAACGGTTTCTTTGACGTTTTTTTCTCATTTTGATCTCTACATTCCCTGCGACTAAAAACATGCAAATGGTTCGCATTGATTGGCCATCGAATTCACGTGCATGTCTCTAAAAAGAACAGGAGCTGCCAAACATAATGATCACCCCTATTCCTTCCTTCCTCAAAACAGCCTTGCTGGCCACTGCACTGCTCAGCACCGGGCAGGTGTTTGCCGCTGACGACGGCATCGTGGTCTACAACGCACAGCACGAAAGTCTGACCAAAGCCTGGGTCGAGGGCTTCACCCAGGAAACCGGGATTCCGGTGACCATACGCAACGGCGACGACACCGAGATGGGCAACCAGATCGTGCAGGAAGGCGCGGCCTCCCCGGCTGACGTGTTCCTCACCGAGAACTCCCCGGCCATGGTGCTGGTGGACAACGCCGGGCTGTTCGCGCCGGTTGCGCCGACCACGCTGGAGCAAATCGATGCGGCTTATCGTCCGGCCCACGGCAAATGGGTCGGGATCGCCGCGCGCTCAACGGTGTTTGTCTATAACCCGAGCAAGCTGCCCGAAGCCGACCTGCCAAAATCGCTGATGGAGCTTGCGACTCCCGCCTGGAAAGGTCGTTGGGGCGCTTCGCCGGCCGGTGCCGATTTCCAGGCTATCGTCGCGGCCGTGCTGGAACTCAAGGGTGAAGCGGCCACGCTGGAGTGGCTCAAAGGGATGAAAACCAATTTCACCGCCTATCGCGGCAACAGCTCGGTGCTCAAAGCGGTCAATGCCGGGCAGATCGACAGCGGCGTGATCTACCACTACTACAGCTTCGGCGACCAGGCCAAGACCGGCGAAAACAGCAAGGACACCCAATTGCACTATTTCAAGCACAAGGATCCCGGTGCGTTTGTCAGCATTTCGGGTGGCGGGGTTCTGGCGTCCAGCAAACACAAGGAACAAGCCCAGGCGCTGCTGAAATGGATCACCGGCAAGGACGGCCAGGAGATTCTTAAGACCGGCAAGTCGTTTGAATACGCTGTGGGTAAAAACGCTCAATCCAATCCAAAACTGGTGCCTTTGCAGCAGCTCGACGCCCCTGTGGTCGATGCTTCGAAACTCGACAGCAAAAAAGCGGTGGAGCTGATGACTCAGGCGGGACTGCTTTAAGTGATGCCTGAAACCCTGCCAACGGGTATCCCCACCGCGATACCCGATAACCTGCGCCGCCGCGCCCGTGGCATCTTCGCCGGTCGCGGTGGCGCGTGGGTGATCGGTTTGTCGGTGCTGGTTTCGTTATTGGCGTTGATGCCGATAGCCTTCGTCATCGGCGTGTCGATACAAACCGGCTGGGCGACGCTGGTGCCGCTGGTGTTCCGGCCACGGGTCGGCGAGTTGCTGACCAACACGGTGTTGCTGGTGATGATCACCATTCCCCTGTGCGTTGTGCTGGGCATTGCGCTGGCCTGGCTGACCGAACGCACCAACCTGCCGGGGCGACGCGTGTGGTCACTGTTGGCGGTGGCGCCGCTGGCGGTGCCGGCATTCGTGCACAGTTACGCCTGGGTCAGCCTGGTGCCGTCGATTCATGGCNTGTTTGCCGGGGTGCTGGTCTCGGTCATCGCCTACTTCCCGTTCCTGTACTTGCCGATTGCAGCGACGTTGCGCCGTCTCGACCCGGCGATCGAAGACGTCGCCGAATCGTTGGGGCTCAAGCCCTGGGCGATCTTTTTCCGCGTGGTGTTGCCGCAATTGCGCCTGGCCATCTGCGGCGGTGCCCTGTTGGTGGGCCTGCACCTGCTGGCCGAATACGGCCTGTACGCGATGATTCGCTTTGACACGTTCACCACTGCGATCTTCGATCAGTTCAAATCCACCTTTAATGGCCCGGCAGCCAATATGCTGGCCAGCGTGCTCGCCCTGTGTTGCCTGGTGATGCTGACCGCCGAATCAGCCGCTCGCGGTACGGCGCGTTACGCCCGGGTCGGCTCCGGCAGCGCACGAGAGCAACGGATTGTGCGCCTGGGCGCTCAAGCCGCCGTGCTTGGCTTGATGCTGCAACTCACCACCTGCGCACTGGCCCTGGGTGTGCCACTGATCACCTTGGGCCGATGGCTGATCGCGGGCGGCCCGCAAGTCTGGGACTGGGCGGAGCTTGTGCCGGCGCTGGAACAAACCCTGCTGCTGGGGATCTGCGGCGCAGTCCTGACCACCTGCGCCGCCATCCCGATTGCCTGGCTGTCGATTCGGGCGCCGGGGCGCTTGCAGCGCATCCTGGAAAGCTGCAACTACATCACCAGCTCGTTGCCCGGGATCGTAGTCGCGCTGGCACTGGTGACCATCACCATCCATTTCGCCAGGCCGATCTACCAGACAACGATCACGGTATTGCTGGCGTATCTGCTGATGTTTTTGCCCCGCGCCCTGGTGAGTTTGCGTGCTGGCATCGCGCAGGCACCGGTCGANCTGGAAAACATGGCCCGCAGCCTCGGTCGCTCGCCGGGCCGCGCGTTATGGCTGATCACCCTGCGCCTGGCCGCACCGGCCGCCGC
The DNA here is from genome assembly GCF_002251635.1 of Pseudomonas mandelii. Classification (GTDB taxonomy): domain Bacteria; phylum Pseudomonadota; class Gammaproteobacteria; order Pseudomonadales; family Pseudomonadaceae; genus Aquipseudomonas; species Aquipseudomonas mandelii_B. Next base: position 140,147 of record NZ_NMOJ01000012.1, read on the forward strand.
TGCGGGGGCGGCGCTGGTGTTTCTGGCGATCACCAATGAGCTGACTGCGACCCTGTTGCTCGCCCCCAACGGTACACGCACCCTGGCCACCGGTTTCTGGGCACTGACCAGCGAAATCGACTATGCCGCCGCGGCGCCTTACGCCTTGCTGATGATTGTGCTGTCACTTCCGTTGACCGGAATTCTTTATCACCAATCCAAACGAACGGCTGGCCGATGAACGCTCTGGAACTCGATTCGATCTACAAATCCTACGGCGCGCTTAAAGCCCTGGAGAACATCAGCCTGTCGGTACCCGCCGGCAGCCGAACGGTGATCGTCGGCCCTTCCGGCTCCGGCAAAACCACGTTGCTGCGGATGATCGCCGGCTTCGAATTCCCGGACACTGGCACGCTGTCGCTCAATGGCCAGACGCTGGTGGACGACACCCATGAAGTCCCGGCNCACCAGCGCCAGATCGGGTATGTGCCGCAGGACGGCGCGCTGTTCCCGCACATGACCGTGGCCGACAATATCGGTTTCGGGCTTTCAACCAAAGGCGACGCGAAGCAACAGCGAATCGCCGAGTTGATGGACAGCGTGGCCCTCGATTCGAGCATGGCCCAACGTTGGCCCCATGAGCTTTCCGGCGGTCAGCAACAGCGGGTGGCGCTGGCCCGGGCCTTGGCGCAACAACCACGGCTGATGTTGCTCGATGAACCGTTTTCCGCGCTGGATACCGGTCTTCGCGGCGCGATGCGCAAAATGGTCGCGCGATTGCTGTCCGACGCCGGCGTCACCACCATCCTGGTGACTCACGATCAAAGCGAGGCGCTGTCGTTCGCCGATCAGTTGGCGGTGATGCGCCAGGGTCGCCTGGTGCAGTCCGGTCACCCGATGGACCTGTACCAGTACCCCGTCGATGAGCAGACCGCATTGTTTCTCGGCGAGGCCGTGGTCATGCCCGCCAGGATCGANGCCGGTTGGGCCCATTGCGATCTGGGCCGTATTCCGGTCAACAACCACCGTAACAACAATGCGGCGCAGATCATGCTGCGCCCCGAGCAATTGCAACTGGTCAGCATCCAGCCCAGTCCGACCGAAGTCGCCGGGTGCCGCGCCGTGGTGACCGAGCGGGATTTCAGCGGCAATACCTGCACCTTGACCGTGGAGTTGCAGCCTACCGTCGCCGGCGACCCGCACGGTCGATCATTGATGGTGCGCAGCTCTGGCATGTACGCGCCACCCGCTGGCAGCGCCGTTCACGTATCAACCATCGGCCATGCCCATGTGTTGAGTGAGCCGTGAATCAAGTCGATCAGAGATCGAAGCGGTCCACTGCCCGACGCCGCTCGTTGTCGTCGCGCACATCGTAGTTGGCCGTGGTCTGGATGTTGCTGTGATGAGCGAGTTTCTGCGCGATCGACAGGTCATGCTCTTCGATCACCCGGGTGATGAACGAGCGCCGAAAATCATGCGGCATGATTTTCACCCCAACCTGCGGCCGCGCTGCCGGGCGATGTAATAAATCGCATGTTTGGTGATGCGCTCGCGGGTGATGTGGCTGCCGCGACGGATACGGTTGAACAGGAACGGGTCGTCCACCTCGCCTTCCTTGAGGTGCGAACGGCGCAGTTCCAGCCAGGCCTGCAGTTTCTCAAAGGCCCAGGCCGGCGCGTATTTGATCAACTGTTTGTTGCCTTTGGCGGTGACCCGCAAGCTGCGCTCGCTGAAATCCACCTGTGACAGGTCCAGGTTCACCGACTCGGATTTGCGCATTCCCGAACCGTACAAAATCCCGATGATGGCTGCGTCTCTCAACCCTTGAGGACGCGGGTCGGTGGCACACACCGCCATCATCTCCTGAATCAGCGAGCGCCTGAGGTTGCGGCCCTGGGATAAACGCGTACCGGCAATCCCTTTCACCGAGCGCATTTTCAGCAGGTGTTCCTGACTGATCAGGCTCATGCGCCACGCTTCGTTCATCACCCCGCGCACCGCATTGACGTACAGCGATGAGGTATTCGGTGCGTACCCGTCTTCGCGCAGCGCTGCGACCAGCGCAATCACATTGTCGGGTTGGAGCTGATGCCAGGGAATCTCCTCGACGTTCATGTCTTCGAAACCCAAACGGTCTGCCGCGTCCTGCAAAACGTAGCGCATGGTCAACTGACTGGAGGGCGCCAGTCGGGCCAAGTAGACGGTCATCGGGTTGGTCTTCGAAGCAGCAGAATGGGTATTAGCTAAGTCAATCAAACGAAACGGCCTTGAGTGGAAACACTTCAGTAAAAACAACTAACAATTGAAACATCATTCATATAAAGCGGGATTTTCTGTAGGACTTTTCTTCTAAAAATCGCGATGAACGGCAGAAGTCTGAACAGTGGCTGTATGACTTTCAGATAAACGATTCAACGACCGGTTTTTCATGTTCCTTTCACAAAATCGGACATAACCTTCTTGGACGGGTCAAGCCTGGCGCTGGTTCAAACTGCCGACTCACTCGGTAAAAGTCAATGAGTGCTGCATGTCGAAACTTTCGCCTACGCTTTTGTTGGATCCAACAGATTCATTTTAATGTCATCGATCCTTCTGTCCCGAGGTGCCCATGAGTCAGGCTTTTCTCCCCTTTTCCCGCCCCAGTATCGGCGATGAAGAAATCGCTGCTGTAGAGCAAGTATTGCGCTCTGGCTGGATCACTACGGGGCCGAAAAACCAGCAATTAGAAGAGCAATTCGCCAACTATGTCGGCTGTCGTCATGCCGTTGCACTTTCTTCGGCCACCGGCGGGATGCATATCACGTTACTGGCAATGGGAATTGGTCCGGGCGATGAAGTGATTACACCGTCCCAGACCTGGGTGTCCACCGCCAATATGATCTGCCTGCTGGGCGCCACGCCGGTGTTCGTCGATGTCGACCGCGACACGCTGATGAGCGACCTGGAGAGCATCGAAGCGGCCATCACGCCACGTACTAAAGCCATCATCCCGGTGCATTACGCCGGCGCCGCCTTTGACCTCGATCCGCTCTATACACTGGCTGACAAACACGGGATCGCTGTTATCGAAGACGCCGCCCACGCGGCAGGCACCTTCTACAAGGGTCGTCACGTCGGCGCAACAGGCACGGCAATCTTCTCGTTCCACGCGATCAAGAACATGACCTGCGCCGAAGGCGCGATGTTTGTCAGCGACGATGAAGCGCTGGCCAACCGGGTACGCATGCTCAAGTTTCACGGTTTGGGGGTTGATGCCTACGATCGCCTGACCCATGGCCGTAAACCCCAGGCCCAAGTGATAGAACCAGGTTTCAAATACAACCTGGCCGACATCAACGCTGCCATCGCCCTAGTGCAACTTGAGCGCCTTGACGACATCAACGCCAAGCGCACCGAGCTGGCTCACGCCTATCTGGAACGCCTCGAAGGCACAAAGGTGCAACCGCTGTTCATCCCGCCCTACCCGCAACAGCACGCCTGGCACCTGTTCATCCTGCGCATCGACGCCGAGCGCTGCGGACTTGACCGCGAAGCGTTCATGAAGGCTTTGCAGGAACAGAACATCGGCACCGGGATTCATTTCATCGCGACCCACCTGCACACGTATTACCGCCAGCGTTTCCCCAACATCTACCTGCCCAACACCGAATGGAACTCGGCGCGGCTGTGCTCGATTCCGCTGTTCCCCGACATGACCCTCGATGACGTCAATCGTGTGGTCGACGCCATTGAACACACCCTGGACAGACGCCTGTGAAACCCTATCCGATCCGTTGCGTATCGATCGTCATCCCGGTCTACAACGAGCAAGACAGCCTGCCCGAATTACTGCGGCGCACCGAAGCGGCGTGCCAGCAGTTACACCATGACTATGAAATCGTGCTGGTCGACGACGGCAGCCGCGACAACTCGGCGCAAATCCTCGAGGACGCCGCCAATCGCGAGTGCAGCCCGGTGGTGGCAGTCATTCTCAACCGCAACTACGGCCAGCACGCGGCAATCATGGCCGGNTTCGAGCAGTGCCGGGGCGAGGTGGTCATCACCCTCGACGCCGACCTGCAGAACCCGCCCGAAGAGATCCCGCGCCTGGTGGAACAAGCTGCCCTGGGTTACGACGTGGTGGCAACCGTGCGTAACAACCGCCAGGACTCGGCCTTCCGCCGCTGGCCTTCGCGCCTGATCAACCTGGCGGTGCAACGCTCCACCGGCGTGGCCATGACCGACTACGGCTGCATGCTGCGCGCCTACCGCCGCACCATCGTCGACGCCATGCTCGCCTGCCGTGAGCGCAGCACCTTTATTCCGATCCTGGCCAACGGCTTTGCCCGGCACACGACGGAGATACTGGTGATGCACGCCGAACGTGAACACGGCGAATCCAAATACAGCCCCATGCGTCTGGTCAACCTGATGTTCGACCTGCTGACCTGCATGACCACCACCCCGCTGCGCCTGCTGAGCATCGTCGGTTTCAGCCTGGCGGCGCTGGGCATGCTGTTTGCCACTGCGCTGATTGTCCTGCGCCTGGTCTTCGGCGCCAGTTGGGCCGGCGACGGTACGTTCGTGCTGTTCGCCGTGCTGTTCGTGTTCACCGGCGGTCAATTCATCGGCATGGGCCTCTTGGGTGAATACCTGGGCCGCATGTACAGTGACGTGCGCGCCCGCCCACGGTTCTTCGTCGAGAAGGTCCTGCGTAGCCATCCCGCCACGCCAGCCCCCGTTGTCACCGTTGACGGCCTCACTTCCATTTCTTCCGATCAGGTCCTCCCATGAGCGCAAAAGCTGTTGTCTTCGCTTATCACGATATTGGCTGTGCAGGCATTGAAGCCCTGCTGACCGCCGGCTNCGAAATCGCCGCCGTGTTTACCCATGCCGATGATCCGAAGGAAAACGCCTTTTACGGCTCCGTAGCGAAACTGTGCGCGAGCAGAGGCATCCCGGTTCACGCCCCGGAAGATGCCAATCATCCGCTGTGGATCGAGCGCATCAGCAAGCTGAACCCGGATTTCATCTTCTCGTTCTACTACCGCAACCTGCTGAGCGAAGCCCTGCTGGCCACCGCCAAAAAAGGTGCGTTCAACCTGCACGGTTCGCTGCTGCCGCGCTATCGTGGCCGCGCCCCGGCCAACTGGGTGCTGGTAAACGGCGAAACCGAAACCGGTGTGACCCTGCACCGCATGGTCAAGCGTGCCGACGCTGGCGCGATCCTCGCCCAGCAACGGGTGGCCATTGACCGCAGCGACACCGCGCTGAGCCTGCACGGCAAATTGCGCGAGGCCGCCATCGACCTGCTTCGCGATGCCTTGCCGGCGCTGCTTCAAGGCACAGTCAGCGAAACCCCGCAGGACGAATCCGACGCCACGGTGTTCGGACGTCGCACCGCCGCCGACGGCAAACTGGTCTGGAAAAAACCGGCCGAAGAACTGTTCAACCTGGTGCGTGCCGTCACCCAACCCTATCCGGGCGCGTTCTGCGCCGTGGGCGAACACAAGCTGATCGTCTGGAGCGCAGAAGTCGCCAAGGGCAACGAAGGCCAGGCACCGGGCCGGGTGATCAGCGTCGATCCGCTGCGCATTGCCTGCGGCGAAGACTCTTTGGTGATCACCGCCGGCCAGCGCAACGACAACGGCTTGTACCTGAGCGGCCCGCAACTGGCCAACGAACTGGGGCTGGTCGACGGTTCCGTACTGCGCGGCGCCGAGTCCGGCCGCAAGCCACGTCGTACTCGCGTACTGATCCTGGGTGTGAACGGTTTCATCGGTAATCACTTGTCCGAGCGGCTTTTGCGCGACGACCGATACGAGGTGTACGGCCTGGACATCGGTTCCGATGCCATCGACCGCCTGCGCAGCCACCCGAACTTCCACTACGTGGAAGGCGACATCAGCATTCACTCCGAGTGGATCGAGTACCACATCAAGAAGTGCGACGTGGTCCTGCCGCTGGTGGCCATCGCTACCCCTATCGAATACACCCGTAACCCACTGCGCGTGTTCGAACTGGACTTTGAAGAGAACCTGAAACTGGTTCGCTACTGCGTCAAGTACAACAAGCGTGTGATCTTCCCGTCGACCTCCGAAGTCTATGGCATGTGCCAGGACCAGTACTTCGACGAAGACACCTCCAACCTGGTGGTTGGCCCGGTCAACAAGCAACGCTGGATCTACTCGGTCTCCAAGCAACTGCTGGACCGTGTGATCTGGGCTTACGGCGACAAAGGCCTGAACTTCACCCTGTTCCGTCCGTTCAACTGGATGGGCCCGCGCCTGGACCGTCTGGACTCGGCACGTATCGGCAGCTCCCGNGCCATCACCCAACTGATCCTGAACCTGGTGGAGGGCACGCCGATTCGCCTGTTCGACGGCGGCGAGCAGAAACGCTGCTTTACTGACATTGCCGACGGCATCGAAGCCCTGGCACGCATCATTGATAACGACAACGATGTCTGCAATGGCCAGATCATCAACATCGGCAACCCGGAAAACGAAGCCAGCATTCGTCAGCTGGGCGAAGAGCTGCTGCGTCAGTTCGAAGCTCACCCGCTGCGTAGCAACTTCCCTCCGTTCGCCGGTTTCCGCGACGTAGAGAGCAAGGCGTTCTACGGCACCGGTTACCAGGACGTGGCGCACCGCAAGCCAAGCATCGAAAACGCCAAGCGCCTGCTGAACTGGGAGCCAACCGTTGAGATGAGCGAAACCATCGGCAACACGCTGGATTTCTTCCTGCGCGAGGCCATGCTCGAAATGGCCGAGCACTCCAAAGAAGAATCACGCTGATGCAGGCAGGCCTTCGAATCGATGTCGACACTTACCGGGGCACCCGTGAGGGGGTGCCGCGACTGCTGGAAATCCTGGATGAAGCCGGGGTGAAAGCGACGTTCTTCTTCAGCGTTGGGCCGGACAACATGGGGCGCCACTTGTGGCGCCTCATCCGTCCGCAATTCCTGTGGAAGATGCTGCGTTCCAATGCCGCCGGGCTGTATGGCTGGGATATCTTGCTGGCCGGCACCGCCTGGCCGGGNAAACCCATCGGTCGCGACCTCGGGCACCTGATGCGACAGGCCCGGGATGCGGGCCATGAGGTCGGGCTGCACGCCTGGGATCACCATGGCTGGCAGGCCAATGCCGGGCGCTGGAGTGACGCGCAGCTGATCGAACAGATCCGCCTGGGCGTGGACACCCTCAGCGACATCCTCGGGCAAAAAATCGAGTGTTCGGCGTCTGCCGGTTGGCGCGCGGACGAGCGCGTGATCGAGGCCAAGCAAACGTTCGGCTTTCGCTACAACAGCGATTGTCGAGGCCAAGGCTTGTTCCAACCGAGATTGGCCGGGGGCGGCTTGGGGGCACCGCAGATTCCGGTGGACCTGCCGACCTTCGATGAAGTGGTCGGCCCTGTCGTCGCAGCCAAGGACTTCAACGGGTTCATCCTCGATCGATTCACGCCTGAAAAACTCAACGTCTATACGATCCACGCCGAAGTAGAAGGGATTCTGATGGCCAATGATTTTCGTCGACTGCTGGCCGATGCGCGCCAACGTGGCATCGGCTTCAAACCCTTGGGCGATCTGCTGCCCGACGCCCCGAGCGCCTTGCCAACGGGCCGTGTCGTGCGCGGCACGCTCGAAGGCCGGGAAGGCTGGCTGGGAGTGCAAAGCGCATGAGCAAACGCTGGGGATTGCCGCTGCTGCTGGGGATTTTCCTGTTGGCGTATCTCTTGCCGTTGGGCAGCCACGGCTTATGGATTCCTGACGAAACCCGCTACGCGCAGATCAGCCAAGGCATGCTTCTGAGCGGCGACTGGGTGTCGCCGCATTTAATGAGCCTGCGTTATTTCGAAAAGCCGGCAGCCGGATACTGGGTGATTGCCGCCAGCCAGGCGCTGTTTGGCCAGAACCTGTTCGGTGTGCGCTTTGCATCGGCGCTGAGCATGGGCCTGAGTGTGTTGCTGTGTTTCCTGGTCGCCCGGCGACTGTGGAACGAGCCGCGCAAAAGCTTTGCCTGTGCATTGCTATACATGAGTTTAACGGTGGTGGCGGGCCAGGCCGGTTACGCCAATCTCGATCCGCAATTTACCTTCTGGGTCAATCTGAGCCTGGTCGCTTTGTGGTTCGCGCTGGACAGCGCCCGCCGTGGCCCGCGCCTGATCGGTTGGGCCGTGTTGGGCCTGGCCTGCGGCATGGGGTTCATGACCAAGGGCTTTCTCGCCTGGTTGTTGCCGGTGCTGATCGCCCTGCCCTTCATGATTTGGCAAAAGCGCTGGCGTGAGCTGCTGGTCTATGGCCCCGTGGCGGTTGTCGTGGCCATCGCGGTGAGTCTGCCGTGGGCGCTGGCGGTTCACGCGCAGGAACCCGATTACTGGCGGTTCTTCTTCTGGCACGAACACATCCGTCGCTTTGCCGGTGACGACGCCCAGCATGATGCGCCGTGGTGGTTCTATTTGCCGTTGCTCGTGGCGTTCAGTCTGCCATGGGTGGCGTTGTTGCCGTCGGCGCTGCGCCAGGCGTGGCAAACCCGCGGGCAAGCCAGCATCGGTTTTCTGCTGCTGTGGCTGCTGATGCCGCTGCTGTTTTTCAGCCTGAGCAACGGCAAACTGCCGAGCTACATCTTGCCCTGCCTGCTGCCATTGGCACTGCTGATGGGCCACACCCTGGCCGACCGACTCAAGCTGGAGCAAGGCAGGGTCCTGGGCATCAATGGTTTGCTGAATTTGCTGCTGGGCGTGATCACCCTGCTCGCCCTGGTCTACCTGCAACTGAAAAAGCCGTTGTACGACCATGAACTGCACAACCTGGTGCTGGTGTTCATCGGCCTGATCGGCTGGATCATGGCCAACCTGCTTCAAGCCTTCAGGCCCCTGCAATGCTGGGCTGCACCGGGCTTCGGCAGCCTGCTGCTGATCGGTCTGCTGCCCGCCGGGCTGCCCGACTCGGTGGTGGCCAACAAGATGCCCGACCAGTTCATCCTCCATCACGCCGATGAACTGGCGCAGACCGGCAAGCTGCTGAGCAACGATCTCGGCGCCGCTTCGGCCCTGGCCTGGCGCCTGAAGCGCCCGGACGTGGCGTTGTACAACACGATAGGCGAATTGAAATATGGCCTCGCCTATTCAGACTCGGTGCAGCAGCGCGTCGACCTCGATCACGTTCAACAGTGGATGCACAAGGCCCGGCAGAACGGCTCGGTCGGCGTGGTCATGCGGGTCAAGGGTGAGGACGAGCTGCAAGAAATTGAACGACTGCCCAAGGATGGCAAGCGCTATGAAGAAGGCAATCTGGTGATTCTGATCTTTCCACAGGGCGCGTCATGAGCCTGCTTCTGTTATTGGTCGCGTGCCTGCTGACCTGTCTGGGCCAGATCGCCCAGAAGTACGCCGTCGAGAGCTGGCGGGCGAAGCCGTCGGCCTGGGGCGAGAAACTGCGTTCGCCGTGGTTGTGGCTGGCACTCGCTGCGCTGGGGTTGGGCTTGCTGGTCTGGCTACTGGTGTTGCAGCGCCTTGAAGTCGGTATTGCCTACCCGATGCTGAGCCTGAATTTTGTGCTGATTACCCTGATCGCCCGGTTTGTCTTCCACGAGCCCATCGACCGCCAGCACTGGCTGGGCGTGGCGCTGGTGATCGGCGGTGTGGTTCTGCTGGGGCAACACGCATGAGCCTGCGTCGCGGAATCACCTTCGCCATGGGCAGTGTGCTACTCGGCAGCGCGGCGCAGTTGGGCATGCGCTGGAGCATGACGCGCCTGCCGTCCCCCGAACATCTACTGACTTCCAGCGTCGATCCGGCGGCGGTCACCGTGGTGCTGGGGGCGATTCTGGCCTACGTCCTTTCAATGGTGTGCTGGCTCGGCGCCCTCAAGCATTTACCCCTGGGTCGCGCCTATTCGCTGCTCAGCATCAGCTACGCGCTGGTGTACCTGCTGGCGGCCAGCCTGCCGGTGTTCAACGAAGCCTTCAGCCTTACAAAAACCCTCGGGGTGGCTTTGGTCATGCTCGGGGTCATCACCATCAACTCACGTCCAGCGCGCGCGCCCGAACTCAGGAGTGCCTCATGAAAATCAGTGTATTTGGTAGCGGTTACGTTGGCCTGGTGCAAGCTGCCGTCCTGGCGGAAGTCGGCCATGACGTGGTTTGCATGGACATTGACGAGAAAAAAGTCGAATTGCTGCAACAGGGCCACGTGAGCATTTTCGAACCGGGGCTGGCCAGTCTGGTGCGTGAAAGCCTCGAAGCCAAACGCCTGCAATTCACCACCGACGAAAAACTTGCGGTGCAGCATGGTCAGGTGCTGTTTATCGCGGTCGGTACACCGTCCCGGGACGATGGTTCGGCGGACCTGCGCTACGTGTTGTCGGTGGGCGAAGCGGTGGCGCGACATCGTGAGCAGCCGGTGATTCTGGTGGAGAAGTCCACGGTGCCGGTGGGCACGGGTGACACCTTGCGTGCGCATATCGACAAGAGCCTGATCAAGGTCGGCCGCTTGTTGCAGTTCGATATCGTCTCCAATCCCGAATTTCTGAAGGAAGGCTCGGCCGTGGCGGACTGCCGGCGCCCGGACCGGATCGTCATCGGCTGCGACAGCGATGAGGTGCGCGATGTGATGCGCGACCTGTACGCGCCGTTCAATCGCAACCACGACCGCATCATCTTCATGGACCTGCGCAGCGCCGAACTGACCAAGTACGCCGCCAACTGCATGCTGGCNACCAAGATCAGCTTCATCAACCAGATCGCCGAGCTGGCCGAACACCTGGGTGCGGACATCGAAGCCGTACGCCTGGGCATCGGCGCCGACTCACGAATTGGCTACCACTTCATCTACCCGGGTTGCGGCTACGGCGGTTCGTGCTTCCCCAAAGACATGCGCGCCCTGATCCACAGCGCCAAGGAAGCCAACTGCTCCAGCGACCTGCTGGAAGCGGTCGAAGCCATCAACCAGCGCCAGAAGAGCAAGCTGTTCGAACGTATCAATGCTTACTTCAAGGGCGACCTGCGCGGCAAGACCTTCGCCNTGTGGGGCCTGGCCTTCAAACCCAACACCGATGACATGCGTGATGCNCCGAGCCGNGTGCTGATGGAAGCCTTGTGGGCCGCCGGCGCCAGCGTGCGCGCTTTCGATCCGGAAGCCATGCAGGAAACCCAGCATTTGTATCCCGACGAGTCGAAGTTGATGTTGCTGGGCACACCGGAGTCCGCCTTGAGCGGCGCCGATGCGCTGATCGTCTGCACCGAATGGCAGCAGTTCAAGGCCCCGGATTTCGAGCTGATCCTCGACCGCCTGAAAAACCCGGTGATTTTCGACGGGCGCAACCTGTACGACGCCGAACGGCTGGCACGCAGTGGTTTCCTGTACTTCCCGATGGGGCGCGGTGAGTCGCGCAAACTGCCGATTCCGCATCAGCAGTGGCCGGCGGCTCAGGTGGTTGCTTGATTGCATTGTCACAATCCNTCCGCAACCAGTCGCTGGGGCTTGGGCTCCTTGCACTGGTGCTGTTTATCGTCGGCAATTGGCACCAGGCCATCATCGGGTTCGACTCGCGCTTCTTGGTGTTTGCTCAGGAGATGCTGCGCCATGGGCCGAGCTTCTTTCCCACCACCTATGGCCAGCCCTACGCTGACTACCTGGCGACCTCAACACTGCTGACGTGGCTGTTGTCCTTGCCGTTCGGCCAGGTCACCAGCCTGACGGCATGGCTGCCTACGTCTATCGCGTCAGCGCTGATCGTAACCCTGGTGTATCGCCTCACGGCGCCCTACTCCACGCGTTGGGGCCTGTTGAGCATCGCGATGTTGCTGCTCAGCAGCACCTTCATCAGTGAAACCCGTGCGGTGTCCCTGGACCTGATGCTCGCGGCGATCGCCTTTGCAGTGTTCTATCTGGGTTATGCAGCGGACCACTTTTCGGCACCCCGGCGCTGGCTGCTGATTTTCGCCCTGTTGCTTCTGGGCTTTGCGGTTCGTGGCCCGATCGGGCTGGTGGTCCCGACTGGCATGCTGTGCAGTTATTGGCTGCTTAACCGCCAATGGCAGCGGCTGTTCGGCTTCGGCCTGACGGCGGCGGTGCTGCTGGCCGCAAGCGTCGGCACGTTGTTATGGCTGGCCGAAAGCCGTGGCGGTCCCCTGTTCATGCAGGATGTCGTGCGCATGCAGTTTCTGGGGCGAATGGACGGCAGTGAAGGCGTGAGCGGTTCGCTGTATTACTTCACCGGATCGCTGGGCAACTATGCGCTGGCGTATCCGTTGGCGCTGCTGGTGTTGGCGGCAGTCTGGCTGCCCCATCAGCGCCAGGCAGGTCCGGCGCTGCGCCTGTTGCAGTACTGCACGGCGGCGGCGTTGATCGTGATGGTCGGACTGTCGATTCCCCAAGCAAAAAAGGCCCGCTACCTGCTGCCGATGTTGCCCATGGCCGCGATCATTGCCGCGTACCCGTTCCAGGTGGCGGGGGGGCGGGTTTTCGTTTGGTTGCGCGGATTGATGCAAGGAGTGTGGTTGTTGACGCCCTGCGTATTGATCGGCGTGTTGCTGTACGCCCATCGACGGTTTCCCGAGCAACTGACCTCGATCACTTCGATGCTGATCATCCTCGCCGCGCTGCAAGTGCTCGCGCTGGCCACGCTTTTCAGGCCCCGATGGCGGGCACAGACCTTGGCGTTTTGCGCGGTTCTGGCGTTGTGGTCGGTCTACATTCTGGTGTTCGAACCGGTCGAACGCCGGCTATACGACACCCAGACGTTCAGCCGCGCGGCCTTTGCGCTCGTGCAAAACGATCCGGCGCCGCTGGTATTGCATGGCATGGGTAAAGACGCGAAGGCGATCAAGTTCATGGTCAATATCGACGAGGACTTACAGCCGCTGTTCACCGAATCGATTCAGGAGCTGGAACAGCTTCAACTGCCGGCGTGGTTGATGATGGACGCGCGTGACTATCGGGCCTTGCAAGGCACGCCGTTCGCAGCCGTGCCGCCGGTGTTAAGCGAGCCTGCTTTTGTGGCGAGGGGGCTTGCCCCCTCGCCACAGGAAGCACTCGAACCACAAAGCAGGCTAGTCAGCTGCTACAGTCGCCCGTATGAATTTTATTGTCCGCCGTGCCCAATTTTCCGACGCCGCCGCCCTCCCCGCCATCGAGCGTTCGGCGGCTGAACTGTTTCGCGATGACCCTTCACTGGCCTGGCTCGCCGATGCTCAGGTACCCGATGCTGAACACCATCATCCACACCATGATTGTTTTTTCCGTGATTACTGACTTTGCAGATATTGATTCTATTATTCGCAGAATAAGGGGCGGGACTTGTTATATCGGCTTATCAATTTATCTTTTGCGCATGGGCTTTGAAACATTGGGGGCTGCACAATTGAGCCCACGTTTAAAAGCCGTATTAAACAACGAACTGGCCAACGGCTTACCCAGCGAACGCCGTTGTGCAATGCGTTTCAACCTTAGACGGGCGCCTTCAGATCCACACCCAGCGCCCGCGCAAACGCCTTGACCAGCGGACTGCGCACGGTGTTGTGCCGCAGGATCAGATTGAACGGCGTGACGATGCTGATCAGGTCCGGGCGCACGGCGCGAAGTTGCCCCTGCGCCACCATCGACGCGGCGTAATGCTGCGGTAGAAAACCCACGAAACGCCCGGTCTTGATCAGTAATGCCACGGCTTCCACCTGGGTCGCCGAGGCTGAGAAGCTGTCGTAGTGGGCGAAATTCAGTTTGTCGCGATGGATCGCGTAGCGGTGGTTGATGAACTCGTAATCCTTGAGTACGTGGCTGCCGATTTCGGCGTCCGGCATCGAGAACAGCGGATGACCGACCGCACAGTAAACCTCCGAGCGTTCCTCATAAAGCGCGTAGTAATCAAACTCTTCGCGCTTCTGATAAACCGGAACAATGCCTGCCACTAACCGCCCCTCTACCACGCCTCTTTCAACTTCATCCAGTTGCGACGCCTGAAGTTGAAACCTTACTTTCGGTGACTCTTCATTGATTTTTCTAAGCGCGGCAACTAACGGTGAATTATCGTCGGAGATTGTATTGTCAATAACACCTACTCCAAGGTCGCCGACAAGTTCATTCTGCGCCGAACTAAGCCGATCACGAAAGTTGTCGACCGAGGCAAACAAGTCGATGGACGCCTGGTACACCAGACTGCCTTCTTCGGTCAGGTGAAAGCCTTCGCGGCCNCGTGTGCACAGGCGCATGCCGATGCGGATTTCGAGGTCGGAAATCTGTTTGCTGATGGCTGCCAGCCCCACATTCAGCTCGTTCTGGGCAGCACTGAAGCCTCCGGCCTCGACCACGGCCTTGAACACTTTGAGCAGTTTGAAATCCAGGCCGCTGAGGGCCAGTGGCGCCCGATGCGACGCTTTCGGTGGCGGGTTTCCGGAATTGGAAAGTGGGGTTTCCATAATGCTTATTTACCTCTGGCGCCCTATTCAACACTCTGTGTCCAACAACAAAAATAGTGCTGGTAAATAATAATGAACACAGAAAACCAGACTTGGCAACCGCTAATAATCCCCGTACTTCAGTGCCAACTCACTGATTTCGAACCATTAAAAGCTGACACTTCGATCAGTTCTCGCCACTTCGTAACTGCCCCTATTGAAACTGCTTTGGCCTGACCACGCCCGGTTGATTTTTTAACGATCCCGGCATGGGTTCCAGGCCCGGCATACCGATTTCAGTTCGCTTTACCGACGAGGAAAACAACAATGTCTCAAACC
>NZ_NMOJ01000120.1 GCF_002251635.1 Pseudomonas mandelii
TGCTCCAACGCAATACCCAAAACCTCAGCCTTTAGTAGGCTGGGGTTTTTTTATTCCCCGTGAAACCCGACCAAAGGCTCTAAATCAGNCCTCTGCATTCGACCATGGTAGCGGGCCGAATTTTTTTGAAATCACTACACTGCCCACCTTGCTTCCGTAGCCTGAGATAACAATTCATGTACCGTGATCGTATCCGCTTGCCTTCGCTGTTGAACAAGGTCATGAGCGCGGCAGATGCCGCCGCACTGATCGAGGACGGCATGACCGTCGGCATGAGCGGCTTCACCCGTGCCGGTGAAGCCAAAGCCGTCCCTCACGCCNTGGCCGAACGCGCCAAGATTTCTCCGCTGAAAATCACCCTGATGACCGGCGCCAGCCTGGGCAATGACCTNGATAANCAGCTCACCGAAGCCGGTGTACTGTCGCGACGGATGCCATTCCAGGTCGATAGCACTTTGCGCAAGGCGATTAACGCCGGCGAAGTGATGTTCATTGACCAGCATCTCTCGGAAACCGTGGAGCAACTGCGCAACCAGCAACTCAAGCTGCCGGACATCGCCGTGATTGAAGCCGTNGCGATCACCGAGCAAGGGCATATCGTGCCCACCACCTCCGTGGGCAATTCGGCCAGCTTCGCGATTTTCGCCAAGCAAGTGATTGTTGAGATCAACCTCGCGCACAACCCGAATCTGGAAGGGCTGCACGACATCTATATTCCAACGTACCGGCCGACCCGCACGCCGATTCCTCTGGTAAAGGTCGACGATCGCATTGGCAGCACCGCCATCCCGATCCCGCCGGAAAAGATTGTCGCCATCGTGATCACCAATCAGTCCGACTCGCCCTCCACCGTCCTGCCGCCGGACGTCGACACCCAAGCCATTGCCGATCACCTGATCGACTTCCTCAAGCAGGAAGTAGACGCCGGACGCATGACCAACAAGCTCGGCCCGCTGCAGGCCGGGATCGGCAACATCGCCAACGCGGTGATGTGCGGCCTGATCGAATCGCCGTTCGAAGACCTGACCATGTACTCGGAAGTGTTGCAGGACTCAACGTTCGACCTGATCGACGCCGGCAAGCTGAGCTTTGCGTCAGGCAGTTCGATCACCCTGTCGAGCCGGCGCAACGCCGACGTCTTCGGCAACCTCGAGCGCTATAAGGACAAACTGGTACTTCGCCCTCAGGAAATTTCCAATCACCCCGAGGTGGTACGGCGCCTGGGCATTATTGGCATCAATACTGCGCTGGAATTCGACATCTACGGCAACGTCAACTCCACCCACGTCTGCGGCACACGGATGATGAACGGCATTGGCGGCTCCGGAGACTTCGCGCGCAACGCGCACCTGGCGATCTTCGTCACCAAGTCNATCGCCAAGGGTGGTGCAATCTCCAGCGTGGTGCCGATGGTCAGCCACGTCGACCATACCGAGCATGATGTCGACATCCTGGTGACGGAGATCGGTCTGGCCGACCTGCGGGGCCTGGCACCGCGGGAGCGGGCTCGAGTGGTTATCGACAACTGCGTGCACCCGGACTATCGCCAGGCACTGGATGACTACTTTACGGCAGCCTGCGCATTGGGCGGGCACACCCCGCATATCCTGCGCGATGCCCTGAGCTGGCACATCAGCCTGGAAGAAACCGGGCGAATGCTGGCGGTCTGATTCAGCAAAAAAACAGCTGACGCAAACACAGTTGCGTCAGTTGCCTTTGGCCACATTAGATTCTGTTTAAAACTGTACTGCTGTACTGGTCATTTCCTACCGTATTTGCCTACGCATTCAAGCGAAAACATCAAAATCGCACCAATGTAGTGCCGATAGGTACAGTTGCCTCAATTTCGACCAGTACACCCCCTATTAACAGTTAACTGGCCCCTCACAATACAGGTGAACTGTATCTAGAGAGTCTTGCGTCGGAGGAGGATCATTGGCATCAGTTAAACCACTACCTAATCCCGCCACAAGCGGAAGGATGTCATC
>NZ_NMOJ01000121.1 GCF_002251635.1 Pseudomonas mandelii
ATGGAACGTACACTCAGTTCCGANCTGTTCTTCGAAGAAAAAGCTGTAAACACCCAGGCTTCCCTGCCTTTGCGCGTTCTCGCCAACCTGATGTTGTGGCAGCGCCGCATCTCCAGCCGCCACCAACTGGCTCGTCTGGATTCGCGTCTGCTGGCTGACGCCGGTATCAGCGAAGCGCAACGCTACGAAGAGCTGAGCAAGCCGTTCTGGCGCTAAGTTAGCGTCGCTGGCTCTGACCCACCGGGTCCACCGCCAGCACTCCAAATTGAAAAAACAAAGCCCGTCGTGGGAAACCACGACGGGCTTTGTCGTTTTCGTTCTTTGTTGGTGCCGGTACAAAAGGAATACCGGGCGACCAGTACAGTTAAAATAATTACATAATTGAATCGGTACAATTTCTCAGCGGTGTATCTGTAGATCCAGAGGTGAAGGACTCAACATGGAAGTCCTGACTCACCGGCAAAAGGACTGCGCCTTGAATAATCTACTGAATGTTTCCGCTTCTGCCCTTCAACCGAAGCCGCGATTCGTCAGGCTTAAACACTTGCTGAGGGTGCTCGCCGGCAACCTTGAGAGAGCTAGAACCCGACGTTTGCTGGGCCAACTCAATGATCAGCAACTCTCGGACCTGGGCATCAGCCACGCGGATCGGCTCAATGAATTGGATAAACCGTTCTGGCGCTAGGGCTCTGCTTTAACAGAAGGTACTGTTCGAACCGATAAAAGCAGGCCTAATATCGAACCAGAACGTGGCGAGCGCTGTACGACAGGCGTCTGACTCAACAGCTACTTCAACACTCTCAATCGGTTATCCAAAGGAGTTACACCATGTCCCGTCTTCGTCTGCTCAGCGCTGCAGCCCTGCTTGCCGTGGCTGCCAATTCCCACGCGACCAGCTTTATCGTGACCACGGATGCCGTTGTTGGCGCGCTGAAGTCCAGTTCCGATGCAACATCCGATGTCACTTCTTCCTTTCGCGATGACAAGATCGTGCGCGCTGCCCGCGACGACGCCGCCAGCTTTGTCGCCAGCGAAGGCGCCATTCGTGGCGTGAAGCTCGAAAGCGCACTTGACCACATTCGCCACCAGGCGCCTCAGCTGAACGCCACTGATGCACAGCTGGCACAGGCCATCCTGACGATCTAAGCGACGCTGACACGTGGGACACGCTTGTCGTGTCCCAATGTTTCGGCGCTGGCTCTAGCCCGGGCATTGCGCTAGCCTTTGGACTCGCTTTCGACAATCGAGTCTCATGCGTCTTCCTTCAAAGCAGCTTTTCATTTCAGTATTTATCGCAGCCTGCTGGTCGGGCCCGACCTATGCCTTCGACGCGTTCAACCTGTCGACCCAAGGCATCGTCATCACGGGTTACGCCACCAGCATGGTGACCGCCGCCCCCTTCGACCGTAAGCTGCTGATCGAGGCACACGATGACGCTGCAGCGTTCATTGCCAGCGACGGCCAGTTACGCGGAGCGCAGCTAGAGTCCGCGCTGATTTACCTGCGTCGGACCCAGCCAAAACTTCATGCCAGCGACCTTGAACTGGCGCAGGCAATTCTCGTCCAATAATCATCTTTGTATTTTGGAGTCGTTCCATGCGTAGCCCTCTAATTGCTGTTGCCCTTGGCCTGCTTTTATTGGCCGATGTGACCCAGGCGCATACCCTGGTCGCCACCAGTAACATCATCATCAATGCCACCCAGCGCACCCTTGATTTCACGTCTGACACCACCACGTCGATCCGCGATTCGAAGATCATCCGTGAAGCCCACGACGATGCCGCCAGTTTCGTTGCCAGCGATGGCGACATACGCGGCGCGCACCTTGAAGCGGCCATCAACACGTTGCGCACTCGTGTGCCGGAAGCCCGGGACGCCAGTGATCAGGTGCTCGCCGAAGCCATCCTCGCACTGTGAGGTCGCCAAGCGCCTGGCTGGTGGCCGGGCTGATGTTGCTGCTGTGCAACACGGCCCAGGCTGGCCTGCAATTACGGCTCAAGACCGAGGGTCTGAGCCCCGAACAACAGCAAGCCAGTCAGGTGTTGCTCGATGAAGCCATGCAGGCTTTGCCGCCGCGCTTTATCGAGCAGCTGGACCGGCGCATTGATGTCGGCTGGACCGACAAAATGCCTGAAAACGCTTATGGCCAGGCCTCGCTGGTGTCCGAACTCGACCTGAACCGCAACCTGCTCGCAAGCCTCACGGACGGCAGCGCCGCCACCAAGAAAACCTATCGCCCCCATGGCACCGTCCGCCGCGAGATGCTCGCCACCGTGCTGCATGAACTGACCCACATTTACGACCGTGCGCGCCTGTGGACCAAAGACGAGCGCACACTGATACAGCGCTGCACCCGGCGCAACAGCAGTTCCGGCCTGATCGGCATCCCGGATGAATGCCGTGGCCAATCCGACCGCCGCTTTACCCTGAGCGATGACCCGCGCCTGCTCGACCTGGCCGGCTGGCCGCAATACGTCGGTCGCCGTGGCGAGCGCGAGCAGCACAACCGGCAAATCGCCCGCAGCCCGGACATCTACGAAACCACCAGCCCGCTGGAGTTCGTGGCCGTCAACATGGAGTACTTCCTCCTCGACCCGAGCTACGCCTGCCGTCGCCCCGCGCTGTTTCGCTATTACAAAGAACATTTCGGCTGGGCTCCCGCCGCCAAGGACACTTGCAGCAAATCCTTTGCCTTCCTCAATGCCGGCAACGACTTTGCCAAACAACCGCTGGGCCAGGTCGATCCGGAGCGGGTGTATGAAATCGACTACCTGCTGGCCGAAGCCAACCAAAACCTGGTCAGCCGCTGGGGCCACAGCATGTTGCGCCTGGTGATCTGCGCGCCCGGTCGCCCACGCGGCCCGGATTGCCGGCTGGACCTCGACCAGCATCTTGTGTTGTCCTACCGCGCCTTCGTCGGCGACGTGCAGCTCTCGAGCTGGGATGGGCTGGTGGGTAAATACCCCTCGCGCCTATTTGTGCTGCCGCTGGCCCAAGTGATCGACGAATACACCAAGACCGAGTTGCGCAGCCTGGCCTCGGTACCGCTGAACCTGTCGCGCAACGAAATTGAAGACGTGGTGGAGCACGCCGCCGAGATGCACTGGAGTTACGACGGAAACTATTTTTTCCTGTCCAACAACTGCGCGGTGGAAGGCTTGAAGTTGCTGCGCAGCGGTACCAACAATGCGCAACTGGTCGGGCTCGACAGCATCATGCCCAACGGTTTGCTGGAAGTGATGAAGGGCCGCGGACTGGCGAATACCAGCGTGCTCGACGACCCACGCGAAGCGCTGCGCCTGGGTTATCGATTCGACTCCTTCCGTGACCGCTATCAAGCGATGTTCGAAGTGCTGAAGAAGCACTTGCCGATCAAGCAGGAAAAAGTCGAAGACTGGCTGGCACTGAAAGCTGAAGAGCGTCGGCAATGGTTTGAACAAGCTGACCTACGCACCAGTGCCGCGCTGCTGTTGCTGGAGCAGGCCAGCTTCCGTCAACAGTTGGTGCTGGCCCAGGATGAAGTGAAACAACGTTATCTGGGCGCTCGGGAATTGAAGAACGGCGGCATGGACAAGGCGAACGCAACCTTGCAGCAGATTCTCGCCAATAGCGGCTTCCTCAGTCGTCCGGCGGAGCTGCTCGGCACCGGCGGTTATGGATTGCCTCAACCGAATGAATGGCAGCGCCTGGAATCGGAAAGCAGCTTGCGGCAGAAGCAGCTTCAGCTGCTGACCGGAGATCTGGACAAGGAAGTCAGGGCGCTGCTCGACCCAGGCCGGGCAGCTGAGATGGCTGCCAATGAAGCTAACCTGAAACTGGTTGGCGAACATTTGCGCAAATTGCATAAAGCAGCGGGCGGCCTGGAGTTGCCATAAGCAAGAAGGCGTCGTGGATGACCCATGACGCCTTCTTTTTGCCTGCACGTTAGATCAAAGCACCCCTTCCAGAATCTCATAGACGATCCCGGTGCCCACGGCGATCAGCACAATGTCGCCCCCCGCACGGCGCCATTCGTAGCCCGGGTAATACGGCAGCCGTCCCAAGGCACGGTCATCCAGACGCTCACCGTAATAGCCGTGAGGCAACGGCCGGCCACGCACCAGATGAACACCTGGAGGGGGAGGTGCGCCGCGTACAAAATAGCCGTGGTTATCGTGAATAGTCTGGCGCACCGGGCCGAAATCCCGTGGCGGAGGGCCGCCGCGATGATTGTCCTGCGGGCCACGGTGGTCATCGCCATGATTGTCACCACGGTTATCGTAATGGCCCTGCTGCGGGCCGCCGTGGTCGTGATCGTCGCGCTGATCGGCGCTCGCATGCAGCAACGGCGTGGCACTGAGCATCAGCACGCCCAGGCTGGCAATCAGACGTTTCGGCATTTTCATCGGGTCTTTCCTCACTGCACAAACAGCAAAAAGGGCTTCAGAACGTAGTCCTGAAGCCCTCGGTCTTGCTGTTTAGTCTGTACCGTGAGGCTCTAATTCCTCTGTATCAGGAACTTTACCTTCAGCTGACGCGGGCCTTACGCACGCCGTCAGCCAGCGCCGAGCACAGACTCAGCACGCCATCAACCGCCTGTTCCGGCGTGGTGGCATTGGCGATGTGATCGATCAATGCCGAACCCACCACCACACCATCGGCCAGACGCGCGATGGCCGCAGCCTGTTCCGGGGTGCGAATACCAAAACCGATGCTGATCGGCAGGTCGGTGTGGCGGCGCAGACGGGTCACCGCTTCTTCAACGTGTTCCAGGGTGGCCGCGCCGGCGCCGGTCACACCGGCTACCGACACGTAATAAACAAAGCCCGAGCTGCCGTTGAGCACGGTCGGCAGACGCACATCATCGGTTGTCGGTGTGGTCAGACGGATGAAGTCCAGGCCCGCAGCCTGGGCCGGGTCGCACAGCTCGCCGTTATGCTCGGGCGGCAGGTCGACCACGATCAAACCATCAACCCCGGCCTCTTTAGCGTCGGCAATGAAACGCGGCACGCCGTACATGTGGATCGGGTTGAAATACCCCATCAGCACCAGCGGCGTCTCGGTATTGCCTTCNCGGAACTCGCGAACCATCAGCAGGGTTTTCGCCAGGTTCTGCTTGGCTTCCAGCGCGCGGATGTTGGCCAGTTGAATCGCCGGGCCGTCGGCCATCGGGTCGGTGAAGGGCATGCCCANCTCGATCACGTCGGCACCGGCACCGGGCAAGCCTTTGAGGATCGCCAGGGAAGTGTCATAGCTCGGGTCGCCAGCGGTGACGAAGGTCACCAGGGCGGCGCGATTCTGTTCCTTGAGTTCGGCAAAGCGCGTTTGCAGGCGGCTCATCAGTGTTTCTCCTGCTTCGATTGTTCCATGTGNTGCATCACGGTCTGCATGTCTTTGTCGCCACGGCCGGAGAGGTTGACCACCATCAGGTGATCCTTCGGCAGATTCGGTGCGCGTTTGAACACTTCGGCCAAGGCGTGGGCGGTTTCCAGTGCCGGAATAATCCCTTCCAGGCGGCAGCATTTGTGGAATGCNATCAGGGCCTCGTCGTCGGTCACCGAGGTGTACTGAACGCGGCCGATATCATGCAACCAGGCGTGTTCAGGGCCGATGCCGGGGTAGTCGAGGCCGGCGGAAATCGAGTGGGCGTCGATGATCTGGCCGTCGTCGTCCTGCAGCAGGAAGGTGCGGTTGCCGTGCAGCACGCCCGGTACGCCGCCGTTGAGGCTGGCGGCATGCTTGCCGGTTTCGATGCCGTAGCCGGCCGCTTCAACGCCGATAATCTCGACGCTGGCGTCATCCAGGAACGGGTGGAACAGGCCCATGGCGTTGGAGCCACCGCCGATGCAGGCCACCAGGCTGTCCGGCAAGCGGCCTTCCTGGGCTTGCATCTGGGTGCGGGTTTCCTTGCCGATCACGGCCTGGAAGTCGCGCACCATCGCCGGGTAGGGGTGCGGGCCGGCCACGGTGCCGATCAGGTAGAAGGTGTCGTCGACGTTGGTCACCCAGTCACGCAGGGCTTCGTTCATCGCGTCTTTGAGCGTGCCGGTGCCGGCGACCACCGGGATCACTTCGGCGCCCAGCAGCTTCATGCGAAATACGTTGGCCTGTTGACGCTCGATGTCGGTGGTGCCCATGTAGATCACGCAGTCGAGGCCAAAGCGTGCGGCCACGGTGGCGGTTGCCACGCCGTGCATGCCGGCGCCGGTCTCGGCGATGATGCGTTTTTTGCCCATGCGCCGTGCCAGCAGGATCTGGCCGATGCAGTTGTTGATCTTGTGCGCGCCGGTGTGGTTCAGCTCTTCGCGCTTCAGATAGATCTTGGCGCCGCCGCAGAACTCAGTCAGGCGTTCAGCGAAATACAGCGGGCTTGGGCGTCCGACGTAGTCGCGCTGGAAGTAGGCCAATTCTTCGTTGAAAGCCGGATCGATCTTGGCCGCTTCGTATTCGCGGGCCAGTTCGAGGATCAACGGCATCAGGGTTTCAGCGACGTAACGGCCGCCAAACGCGCCAAAGAGGCCGTTGGCGTCAGGGCCGTTGCGCAGATCGGTCTGGGTCATGGGTCGCTCCAGTAGGATTCGTGAGATGACAATGACGGTCACTCTACCCCTCACATCCGGCGCTGAAAACCGATAAGATCGCCGTAACCTGTCAGGAAAACTCACAGATCTCATGAGCCACGACCTTCCCCCGCTGAACGCCCTTCGCGCCTTTGAAGCGACGGCCCGACTGAACAGCGTCAGTCAGGCAGCCGAACAGCTGCACGTCACTCATGGTGCGGTCAGCCGGCAACTCAAGGTGCTCGAAGAACACCTCGGCGTCAGCCTGTTCATCAAGGATGGACGCGGCCTGAAACTCACAGATGCCGGTGTGCGTTTGCGCGATGCCAGCGGTGAAGCCTTTGAACGTCTACGCACGGTTTGCGCAGAGCTGACCCAAAGCACCGCTGACGCTCCATTTGTTCTCGGCTGCTCGGGCAGTTTGTTGGCGCGCTGGTTTATTCCACGCTTGGGACGATTGAATGCGGACCTGCCGGACCTGCGTCTGCACCTGTCGGCGGGCGAAGGCGATCTCGATCCGCGACGGCCGGGGCTCGATGCCCTGCTGGTGTTTGCCGANCCGCCGTGGCCGGCGGATATGCAGGTGTATGAACTGGCCAGCGAGCGAATCGGCCCTGTGATGAGCCCGCGNTTCGCAGGTTACGAACGGCTGCAAGGTTCGCCGGCCACAGCGTTATTGAACGAACCCTTGCTGCACACCACCTCGCGCCCACAGGCCTGGCCGAGCTGGGCACAGCAAAGTGGCCTCGACGCCAAGGCGTTGAAGTACGGTCAAGGTTTCGAGCATTTGTATTATCTGCTGGAAGCGGCAGTNGCGGGGCTGGGGGTGGCGATTGCGCCTGAACCGCTGGTGGCAGAGGACCTGCGAGCGGGTCGCCTGGTGGCGCCGTGGGGTTTCAGTGAAACCCCGGCGCACCTGGCGTTGTGGCTACCCAAGCGCGCCGCGGACGGGCGCGCTCGGCAGTTGGCGCAGTGGCTCAAGGCTGAACTGCGCCAGACAGATTAGTCGCCGCGCTTGAACAGCAGATAAGCCGCGAGCAGACCCAATGCGCCCACTGCAACGCCTGCGGTAGTCCAAGGGTGCTCCTGGGCGTAGTCCCGAGTGGCAATCCCGGTTTCGCGGGTTTTGACTTTGACTTCTTCATACGCATCGCTGAGCAGATGGCGCGAATGCTTCAGCGCGTTCTCGGCGTTGCTTTTCAGCGCTTTGAGGGTTTTACGCGACTCGTCCGAGGCGTCGTCTTTCAGATTTTCCAAAGATTTCAGCAGACTCTCGATCTCGGCTTCCATGCTTTGCAATGAGGCTTTACGTAAAGAGGTGTTGGCCATGGTGGCTCTCCTTCATTGATGATGAGTAGCGTGTGTTGGTTGGGACTTCAAGGGTTCGAGAAAGTGCAGTAATTCTGAACTTCTGCGTTGCAACAGCCGACAGAAGTAATACGAAAAATCACTGCTAGGCTGTATTTCATACCCCAAGGAGAACGCCATGACTGACCATCACACCTACAAGAAAGTCGAACTGGTGGGCTCGTCGACGACCAGCATCGAAGACGCCATCAACAACGCCATTGCCGAAGCGCATAAGAGCATCAAGCACTTGGAGTGGTTTGAAGTGACCGAAACCCGTGGTCACATCAAGGACGGCAAGGCCGCCCACTTCCAGGTCACGCTCAAGGTCGGGTTCCGGATTGCCAGCAGCTGAGTTTGAGCTAGTCTTCTGAACTTGCGCGCTGGCCGAGTGCCATAGGGAAATGGCAAAGCGCTACATGAGTACCTCCGGCTGATGGCTGGATGCTCCCTTTGATCCGACCAGGGAATGCAACCGATGAAACATTTTATTTTAGCGGTAGGTTTGTTGAGCCTTGCGGGTACAGCGTTTGCTGAGGGCAAGTCGTGCGAAGAGCTGAAAGCCGAAATCGCAGCGAAACTTGATGCCAAGGGCATTTCTAATTATTCATTGGAAATAGTCGATAAAGGCGCTGCTGCCGGCGGGAAAGTCGTCGGCACCTGTGAGAAGGGCACGAAGGTCATCGTCTACTCGAAGTAGGTCGAATCCTGCGCACATCAAAAAGCCGACGCAATGCGTCGGCTTTTTGATGTGCGGCGTGTCCGAGCCTCAGCCCTTCATGACCTGCGCCAGCAGCTCATAGGAATGCACCCGATCCGCATGTTCGTAAAGGTCGCAGGTGAAAATCAGCTCGTCTGCCTGAGTCTGCTCGATCAGCACCTCCAGCTTGGCGCGGATTTTCTGCGGGCTGCCCACCATCGCAAGACCGAGGAAATCACCCACGGCGTCTTTTTCATGGGGCAGCCACAGGCCATCCATGGTTTTCACCGGTGGGCGCTGCACCAGGCTTTGGCCACGCATCAACGCCAGGATGCGCTGATAGACCGAAGTCGCCAGGTAATCCGCTTGTTCGTCAGTGTCAGCGGCGACCAGCGGCANGCCGAGCATCACGTAGGGCTTGTCCAGCACGGCTGAAGGCTTGAAGTGATTGCGATACACGCGAATCGCCTCGTGCATCAAACGCGGTGCGAAATGCGAGGCGAAGGCGTAGGGCAAACCCCTCTCTCCCGCAAGCTGCGCGCTGAACAGGCTGGAACCCAGCAACCAGACAGGGACATTGGTCCCGGTGCCCGGCATGGCGATGATGCGCTGGTCTGGCGTGCGTGGGCCGAGATATCGCATCAGCTCCGTAACATCTTCCGGAAACTCGTCGGCGCTGCCGGAACGCTCGCGGCGCAAGGCACGGGCGGTCATTTGATCAGAACCGGGGGCGCGCCCCAAGCCCAGATCGATCCGGCCTGGATACAGGCTTTCGAGGGTGCCGAATTGTTCCGCGATCACCAGCGGCGCGTGGTTGGGCAGCATCACGCCGCCGGAGCCGACACGAATGGTCGAAGTGCCACCGGCCAAATAACCCAGCAAAACCGAGGTGGCCGAGCTGGCGATGCCGTCCATGTTGTGGTGTTCGGCCACCCAAAAACGGTTGTAGCCGAACTTCTCGACATGCTGCGCCAGGTCCAGGGAATTGCGCAGCGACTGGGCCGCGCTGCCGTTCTCGCGCACGGGCACCAGATCAAGGGTCGAGAACTTGATATCGGACAGTCGTTTCATAAGCCTGCTTCTCCAATGGTGAGCGCAGGTTTTTTCTTGCGAACGAAAACCTGCCGAATCTATAAGCGTGCTTCATGCAATGAGGGCATATACCCGAGATTCAATAGCCAAGACATAAATTCCTACGAAAACGGTAGGACTTTTGAGATGGGGTGAACTTTGCACCACCGTCTATCCTCAGAACCCTAGCAACCGAAAACCACGAAGGTGCGACGTTTCGCGCCGGATCTTGAGGAGGCAGACATGGCTATTACGAAGAAAGCATCGGCTCATTGGGAAGGTGATCTGAAAACCGGCATCGGCTCGATCTCCACTGAAACCGGTGTACTCAGAGAAGCACCCTACGGCTTCAAGGCTCGTTTCGAAGGCGGCAAAGGCACCAATCCGGAGGAACTGATCGGCGCGGCGCATGCGGGATGTTTCTCGATGGCGTTTTCGATGATCTTGGGTGATGCGGGGCTCAAGGCTGACAGCATCGATACCAATGCTGAAGTCACCCTGGATCAAGTCGACGGTGGTTTTGCGATCACGGCGGTGAAATTGATCCTCAAGGCGAAAATCCCCGGGGCGACTCAGGCGCAGTTCGAGGAGCTGAGCAACAAGGCCAAAGAAGGTTGCCCGGTATCCAAAGTGTTGAATGCGAAGATCAGCCTGGATGCGACATTGGTTAGCTGATGATCAGGCGCTGAATGTACTGAAGCCTTCGNGAGCGGGCTTGCTCGCGAAAGCGATCTTCTAAGCGACACAATCCCAACGGCTAAACCTGCGCTTTGTGAGCGAAGTCAGAACTCGCTTTACCAAACTGTGGTCGAATAAATGACAGCAGCTGAACCGCAGTCCCCTGCGCGTTGCCTCAATGGAGCTTCAACCATGAAACGTTTTGCCTTGGCGATTATCTGTTGCGCGCTGGCCACTTCGGCCCTGGCGGCACCGAAATCCTGTGAAGAACTCAAGGCCGAGATCGAGGCCAAGATCCAGGCCAATAACGTCTCGTCCTACACCCTGGAAATCGTCACCAATGACGAAGTCCACGATCAGAACATGGTCGTCGGCACCTGCGAAGGCGGCACCAAAAAAATAATTTATCAAAAAAACGACCGCTGATTTGCCTCACATCAGGCAGTAGGCCTCGCGATCTTCAGCGACGATCTCCCGCTTGGCGTTGTACAACCGGGCGCCGGGGGTGAACGCTATCGAACGGCCTTCCAGCACATAACGCTGGCCGGCTTCGAAATGATCGTAGTTGATGGTCAGGTAGCACAGCCGTTCCGTAGTGGAACTCATCATGCCCATGCCCCCGCCACCGGGCACTTCAAAGTCGAACCTGACGACCAGCTCATGGCTGCCGGGCGTCACCTGGAAAAAACGCCCGTCACGCAATCGCTGTTTGTCCAGTCGCTCCGCCATCAGCAACTTGTCGTTGGGGAATGGCGTCGAGAACTCGATCCAGGCCATCTGCGGATTTACCGCCGGTAACGGACTCTGGCAGCCGGCAACTACGCCTGCGGCGAGCAACAGCATCAATCTGCGCACGATGAATGTCCCAAAGGATGGTCATTCAGCATAGCGCCGATCAGCTGCTTTGGCAGCCAGCGGGCGTGCCTTGGCCAATCACTTTTCGTTGCTGGTCATAGAGCTTTGCCCATGGCCGGAAGCCGATATTCCCCGCTTGCAGCTGATACCGCTCACCGGCGTTGAAGTCATTGAATTTCACATTCAACTGGCAATCACGCCAAAGCGGTTCGGCGTCAGGGCCGATGTTGGTGGGCTGGACCGGAAACTGGTAACGCACCGTCAGCTCATGACTGCCCGGATGTACCTCGAAATAGCGTTTGTCGGTGGAGGCCTTGTCATCGACTTCCAGCGCTTGCAGGGCGGTGTCTTCTTGCTGTGAGTCAAGTTCGATCCACGCTTGCGACGGATCATGATGAGGTAAGCCGAAACCAGCACAGCCGGTCAGCATCAACAAGCCTCCCGTCAGCATCAATTTGCGCATAGCGGAGCTCCAGTCAGGCGGGATAGTCTTGCGGGCAGACTCTCCAGGGATGATTTTATTTTGATCAGGCCGCTTCCAAGCCTTGGGTTACTTGATCGCGTTTTGCGGATTTTGTTTCCGGGCGTGTTGCTTTTATTACTCAGTGGTTGCGCCGGCGTCAGTTACTACAGCCAATTGGCCAGTGGTCAGCTGCAGTTGCTGCGGGCCAGGGAGCCGGTGGCCGAGGTGGTTGCCGATCCGTCTCGCGATCCGATGCTGCGCGCGCATCTGGTCCAGTCACAAAAGGCCCGGACATTCGCCAGCCAACAGCTGCATCTGCCGGATAACCAGAGCTACCGTCTGTACGCCGACATTGGCCGGCCGTTCGTGGTCTGGAACGTCTTTGCCACGCCGGAATTTTCCCTGACACCGCAAAACCATTGCTTCCCTATCGCCGGTTGCGTCGCCTATCGCGGTTATTACAGCCAGAGTGCTGCCCGCGGCGAGGCTGCCTTACAACGCCTGAAAGGTATGGACGTGTCCATTGGCGGCGTCGAGGCCTATTCGACGCTCGGCTGGTTCAACGATCCGATTCTCAGCTCAATGATGGGTTGGGGCGACGAGCGGCTGGCCACGCTGATTTTTCATGAGTTGGCGCACCAGCGTTTTTATGTGAAGGACGACACCGAGTTCAACGAGTCTTNNGCCANCTTTGTCGAGCAGGAAGGCACCCGGCAATGGCGAGCATCGCGCAGTCTGGCACCGGACAACGGCGCACAGGCGCAGCATCGAGACCAATTTATTCAATTGGTTCTGGATACGCGCACGCGACTCGAAAAGCTCTACGCCCTACCGCTACCCACCGATCAGATGCGCCAGCGCAAAGCAGCGGAGTTCGAACGACTGCGTCTTGAATATCGACAACTGCGCGACAGCCGCTGGGCCGGGGATAAACGCTATGACGCGTGGATCAATGCGCCAATGAACAATGCCCGGTTGTTGCCGTTTGGGTTGTATGACCAATGGGTGCCGGCGTTTGCGGCGCTGTTCAGGCAGGAGGGTGGGGATTGGCTGAAGTTTTATGCCGCCGTCGAGCAGCTTGGTGCGATGCCGGTTGATAAGCGCAAGGCGGCGCTGAAGGCTTTGGCAGGATCATAAAAGTGTTGGTGGTTGAGCGGGGCTTTTCGCGGGCAAGCCCGCTCCCACAGGCTCCGTGTCGCGTACGAAAAATGCGTGCGACATAGGTCCTGTGGGAGCGTGGCTTGCCCGCGAAGGCGTCCCACAGGGGATAATCCCCTACCCTCTCGACCAAGCCAGCTCGCAACGGATTGGCGACGATGTAGCGAGCAACTGCCTGTAGATCTTCTTCCTTACGAATGGCGCGATCGTGATAACCATGTTGCCAAACCGGACCTTGGCGTCCTGCCGAGCGATTAAGCGTTACTGCGATGCGTGATTTGGTTCGAGCCATCAAACTGGGTAACTGAATATTCTGTAACTCGATCAGCCAATGGAAATGATCGGGCATGACGACCCAGGCCAGTGACGTCGCAAACCCTTCCTGCTCAGCAGTTTTCAGGGCATCGACTACCAGTCGCCCACTCTTGAAGTCATGGAATAACGGTTGCCGGTTCAAAACGACGGCTGTCAGGAGGTAAATCTGTCCGGGCTCCGAATATCGGCCGGTGCGCAATCGATGAGCATGTTTTAGCTCTGGCATTAATGATCCTCCTTGATCGTGACCTCAGACTTTGAGCCTAGGACGATTAGAAGGGACTTGGGTGGTAACTGGCTTTTCGCGGGCAAGCCCGCTCCCACAGGCTCCGTGTCGCGTACGAAAAATGCGTGCGACATAGGTCCTGTGGGAGCGTGGCTTGCCCGCGAAGGCGTTTCAACTAACGCTGCAAAAACGCCCGATGCATCTCATCCAGCGTTTCAAAGTGATAGGCCGGCGCTTCTGCGCTCAACTCTTCCCGGCTGCCAAAACCATAACCCACCGCCGCCGAGTCCAGCCCATTGCTGCGCGCCCCGATCAGGTCGTGCTTTCGATCACCAATCATCAGGGTGTTGGCCGGGTCCAGGCTTTCTTCGGCCATCAGGTGGGCAATCAACTCGACTTTGTTAGTGCGTGTGCCGTCCAGTTCGCTGCCGTAAATCACCTTGAAGTGCCTGGCGAAGTCGAAGTGCCGGGCGATTTCCCGGGCGAACACCCACGGCTTTGAGGTTGCGATGAACAACTGTCGCCCTTGCCCGCCGAGGGTTTCCAGCAACGGTGTGACGCCGTCGAACACACGGTTTTCATACAGGCCGGTGACCTTGAAACGCTCGCGATAAAAATTCACCGCCTCCCAAGCCTTGGCCTCGTCGAAGCCGTAGAACTGCATGAAGGCTTGCAGCAACGGCGGGCCGATGAAGTGCTCCAGCTTGGTCAGGTCGGGTTCATCGATGCCCAGTTTGCTCAGGGCGAACTGGATCGAACGGGTGATGCCCTCGCGCGGGTCGGTCAGTGTGCCATCAAGGTCAAACAAAACGGTTTGGTAATGCATGTTGAATCCTGAATAAGGGCGCAGGGTCAGAGCTGGTCGTAGCCTTCAGCCAGATGCAAATTCTTGAGCTTCACGTAGTTCGCCGCGCTGTACGTGAAAAAGGCATTTTCCTTGTCAGTCAGCGCGCGGATTTGCTTCACCGGGCTGCCCACATACAGAAAGCCGCTTTCCAGNCGCTTGCCCGGCGGCACCAGGCTACCGGCGCCGATGATGACGTCGTCTTCGACCACGGCGCCGTCCATCACGATGCTGCCCATGCCGATCAAGATCCGACTGCCCACGGTGCAGCCATGCAGCATGACCTTGTGGGCGATGGTCACGTCATCGCCGATCANGCGGGGGAAGCCGTCCGGGTTGAACGGCCCGGCGTGGGTGATGTGCAGCACGCAGCCGTCCTGCACGCTGGTGCGCGCACCGATGCGGATGCGGTGCATGTCGCCGCGAATCACGGTCAGCGGCCAAACCGAGCTGTCGGTGCCGATTTCGACATCGCCGATCACCACCGCCGAAATATCGACAAAAGCCCCGGCGCCCAGGGTTGGCGTATGGTTCTGATAGGTGCGAAGGGTCACGATAGCCTCTCTCTCTTCTGCTGATAGCTGCGGTGGGCGTTGATTGTAATTAAGATGGCCNCATGTTTCTTCCAGCCAAGGTGCCAACCGTGAGCGTGAACAACCCTCTTTTGCAGTCCTACGACCTGCCGCCGTTCTCGGCGATCCGTGCCGAACACGTGCAACCGGCCATTGAACAGATCCTGGCTGACAACCGTGCCGCCATTATCGAGATCCTCGACAGCCAGGGCAAACAACCGACCTGGGCCGGCCTGGTGCTGGCAATGGACGAACTGAATGACCGCCTGGGCGCCGCCTGGAGCCCGGTCAGCCACCTCAACGCCGTGTGCAACAGCGCCGAATTGCGCGAAGCCTACGAGTCCTGCCTGCCGGCCTTGAGCGCCTACTCCACCGAGCTGGGCCAGAACCGTGAGCTGTTCGAGGCCTTCGAAGCCTTGGCGAACAGCCCGGAAGCCGCCGGTTTCGATGTGGCGCAAAAAACTATCCTGGAACACGCCCTGCGCGACTTCCGCCTGTCGGGTATCGATTTGCCGNNAGCCGAACAGAAGCGTTACGCCGAAGTGCAAAGCAAATTGTCGGAGCTGGGCAGCCGCTTCTCCAACCAGCTACTCGACGCGACTCAAGCCTGGACCAAGCACGTGACCGATGAAGCCGCCCTTGCCGGCCTCACCGATTCGGCCAAGGCGCAAATGGCCGCCGCTGCACAGGCCAAAGATCTGGACGGCTTCCTCATCACGCTGGAATTCCCGAGCTATTACGCGGTGATGACCTACGCCCAGGACCGTGCCCTGCGTGAAGAAATCTACGCGGCCTACTGCACCCGTGCGTCTGACCAAGGCCCGAATGCCGGTCAGAACGATAACGGCCCGGTGATGGAGCAGATCCTCGATCTGCGTCAGGAACTGGCCAAGCTATTGGGCTATGCATCGTTCTCCGAGCTGAGCCTGGCCACCAAAATGGCTGATTCCAGCGACCAGGTGCTGAGCTTCCTGCGTGACCTGGCCAAGCGCAGCAAGCCGTTTGCCGCTCAGGACCTGCAACAGCTCAAGGCCTACGCCGCCGAACAAGGCTGCGCCGACCTGCAAAGCTGGGACAGCGGTTTCTACGGTGAAAAACTGCGCGAGCAACGCTACAGCGTTTCCCAGGAAGCCCTGCGCGCCTACTTTCCGATCGACAAAGTGCTCGGCGGGCTGTTTGCCATCGTCCAGCGCCTGTACGGCATCGAAATCGCCGAGCAAAAAGGCTTCGACACCTGGCACCCGGATGTTCGCCTGTTTGAAATCAAGGAAAACGGCCAGCACGTCGGGCGTTTCTTCTTCGACCTGTACGCCCGCGCCAACAAGCGGGGCGGTGCCTGGATGGATGGCGCGCGCGACCGTCGCCGCACGATCGACGGCGTATTGCAAAGCCCGGTGGCCAACCTGGTGTGCAACTTCACCCCGGCCGACAGCGGCAAGCCTGCGCTGCTGACCCACGATGAAGTCACCACGCTGTTCCACGAATTCGGCCACGGCTTGCATCACCTGCTGACCCGCGTTGAACACGCTGGCGTGTCCGGCATCAACGGCGTGGCGTGGGATGCAGTGGAACTGCCGAGCCAGTTCATGGAGAACTGGTGCTGGGAGCCGGAAGGCCTGGCGCTGATCTCCGGCCACTATGAAACCGGTGAGCCGCTGCCTCAGGACCTGCTGGAAAAAATGCTGGCGGCGAAGAATTTCCAGTCCGGCCTGATGATGGTGCGCCAACTGGAGTTCTCGTTGTTCGACTTCGAGTTGCACGCCACCCATGGCGATGGTCGCACAGTGGCGCAGGTGCTTGAAGGCGTGCGCGATGAGGTCTCGGTCATGCGTCCACCGGCCTACAACCGTTTCCCTAACAGCTTTGCGCACATCTTCGCCGGCGGTTACGCGGCGGGTTATTACAGCTACAAGTGGGCNGAAGTGTTGTCGGCGGATGCCTTCTCCAAGTTCGAGGAAGAGGGTGTGCTCAACGCTGAAACCGGCCGTGCATTCCGCGAAGCGATTCTGGCGCGGGGTGGTTCCCAGGCGCCGATGGTGCTGTTCGTCGACTTCCGCGGACGTGCGCCGTCGATTGACGCACTCTTGCGCCACAGCGGCCTGAGTGAGGACGCGGCAGCATGAGTGAAGGGCCTGTGATTACGAAAAGACGCTTTATCGCCGGGGCGGTCTGCCCGGCCTGTAGCGAGCCGGACAAATTGATGATGTGGAACGAAGACGAGGTCCCGCATCGCGAATGCGTGGCCTGCGGTTATTCGGACACGCTCAATGAACAAGGACTGTCAGTGCCCAAGGAATTGGGCACGCGGGTCAACACGTCGGCGCTCAAGGTGCCGGACGCCAAGGTTCAGGCGGTGCAGTTCTTCCCGAACCCGAAGTTGAAGAAAAAGCCTGACGAGCAACACTGAGTCAACTCCACCTTCCACCCTTTGACGGGGTGGAAGGTGGTATCTATTTACCACCCTTCCCCCGCGCGTCCTCCTTAGGCTGAATCCTTCAGCCCTATTCAAGGAAGACGCCATGCCTGATAACAATCCTCTGCTAAAGCACTGGGATCTGCCGCCCTGGCAGGACATCCGCGCCGAACACCTGGTGCCTGCCATCGACACCCTTGTTGCCGACAACCGCCAGGCCATTGCCGGAATTATCGCGAGCCAATCCACGATCCCCAACTGGGATGATCTGGTATTGGCCGTTGATGAAACCGATGCGCGTCTGGATGAGGCCATGGGCGTCATCGAAACCCTTTCTATGGTGAAACATGAGGGCAAGGCCTGGGACGCTGCCAGCGCGGCTTGCAGTGATGCCGCTGCGCAGTACATATCTGAAAAGATGGGTAATCACGCACTGTTCCGGGCTTATCAGCGGCTGGCGCAGAGTCCGGCTGCGGCGAATTACGATGAGCCGCGCAAAGCGGTCTTGAACAAGATTCTGCGCCGGTTTCGCTTGTCCGGCATCGAACTGCCCATCGACCAACAGCAGACGCTGGCCCGGCTGAATCGCGACATCGGGGTGCTGCAAAGCCTGTTCATGACCAACCTGGAAGGCGCCAGCGCAGCCTGGACAAAGCGCATCGACGACGACTCGCAATTGCGCGGTTTGTCTGCGGCGACACTGGAGCGTCTGGCAGTCAACGCGCAGCAGGCAGGGCACGAAGGCTGGCTGATGCGTCTGGACCAGGACAGCTTCACTCGCGTCATGGCCTATGCCGAAGACCGATCCCTGCGTGAAGAATACTTTGTCGCCTACTCCACCCGAGCTTCCGATCAAGGCCCCCACGACGGGCAATTCGATAATGGTCCAGTGCTGGAGGTGCTGTTATCCATGCGTCACCAGAAAGCCAGGTTGCTGGGGTATGAGAACTTCGCGCAACTCAGCCTTGTCACGGAAATGGCCGAATCCACCGCGCAAGTCACCGGTTTCCTGCGGCGGCAAATCGTGCAAGCCGCACCGGAACTCGAGAAGGACGCACAAGAACTCAAGGCATTTGCGCTTGAGCGCGGCATGACTGAGGTCCACCCTTGGGATCACGAGTTTCTCGCCGAACAGCTACGCCAGCAACGTCTCGGCGGGGCGTTGAAAGACCTGAGATCGTACTTTCCGCTGGACGGGACGCTGCATCGACTTTGCCTGTTCAGCGAGCGCATGTTTGGCATCCAGATCGTCGAACAGCGGGCATTCAGCCGCTGGCATGACAGCGTGCGCCTGTTTGAAATCAGCGAGCATGGCCAGGTCGTCGGGCACATTTACCTCGACCCTTTCCATCGGGATGAAGCGCCGGACTTTGCCTGGACCGCTACGCTACGTAATCGGCGACTGGACGCCGAAGGTCGATTGACGCTGCCGATCGCCGTGCTTCATGGCAACTTCACGCCCGGGAATGCCGAACGTCCTTGCCTTCTCGCTCATAAGGACCTGCGCGTTCTGTTCCATGAGTTCGGCCATTGCTTGCAGCACGTTCTGACCCACTCGCCTCACCATCGCCTGTCCGGTATCACCCAACTGGGACGCGATACGGCAGAGTTCACCGGGCAATTGTTCGAGCTTTGGTGCCAGTCAGGGGAGTTTCTGCTGTGGCTGGCCGCTCACCACCAGAGCGGCGAGCGTCTGGCCGAAACGCGAGTCGACGCAGCTTTGGCAGCCATCCAGACCCAGACCAGCCGGCAAACCGCAGAGCTGTTACTGGCCGCGTTGTTCGACTTCGAATTGCACCGCAGGCAAGGTGATGGCCGAAGCGTTGAACAAATTTTCGACGACGTGCTGCGAGAGATTCCCCACCTGCAACTGCCGCCCTACTGTCGGTTCGCCAACAGCTTCGATTACATGGTGACCGGGTACGCGGCGTCGGTTTATGCCTACAAATGGTCGGGTGTACTGGCGACCGAGGCATTCAAACGGTTTCAGCAGCATTGGGTATTCAACCCGCAAACCGGCAAGGCCTTTCGCGAAGCCTTTTTTTCACCGGGGGATTCGCGCTCGCTGTTGGTCGCCCTGGAAGAATTCCTCGGAGAACCAATCGCCGACAGCTTTTTCACATCGCCGCCCAGTAGCGCTCCCCGCTGAACTGATGCTTATTCGACGTGGGCGGATTTGAACCAATTTTTCATCGAGCAGGCCGCAAACGGGCTGGTGCTGCAATCGCCGTTGGCGAGCGCGGTTCGAAGCTTGTCAGCATCGGCCTGCATCATGTAACGCACACCGTCCTTGAAATGGGTGCTGTCACCAAAGCCGCCCTGGGTCATTTCGTTCAGGGCGTCCTCCTTGCTCCACCCCTGAATCACCACCCGATACATCGCGGCCATCAGGCCAGTGCGGTCNGAACCGTGTTTGCAGTGCATGAGCACCGGGCCATGGGATTCGGCGGTCTGGATGGCACGCAGGGCTTTGAGCACCTGGGCGTCATCCACGTGATTGGTGCGATAGGGCAGCTGCACCTGAGTAATGTCCGGCGTGGACAACCAGCTTGAATCCGACTCGGGCAGAAAATTGATGACAGTCGCGACGTTGAGTTTTTTCAGCAGCGATACGGCGCCGCTGTCGGGCAAGGCGCTGCGGTAAAGCGTCGGGGACATTTGATAGAGGTTGTATTGCACCTCGACCGGCTGAGCCCATTCCGCCGGGCGGGGCGATGCGCTGTCGTCAGCGAAGGCCATCGTCAGGTTGAAAAGTGCGGCCAGCGACAACAGGCATGTTGCAGTTAAGAAGCGCAATCGGGGCATGCTCGGACGACCGTGTGGGGAAAAGTGGTTAGGTGCCACATAGCTTTAGCCCTGAGCAGTCAAAGGCCCGTGAGACTTCTGTCAAAGATCCGTGAATTGAAGGATTTAAACCTGCTTTCGTATGGCTGGCGCTTAATAAAAAAAGCGGTACTAAAATTCCATTCCG
>NZ_NMOJ01000122.1 GCF_002251635.1 Pseudomonas mandelii
CCGCTTTAAGTACTTACTCAAATTGCATGCGCATGAATACTTAAAAGTTTCATGCGCTCAATAACAATCAAGGATTAACGATTTTTGAATACGCTGTCGCCAGAGCAATCAGAACGGCCTTGTCCTGGGCATCGACAGTCCTGTCACCGTTCACGTCCGCCGGGTTTTGACGCATGGAGAAGGTTAAACCACCGTCATTCGAAACGGCTTCATGGGTGCTAGAGTCCAGCAGGGAGTACGTAGGCGTGCGGTGTTCCGGGTCATAACCCTCTTCTTTCAAAGCAAACTGCATGGAAACCCGAACTTCTTTCGGACTAACGACAGACGGGGCCAACCGTTGTAGAAAGACACCGCGCTGATTGTAATTCGACATTAATTAAATCCTTTTAATAGTGATAACACGTTAACTTCGTGTGATGCGCATAATACCGATTGATTATAACCAAGTTACTTTCTATCTGTTTCTCATCATTACAAGAAGCTCATTAGTAATAAACAACCCGTCGCGACTTAACACCTTTTCAGGCGCTGAACGGCACTGGCCTATTCGGCCTCACCAATACTTACTTCAACATTCAGCGGCGGCAGCCGCAAGGCGGATGAATTTTTTATCATCGGCGGGATCGAAATCCCCATCACCATCGGCGTCACCTTTAACGTCAACCTTATCGTAAACACCTTTCTTTTTTGACGCCGAAACGGAAGTTGAAAACTCGAGCTCCTTCTTTTTATCATAGAACTCGAGCAAGACTTCTGGGACTTTATCGTTGTTAAAATCTTCAATGGAAATGCGAATCTCTTTAACGGCCATCATGACACCTCGTGAGTCAGTCAATTGAGAGGGAGGTTCCATTGAATTGGAATCCTCCAACCCAAAGTAGGCCGCCCACTCACAAGCTGTCTACTGTCATACATGACAGGTGGCTGTATATCCAGTACTGTTCAGCGCCTTCAATTTCCGCTACTCGCCTTGAATTTAATGACTGTGTTTGCAAGATCAAAAAGCAGTTGCTCATCCTCCATATCAATATCTCCATCTTGGTCAATATCGCCATGCACGGAAGCCTTATTGAATGTTGTCGAGCCATTTTTCTTAGAAACCAAAACCGCATATGAATTAACGATAGTGTCGCTAAAATTCCCGGAGCCCAGATCGAAGTCAGTTTCCCGAGTAACAAATTCTATTTTGACCTCTTGAACTCCGTCTTTATTAACGTCGAGTACCGTCAACAATATCCCTTTACTCGTCTCCATAACCAAATCTCCTATGACGTAAACGTGAAACAGCGGCCAGATATCGGTGCCTTGTTATTCATAGGATGTATTCTGTTTCTCATCATTACAAGAAGCTCATTAGTAATAAACAACCCGTCGCGACTTAACACCTTTTCAGGCGCTGAACGGCACTGGCCTATTCGGCCGCGGCCATATACTGTATGAACATACAGCTTAAGGATGATGTCGATGGCGACCCCTCTGCCACCTCGCGGCCGCGGCACCGCAACCAACCCGCACAACCGCTTCGCGCCGAATCGCTCGGTGGCCGAGGATGACGGCTGGTATCAGGAAGCGCCGATCACCCAGGGCACGGAAGTGCGCATTGAAACGGCGAAAACCATCATCACCCGCAACACTTCCCCGGACCTGCCTTTTGATCGCTCGATCAATCCCTATCGTGGTTGCGAGCACGGTTGCATCTACTGCTACGCGCGACCCAGCCATGCCTATTGGGACATGTCGCCGGGGCTGGATTTCGAAACCAAACTGATCGCCAAAACCAATGCCGCCGACGTGCTCGAACAGCAGCTGTCGAAGCCGGGTTATGTGTGTGCACCGATCAATCTGGGCTCCAATACCGACCCGTACCAGCCTATCGAGCGCGAATACAAGATCACCCGGCAGACCCTCGAAGTGCTGCTGCGTTATCGGCACCCGGTGACGATCATCACCAAGGGCTCGCTGATCCTGCGCGATCTCGATTTGCTCACTGAATTGGCGCGCCAACGTCTGGTGGCGGTGATGATCAGCCTCACCAGCCTGGACGACGAGCTCAAGCGCATCCTGGAGCCGCGCACGGCGGCGCCCAAGGCGCGATTGCGGGCGATTCGAGTGATGCGTGAGGCAGGCATACCGGTGGGTGTGCTGTGTTCACCGATGATTCCGATGATCAACGACAGTGAACTGGAAAGCCTGCTGACCGAAGCCCACGCGGCGGGTGCGCAGAGTGCGGCGTATATGATGCTGCGCNTGCCGCTGGAAGTAGCGCCGCTGTTCGAAGAATGGCTGGCCGCCCACTATCCGCAGCGTGCCGCTCATGTGTTGAGCCTGATTCGTCAAAGCCGCGGCGGGGAGCTTTACGACAGTCGGTTTGGCGCCCGGATGCGCGGTGAAGGGCCGTTTGCCGATCTGTTGGCGCAACGCTTTGCCAAAACCATCAAGCGCCTGGGGCTCAATCGTCGGGAAGGATTCGACCTGGACTGCGACGCCTTCTGTCCGCCGGGTCGCCAGATGTCGTTGATTTGAGGACAATTGGCCTATGGTTGAGTAGTGGGAAAATCACTTGGCCATTACGCTGGTCACGTTTTTAGTGACCTGGAACACACGTTCTAGAGCACTTGATTCAGTTTGAGTTAAGTTTCGGCAGATACCTTGTTCATCGAGTGACTGACGGGTCGAGATGTTCGGCCTGGATGTTTTTTAAACAGCCACTGGCTTCACACCGGACAAAACGGGAAAATTCCCTGACTCCGCCAAAGAGGATGAATCATGAGTGACAAGGATAAACAGCCGTTGGCTGCGTCGGCTTCAGCCCCTCAGGTGGCGGAAACCGCCGATGCAGCGCTAAAGCACATCGTTGACGGCTTTTTGCATTTCCATCACGACGTCTTCCCTCAGCAGGAAGAACTCTTCAAGAAACTCGCCACGGCCCAGAGCCCGCGCGCAATGTTCATTACCTGCGCCGACTCACGCATCGTGCCCGAGCTGATTACCCAAAGCTCGCCCGGCGACCTGTTCGTGACTCGTAACGTGGGTAACGTGGTGCCGCCTTACGGCCAGATGAATGGTGGTGTTTCCACGGCCATCGAGTACGCGGTNCTTGCCCTCGGCGTACAGCACATCATCATTTGCGGCCACTCCGACTGTGGCGCGATGCGCGCCGTGCTCAACCCGCAAAGCCTGGAAAAAATGCCTACGGTCAAAGCCTGGCTGCGCCATGCGGAAGTGGCGAAAACCATGGTCCAGGAAAACTGCCATTGCGCTGACGAAAGCGAAAGCATGCACGTCCTCACCGAAGAGAACGTGATCGCCCAGCTTCAGCATTTGCGCACGCATCCGTCCGTGGCCTCGCGCATGGCCAACGGTCAGCTGTTTATCCATGGCTGGATCTACAACATCGAAACCAGCGAAATCAGAGCTTACGACGCGGACAAAGGGTGTTTCCTGCCGCTTGATGGCAGTCATCCGATTCCCGTGGCGACGCCCAAAGCGCGCTTCTAAATCCTCCCAGGTGTGGTTTAGCCGAGGCTGCTGATCGAGCAGCCTGGCTTTGCCATGCCTGAAGAAAACTTCGGGAGAATCATCATGCGTGCTGCGCAATTGAAAGCTGTTCTGCCGCGGGAGCTGCTCGCGTCCGTGGTTGTGTTTCTGGTCGCCCTGCCCTTGTGCATGGGCATTGCCATTGCTTCNGGCATGCCGCCGGCCAAGGGTTTGATCACCGGGATCATCGGTGGTCTGGTGGTGGGCTGGATTGCCGGCTCACCGCTGCAAGTCAGCGGCCCGGCGGCGGGTCTGGCGGTGTTGGTGTTCGAGTTGGTGCGCCAGCACGGCATGATGATGCTCGGGCCCATCCTGCTGTTGGCGGGTTTTCTGCAACTGATGGCCGGGCGCTTCAAGCTGGGTTGCTGGTTTCGGGTCACGGCGCCTGCGGTGGTGTACGGCATGCTTGCCGGGATTGGCGTGCTGATCGTGTTGTCGCAAGTGCATGTGATGCTCGACGCCGTGCCCAAGCCCTCGGGGCTGGATAACCTGGCAGCCTTCCCGGCGGCCGTCCTCCAGGCCTTGCCCTCCCTTGGCTGGCAAGCCGGTTTGCTTGGGCTGTCGACGATTGCGGTGATGTGGCTGTGGGAGAAATTCCGTCCCCACTCCCTGCGTTTCATTCCCGGCGCGCTGCTTGGCGTGGGTCTGGCGACGGTCGCCAGCCTGATGCTCGCCTTGCAGGTCAAACGCGTGGAAGTCCCGGCCAACCTGGCAGAAGCCATCGACTGGCTGAAACCTGCCGATTTGCTCAATCTGGCTGACCCGACCTTACTGATCGCGGCATTTGCCGTGGCGTTTATTGCCAGCGCCGAGACCCTGCTCTCCGCCGCGGCAGTGGACCGNATGCACAGCGGCCAGCGTTCNGATTTCGACAAGGAATTGTCGGCACAGGGCGTCGGCAACATGCTCTGCGGTCTGGTGGGTGCCCTGCCGATGACCGGCGTGATCGTGCGCAGTTCGGCCAATGTCCAGGCCGGCGCCACTACGCGAATGTCAGCGATGTTCCATGGCCTGTGGCTGNTGGCTTTCGTGNTGCTGCTGTCGAGTGTGCTGCAAAGCATTCCGGTGGCGAGCCTGGCGGGCGTGCTGGTGTACACCGGGATCAAGCTGGTGGACGTAAAGGCGTTCCGGGCGTTGGGCCGCTATGGGCGGATGCCGATGTTCACCTATGCCGCGACGGCGCTGGCGATCATCTTTACCGACCTGCTGACNGGCGTGCTGATCGGCTTCGGGTTGACCCTGGCCAAACTGGCCTGGAAAGCCTCGCGGTTGAAAATCAGCCTGATCGACCTGCCGGCCGACGGTGAGATGGAGTTACGACTGACGGGGGCCGCAACCTTTCTCAAGGTGCCGGCGTTGACCCAGGTGCTGGGAACGATTCCCCCAGGCGCGACGNTGCATGTGCCGCTGAGTAACCTGAGTTACATCGACCATTCGTGCCTGGAATTGCTGGAGGAATGGGGGCGGGCCAATGCGGCCAAAGGCTCCAGGCTGGTGATTGAGGCGCGGGGGTTGAAGCGCNGGCTTGAAGGGCGGTTGCGGACCACTACCGGAGTTGGTTCAGCCGCGTAGAAAACAGTGTGGGAGCGAGCCTGCTCGCGATTGCGGTGTGTCATTCAGCAATAATGTCGACTGATGCACCGCTTTCGCGAGCAGGCTCGCTCCCACAGGGGATGGTGTTGATTCTAAAGAATCAGGCAGCTGGCTGATCCAGCTCCAGCCCTACGCCCAACTGGCGCGACAGGCATGGCCAGCGCTTCCATGCAGCGCCGGTGTCCGGGCTGTTGAGTTTTTCGCGGTAGGCCTCCACGGACTCCAGCGCGAAACTGTCTTCATCAAGCATCTCGTCCACGGCGTGATGCACCGCCTCATCCAGTTGATTGGCGAAGTCCTCGCCGATCAGTTGGTGGGCAATCAGGTTGGCGACCGTCATGTCCAAAGGGATCAGTGGCTGGCCAAAATGCTTGATGTACAGGTCATTGACCTCTTCTACCAACCGATGCGCCAGATAAGCTTCGTCCAGCAGGCTGTCCAGGCCGACATGACCGGCCATGATTGCCGGTGGCTGGAGGAAGAACTGCTCGGCGATTTTCAGCACCGGCTTGATCTGTGATTCGATACCCGCTTCCCTGGCGACTTCATTGGCTGCGTCCAGCAGGTCCGGCACTTGCTCTATATACGCGGCCACAAAACGCGTCATCACGCCGTTGGCGTCGACATCCGGCAATTGGATGGCGGAGTGAAGGTGTGGCAATTGAGTTTCAAGCTGACGAGTCAGCAGGCCGGTTTCGGCCTCGTGTTGTTGGGCTTTTTGGATCTGCTCGCGCAATGCGGCGGTGTTCATGAAAACTCCAGGAAACAAAGGCAATGAAATAGGGAAGACATAACTTAGCTGGCTTATGAAAAATGCTAAGACGCATTTGTCATAATTGTTTCATCCTTGAGACGCCTCCGTTATATCGATTTGCCACCACTCGTCTGCATCCTTCTCCATTCGTGCCCTTGAACGCAAGTCCCACCTGTTTCAGATCATTTACGCCATCACGTTGCGAGGTAGCAGTCGCTGTCTATACTCGGGTGGGAATGGAGTTAGCTGATGACGCCCGACTGCACACGCAGCAAGGCTCGGCGATTCAAGTTTCGTAGTCTGAAAAAGCCGCTCCCTTGCCGCAGGTGAAAGCCGGCGGGATAACAAGAACGATAAGGGGAACCCGCAATGACGCGACATCCACACGTTTGGATGGGCCTACTGTTGTGGTCAGTATTCGGCCAGGCGCAAGCCGCCTGGACAACGAATATGGCGCCAGGGGCTACTGAAGTCAGTCACGCCGTGTTTGACCTGCACATGACCATTTTCTGGATCTGTGTAGTGATCGGCATCATCGTCTTCGGCGCCATGTTCTGGTCGATGATGGTCCACCGCCGCTCCACCGGGCAGGTGGCCGCAAAATTTCATGAAAGCACCACCGTCGAAATCCTCTGGACCGTGGTGCCCTTGCTGATCCTGGTGGCCATGGCTATTCCGGCGACCATGACGCTGATCAAGATGTACGACACCAGTGAATCGGATATCGACATCCAGATTACGGGCTACCAATGGAAGTGGCACTACAAATACCTGGGTCAGGACGTCGAGTTCTTCAGCAACCTGACGACCCCCGCCGAGCAGATCCACAACAAGGAAACCAAGGGCGAGCATTACTTGCTCGAGGTCGACCAGCCGCTGGTGCTGCCGGTAGGCGCCAAGGTGCGTTTCCTGGTGACGGCTGCTGATGTGATCCACTCCTGGTGGGTGCCGGCGTTTGCAGTCAAGCGCGATGCGATTCCGGGGTTCGTCAACGAAGCCTGGACCCGCGTCGACAAACCCGGCATCTACCGTGGCCAGTGCGCCGAACTGTGCGGCAAAGACCATGGCTTCATGCCGATCGTGGTCGAGGTCAAGGAAAAGGCCGATTACGAAAAATGGCTGGCCGAGCGCAAGGCCGAAGCCCTGCAGCTTAAAGAACTGACCAGCAAGGAATGGACCCTCGACGAGCTCAAGGAGCGCGGCGACAAGGTTTATCACACCACCTGCGTCGCCTGTCACCAGGCAGAAGGCCAGGGCCTGCCGCCGATGTTCCCGGCACTCAAAGGNTCGAAAATCGCCACCGGGCCGAAAGAAGNTCACCTGAGCATTGTCTTCCNCGGCAAGCCCGGCACCGCCATGGCCGCGTTCGGCAAACAGCTGTCGGAAGTGGATATCGCCGCCGTAGTGACTTACGAACGCAATGCCTGGGGCAACAACAAAGGCGACATGGTCACTCCTAAAGAAGTGCTGGAGCTGAAACAGGCGGAAAGCAAATGATCCGGTCTATTGCGCAACCAAGGAACCGGTCGGGGCAGCGCGCCCCGGCCTGCCCAGCCCATCTGTTTGCAGGAGACACGCCATGAGCGCCGTCATCGATGACCATGGTCATGCCGATCACGCCCACGGCCCCGCCAAAGGCCTGATGCGCTGGGTGCTGACCACCAACCACAAGGACATCGGCACGCTGTACCTGTGGTTTGCGTTTTCCATGTTCCTGTTGGGCGGCTCGTTCGCGATGGTGATTCGCGCCGAGCTGTTCCAGCCGGGGCTGCAAATCGTCGAACCGGCGTTCTTCAACCAGATGACCACCATGCACGGCCTGATCATGGTGTTCGGTGCGGTGATGCCGGCGTTCGTCGGCCTGGCCAACTGGATGATCCCGCTGATGATCGGCGCGCCGGACATGGCCCTGCCGCGCATGAACAACTTCAGCTTCTGGCTGCTGCCGGCGGCGTTCCTGCTGCTGGTCTCGACCCTGTTCACCCCCGGCGGCGGGCCGAATTTCGGCTGGACCTTCTACGCCCCGCTCTCCACCACTTACGCGCCGGAAAGCGTGACGTTCTTTATCTTTGCCATCCACCTGATGGGCATCAGTTCGATCATGGGCGCGATCAACGTGGTCGCCACCATCCTCAACCTGCGGGCCCCCGGCATGACGCTGATGAAGATGC
Source organism: Pseudomonas mandelii (assembly GCF_002251635.1). GTDB lineage: Bacteria > Pseudomonadota > Gammaproteobacteria > Pseudomonadales > Pseudomonadaceae > Aquipseudomonas > Aquipseudomonas mandelii_B. The sequence continues at coordinate 8,056 of NZ_NMOJ01000122.1, forward strand.
CGCTGTTCGTCTGGACCTGGCTGATCACCGCGTTCCTGCTGATTGCAGTGATGCCGGTACTGGCCGGGTGCGTGACCATGATGTTGATGGATATCCACTTCGGCACCAGCTTCTTCAGCGCGGCCGGTGGCGGTGACCCCGTATTGTTCCAGCACGTGTTCTGGTTCTTCGGCCACCCCGAGGTGTACATCATGATCCTGCCGGCCTTCGGCGCCGTCAGCTCGATCATCCCGACCTTCTCGCGCAAGCCATTGTTCGGCTACACCTCGATGGTCTACGCCACCGCGAGCATCGCGTTCCTGTCGTTTATCGTCTGGGCACACCACATGTTCGTGGTCGGCATTCCGCTGGTGGGCGAGTTGTTCTTCATGTACGCCACGCTGCTGATCGCCGTGCCCACGGGCGTGAAGGTGTTCAACTGGGTCAGCACCATGTGGCAAGGCTCGCTGACCTTCGAGACGCCGATGCTGTTTGCCGTGGCCTTCGTGATTCTGTTCACCATCGGCGGCTTCTCCGGGCTGATGCTGGCGATTGCCCCGGCGGACTTCCAGTACCACGACACCTACTTCGTAGTGGCGCACTTCCATTACGTACTGGTGCCCGGTGCGATCTTCGGCATCTTCGCCTCGGCCTACTACTGGCTGCCGAAATGGACCGGCCACATGTACGACGAAACCCTGGGCAAGCTGCACTTCTGGCTGTCTTTCGTGGGCATGAACATGGCGTTCTTCCCGATGCATTTCGTGGGGCTGGCCGGCATGCCGCGCCGGGTGCCGGACTACAACCTGCAGTTCGCCGACTTCAACATGGTCTCGTCCATCGGCGCGTTCATGTTCGGCGCTACACAGATCTTCTTCCTGTTCATCGTGATCAAGTGCATCCGTGGCGGCCCGCCGGCCCCGGCCAAACCGTGGGATGGCGCGGAAGGCCTGGAGTGGAGCATCCCGTCACCAGCGCCGTATCACACCTTCACCACGCCGCCGGAAGTGAAATGAACACCGCCCTCGCAGGAGCCGGCTTGCTGGCGATGAACGATAACGCGGTGCGCCTGATGCACCGCGGTGTTTGGATCGCCAGCAAGCCGGCTCATACATGGGTTGGCGCAGGAGTTGGAAATCATGGCTGATTCGATTTCGATGAAAAAACTCGTCACCCGTCTGCTGTTGGTGGTGGTGGCGATGTTTGTCTTCGGGTTTGCCCTGGTGCCGATCTACGACGTGATGTGCAAGGCGTTCGGCATCAACGGCAAGACCGCCGGGCAGTACGAGGGCGAGCAGGTGGTCGACCCTACGCGCCAGGTGCGCGTGCAGTTCCTGTCGACCAATTCCGCCGACATGTCCTGGGATTTCTATCCCAAAAGTGACGAACTGACGGCCAACCCGGGGGCCGTGAACGAGATGATTTTTATCGCGCACAACCCGACCGACAAACCGATGAGCGCCCAGGCAGTGCCGAGCATCGCACCCAGCAACGCGGCGATGTACTTCCACAAGACCGAATGCTTTTGCTTCACCCAGCAAGTGCTGCAGCCCGGTCAGCGTATCGAAATGCCGGTGCGCTTCATTGTCGATCGCGACATGCCCAAGGAAGTGAAGCATTTGACGCTGTCCTACACGCTGTTCGATATCACCGCCCGACATCCACCGGTAGCTGTAAACACTGGCGGCTGAGCGTGCCCGATAAGGAGAACAATAAATGGCAACTCATGAACACTATTACGTACCGGCCCAGAGCAAATGGCCGATCATCGCCACCGTCGGCATGTTCGTCACCGTGTTCGGCCTGGCCACCTGGTTCAACGACCTGAAGGCTGCGCGCCCGGAATCCCACGGGCCGTGGATCTTTTTCGTCGGCGGCCTGTTACTGGCCTACATGCTCTTCGGATGGTTCGGCGCGGTCATCAAGGAAAGCCGCGCGGGGTTGTACAGCCCGCAGATGGACCGCTCGTTCCGCTGGGGCATGACCTGGTTCATCTTTTCGGAGGTGATGTTCTTCATCGCCTTCTTCGGCGCACTGTTTTATGTGCGTCACGTCTCCGGTCCGGCGCTCGGCGGTGAAGGGCATAAGGGCATCGCGCACATGCTGTGGCCGAACTTCCAGTTCACTTGGCCATTGTTGAATAACCCGGACTCAAAACTGTTTCCGCCGCCCAAGGAAGTCATCAGCCCCTGGGGCCTGCCACTGCTCAATACCGTGTTGCTGGTGAGTTCCAGCGTCACCGTGACCATCGCCCACCATGCCTTGANCAAGGGCCATCGTGGCGCGCTGAAAATCTGGCTGGCGCTGACCGTGCTGCTGGGCTGGGCGTTCCTGGCCTTCCAGGCCGAAGAGTACATGCACGCCTACAAGGAACTGGGCCTGACCCTCGGCTCGGGCGTGTACGGCGCGACCTTCTTCATGCTCACCGGCTTTCACGGCGCGCACGTGACCATCGGCACCATCATTTTGTTTGTGATGCTGATGCGCATCCTGCGCGGGCATTTCAATGCCGAGCACCAGTTCGGCTTTGAGGCGGCGAGCTGGTATTGGCACTTTGTGGACGTGGTGTGGATCGGGCTGTTTTTCTTCGTTTATGTGCTCTGAGGCTTTACCAAGGCGCAGTAGAAACCAACTGGCCGCTGAAAAAACCCCAGGCAATCAAGCCGACGGTGATGGCGGCCAGGGCAACACGAACACTCAAGGCAATGACGAGGCGGTTCGAGCTGCTGTCGTCCTTGACCAGAAAAAACAGGCCGCTGAACAGGCTGACAACCGTGGCAATCAGCATCAGGACGATGGCTGCTTTGAGCATGGTGGAACTCCGGGGGAAAGGCGATGCACTTGAGTATAGCTATCGCAACCAGCGACTTTCTGGCGACGCCATGAAGCGCTTCCGGCCGGGCATCGTGCCGACCCTGGTGGTCGCTATTCTGCTGCCCATGCTGGTGTCACTCGGGTTCTGGCAATTGAGCCGGGGCGCGGAGAAAAGCGCGCTGCTGCAAAGCTACGCCGAGCGTCGGACGGCTGAACCGATGCCCAGCACCGCGCTGCAACACACTGAAGATCCGGCTTTTCGTCGGGTTCGGCTGCACGGCCAGTTCGATGCCATGCACAGCCTGCTGCTGGATAACCGCCAGCGCGACGGCAAGGTTGGCGTCGAACTGCTGCAACCGTTTCAGGACCAGGCGACCGGGCTCTGGCTGCTGGTCAATCGCGGCTGGCTGCCGTGGCCGGATCGGCGCACCCCGCCGCAATTCACTACCCCGACTCAGGCCCTGAGCCTGGATGCCTGGGTCTACGTCTCCCCCGGCGCCACCTTCCAATTGCACGCCGACCCAAGCACCCCAAAGTGGCCACAACTGATCACGGCCGTCGAACCGGCCAAGCTGTGGACAGCGCTCGACCGTGACGGTTTTGCCTACGAATTACGCGCAGAAGCCGGCCCCGCGTCCTATCAGGCCGATTGGCCAGTGGTGGCCATGGGGCCGGAAAAACATATCGCTTATGCCGTGCAGTGGTTCGCCATGTCGATCGCCCTGTTCGGCCTTTATCTCTATCTCGGCTGGCACAACGCAAAGGAGAAACACCATGGGAGCGGCCATGAATCCACCCAGCATGTCTGAGGCGAAAACGCCGGCGAGTCGGCGCAAGGGCCGGTTGCAGTTATTGCTGATCCTGCTGGGGGTGATCGGTCCGATGATCCTCGCCACCGNCATGTACAAACTGCAGTTCTGGGTGCCGGACAGCCGCAGCTACCACGGCGAGATGATCGGCAACGGCCAGACCCGCGCCGACATTGGCGTGCAGGCGGACGAGGATCGTTGGCAACTGCTGGTGACCGCACCCAAGGAGTGCTCGGNNGAGTGCCAGCAACTGGTGTACCTGGCGCGGCAGATTCAGATCGGCCTTGGCCGCGATGCGTCACGCGCCAGCCACGCCTTGGCCGCCGCGCAACCGCTGACGGCCGATTACGACGCCAAGCTGACCCGCGAATACCCGCAACTGCAACGTTACCCAATGGACCTGACCACTTTCACCAAAACAGCGGGAGACAAAACTGCACCGCAACTGTGGATCATCGACCCGCACGGCAATCTGGTGCTGCGCTACGACCCGACGGTCAAGGGCAAGGACTTGCTCAACGACCTGCGCCTGCTGCTGAAACTGTCGAACATCGGATAAGGGCATCGTCATGGCCAAACCTGGATTTCGCCTCGCGTTGTTTGCCACCTTGTTAGCGTTGATCGTCGTGCTGCTCGGCGCCTACACCCGGCTGACCCATGCCGGCCTCGGCTGCCCGGACTGGCCGGGCTGCTACGGCTTCATCAGCGTGCCGCAAAGCGAAGCCCAACTGGCCCATGCCGAATTGCATTTTCCCGATGCGCCCGTCGAAGCCCACAAAGGCTGGAACGAGATGGTCCACCGCTATTTCGCCGGTACCCTCGGGTTGTTGATTTCAGTGCTGGCCGGTCGCGCCTGGGTGCATCGTCGTCATCCGGGGCAACCGGTGAAGTTGCCGCTGTTTCTGTTGACAGTGGTGTTCGCCCAGGCGGCGTTTGGCATGTGGACGGTGACGCTGAAGCTGTGGCCGCAAGTGGTGACCGGCCATCTGCTCGGTGGTTTTGCCACCTTGAGCCTGCTGTTTTTGCTGACGTTGCGCCTGTCCGGCGTACTGCCGGCGCTGACCGTGCCACGGCGTTTGCAGCACTGGGCGACGGCCGGGTTGCTGCTGGTAATCTTGCAAATCGCCCTTGGGGGCTGGGTCAGTTCCAACTATGCAGCCGTGGCTTGCATCGACTTCCCGACCTGCCATGGGCAATGGCTGCCACCGGCTGATTTCGCCAACGGTTTTCACCTGACCCAACACATCGGCCCCAATTACCTGGGCGGGCAACTGGACAGTGATGCCCGCACAGCGATTCACCTGACTCACCGCATCGGCGCGTTGCTAGTGACGCTCGTGCTGCTGGGGTTGGCCTGGCAACTGAAAGTGGTTGGCATGACGCGCTTGGCCGGACTGGTGCTGATCGCCCTTGCGGCCCAAATCACCCTTGGCATCAGCAACGTCTTGTTCCACTTGCCGCTGCCCGTCGCCGTCGCGCACAACGCCGGGGGCGCAGCGCTGCTACTGACGATGGTGCTGGTCAATTATCACGCGCGAACCAGCCTGGTTCGGGTCAAACAGCAATCCCCTGCGCGCTGGCGGTTCAGCCCGCGCAAACACTCAGCCGGGCCCATAACAATAAAAGGAGAGATGCCATGGCGACCTTGATCGGCGCGCGTCGCGATCAGGCTATCTGGCGTGACTACCTGGAGCTGACCAAGCCGAAAGTCGTGGTGCTGATGCTCATCACCTCGCTGGTGGGCATGTTCCTCGCGACCCGCGCCGGGGTGCCGTGGACGGTGCTGATTTTCGGCAACCTGGGGATCGCGTTGTGTGCCGGGGGTGCGGCGGCGGTGAATCATGTGGTGGACCGGCGTATCGATGCAGTGATGGCGCGCACCCACAAACGTCCCTTGGCTGAAGGTCGGGTATCACCGGCGGCGGCGCTGACGTTTGCCTTGGTGTTGGCGGTGCTTGGGCAAGCCGTGCTGCTGGCCTTCACCAATGCGCTGACCGCTTGGCTGACCCTCGCGTCCTTGCTCGGTTATGCGGTGGTCTACACCGGTTTCCTGAAGCGCGCGACGCCGCAGAACATCGTCATCGGTGGCCTGGCCGGTGCCGCCCCGCCGTTGCTCGGCTGGACCGCCGTCACCGGGCATGTCAGCGCCGAGCCGCTGCTGCTGGTGCTGATCATCTTCGCGTGGACCCCTCCGCATTTTTGGGCCCTGGCCATTCACCGCAAGGAGGAATACGCCAAGGCCGACATTCCGATGCTGCCGGTCACCCACGGCGAGCATTACACCAAAGTGCATATCCTGCTTTACACCTTCGCCCTGCTGGCGGTGAGCCTGATGCCTTATGTGATCCACATGAGCGGCCTGCTGTACCTGGCGTGTGCGCTGGTATTGGGCGGGCGCTTTCTGCAATGGGCCTGGGTGCTGTACCGTGGCAGCAAGCCGCACGCGGCGATCAACACGTTCAAGTACTCTATTGGGTACTTGCTGTTGCTGTTTATCGCCCTGCTCGTAGACCACTACTTACTGTTGAACCTATGACTCGAACTCAAAAAACCGTCTTTATCCTCGTCGCCCTGATCGCGCTGGTTCTGGGCCTGACCATCAACAAAGTGCTGTCCGGCAAAGGCCAGGGCGATCCGACGGCGTTGATCGACGCCGGGATCATTTTGCTGCCGCAAAGCCGCAATCTGCCAAACGTGACGATGACCGATCAGGACGGCAAGCCGGTGATGGTCAACGAGCTGAAAGNCAAGTGGAGCCTGCTGTTCTTCGGCTACACCTTCTGCCCGGACATCTGCCCGACCACGCTTGCCCAGCTGCGCCAGATCAAGAGCGAGCTGCCTAAAGAGGCTGTGGCGAAGTTGCAGATCATCCTGGTCAGCGTCGACCCGAACCGCGACACGCCCAAGCAGCTCAAGCAATATCTGGGCTACTTCGATCCACAGTTCACAGGCCTGACGGCTTCGTCGGTTGAGGACATTCAGAAACTGGCCAATGCGGTGAGTATTCCGTTTATTCCGGCCGACACCAGCAAGCCGAATTACACGGTTGATCACAGCGGCAACCTCGCGGTGATCGGTCCGGACGGGACACAGCGTGGGTTTATTCGCGCGCCGTTGAATAACGCCAAGTTGGTGACACAGTTGCCGGTGATGCTCAACCGCAAATAAACACCGCAAGCCCGCTCCCACAGGGTCGGATTCCAGGTACAAAAAAGGGGCGCAAANTAAACACCGCAAGCCCGCTCCCACAGGGTCGGATTCCAGGTACAAAAAAGGGGCGCATTCGATGCGCCCCTTTTTTCGTTGCATCAGGTGATCAGAACGCCGGCAATACCGCGCCTTTGTACTTCTCGAGGATAAAGGCCTTCACTTCCGGGCTGTGCAGGGCAGCAACCAGTTTCTTCATGTCTTCGCTGTCCTTGTCGTCNTCGCGGGTCACCAGGATGTTCACGTAAGGCGAGTCGTTGCCTTCGATCACCAGTGCATCCTTGGAAGGGTCCAGCTTGGCTTCCAGGGCGTAGTTGGTGTTGATCAGTGCCAGATCGACCTGGGTCAGCACGCGCGGCAGGGTNGCAGCTTCCAGCTCACGGAATTTCAGGTCCTTGGTGTTCTCGGTGATGTCCTTGACCGTCGACAGGATGTTGTTCGAATCCTTCAACTTGATCAGGCCGGCCTTGGCCAGCAGCAACAGTGCACGACCGCCGTTGGTGGCGTCGTTCGGAATCACCACGTTGGCACCGCCTGGCAGTTCGGTCAGTGCCTTGTACTTGCTGGAGTAAGCGCCCAGCGGTTCCAGGTGTACGCCAGCAACGGCGACCAGGTCGGTGCCCTTGGCCTTGTTGAACTCATCCAGGTACGGCTGGTGCTGGAAGAAGTTGGCGTCCAGGCGCTTTTCGGCAACCTGTACGTTCGGCTGNACGTAGTCGGTGAACACTTTGACCTTCAGGTCCACGCCTTCTTTGGCCAGGGCCGGTTTGACGAATTCGAGGATTTCCGCATGCGGAACCGGCGTGGCTGCGACAGTCAGGGTGTCCGCGTGAGCGGAAAACGCTGCAACGGCTGCGAACGCGACGAGTAGTTTTTTCATTCAGCTAACTCCTTGTGGGTACCCGCTTGCGGCGCCTGGATTTGGCGCCTGCCAGCGAATGGCCGGCTCATGTCTTGTTTACGAGAACTGTTTATTTTCTGGAGAAATGGACGACCAGTTTGTCACCAACCATTTGCAGAACCTGCACCAGCACCAGCAACAGCACCACGGTGACCACCATCACATCGGTCTGGAAACGCTGATAACCGAAACGGATCGCCAGGTCACCCAGGCCACCGGCACCGACCACACCGGCCATNGCCGTGTAGGACACCAGTGTAATAGCCGTCACCGTAATCGCCGCGTAAATGCCCGGACGGGCTTCTGGCAGCAGGGCGTTGATGATGATCTGCCGGGTAGTCGCCCCCATGGCCTGGGTGGCTTCGATGATGCCGCGATCCACCTCACGCAGGGCGGTTTCCACCAGTCGCCCGAAGAACGGCGTGGCGCCCACTACCAGCGGTGGAATCGCCCCGGCGACCCCCAGCGAGGTGCCGGTGATCAGTACCGTAAACGGGATCATCACGATCAGCAAAATGATAAACGGCAGCGAGCGCAGGATGTTCACGATCAGCGACAGCAGTGCGTAGAGGCCTTTTTGTTCGAGCAACTGACGCGGACTGCACAGGAACAGCAGCACGCCCAGCGGCAGGCCGAGCAATACGGTAAAGAACAGCGAGCCGAACAGCATCAGCANGGTATCGCCGGTGGCCAGCCAGATTTCGAACCAGTCGATATTGACGAAGAAACTTGTCAGGACTTCCATCAGCGCAGGACCTCCATGTGGACGTCAGCCGCGGTGAAGTGGGCGAACGCCGCCTCCATGTCGCCACCGGTAACAGCCAGGGTCANTTGGCCGTAGGGAATGTCTTTAATGCGGTCGATACGACCGGCGAGGATGCTGTAGTCCACGCCCGTTTCGCGGGCGACGGTGCCCAGCAGCGGTGCGTAGGTCGCTTCGCCCTGGAAGGTCAGGCGCACGATGCGGCCCGGCACGTGCGCGAAGTCATCGCGCTGTTCGCTTTCATCGATCTGCTCGTCTTCTTGCACGAAACGCTTGGTGGTCGGGTGTTTCGGATGCAGGAACACCTGGGCCACCGAACCTTGCTCGACGATCACACCCGCGTCCATTACGGCCACTTGGTCGCACACGCGGCGGATCACGTCCATCTCATGGGTGATCAGCACGATGGTCAGCTTCAGCTCGCGGTTGATCTCGGCCAGCAGTTGCAGCACCGAGGCGGTGGTCTGCGGGTCGAGGGCGCTGGTGGCTTCGTCGCACAGCAGGATTTTCGGCTTGGTCGCCAGGGCGCGAGCGATGCCGACGCGCTGCTTCTGGCCGCCGGACAACTGCGCCGGGTACTTTTTGGCGTGGTCGGACAAGCCAACCCGCGCCAGCAACTCGGCGACACGCTGGTCGATCTCGCTGCGCGACAGTTCACCGGCCAGGGTCAGTGGCAGCGCCACGTTATCGGCAACGGTCTTGGACGCGAGCAGGTTGAAGTGCTGGAAGATCATCCCGACTTGCTGGCGGAAACGGCGCAGGCCGTTGGCGTCCAGGGCGGTGACTTCTTCGCCGTCGACGTTGATCTTGCCGCCGCTGGATTGNTCCAGGCGATTGATCAGACGCAGCAGGGTACTTTTTCCCGCGCCGGAGTGGCCAATCAGGCCGAACACCTGGCCGTTTTCGACACGCAGGCTGGTGGGATGCAGCGCGGGGATTTCCTTACCGGCGACGCGGTAGGTTTTATGGACGTTATGAAACTCGATCACGTAGCGAACCTTGTGGGGCGCATGNGAAANGGGTCAGCGGTTAGCCGGGCGCGCATTTTAGCCTGTCCGTATAGCGTTTCTTAGCATTTATTTCGCATTCAACCAGCGATTTGGCAATAACGCGATCAAAGGTCATAAAAAAGGAACGGTGCAAAACCGCGNCAGTCACTAATAAGGCAACTCGAAAACGCCCCCGGTGCCGTGCCTGGGGAATGCATATAAGTCCTGGCTACGGGATCGCAACGAGGAGTTTACGACTGATGAGCACTAAAAAGCCTGCCGCACCTAAAAGCGCACTGGCCGGGACCGATACCCTGGACCGCGGCAACACCAATGCCAAGCTCGAGAGCCTGGAAAAATTCCGCTCCGACGCCACCGAACAAGCCCTGCGCACCAATCAGGGTGTGAAGGTTTCGGACAACCAGAACACCTTGAAGGTCGGCGCCCGTGGCCCTTCGCTGCTGGAAGACTTCATCATGCGTGAAAAAATCACGCACTTTGACCATGAGCGGATCCCGGAGCGCATCGTGCATGCACGGGGCACTGGCGCTCATGGTTTTTTCCAGACCTANGAGAACCATTCGGCGCTGACCAAGGCCGGTTTCCTACGCGACCCTGGCCACAAAACCCCGGTATTTGCGCGATTTTCCACCGTGCAGGGCCCGCGTGGTTCCGGCGATACGGTGCGTGACGTGCGCGGCTTTGCCGTGAAGTTCTTCACCGACGAAGGCAACTTCGATCTGGTGGGTAACAACATGCCGGTATTTTTTATTCAGGACGCGATCAAGTTCCCCGACTTTGTGCACGCGGTGAAGCCTGAGCCGCACAACGAGATTCCTACCGGTGGCTCGGCTCACGATACGTTCTGGGATTTTGTCTCGCTGCAGCCGGAGTCGGCGCACATGGTGATCTGGGCCATGTCTGACCGTGCCATTCCAAAAAGCCTGCGCAGCATGCAGGGCTTTGGTGTGCACACGTTTCGCCTGNTNAATGCCGAGGGTAAATCCAACTTCGTCAAATTCCACTGGCGCCCTACNGCCGGCACATGCTCGCTGGTGTGGGATGAGGCGCAAAAGCTCGCCGGCAAAGACACCGATTACCACCGTCGCGATCTGTGGGAGTCGATCGAGATGGGCGACTACCCGGAATGGGAATTGGGCGTGCAGGTCATCGAGGAAGAAAACGAACATAAATTCGACTTCGATATCCTCGACCCGACCAAGCTGATCCCCGAAGAGCTGGTACCGATTACGCCGCTGGGCAAGATGGTGCTGAACCGCAACCCGGATAACTTCTTTGCTGAAGTCGAGCAGGTCGCGTTCTGCCCGGGCCATATCGTGCCGGGTATCGACTTTTCCAACGACCCGCTGCTGCAAGGTCGCCTGTTTTCCTACACGGATACGCAGATCAGCCGACTCGGCGGGCCGAACTTTCACGAGATCCCGATCAACCGCCCGGTAGCACCGTTCCATAACGGACAACGGGATGCGCTGCATCGCACGACCATCGACAAGGGCCGCGCGTCCTACGAGCCAAACTCTATTGATGGCGGCTGGCCGAAAGAAACCCCGCCGGCGGCACAGGACGGTGGGTTCGAGTCTTACCCAGAGCGCATCGATGCTCACAAGATCCGTGAGCGCAGCGAGTCGTTCAGCGATCACTTCTCCCAGGCGCGCCTGTTCTTCCGCAGCATGAGCAAGCACGAGCAAGAGCACATCATTGCGGCTTACAGCTTTGAGCTGGGCAAGGTCGAGCGTGAGTTTATTCGTGCCCGTCAGGTCAACGAGATCCTGGCCAATATCGATCTGGAACTGGCCAAACGCGTGGCGCAGAACCTTGGTTTGCCGGCGCCGAAGGCTGGCACCGTCGAAGTGCGTAAAACCTCACTGGATCGCTCACCGGCCTTGAGCCAGGCCAACCTGCTGCCGGGGGATATCAAAACCCGGAAAGTGGCGATTCTGGCGGCCAACGGTGTCGATGGTGCTGCGATTGATGCGATGAAGAAGGCGTTGAAGGCCGAAGGTGCGCACGCCAAGCTGCTCGGCCCGACTTCCGCGCCCGTGACCACCGCCGATGGCAAGACGCTGCCGGTGGACGCTTCGATGGAAGGCTTGCCTTCGGTGGCATTCGATGCGGTGTTCGTACCCGGCGGTAAAGAGTCGATCAAGGCGTTGAGCGGTGATGGCGTGGCGTTGCATTACCTGTTGGAGGCGTACAAGCACTTAAAGGCGATTGCGCTGCATGGCGAGGCGAAGCAGTTGCTGGATGTGTTGAAGCTTGAAGTGGATGCGGGGCTGATCGTGGGGGCAGATGCGAAGGCGTTCAANCCGTTTTTTGCCGCGATCGGGCAGCATCGGGTTTGGGATCGGGAGCCGAAGGCCAAAGCGATTCCGGCCTGAGGATTTGTATCGGTAGGAAGGACGCCTTCGCGGGCAAGCCCGCTCCCACAGGATTTGGGGTGGATCACAGAACTGTGATCAACGCTGATCCACTGTGAGAGAGAGCATGCTCGCGATGCATTTAAGGTTTGCGCGGACTCAGGACGATCTGCGCCGGAACGCTGCGCAGGATCTGCTTCTGCAGATTCATATCAAAATCCGCATCCAGCTTCTTCACCCGTTTGGTCAGCAACGTGGCCAGCCATGGGTAATCCTGCGTGCGCGGCGCCTGGATGCTCACGTCGCACTGGTAATTCACCACGTCGGTGGCGATCGCATCCAACTGATGGCGAAGTTCTTCGATGTCAGTGAGGTTCAGCGCCACGGTGGTGCTTTCAGCCGTGGGATCAATCACCTTCGCCTGCGGTTTGGCCTCGGCAGCCAGCAACGCCGCTTCAGCCCGGTCCAGCTCAGCTTTACGGGCATTGACGATGGCGTTGTTGACCCCACCCGTCAGCGCCGGAGCCTTTGGCATTAACGCCCGGGCCCGAGCCAGCGCAGTGGCGGCCGCATTCACATCGCCCTTTTGCAGCACGATCTGGCTGCGGCGCAAATAGGCTTCGGCCAATTGCCGCTGATATTGCACAAGGGATGGATCGTTAGGCGATTGGGCCTGCAAGGCGGCCAGTTGATCTTCGGCAGTGGCCAGCTCGCTGCTGGCCAGGTTTTGTTCCAGCTGCGCGATGGCCGTGGCCCGTGCATCGGTCGCCACAGTGGTGGCCGATGGCGTGCTTTGGCAAGCGCCCAGTAGCAGCGAAAATGCGACAAGGAGCAGATAACGGGAGGCTAACAGCTTCATTCCTGCGACTCTCTATTTGCGCAAAAAGCGAGCAAGTCTACACCCCTCGACGGGGCAGGACAAAACTCAGCAGAAACAGGGCGGCCGCCGCTACTACAATCGACGGGCCCGCCGGGGTGTCCTTGAACCACGACAACGCCAGCCCGCCACAGACCGCGAGCATGCCCAGCAGGCTCGCGCCCAGTGCCATCTGCTCCGGCGAGCGGGCGTGACGTTGTGCCGCAGCTGCCGGGATGATCAACAGTGAAGTAATCAGCAACACACCGACGATTTTCATCGCCACCGCGATCACCACCGCGATCAGCAACATCAGGGTCATGCGCAGGGCCGGCACGGGCAAACCTTCCACCGTGGCCAGCTCTTCATGCACGGTGATCGCCAGCAATGGGCGCCACAGCGCTACCAGCAAAACCAGCACGGCGGCGCTGCCGCCGAGGATCCAGGCAAGGTCGGTCGGGCTGATCGCCAGCAGGTCGCCGAACAGGTACGCCATCAGGTCGATCCGCACTTCGTGCATGAAGCTTAGTACGACCAGGCCCAGAGAGAGCGTGCTCGGTGCGAGAATTCCCAAAAGCGTGTCGGACGCCAGCGGCTGACGCTGTTGCAACGTCACCAGCAGCACCGCCAACAGCAAGCAGCCGACGGTGACAGCCACCGTCGGGCTGACATCCAGCAGAAAGCCCAATGCCACGCCGAGCAAGGCCGCGTGGGACAAGGTGTCGCCGAAATAGGCCATGCGCCGCCAGACCACAAACGAACCCAGCGGGCCCGCCACCAGTGCCAAAGCCAAGCCTGCCAGCAGGGCGTAGAGCAGAAAATCAGCCATGCTTGCAGCTATCTCCATGAACGTGGGAGTGGGGCGTAGGGGCCGCGCTGACCACCGAACCATGCAGGTCATGGGCGTGATCGTGGTGGTGGTGATAAATCGCCAGGCTTTGTGCGTTCTTGCCGAACAGCTCGACGAAAGCCGGATCGCCGCTGACTTGTTCCGGGTGCCCGGAGCAGCAGACATGACGATTCAGGCAAACGACCTGGTCGGTGGTGCTCATGACCAGGTGCAGGTCGTGGGAGACCATCAACACGCCGCAGCCGTGACGATCCCTCAGCCGAGTGATCAGGCTGTAGAGCTCGGCCTGACCGGCCACATCGACGCCTTGCACCGGTTCGTCGAGCACCAGCAGTTCCGGCTCACGTANCAAGGCGCGGGCCAGCAAGACGCGCTGCATTTCGCCGCCCGAGATACTTTGCACCGGGCTGTCGATGACCTGCTCGGCGCCGACTTCCTTGAGTGCCGCCAAGGCCCTGGCGCGGTCCACGCCCGGCACCAGACGCAAGAAGCGCAGCACCGACAGCGGCAGCGTCGGATCGACGTGAAGTTTTTGCGGCATGTAACCGACCCGCAGTTTCGGCTTGCGCCAGACGCTGCCGGTGTCNGGCTTGAGCAGGCCGAGCACGGCGCGAACCAGCGTGGTTTTGCCCGCGCCGTTCGGGCCGATCAGGGTGACAATCTGCCCCGGCTCGACGCTCAGCTCGATGTTATCCAGCACGTTTTGCCCGGCAAAGGTGACGGCAACATTCTCGAGGCGGATCAGCGCNTTGCTCATCAAGCCCCCTGGCAGCCCGAGCACAGCCCGACCACTTCAACGGTCTGGCCTTCGACGACGAAACCGACGTCCTTGGCGCTGCTGATGATGGCGTCGCTGATGCTTTTTTGTTCAAGCTCGATGGCAGCGTGGCACTCGCGGCAGATCAGGAACTGGCCCTGATGCGCGTGTTCCGGGTGGTTGCAGCCAACAAAGGCGTTGAGTGAGGCGATGCGGTGCACCAGGCCGTTTTCCAGCAGGAAATCCAGCGCACGGTACACCGTAGGCGGCGCAGCGCGGCGGCCGTCCTGCTCGCTGAGCACGCCAAGAATGTCGTAGGCGCCCAGCGGCTTGTGGCTCTGCCACACCAGCTCCAGCACGCGACGACGCAGCGCAGTCAGCCGCAGGCCTTGGCGTGCGCACAGGGTATCGGCCTCCGACAACGCGGTATGCACGCAGTGAGAGTGGTCGTGGGGACGGCTGGCAAGCGGTGTAATAGGCATGAGCGGCGACGACATTTGATAGAGACGTTATTATGTTACCCGTTCCTACGCCATTGAGTGGTCATCGTGTCCCGACTTTTTTCTATCTTTGTCACATTTGCCGCAAGTTTTCTGTTCATTGGCTCAGTTCAAGCCGACGTCAAAGTCCTCACCAGCATCAAGCCGCTACAGCTGATTGCCGCTGCGGTGCAGGACGGCGTGGCGATCCCGGAAGTGCTGCTGCCACCGGGCGCTTCACCGCATAACTATGCCTTGCGCCCTTCCGACGTACGGAAGGTGCAATCGGTGGATCTGGTTTACTGGATCGGTCCGGACATGGAAGGTTTCCTGCCTCGCGTGCTGAACGGTCGAACGCTGCCGAGCGTCGCCGTGCAGGATTTGCCGGGGCTGAAACTGCGCCACTTTGGCGAAGACAACCACTCCCACGCGGAAGAAGCCGACGAGCATGACCACGATCATCGTCCGGGCAGCCTGGACGCGCATTTGTGGTTGTCTCCGGTAAATGCGCGTGTCATCGCCACAAAAATGGCTGCTGACTTGAGTGCAGCCGATCCGGCCAACGCCACGCGTTATCAGAGCAACCTCAAGGCGTTCGATGAGCGTCTGGATGCAATGGATCTTCGCTTGAAAGCGCGCCTGGCCGGCATCGCAGGCAAACCGTACTTCGTATTCCACGAGGCCTTCGACTACTTTGAAGACGCCTACGGCCTCAAGCACACCGGCGTATTCAGCGTCGCCGCCGAAGTCCAGCCGGGCGCCCAACACGTCGCGGCGATGCGCACGCGGTTGCAGGAAGTCGGCAAGACCTGCGTGTTCAGCGAGCCGCCGCTGCGCCCGCGCCTGGCCGAGACGCTGGTCGCCGGTTTGCCGGTGAAATTGGCGGAGTTGGATGCGTTGGGCGGTTACACGCCAGCTACAGCGCAGGGTTACGAGCAGGTGCTGGAGAAGTTGGGGAATGATTTGGCTGGGTGCCTGGANTCGTTGTAACCGACACAGAACCCTGTGGTGAGGGGGCTTGCCCCCGTTGGGCTGCGAAGCAGCCCCCAAATTGATAGGTCAGATAGATCGCATAGGAGCGCTTCGCACTCCAACGGGGGCAAGCCCCCTCGCCACAATTTAGAGGGCGAACGGTAGCGGCGTACTGACCTTCTGCCGCTGCGCCAACCGCTGCTGAAACTCCATCGGATCGTGAATCAACACGTCCTGCCCGGCAAACGACTCCGCGGCAATCAACCGTGACAACCAGAACCGCACACACGCCACGCGCAGCATGGTCGGCCACAACTCGGCTTCGGCTGCCGTGAATGGCCGCAACGCCGCATAAGCGCCCAACAACGCCCTTGCTCGCGGCCCGTCGATCAGCCCGTTGTCATCCGAGCACCAGTCGTTCAGCGCGATCGCCACGTCGTACAGCATCGGGCCCGAGCAGGCGTTGTAGAAGTCGATCAACCCGGTCAGGTGCGTGCCTTCGAACATCGCGTTGTCGCGGAACAGATCCGCGTGGATGTTGGCCCGTGGCAACGCCAGAATTTTCGTCTTCTGCTGAGTGATTTCGTCCAGTGCCCGTTGCAGCAAATCACTCTGCTCGGCATTCAGGTGGGACAGCAACTGCGTGCCCTCCTCCAGCATCCAGTCCAGGCCACGATCGGTTTTGCGCTTGATCATGTTGGCCTGGGTCGCCAGGTGCAGATGGCCCAGCAACTCGCCGACCTGGGCGCAATGCTGCGCATTGGCGTCCTTGATGTGCTTGCCGGCCAGGCGCGGTTGTAGCAGCGCTGGTTTACCGGCAAGTTCGCGCAGGGCCACGCCATCGATGGTCCGCAGGGCGTAAGGCACCGGCAGATCGGCGTCGTGGAGCACGTCGAGCAGTTCGATGAAGAACGGCATTTCNTGGACCGGACCGCGCTCGACCAGGGTCAGGACAAATTCGCCCTGNTCCAGGCTGATGAAGAAGTTGGTGTTTTCGCTACCGGCGGCAATCCCCTGGAAATCAAGCAGGCGGCCGAGCCCGTAAGGGGCGAGAAAGGTTTCCAGCTCGGGCCGAGCCAGGGGGGTAAACACAGACATGTTTAAACTGCCAGTACGGGCGCCGCAGTGCGCG
>NZ_NMOJ01000123.1 GCF_002251635.1 Pseudomonas mandelii
GCGCCGATTGAAATTAAGAAACTACTTCCACTCAAAAATTTTCCACGACGGAATCAGCATATCCGGCTGATCCGAGCGGATGAAGTTTGCATCTGTCCCATCCGCACGCACCAGGAAATACGGCGGAAAGCCTTTCTGGGTCACCTTGATCGCGTACAGGAAACCATTTTGGCGGTACTCCTGGATGGTTTTATCCCCTTCCGTGCGGATCGTGACTTCCGGCTCCGGTGTCGGCGCATCATCCGCCGCCATGACGGCCAGGGGAACGGTTACAAACAAGCCAGCCAGCAACAGGCGATTTAGTGTGCGCATGATAACCTTGTCCCTTTGTCGTCATTGGTCCGGCTATTCTAGCGCCTGACCCGCCGAAAAGGTTGATCCTGCTCATGAGCCAAGCCCCCCTCGTCCTGGTGGACGGTTCTTCTTACCTGTACCGCGCCTTTCACGCGCTGCCACCGCTGACTACCTCCAAAGGCCTGCCGACCGGTGCGGTCAAGGGCGTGTTGAACATGCTCAAAAGCCTGCGCAAGCAGTACCCGGACAGCCCGTTCGCGGTCGTGTTCGACGCCAAGGGTGGGACCTTTCGCGATGACATGTACGCTGAATACAAGGCTAATCGCCCGAGCATGCCTGATGACATGCGCCTGCAGATCGAGCCCCTGCACCAAAGCGTGATCGCGCTGGGCTTCCCGCTGCTGTGCGTTGAAGGCGTCGAGGCCGATGACGTGATCGGCACACTGGCCCGCAGCAGTGCGGCGGCCGACCGACCGGTGGTGATTTCCACTGGCGACAAGGACATGGCGCAACTGGTCGACGGGCACATTACCTTGGTCAACACCATGACCGGTAGCGCGATGGACATCGAGGGCGTGAAGGAGAAATTCGGTGTCGCTCCCGAGCAGATCATCGATTACCTGGCGTTGATGGGCGATTCCTCCGACAACATCCCGGGCGTTCCGGGCATTGGTCCGAAGACCGCTTCCGGCCTGTTAGTGGGCGTGAATGGCGGCCTCAAAGAGCTTTATGAGCAGTTGGATATTGTGCCGACCCTGCCGATTCGGGGCGCCAAGAACCTGCCGGCCAAGCTGGAAGAGCATCGGGAAATGGCGTTCCTCTCCTATCAACTGGCAACCATCAAGATCGACGTGCCGCTGGACATCGGGCTCGACGACCTGCAAATGGGCCGGCCGAATCACGATAAACTCGCTGAGCTCTACACCCTGCTCGAATTCAAGAGCTGGTTTGAAGATAACCAGCGTGATGCCAAGCGTTCCGGCCAGGAAGTCAGCGCCCCGGTGGTTGAAGAAGCCGCTGTCGAGACCGAGCTCAAGTACACCACGATCCTCACCCAGGCCGATTTCGACCTGTGGCTGAAGAAACTCAACAACGCCAAGCTGATCGCCTTTGATACTGAAACCACCGGCATCGATGCGCAGCAGGCGCAATTGGTCGGCCTGTCGTTTGCTGTACAGGCCAACGAAGCGGCCTACATTCCGCTGACCCATTCCTACATGGGTGTGCCAGATCAGCTCGATCGCGACACCGTGTTGCGCGCGCTGAAACCGATCCTGGAAGACCCGACCAAGCTCAAGGTTGGCCAGCACGCCAAGTTCGACATGAACATCCTGGCCAACTGCGCCATCGGTGGTGACTTTGAACGGGGCATTACAGTGCAAGGCATCGCGTTCGACACCATGCTCGAATCCTACGTGCTGGATTCCACCGCGACCCGCCACGACATGGACAGCCTGGCGCTCAAGTACCTGAACCACACCACCACCAGTTTTCAGGACATCGCCGGCAAGGGTGCCAAGCAGCTGACGTTTGACCAGATCTCGCTGGAACTGGCCGGGCCTTACGCCGCCGAAGACGCCGACGTGACGCTGCGCCTGCACCAGACCTTGCAGGAAAAGCTCAATGCCATTCCGAGCCTGAGCAAAGTCCTGAGCGAAATCGAAATGCCGTTGGTGCCGGTACTCGCCCGCATCGAACGCCAGGGCGCGCTGGTCGACGCCAATCTGCTGGGCATCCAAAGCGTTGAACTGGGCGACAAAATGGTCGCGCTGGAGCGTGAGGCATTCGCCATCGCCGGTGAAGAATTCAACCTCGGCTCGCCGAAGCAATTGGGCGTGATCCTGTACGAAAAACTCGGGTTGCCGATCCTCAGCAAAACCGCCAAGGGCCAGGCGTCCACCGCCGAAGCCGTCCTGGCGGAACTGGCCGAGCAGGATTACCTGTTGCCCAAGGTGCTGATGCAGTACCGCAGCATGAGCAAACTGAAAAGCACCTACACCGACCGCCTGCCGGAGCAGATCAACCCGCGCACCGGGCGCATTCACACGTCTTATCATCAGGCTGTGGCGGCTACCGGGCGCTTGTCGTCCAGCGACCCGAACCTGCAGAACATCCCTGTGCGCACCGCCGAAGGGCGGCGGATCCGCCAGGCGTTTGTCGCGCCCAAGGGCTACAAGCTGCTGGCGGCGGACTATTCGCAGATCGAACTGCGGATCATGGCGCACCTGGCCAAGGACGAAGGCTTATTGCACGCGTTCCGCAATGACCTGGACGTGCACAAGGCCACCGCCGCCGAAGTATTCGGCGTTGAGCTGGCCGACGTCACCACCGATCAGCGCCGCAGCGCCAAGGCGATCAACTTTGGTTTGATCTACGGCATGAGCGCGTTTGGCCTGGCCAAGCAGATCGGCGTTGATCGCAAGCAATCCCAGGCGTACATCGACCGTTATTTCGCCCGCTACCCGGGTGTTCTGGCGTACATGGAACGCACCCGCACCCAGGCGGCCGAGCAAGGTTTTGTCGAGACCATCTTCGGCCGTCGCCTGTACCTGCCGGAAATCAACGCGAAAAACCCGGCGTTGCGCAAAGGTGCCGAGCGCACGGCGATCAACGCGCCGATGCAAGGCACTGCGGCAGACATCATCAAGAAAGCCATGGTGNNNGTGGATAACTGGCTGACGGAATCGGGCCTCGACGCCAAAGTCATCCTGCAGGTGCACGATGAATTGGTGCTTGAGGTGCGTGAAGATCTGGTCGACCAGGTTCGGGAAGAAATTCGCGTGCACATGAGCGACGCCGTGAAGCTGGATGTGCCGCTTCTGGTCGAGGTTGGCGTAGGCAATAACTGGGATGAGGCTCACTGAGCCGTCTGAAAAGGCGTTTTCTGCTGCGGCATAGTGCCGCGGCAGAAGGGTGAAGGGCCCTTATTTCGGAAAGAAATCACACTTATTACAAATGGTTTCTGAAGCTCCGGAACTAAACCTGTGAACTGCCACTCAGAGTTACTGAATGGCTGGTGAAGCCCTTCGATGCTCCTATGTTGTGTTAAGTGTTGGCAGATATCTGGACCCCGCCCTAGCGGTCCGGAACTTGAACCCCGAACTTCCCCTCCCCATACGAAGTCCGGGGTTTTTTTTGCCTGCGATTTATTGCTCCGCAACCTCGGAGCCTTTGTCCGCCAGCTCCATCCAGCCTGCCAATACAGTGTAGGCGTCTTCCAGGCCCATGCGCTTTGGCGCCGAGAACAGCTGGATGCTGATCGCATCGCCCCATCCTTTGCGGATGTCTGTCTGAACCTTGAGCAGGACGTTTTTCGCCGCGCCATAGGTCAGCTTGTCGGCTTTGGTCAGCAAAATATGCATCGGCATGCCGCTGGCGACGGCCCANTCGAGCATCAGCAGGTCGAAGTCGGTCATTGGATGACGGATGTCCATCATCAGAATCAAACCCTTCAAACTCTCCCGACCACCCAGGTAAGCCTCCAGATGACGCTGCCAGTGCAGCTTCAACGGGATAGGTACTTTTGCATAACCGTAGCCCGGCAGGTCGACCAGACGCCGATCATCGTCTAGCTTGAAGAAGTTGAGAAGTTGCGTGCGGCCCGGGGTTTTCGAGGTGCGCGCCAGGCTGGCGTGAGTCAGGGTGTTCAGCGCGCTGGACTTGCCGGCGTTGGAACGNCCGGCGAAGGCCACTTCAAAGCCTTCGTCGTCGGGACATTGGTCGACTTTGGCAGCGCTGAGCATGAAGGTGGACTGTTGGCACAGGCCGAGGATGGGGTTCTTGAGTTGCATGAGATTTCCGATGTGGGCGGTGCCGAAAAAGGGTGCGGCAAGCGGTGTCGTTTCCGTTTCAGTAGCGCCAGTATATAATGCCGCAGATTTTGTGTGTGCTTTGTCCCAGCGAAGGATGAAGTTCACGGGAGCGAAAGACCTTCATTGCGCATTAGAACGCAAAACGCTCTCAACCCTGAAAAGGTCGATGTATGACCCGATGGTTGCTCGCTTTTGGTGTCCTGGTGCCGCTTTACGGCGCTCAGGCTACACAGGATCCGGAGGCGGTGTACAACCGTGTTTGTGGTGCCTGTCATTCCGGCCAACTCCCCATGGCGCCCAAAAAGGGCGATCAGGAAGCTTGGACGCCGAGGTTGGCGCAGGGTATGGACACGCTGGTGCAACACGTGACCCAGGGTTTCAAGGCAATGCCGCCGCGTGGTTTGTGCATGGACTGCAGTACTGAGGATTACCAGGCCATCATTGAGTTGATGGTGAGTAAACCCGGTAGATAACTCTTAAACCCTTAGCCGTAGTTGGATTAGCTGATGAACAAACTGATCGTGAGTCTGCTGTTGACCTTGGGCATCACCGGCGTAGCCCATGCTGCAGGTGATGCAACTGCTGGTCAGGCGAAAGCCGCAGTATGTGGCGCCTGTCATGGCCCGGATGGCAACAGCATGGCGCCTAACTTTCCGAAACTGGCAGGCCAGGGCGAGCGTTATCTGAACAAGCAGTTGCACGATATCAAGTCCGGCAAACGCACCGTTCTGGAAATGACCGGCCTGCTGACCAACCTGAGCGATCAGGACCTGGTTGATATCTCCGCCTACTTCGCCAGCCAGAAAGGCAGCGTTGGCGCCGCCGACCCGAAAGTCGTGGCTCGCGGTGAAGCCTTGTTCCGCGGCGGTGACCTGGCCAAGGGCCTGCCAGCCTGCACCGGCTGCCACTCGCCGAATGGCACAGGCAACGCAGCGGCCGGCTTCCCGCATCTGGGTGGCCAGCACGCTCAATACGTTGCCAAGCAATTGACCGACTTCCGCAAGGAAGAAGGCGGTCGTGCCAACGATGGCGATACCAAACCGATGCAAAGCATTGCCAAAAAGCTCAGCGACGAAGATATCGCTGCGGTGTCCAGCTACATTCAAGGCCTGCACTAAGACCGGCGAATCGGGCGTCGCGCGGGAAGTACATCTCCTGCAACGTTAACGCTCTATTAATCCGTCGCAGCAAGTATAAAAAGGGTGGCTTAGGCCGCCCTTTTTTGTGGCCGGTGCCGTTACACTAACGAACTCATGCCCGCGTAGACCTGTCACAATTAAAGGTCGCGTGAGGCGACTTTATTTGTACAGGAGTAAAGCATGCGTAATCTGATCCTCAGCGCCGCTCTCGTCACTGCCAGCCTGTTCGGCATGACTGCCCAAGCCGCCGAAGCACCCGCCGCCCCTTATGTCGAACTGACCAACCCGGTTCCGGTCGCCGTGCCTGGCAAGATCGAAGTGGTGGAGCTGTTCTGGTATGGCTGCCCGCATTGCTACGCCTTTGAGCCGGTGATCAATCCTTGGGTCGAAAAACTGCCTTCCGACGTGAACTTCGTCCGCATCCCTGCCATGTTCGGCGGCCCATGGGACGCACACGGCCAAATGTTCCTGACCCTTGAAGCGATGGGCGTCGAGAACAAGGTTCACGCTGCGGTGTTCAACGCGATTCAGAAAGAACACAAGAAGCTGGTCGACAAGAATGAAATGGCCGAATTCCTGGCCACTCAAGGCGTAGACAAGGACAAGTTCCTGGCCACCTTCGACTCCTTCGCCATCAAGGGCCAGATCAACAAAGCTAAAGAACTGGCGAAGAAATATGAAATCTCTGGCGTTCCGACCATGATCGTCAACGGCAAGTACCGCTTTGACGTGGGCTCTGCCGGCGGCGCCGAACAAGCACTGCAACTGGCCGACAAACTGGTCGACAAAGAGCGAGCGGCTAACAAGGCTGCTGCCAACTAAGCGCGGGGCCCGCCATGCGCCGCTGGGGTACGGAACGTGTCGTTGGCCTGCATGATCCGCGGGTCAACGAACATCACCTGGAGTCCACAGGCCTGCCCGCAGACAGCCGCTTGCGCCTGCTCAGCTTCAATATCCAGGTGGGCATCAGCACCGAGNNGTACCGGCATTACCTGACCCGAGGCTGGCAGCANCTGCTGCCGCATAACGGGCGTGCGGNTAACCTGCAAAAGATCGGCAATTTGCTGAACGACTTCGATCTGGTCGCCTTGCAGGAAGCCGATGGCGGCAGCCTGCGATCAGGCTACGTCAATCAGGTTGAACACTTGGCGCAGCTCGGCGCCTTCCCCTACTGGTATCAACAACTCAATCGCAATCTCGGTCGCCTCGGCCAGCACAGCAATGGCGTGCTCAGCCGCCTGCGCCCGTGGGCGATTGAAGATCATCCGCTGCCGGGGCCAAAGGGCCGCGGGGCGATTCTGGTGCGTTTCGGCGAAGGTCCGGAGGCGCTGGTGGTGGTGATGATGCACCTGGCGCTGGGCGCTCGGGCCCGCAGCCTGCAACTGGCTTACATCCGCGAGTTGATCGGCGGTTACAAACACCAGGTGCTGATGGGCGACATGAATACCCACGCCAGTGATTTGCTGCAGAACTCCCCGTTGCGTGACCTCGGCCTGCTCGCGCCGCAACTGGAAGCGACCTTCCCCAGCTGGCGCCCGCAGCGCTGCCTGGACCATATTCTGCTCAGCCCGACACTGACCCTTGAAAAGGTCGAGGTGCTGGCGCAGCCCATCTCCGATCACCTGCCGGTCGCGGTAGAGATTCGTCTGCCGGGTTCGCTCACGGCTGATGCATTACCCGCGTTGAGCCCTGCCCCTTCGCGGATCCCATGAATGAGCGACGAAACACAGCGCTGGAAAGAGAAATACCTCAAAAGCATCGAACAACAGGAAAAGCTCGAACGCCGTTGGGATGCCCGGCTCGACTTGCTGCGCCGTGGGCTGGTGCGCAGCACCCTGGCCGCAGAAGGCACCGATCGCGCCGTTGATCAATGCATGAAGGAAATGCGCGAAGTCGTGCGTACCGATGACATGGACGCCGGCCTGGCCGCNTTGTTGCCGCGCCTGGAAAAAGCCGTGCTCGACTCGGAGCAACGCCGGGAAACCCGGGTCAATCAGACCAGCGCCGCACTGACTGCGCTGGTGACCCAGCTGCAAACACTGCCGCTACCTCGCGAAGTCAGCCGGCCGCTGAAGAACTTTGCCAAACAACTGGATGGGCGAGTCAGTCAGGCCCGTGAGATTCCGTTGCTGCTCAGCGAACTGAGTGGCCTGCAAGGCAAAGCCTTGCGTCAACTGGATACCCCCGCAGAACCTGATCGCCCCGGGTTTCTGCAGCGCCTGTTTGGTAACCGGGAAGCGGATGAGGCCTCCCCGCAGATCGCCGCTCCTGCGGTACAAGCGTTGCCCCTGCAAACGGTTGAACCGATTGCCGAGGCCCCGCCGGAAACGGCTGATCTCGCACCCACAGTGGAGCAGCCGTCAGTCGTACAACCAGCCGTAATCGACGTCCAACCTGACGCTGCAACCCCTGAATCACTGGAAGTACAGGCAACGGAACCTGCTCCGGAAGTGGTGGCGTTTGTCCCGCCTGTGCTTCAGCCAGAGACTGCATCTGCGCAACCTGTAGAGCCACCGACTCAGCCGAATATCGAACAACTGGCAGAACCAGCGCTTCCAGACATTACGCCAGCCGAGCAAGTGCCACCGGCAGTCAACCCGGATGAACTGACCCCGGTGACCATTGAGGCGGAGCACCTTGTGCCAGAGGATGTTCTCTACGCCCTGCCCGACTCACCCGAGCCGTCCTACAGCTCTGTCGCCAAGCATATCGAAGACACGCTCCTTGGCCTGCTCGATGACCTGACGTTGCCCGAGCGCCATCGCCCGCAAGCGGAAGCGATGCGTGATCGCCTGCAAAACGGCTTGAACTGGTACGAATTGATCCCGATCCTCGATGATCTGGCAACGTTGATGCTGGCGATTACGGACAGCGGCCAGCACGAATTCGAAGCGTACCTGCAGCAACTCAACGAACGTCTGGAATCGTTCCAGAGCAACCTGCAAGCAGCCAGTGACGGCCATGCCGACAACCGCTCGGCTGCGCGCGAGATGGATACGCAGATCCGCGAGCAAGTCGATGGCCTGCAGAGCAGCATGCAGGAAGCGGCGGATCTGGACGACCTCAAGCACGTCCTGGAGAACCATCTCGAAGGCCTGCTCGGCACCATGGATCAACACCAGAAGCAGCGCGACGAACGTGAGCAGGAAGTCGCGGCTCGGTTGCAAAGCCTGGCCGAACGCGTGGCGCACATGGAACAGGAAGCGCTGGGCTACCGCGAACACCTTGAAGAACAACGCCAGAAAGCCCTGATCGACCCCCTCACCAGCCTGCCCAATCGAGCGGCCTGGAGTGAGCGGCTGGAGCACGAAGTCCGCCAATGGCAGCAACACGGCAACACCCTGTTGCTGGCGATGCTCGACCTCGACCACTTCAAACGCATCAACGATAACTACGGCCACCTGGCAGGTGACAAGGTGCTGAAGATCATCGCCAGCGTGCTGCGCAAACGCCTGCGCGGGACGGATTTCATTGCGCGGTTCGGCGGTGAGGAATTTGTCCTGTTGATGCCCTCCACACCCTTGGCAAACGGTGCCAAATTGCTGGAATCCTTGCGTGCCTCCATCGAAGCCTGCCCTTTTCACTTCAAGGGTGAGCGAGTGACCATTACCATTTCCATGGGTGTGACGGCATTCAAAGCCGGCGAACATAGCGATTTGGTGCTGAAAAGAGCCGATCAAGTGCTATACCGTGCGAAAAATGCCGGCCGCAACCGTGTTGAAGCAGGCTGACAGCCAATTGTTCCATTTTATTTAAAACAGCGCTTTTGCCCTCTGCGCGCAAGTCAGTACGTTACACTGTTGCATTACTGACTTGCGTGTATTGCCTCCTGCCATGAAATGTCTTGCTCTCATTGTGTCGCTACTTCTGTTGGCCGGTTGTGCCAGCGGCCCGCGGATCGACACCAGCCACCCTTCAGCCAATCACGACAGTCGTATTCAGTTCGTGGTGGTGCATTACACCTCTGCCTCCCTCGAGCACTCCCTGCAATTGCTGACCCACGGCGAGGTCAGCAGTCACTACCTGATCGGTGACGACAAAGGCGCCACCATCTATAAGCTGATGGATGAAAATCTTCGATCGTGGCACGCAGGTGAAAGCGAATGGCAAGGCCGGACCTGGCTGAACTCCAGCTCCATCGGCATCGAGATCGTCAATCCTGGCTTCAAAGACACGCCGACGGGCCGTCTCTGGTACCCCTACAGCGAAGATCAGGTTCAGTCGCTGATCTTTCTGCTCAAGGACATCAGCAAGCGTTACAACATCAATCCTCGTTCCATCATCGGCCACAGCGACATCGCGCCGCTGCGCAAGCTCGACCCGGGCCCGCTGTTCCCCTGGAAGCGTCTGGCCGCCGAAGGCATAGGCGTCTGGCCAAACGAGCAGGCCGTCGCACGCCAGCAAGCCCGGTTCGCAGCAGAACTGCCGAGCATCAGCTGGTATCAGGGACAGCTGGCCCGACTGGGTTACGCCACGCCACAAACGGGCGAGCTCGATGTCGCTACTCGCCATGTACTGGCGGCTTTTCAAATGCATTTCCGCCCCACCCGATTCGATGGCACACCTGACGCTCAGACGGCGGCGCTTCTACAAGTTTTGAATCAGACAAAATAATGACGCCCGCCCGACGGTAAGGGCTTTTTCTCAATCAGCAGCTATAACTCATTGGTAATTCTTCGGATATCCACAATGACTGTAGCTCGAGAGACGCTTCGTAGCTGGTTCTATCGCCCCTGGTTTTTGGCGATGCTGGCTGCTGCCTTGAGCGCAACGTTATTGATGGCCGCCAGCCTTTTTTTAGCGATGCATCAGGTCGAGCAGCGGGAAAGCCAGGAAATGAATGCCCAGGGCGAGCGTTTCCTCGCCCGACTGGAGCAATTATTCGGGCAGCTACGTGAAAGCCTCGACGATCTGGAAGCCCAACCCCTGCGTGGCTGCGATGATGAAATGATCGCGACCTTGCAACAGGTCAGCTTCAACTACCGCTTCGTTTACGAAGCCGCCTACATGGATGCCTCGCGGATCTGCTCGAATCGCCCTCGCCAGGAGGGGCTGTCGCTGAGTCGACCGCCAGACATCAAGGGGCCCACCTACAGCTACTGGCTGAACACGACCACCGAACCCGATGAAAACCGTGCTGCGTTGATGCTTGGACGCGGCAACTTTCGGGTCGCAACCTCTCGCGGGCATTTGACCGACATGGTTGATCTGTCCCCGGGAAGCAGCCTGCTGGTAGTGCTCTCCCATGGCACCCGTGCGATTCCTGTCCTCGGAGCCGCACAAGTTTGGCCACCCACAGAATTCTGGCCCCTGGAAAGCCGCGATGCGCTGCAAGTGACGCAAACCCGCTTGATTTACCGGATGCCCACCAACAATCCCGAATACCAATTAGTGTTGATCACGCCGCGCACGAACATGCATGTACCGGCAGTTTGGTGGTGGCTGCTGCCGGCCAGTCTGGCACTGGGCATCCTGGTCGGATTCATGGTGTTTCTGTTGGTGCGCCAGCGTCAGTCACTGGACGCTGAACTGAACGGCGCCATCCGACGAGGCGAATTGCAGGTGTTGTATCAGCCGATCTTCGACCTCGACAGCCGCAACTGTGTCGGGGCTGAAGCCTTGCTGCGCTGGCGAAGGCCGGACGGCACGCTGACAAGCCCCGACCTGTTTATCCCGATGGCGGAAAACACCGGCCAGATCCGCCAGATGACCGACTTCGTATTACAGCGACTCCTCGAACAACTAGGGCAATTGCTCCGCGCCAATCCGCAGTTGTATATTTCCGTCAACCTTGCTGCGTGCGATGTCATGGTGCCGCGTATCGGCCAGGTGATGGCACGCTTGCTGACCTTGCACCGGGTCGCGGCAAAGCAGATTGCCTTTGAGGTGACTGAGCGGGGCTTGATCGATGTGGTGGTGGCCAGGGAAAACCTGCAAGCCTTGCGCGATGTCGGGCATCAGGTGCTGATCGATGATTTCGGCACGGGCTATTGCAGCCTCGCCTACCTGCAAACCCTGCCGGTGGACTGCCTGAAAATCGACAAGGCGTTCATTGATGCGCTGGGCCATGATGCCGCCAGCAGCGGCGTGGCACCGCACATCATTCACATGGCCCAGGCCCTGCAACTCAGGGTGATTGCCGAGGGCATAGAACATGAAGCGCAAGCAGCCTTTCTGAGCAGTGAAGGGGTGAAGTACGGTCAGGGCTGGCTGTTCGCCCATGCCCTGAGCGCCGTGCAGTTCATCGAACTGATTACCCGTGGTCGCCGGCGGAACAATCGACGCCTGGATGATGAAGCCTGAACTGCAGCGGTTTACACCGCCAGTGCCATGTAGAACTGCGTGCCCTGCCCCGGCCGCGAATAAACGCCCATCCGCCCGCCATGCAACTGCACGATTTCCTTGCACAACGCCAAACCAAGCCCGGCACCGCCCTTCTTGCGGCCGACCTGCACGAAGGGCTCGAAGATCCGCCCTTGNTGACCGTAGGCAATGCCCTCACCGTTGTCTTCCACGCTGATAATCACTCGCTCACCATGGCGCCGCGCCTGCAAACGTATCAGTCCATCCCGAGGGGTATGACGCAAAGCGTTATCGATCAGGTTATCGAGCACACGGTCCAATTGCGCCTGGTCGGCCTGCAATCTGGGTAACGGCCCCTGAACTTCCACCAGCAACTCAATGCCCTTCTGCGCCGCAGACCCGGCAAAGCGTGCCTGAGCCTGTTCCAGTATCTCTTCAATGGAACAAGGCGCCAGCGTGAGTTTCTGCAACCCGTTTTGGTAGCGCGAGAAATTCAGCAGGTCGTTTATCAGCTGCATCAACCGCTGCATTTCTTCATTCACGGTGTCCAGCAAGTCGGCTTCGCGAGAGTCCTCAGGAAATTTNGCCCGTTCGCGGAACAGCCCGAAGGCCATGTGCATGCCGGTCACCGGTGTGCGCAACTCGTGGGAGGCGCGCAACACGAATTCGCTACGCACCCGTTCGAAGGCGCGCTGTTCAGTGACGTCATGCAGCACCATCACCGCGCCAAGAATGTGCCCTTGGGTATGGCTGACCGGGGTCAGGCTGTAGGTCAGCAACCTCGACTCACCGTCGACCTCAACGCTCAGGTCTTCCGGCGCTCGCTCCAGGGTCCCGCCGCGCAACACCAGTTGTAGCTGCTCATCCAGTTCGGGACGATCGAGCGCAGTGCCCAGCCCTTGACCGAGTCGATCGGTGTCCCACCCCAACTGACGCTGGGCCACGGGGTTGAGGTGTTCCAGANAGCCTTGGCGGTCGATCATCAGTAGGCCATCGTCGATGCTGTCGAGCACCGCTTGCAGGCGCTGCTGGCCGGCCAGCAATTCGTCGACATTGGTCGCCTGATGCTGGCGCAGCGCCTCTGCCATGATGCCGAAGCGCTTGGTCAACTGGTTCATTTCCTCGGCGGAGGAAACCGGCAGGGTCACTTCGAAATTACCTTGGCCGATGTTGTCAGCAGCCTGGACCAACGCTTCGATCGGAGCGCCAAACCGGCGGGCGATTCCATGGGCGGTCACGAACCCGATGATCAGTACCGCCAGCCCCACCAACCCGAGCAGCCCGGCAATCAGCAACGCGCGTTCCCGGGCCTGGCGCTCGGTACTGTTAATGTTATCCAGTGCGCGCTTTTGTTCAGTAAGCAGACCGCTTCGAAGAGTGTTGAATTTTTCCTTCAACGCCTCGTTACCGCCCAATACAGGCTTCGGCACTTTTGTCTGATCGTAGGCTTGAAGAAAGTCGAGGTAGTCAGCCTTGGCCTGTTTGAAACCATAGCCGCCGTTGCCGGACTTCTGAAGGGTGATGCCTTCTTCAAGCAACTCGAGGTAGTTTTTCCTGGCGGTCTCGAACGCTGTGGGATCGGGCTTTTCGTCGATCATGATCATGAGCTGATCGCCCAGGGTCTGACGCAATTTCAACCCCAGGTCCAGCGTGACAAAGTTGTTTCGAACCAGCACCTCCTGGGTGCCGGCCATCTGCATCACGCTGACCAGCCCGAGCAACAGCCCGAGCAGCGCCACGGTGATCAGCGCAGAAATACTCAGAAACAGCCGAGTACGCAGCTTCATCGCCAGTTTCATTGCAGGCTCACAGGTTGTACTGCTTGCGTTTGCGGTACAGGGTCGAGGCATCAATGCCGAGTGTCTTGGCCGCCTGATCCAGCGTATCAGCGGTGGCGAGGACGGCACCGATGTGGGCTTTCTCCAACTCATCCAGGCTCAACGCAGCGCCAATACGCGGCGCGTTGTTGGTCGGGGTCTCGGCCATTCCCAGGTGGCTGATCTCGACCCGTTCCTGAGGGCAGATAATGCTCGCCCGCTCCACCACGTTACGCAGTTCGCGGATGTTGCCGGGCCAGCGGTAACCCAGCAACGCTTCGCGAGCCTCGTCGCTGAAGCCCCGTGCCGGACGCGCGTACTCCTTGACGAAGCGAGCCAGGAAACGGTCGGCCAGGTTCAGAATGTCTTCCCGGCGCTCGCGCAGTGGCGGCAAGTGCAACGTGATGACGTTCAGGCGATAGAGCAGGTCTTCCCGGAAGCGGCCGTCGCGCACCATGTCTTCCAGGTTCAGGTTGGTGGCCGCCAGGATGCGCACATCAGCGCGCCGGGTGACCGGGTCGCCTACGCGCTCATATTCCTTATCCTGGATAAAACGCAGCAACTTGGGTTGCAACGTCAGGGGAAAATCGCCGATCTCGTCGAGAAACAAGGTGCCGCCGTCCGCCTGATTGACGCGCCCCAAGGTACTTTCGCTGGCACCGGTAAACGCGCCGCGGCTGTGGCCGAACAACTCGCTTTCCATCAATTCCGCCGTCAATGACGGGCAGTTGATAGTAACGCAGGATTTCTTCTGGCGTTTGCTCCAGCCGTGAATGGCTTGGGACAGTTCACCCTTACCGGTGCCGGATTCGCCGAGAATCAGGATGTTGGCGTCAGTGCTGGCGACCTGGCGTGCGGTTTCGAGCACCACTTTCATGGCCGGGCTATGGGAATCCAGACCGTCCTTGGGTTTACGCACTTCGCCTTCAAGGGCTTCCAGGCGTGCGGACAGTTGGCGCACTTCCAACTGCTTGGCGGTGGCCAGCCGTAATTGGTCTGGGCTGCACGGTTTGACCAAGTAGTCGGCGGCGCCGGCCTGGATCGCATCGACTGCGGTGTCTACGGCGGAATGCGCGGTGACAATCACCACCCGCATCCAGGGTGCCTGAATACGCATCTGGGCCAGCACATCCAGGCCATTGTCTTCACCCAGGCGCAGATCGAGGAAGCACAGGTCGAACACCTGACGTTGCAGCAACGCATCAGCTTGCGCCGCACTGTTCGCGGTGGCGACGCTATAGCCTTCATCTTCGAGGCAATAGCGGAAGGTTCGCAGAATGGCGGATTCGTCATCCACCAGCAGAATGCGGCCTTGATGCTCAGTGGCTGATTCCATGTTCCTGCGCTCCTTTAATGAATGATCTTGGTTAGTCCCGGAAAAATCGGGCAAGTTGCATGGTTGATTCTGATCCATTCCAGCCATGGCAGGGTAGCTCTCTACTCATCCATTAGCTAATGGGCTGATTTCTCTGGTTTTTTACAAAAAAACCGCCGATGTGGCAATTACCCACGTCCCTTTCTGACATCCGCGCCCTCCTCTCAATTCAAAAATAATCAAAGTTGCCGGGAATCGATCGTGCAATACGCACGACCCTGCGCGGCTCATCGTGCAGGATGCGTCCACCCTGATTTTCACGACCAAGCTAACTGATTGATTTAAAACGATTTTTTTATATGAAAAAGCTGGCATGCAGGCTGCAATAGCCTGAGTAATCAGGGCCATTTCGTATCGACGCCCACTAACAAGATCACCACCAGAGTGGGAGGAGTTTCAGGATGAATCGCCTACGTGTCGCCCCAATGCGCATCTCGCCTTTGCATCTTCAACAAGGCCTGTTTGGCGTGCTGGCGCTGCTGATCACGCTGATCGCAGGTCAGCAGTTCCTGCTTTGGGAACAGAGCCAGCAGCCAGAGGCGCCGCACGTGTCGATTCACCGTGCAACCCAGACCCATTTCAGCGCCGTCAGCAGCAGCCAGGCTGACCTCGCCCCGATGCGAATGATGGACGTCGACCAGGCTCAGCCTGTGGATGAGATGCCTCGTCAGGAACGTTGGGTGTTCTGAGCAAACGAACTTGGCGCGCTCGTTGCGCCGGGAAAAGCACCATAAGCGACATCTCTAATATAGAAGCGTAAGGAGAATCACCATGTTGAGCTGGGCAATCACATTCTTGATCATTGCCATCATCGCTGCGGTACT
Source organism: Pseudomonas mandelii (assembly GCF_002251635.1). Taxonomy (GTDB): domain Bacteria; phylum Pseudomonadota; class Gammaproteobacteria; order Pseudomonadales; family Pseudomonadaceae; genus Aquipseudomonas; species Aquipseudomonas mandelii_B. Next base: position 15,565 of record NZ_NMOJ01000123.1, read on the forward strand.
GGGCTTCGGTGGTATCGCGGGCACCGCCACGGGTATCGCCAAGATTCTCTTTGTCGTGTTCCTGGTGATGTTCATTGCTTCCTTCTTCTTTGGCCGTCGTGGTCGAGGCTGAATATGAGCGTTTTGTTAAAAACACTGGCAGCCGCCCTGCTTCTGGGCGGTGGTGCCATGGCGATGGCGGCCAATGATGGCCAGACGCGGGCCAGCGAATTGTTGAATTCGGACCCGCAGTACCGTGAAACGTGGACTAAAGTCGTTAAAAAGGAAGAGCGACTGCCGGAATGGGTGATGAACCTGTCTGGCGCTGCCGANCAAATGAATGCTGTGGAGGAAGATGGCGACAAGTACCTGGTCGGGCCGCTCTGCGAGACAGCAGACACGTGCCTGAACAAGCGCCTGATCGTGGCTTTCAGCTTCGACAAGAAGGACGCCTACGCCATGCTGGTCGAAGTGCCTGCAGGATTGCCGGCCGACAAGTCGCCAACGCGACATGCCGACTACCGCTTCCTCGGGAAACCGGACCCAGGCATGCAGGACCTGTTGATGGAACAGCTCAAGAAAGATCCGAACTGGTACTGAGTTTGAAACACGAAAGGAGCAGCATCGCTTCTTTCCAGTGCGCTACCCGAGGAAGGCAGGCGCATGACCAAGGGGTCGGGACGTTCTGACTGTTTCAGGGTCGGAGTGACCTACGGGCACATGGAGTGTCTGCGCAAGGGCCGGGTCAGGTAATAAAGCTGCGACGCAAGTTCGCCAGCCCAGAGTGGCTCGACGGACTTGCGAAGAGCTTCAACGTGCAAAACGTTGATCTAGAGCACTTCGCTCATTCCCCTCTGCTGCATATTCCCCGCAAAACCATTTCGCGGTGTTTCTTCACGACCGTATATCGAGAAACCTTCGACTTTAGGCAGAAGAGTTTTCGCTGCCAAACGTAGGCTTTTTCCGAAATTTCGTCATGAATTCAACTGTTTAAAAAACAACCAACCTCCTCTGGAATGGCCGGTTCACGGCACTTTTGCCTGCCGAAATGGCGTATTCGAACCGGTTGGGACGCGAGTTTCAATTAAAAAAGC
>NZ_NMOJ01000124.1 GCF_002251635.1 Pseudomonas mandelii
CATGCCGATTCGGCATAGGGTAGGCGTTTACGGCATTAGACGTCGCTCCCTTGCATGGGAATAGTTGCGCCTTTTTTCGCCTGCCAGAGAGCCGAAACAAAGCGCTCCGGGGCACCTTATACGGGGGCAGATGCACAGACTTTTTCGCCACGAGCGTTCCAGTTCTTGCATTCGCCTGAGTCAAACGCAAGTAAGGGTAATGACATGAAGAAGGCAAAGCTAAGCCTCGCCTGGCAGATCCTCATCGGTTTGGTGTTGGGGATCGCAATCGGTGCAGTGCTCAACCATTTCAGTGCTGAAAAAGCCTGGTGGATCAGCAATGTGTTGCAGCCAGCGGGCGATATCTTTATTCGTCTGATCAAGATGATCGTGATCCCGATTGTGATTTCCTCGCTGATCGTGGGCATCGCCGGTGTNGGCGACGCGAAGAAACTCGGGCGTATCGGCCTCAAGACCATCATTTACTTCGAGATCGTCACCACCATCGCCATCGTGGTCGGTCTGGTGCTGGCCAACGTGTTCCATCCGGGCACCGGCATCGACATGAGCACCCTGGGTACGGTGGATATTTCCAAGTACCAGGCGACGGCGGCTGAGGTACAGCATGAGCATGCGTTCATCGAGACGATCCTCAACCTGATCCCGTCGAACATTTTTGCGGCGGTCGCCCGCGGCGACATGTTGCCGATCATCTTCTTCTCGGTGCTGTTCGGCCTGGGGTTGTCGAGCCTNCAACCTGAGCTGCGCGAGCCGCTGGTGACCATGTTCCAAGGCGTGTCGGAGAGCATGTTCAAAGTCACCCACATGATCATGAAGTACGCCCCGATCGGTGTATTTGCCCTGATCGCGGTGACCGTTGCCAATTTCGGCTTCGCTTCCTTGCTGCCGCTGGCCAAACTGGTGATCCTGGTTTATGTCGCCATCGCCTTCTTCGCCTTTGTGGTGCTGGGCCTGATCGCTCGCCTGTTCGGCTTCTCGGTGATCAAGCTGATGCGCATCTTCAAGGATGAGCTGGTNCTGGCCTACTCCACTGCCAGCTCCGAAACCGTGTTGCCTCGCGTGATCGAGAAGATGGAGGCGTACGGTGCGCCAAAGGCCATCTGCAGCTTCGTGGTGCCGACCGGCTACTCGTTTAACCTCGACGGTTCGACCCTGTACCAGAGCATCGCCGCCATCTTTATCGCCCAGCTGTATGGCATCGACCTGTCGATCGGCCAGCAGCTGATGCTGGTGCTGACCCTGATGGTCACCTCCAAAGGTATCGCCGGCGTGCCGGGCGTGTCCTTCGTGGTGTTGTTGGCCACACTGGGCAGCGTCGGTATTCCGCTCGAAGGCCTGGCGTTTATCGCCGGTGTCGACCGCATCATGGACATGGCGCGTACCGCACTGAACGTGATCGGTAATGCCTTGGCCGTACTGGTCATCTCCCGTTGGGAAGGCATGTACGATGACGCCAAGGGCCAACGCTACTGGAACTCGCTGCCGCACTGGCGCAGCAAGGAAAAGCTGCCGGCGGGCGAGATCTCCAGCAACTAATACAAAAACCTGTGGGAGCGGGCTTGCCCGCTCCCACAGTGGATTCGGGTCACCATCGCTCCCACAGTGGATTCGGGTCACCATCGATCCAGGTCCAACAAGCTGTACGTCATACAAACAAACCCCGGAGAAATCCGGGGTTTGTCGTTTCTGCACACCCCGTTATCATTCGCTCATTCTTCGGGGGATTCAACTGATGCTCAATGGCCTGTGGCTTGGCTTCTTTGTCGTGGCAATGGTGTCAGCACTGGTGCAGTGGCTGGTTGGCGGTAATGCCGGGATTTTTGCGGCGATGGTCGAAAGCATTTTCGCCATGGCCAAATTGTCGGTGGAAGTGATGGTGCTGCTGTTCGGCACCCTGACCTTATGGCTGGGCTTTTTGCGNATCGCCGAGAAGGCCGGGATCGTCGAATGGCTGGCCAAGGCGCTGGGCCCCTTGTTCTTGCGCCTGATGCCGGAAGTGCCAGCCGGTCACCCGGCCATCGGCTTGATCACCCTCAACTTCGCCGCCAACGGTCTGGGCCTGGACAACGCCGCTACGCCTATCGGCCTGAAAGCCATGAAGGCGTTGCAGGAACTCAACCCGATCCCGAACGTTGCGAGCAACGCGCAGATTCTGTTCCTGGTGCTTAACGCCTCCTCGCTGACGCTGTTGCCGGTGACGATCTTCATGTACCGCGCCCAGCAAGGTGCTGCGGACCCGACGTTAGTGTTCCTGCCGATCCTGTTGGCGACCAGNTGCTCGACACTGGTCGGCCTGCTGTCGGTGGCGTTCATGCAACGTCTGCGGCTGTGGGACCCTGTGGTGCTCGCGTATCTGATTCCCGGTGCCTTGGCCCTCGGTGGCTTCATGGCACTGCTGGCGACGCTCTCGGCGACCGCCCTGGCCGGCCTGTCCTCGATCCTCGGCAACCTGACGCTGTTCGGGCTGATCATGCTGTTTCTGGTGATCGGCGCATTACGCAAAGTGAAGGTCTACGAAGCGTTCGTCGAAGGCGCCAAAGAAGGCTTCGACGTGGCCAAGAACCTGCTGCCGTACCTGGTGGCGATGCTTTGCGCCGTCGGCGTACTGCGGGCGTCCGGGGCACTGGATTTTGGTCTGGACGGGATTCGGCACCTGGTGGAGTGGGCCGGTTGGGACACGCGCTTCGTCGACGCACTGCCGACGGCAATGGTCAAACCATTCTCCGGCAGTGCCGCACGGGCGCTGTTGATCGAGACCATGCAAACCAAGGGCGTGGACAGCTTCCCGGCACTGGTGGCGGCGACGATTCAAGGCAGTACGGAAACCACCTTTTATGTGTTGGCAGTGTACTTCGGTTCGGTGGGGATACAGCGGGCGCGGCATGCGGTAGGGTGTGCGTTGCTGGCTGAACTGGCCGGTGTTCTCGGCGCGATTGGCGTTTGCTACTGGTTCTTCGGTTAACCACAAAACCCTGTGGGAGCGGGCTTGCTCGCGAAAGCGGTCTGACATTCAACATTGATGTCGACTGATGTACCGCTTTCGCGAGCAAGCCCGCTCCCACAAGGGGATTTGTGTTGGCTTTAGGGGCGGGGTGGCGGGGCCACTTTCTGCCCTTGCTCCACCGCCCAAGCCACCACCTGCGCCGTCAACTGATCGCTCGCCTGGCCAAACCCGGCCACCACCGCCGGCACTTTCACATCGCTCAATGGCTGACGCACTTCAAAGCGGCGACTGGCGAGGATGCGCTGGTCATACCCGCGCACCAGCAAGGCATCCAGCCGCACGACTACGCTGGCAGCGGTGCCTTGGTACTCAGTCTGAAATGCTTGCAGACTCCCGCCCAACTCCAGATCTGCCTGGAAGTTGCTGTCATCCGTGCTCAGCAACGGCACCCGGCCGTCCCGCTGGAAACCATCCAGCAACCGATTACGCAGCAACACCGGCGCCGGATCGCTCCAGCGCGAGGCGGTGTAGCTGCTGATCAGATCACCTTGCGGGATCACGGCGATTTTCGGGCTGTTCAACGCTTCGCTGGCCTGCGGCTTGGTCAGGCGCAGCGACCAGCGTTGCGGCGTGCCGTGGCTGGCCGAAACGCTGCTCTGGGCCGACGGCAAGCGATAGACATCGGACGGCTCGGACTTGGGCAGGATCGAGCAGGAGCTGACCAACGTGAAGCTGGCGAGGAGGGCGAAGGTCGCAAGCTTCATGGCGTGAACTCCTTGTTCTTGTCATTGCCGAGCAAATAACCGCTGGGGTTGGCTTCGAGGCGGCGGGAGATGGCGCGCAACGACGTCAGGGTGTCGCGTAATTCACGCACCGCAGGCGCCAGGCCGTTGAGGCCTTGCATGCCGCTGTTCAGAGAGTTCTGATTGGTCGTGAGCAATTTATTGATGGTCGCGGTGCTTTGCTCCAGGGACTTCATTGCCTGCTCGGCGCTGCCGAAGGCCTGCTTGCCTTGCTCGTTGAGCAGGCCGTTGGCATTACGCATCAGCGCCGACGTCTGTTCCAGCATGGCGCCAGCCTGCTTGCCGACCGACGCCAGTTGTTGCATCGCCTGACGAATATCACCGCGCTGGTCGGCGATGGTGCCGGTGGTTTGTTCCAGATGTTCCAGCGTCTTGCTGATGCGCTCGACGTTCTCCGTGGAAAACATCTGGTTGGCGTTATGCATCAGTGTGTTCACACCGGCCATCAGGTCGCCGCTGTCATTGAGCAAGCGAGCGATAGGCGAGGGCGACGCGACAATCACCGGCAGGTTGCCGTCCTTGCCCTTGAGTTTCGGGCTTTGCGGGGTACCGCCGCTGAGCTGGATAATCGAGGTGCCGGTGATACCGGTCAGTGCCAGTTTGGCCTGGGTGTCTTCCTTGATCGGCGTTTGCCCGGCCAGGCGAATGCGTGCGAGAACACGGCGCGGGTCTTTCGGGTCCAGACGCAGGCTGNCCACGTCGCCGACCTTGATCCCGCTGTACTGCACGGCGCTGCCCTTGGACAAGCCACTGACCGCCTCGTTGAAGACGACTTCGTAATCCTTGAACNCGGTGTCGACGCTGGACTTGGCCAGCCACAGGCCGAACAGCATTGCGCCGACCACCACGATCACGCTAAACAGACCGATCATCACATGATGGGCTCGGGTTTCCATGTCANACCTCATTCAACTGTTGAGCGGCGGTCAGCGCCGCGCGGCCGCGAGGGCCATGGAAGTATTCGTGAATCCACGGGTCGTCGGTTTCCGAGACCTTGTCGATGGCGTCCGCCACCAGCACCTTTTTCTGCGCCAACACCGCCACCCGGTCGGTGATGGTGTAGAGCGTGTCGAGGTCATGGGTGACCAGAAACACACTCAGGCCCAAGGCATCGCGCAGGGTCAGGATCAATTGATCAAAGGCGGCGGCGCCAATCGGGTCGAGGCCGGCGGTGGGTTCGTCGAGGAACAGGATGTCCGGGTCCAACGCCAAGGCTCGTGCCAAGGCCGCGCGCTTGATCATGCCGCCGGAGAGTGAGGCCGGGTATTTGTCCGCCGCCGACAGCGGCAACCCGGCCAACGCCAGTTTCACCGCTGCCAGATGCTCGGCGTCTTCACGGCTCAGGCCGGCGTGTTCGATCAGGGGCAAGGCCACGTTCTCGGTCACGGTCAGCGAAGAGAACAGGGCGCCTTTCTGGAACAGCACGCCGAAACGCCGTTCGACCATCGAACGCTCGTGTTCGGACAGGGTCGGCAGGTTCTTGCCAAAGACCTTCACCACCCCCTCGCTGGGCTGGCGCAAGCCGACGATGCTGCGCAGCAGCACCGATTTCCCGCTGCCGGAACCGCCGACCACGGCAAGGATTTCGCCCTTATACAAATCCAGGTCGAGGTTCTCGTGCACGCTCTGGCTGCCAAAGCGGTTGCACAGGCCGCGCACTTCGATCACCGCCTCGCAGGGCGCACGGTGTAGACGACTCACCAGCCCATCTCCATGAAGAACAGCGCGGCCACGGCGTCGAGCACAATCACCACGAAAATCGACTGCACCACGCTCGACGTGGTGTGAGCGCCCACGGACTCGGCGCTGCCGCTGACCTTGAAGCCTTCGAGGCAACCGATCGCGGCGATCAGGAACGCGAAGATCGGCGCTTTGACGATCCCCACCAGAAAGTGCTGAACGCCGATATCGGTTTGCAGCAGCGACAGGAACATCGCCGGCGAGATCCCCAGCGACACGGCGCAGACCACGCCACCGCCGATGATTCCCGAGATCATCGCCAGGAAGGTCAGCATCGGCAGCGACACCAGCAGCGCCATCACGCGTGGCAGAACCAGCAACTCCATCGGGTCCAGGCCCAGGGTATGGATGGCGTCGATTTCTTCGTTGGCCTTCATCGAGCCGATCTGCGCGGTGAACGCACTGGCGGTACGACCGGCCATCAGGATCGCGGTCAGCAACACGCCAAATTCACGCAGGAAGGAGAACGCCACCAGGTCCACGGTGAAAATACTCGCGCCGAAACTCGCCAGCACCGTCGCCCCGAGAAACGCCACCACGGCACCGACCAGAAACGTCAGTAGCGCCACGATGGGCGCGGCGTCGAGGCCGGTTTGTTCGATATGCGCGACCATCGGCGTGATGCGCCAGCGCTTGGGGCGGAAGATNCCGCGCGCGATGGTTTCGAGGATCAAGCCGACGAAGCCCAGCAGTTGCAGGGTGTCCTGCCAGACGGCGTCGACTGCACGACCGATGCGGGTCAGCAGCTGAATGCCGACGCTGATCTCCGGTTCCTTGATCGGCACGCAGAAGTCGCTGAGCGAGCAATAAACCGTCTGCAACAAGGCGCGGTCGGCCGGGGACAACGTGCAATCGGGATGCTCCGCGGATCGGCCCAGACGCTCCGACCCGAGCAGTTCCACCAACAGCGACGCCCCGGCGGTATCGAGCGCACCGAGGCCATTGAGGTCGATGTGCGTGCTGTCGTCGTATTGGCCGCGGAGCTTTTCGCTCAGGTGCTTGAGATCGGCGTAGTGGGCGAGCGTCCAGTCACCCGTGACCCGCAATTGAGCAGGGGAGTGAGAGGCGTCTAGCTGGGCATTGCCGGCCATTGTGCTGCTGGTCATAAGCTCCGTGCTTGTTCGGCTATTTGCGCAGATCTACGTAATAGCACGAACCGGATTACTTTTCTTTGATCGGTGTGCTGTCCGTGACTTTGAAGCGCAGCACGCCGATGACTTGGCCGTCTTCGGTCAGCACCCGGACCTGCCATTTGCCGGCCGAATCGGCCGGGAAGTTCTGCTTGTGGGTCCAGGCGCGGTAGCCTTCCTTGCGGCCACCGTGGATGTCCAGCGGGATGCGGTCGACCTCTTTGCCGTTGAACTGCCAGACGTGATAGATCCGCTCATCGAGGCCGCGCGGGGCATTGATCGCGGTGTAGGCATACAGCCCGTCACCCCGGATCTGCTCGGCGCTGACTTCGTCCAGACTCTTGCCAGGCGTGCGGTCCTGCATTTGCGTACTGATCGCCACGTCGGTCATCCACAAAGTGGCCGGCGGCACCCACGAACGCAGCACCCAGCCGAGGGCGCCGATGCCCAGCGTGATACTCAGGATCGCCAACGCGTTGCGCACCGTGCGGATCGGGAAGATCGACGCCAAGCTCGGGAACGACAACACCACAGCAGTACCCAGCGCCAGTTTGAAACTCTGTGAAGTGGTCAGGTGCAGGATGACGGGCAGGGCGGTCAACAGCGCGGCGAACAGCGTCAGCGTGTGCAACGCCAGGAACGCCCAGCGCCGGGGCGCCAGCCATTTGTAGTAGAGCGGGTCGATGATGGAAATCAGCGCCGCCATGCTCAGCAACCCGGTGAAGAACAACTGGCCGCTGTTCCAGGTCGTGGTGATGAAAAAGAACGGCAGGACGAAAAACAGACTTTCCTGGTGGATCATCTGGGTGGCATAGCGCAGCAGCGGTTCGGGGATTTCGCGTTTGAAGAGTTTGGTGAACAACTTGGTCAGGCTGTTTTCCAGCATCAGCCAGATCCAGCTGAGCACCATGATGATGGTGATCCAGGTCGCCAGACCCTGTTGCCGATCCACCAGGATGAAGCTGCCGACCCCGGAGATAAAACCTCCGAGCGCAATGACCCCTGGATAGCGCTTCATCAATTCCAGGATGCGCTGGACGTACAGGGTCAGATTAGGCATTCGGCGGTTCGCAATAGTCGTGGGGAAAATCCTCGACAGAGTACCGCCCGGGCGCAGGCGTGGCGAGGGTGCCGATCATTTTGATCGAACACAAAACCTGGGGGTGATGATGTCCTTGTGGCGAGGGGGCTTGCCCCCGTTCGGCTGCGCAGCAGTCGTAAAAGTTATTNNTCGAACACAAAACCTGGGGGTGATGATGTCCTTGTGGCGAGGGGGCTTGCCCCCGTTCGGCTGCGCAGCAGTCGTAAAAGTTATTTTTTGCGATGGACTCGCCAAGCTAAAACTGCGAAGACAATCAGGCCAAACAGCCCGGCCATCGCCCACATCAACTGGTCATAACTCATCAACGGCTTCTCGATCCGCACATACCCCGGTTGCATGAGCAACTCGCGCATGGCCTTGTTCGCTTCTTCCAGCGTCACGCCTTGCAGCTCCCTGGCCGGGTCGGCGAAACGCCCGTCCTGGTAGTCGCCCAGCGCGCTCCAGTAGTAATCGGCCAGCGCGCTGTTGCCTTGCACGGCCCAAGCCTGGCGGGCGATGGCGGCCTTTTTGAGGCGATTGAAGGTGTCTGCGTCGAGACCGTCCTTGAGCAAATCGGCCTTCAAATCCTCCAGCACCTGCTGGGCCTTAGGCACGTCATCGCGATCAAGGTCGGCGTTCAGGCTCATGAAGCCCACCCCGCCAAACACCTCGCGCTCGGCCGAGGGGCCGTAGGACAAACCGTGCTTGAGGCGCAGTTGACGGTAGAGCGCCCAGTCCAGGTAGTCCTTGAGCAAGTCGAAGGTTTCGTCGTGCTGATCCTGCAGCACCGGTTCCGGCACCAACCAGTGCAGCTTGGCACCACCGCCGACAAAGCCGTCGCCCAGCGTTCGCTCGTGAGCAGCACTGGCCTGGATTTCCGGCAAGGGCAGGTGATCGGTAGGGTCGACCGCTTCAAGTGCGCCATACGAGCGTTCCAGATACGCCGGCAACAACTTGTCGAGCTCGCCGACCACGATCAGCGTCATGTTGTTGGGCGCATACCAAGCCTTGCGCACCGTCTCCAGTTGCTCGCGGGTCAGGTGATCGACCTCGGCCCGCTCGGGGCATCTAAGGCCCAGCTCTATCGCCAGCTGATTGCTCGCGGTGTGACCCAGGTCCTGACGATCCAGCCAACGCTGCAAGTGTGAGTAATGGCCACCGTCCTCACGCTCGACCACTTGTTTGGCGGCGTTGATGGCGTTGTCGTCGATTCGGGTCTGCGTCAGCAGCGCCAACAGCAGGTCGAGCACCTTGCGCTGGTTTTTCGCCGGGGCTTCGATGACAAANGTGGTGTCGGCGTTGCTGGTGTAGGCGTTCCACTCGCCGCCGAGCGCCTGCATGCGCTCTTCCAGGCCGCCTTCGCCCGTGGCATCGATGCCGCTGAACAACAAGTGTTCGAGCAGGTGCGGCAGCTCCTTTTCATCACAACGGAAATCATCCAGGCCCACGCCTACGACCAGGCGGATGGCCACATGCCCGCGCTCGGTGCCCGGTTTGAGCAGCAATTGCAGGCCGTTGGGCAGGGTATAGCCCTCGACCTGGAAACGATCCAGGGCAAACGAAGGGAATGAGCCGAGCAACAGACAAGCGAACAACAGACAACGCATAGCAAGCTTCCAGGCAACCAATCGGAGATCCATGCCGTCCTTCTGGCCGCTATCGCGGGCAAGCCCGCTCCCACAGTGGATCTTTGGTGTACTCGGANCACCTGTGGGAGCGGGCTTGCCCGCGATGGCGGTCTTGAGGCTGAACCAATGTAACTGACTGACCCTACCGCCAGACGTTCAAGGCGAATGCGTGATGTCAGCCATATCGTCGACCGCCAGTGCACCGGTGTCCGACGTTTCCAGCACCACATAAGCGCTGCTGCAGAACAGCGAATTCAAGCGCTTCATGTCGGCGATCAGCTCCAGGTGCAGTGAACTGGTTTCGATACTCTGCACAATCTTACGTTGCAAGCGGCTGACATGAGCATGGGCCAGGCGGCGTTCCTGCGCGCGAAAGCGACGTTTCTCACGCAGCAGCTGGCGGGCACTTTCCTTGTCGGCACTGAGGAATACCGACAAGCCCAGACGCAGGTTGGAGATCAATTGGCTGTGCAACCCGGCCAGCTCTTCCAGGCCCACTTCAGAAAACTGGCGACGCTGCGAGGTTTTCTGCTGCTGCACCTTGCGCAGCATGCGTTCGATCAAATCGCTGGCCAGCTTGAGGTTAATCGCCAGTTCGATGATTTCCGCCCAACGACGGCTGTCTTGTTCACTGAGGTCTTCGCGGGGCATTTGCGCGAGGTAGAGCTTGATCGCGCTGTAGAGTGCCTCGACATCATCNGTGAGTTTGCGCATTTCCTGGGTGATGGCGGATTGTTTGCCGCGCAGCACGTCGAGCATTGCTTCGAGCATGTTGTCGATCAGATCGCCCATGCGCAGGGTTTCTCGCGCGGCGTTGGCCAGCGCCAGGCTGGGTGTGACCAGCGCGGTCGGGTCGAGGTGTCGGGGTTTTGCCATGCCGTTGAGCTCTGGCCGCTCCGGCAGCAGCCACGCGCAAAGCCTGGCCATCGGGCCGACGCTGGGCAGCAGGATCAGGCAGCGCGCGGTGTTGTAGAGCAGGTGAAAGCCGATGACCATTTCCTGAGGGCTGAAGTCGAGGCTGTCGATCCAGTGCACCAACGGGTCCAGCACCGGAATGATCAGCAGCAGGCCGATCAGTTTGTACAGCAGGCTGCCCAAGGCAACCTGGCGACCTGCGGCGTTCTGCATGCTGGTGCTGAGGAAGGCCAGCACGCCACTGCCGATGTTGGCGCCGATCACCAGGCCGATGGCCACGTGCAGGCCGATCACACCGGCGCCGGCTAACGTTGCCGTGAGCAATACGGCGGCCAGGCTGGAGTAGGAAATCATTGCGAACAACGCGCCGACCAAGGCGTCCAGCAAGATGTCGCCAGTCAGCGAGGCAAAGATGACTTTGACGCCTTGGGCATGGGTAATCGGCCCGGCAGCTTCGACGATCAGTTGCAGGGCGAGAATGATCAGGCCCAGGCCGATCCCGACCCGTCCCATCTGGCCTGCTCGCGTCTGTTTGCGCGACAGGAAGAAAATCACCCCCAGAAAGATCAGCAGCGGCGACAGCCACGACAAGTCGAACGTCAGCACCCGCGCCATCAGCGCCGTACCAACGTCTGCCCCGAGCATGGTCGCCAGGGCGGGCGTCAGCGCCATCAGGCCCTGNCCGACAAACGAGGTCACCAGCATTGCCGTGGCGTTGCTGCTCTGCACCATGGCCGTCACCAGAATACCGGCGACAAACGCCAGCCAGCGCTTGGACATGTTCTGCCCGATGACTTGGCGCAAGTTGGAACCGTAGACCCGCAAGATGCCGGTNCGGACGATGTGCGTGCCCCAGATCAACAAGGCCACGGCAGATAACAAATTGAGCAGGGTGAGCATAAGGGCCCCCTGTGGTGGTAGCGTCCCAAAGGGACAAGTTGACGGTGCCGCGCGACGTTCTACGTTCTGTACTTAAGCTGTAGTTGGCTAACGGTCTGGGCGCCAGCATCGCATAGCTAAAGAAGTGATTGAAACAAAACTGTCATGAAAACAGGTTCATGCAGAAATGAAGAAGGGACCCGAAGGTTTCGGCCAGACAGTTGAAAAGGTGCGCGAACACAACCCCTGTGGCGAGGGAGCTTGCTCCCGCTGGCCTGCGCAGCAGTCCTAAGATCATTGGTAGTTCAATCGCTAAAGAAATCGTCGCCTAACCCTNCGTATTGCCATAAACAGGGAATGTCGAGTCTTGTGCGACTTCTCTGTATGACTTCCCGATATGAATGTTCAAAAAATCAACTGGGTGGTGAAAAGAAGTGAGACACATGAACAGCGTAAAAAATGCGGCTCTTTGCAAACACCGACGCTGCCTTCTGGCGCTACTTTTCATTCGCTGTAGTAATCCGAACCGACACTGACATCAATCAAATACTTCGCCGTTTTCGGGTTGCGCTCGTCACAGCGTGCGTAGCATTTGACGTTGAGCGCAAGACTGTATTTGTGGGGTATCAACAGCACGGCCACCACCACGTGGTCAAACAGTTCAGCCTGAAGCGTTCTTTTATCATCCTCGGTAGCGGTTTCAACCCAAGGATTTCTTTCGGCATTCCACAGTACCCAACCAGCATTTTTGAGTTGGTTCTGTAACTGATCGAGTACCACAATCAATTGGTCGAACGGCACCGTTTCAAGCATCGGAGAAGTCGTCATGGTTGAGACTTTTCCTTCATCAAATCCAATTGCACCAAACTTGGTAGTGGGCAGTGTAAAGCCATGTTCAGGATCATCAAATTGGACTACAACTGGATTGCTGATCCAAGTTGAACTCGGATGAGGTGGTTCACTTGGATAAACGGCCGTGTTTCGTTTAACTGGGAATGTGGAGTCTTTAACGAGTTCTACGTACGGCTTACCGATATGAAGGGTCAACCTTTCAATCGGGAAGTGAAAAGAGGTTAGGCATATGAACAAAAATTGCACTGAGACTTATCAGCACAACTCTATTTAAGAACCGCATCATCGAATTCCCCCGCCTTGCGAGATCTCTGTTATGGATTGCTTGATCTTCGCTCCTGAGGCAGGATCCTTCAGCAGCGCATTGAATTGGGTTGCCGCTCGTAGCACAAACTCCATGCGTTGATCTTTATCCGCCAAATTAGCCAATGGATTGCTACCAAAGGCCACTTTTCGACCGTCTGGTGCTTTGCATTGGCTTGCCAAGGTCAACTGTATTTCCTCTGCAGCTCCAGACAGCAATCCCGTGACCACAGACACGACATCACCGGCATGAGTACCACGCATCAGGAGGGCAAATTGTGTGTTGTCGTACATCGCGGGCTGCAGAATGTTCAGCTGTTCGTGACGAGCCATGAATTCGACACTTTTAGCAATATTTCCTTCATCAATGGCTCTAAATGTGTCGCTTATTTCTGAGCGCAGTACACCGAATTCCACTTTGTCGGCGATAGGCCAGAGAACTTCGTTCTTGAGTTTGTTGCGTTGAGGAAGACAACTTTGCATTTCCTTGAAACCACGCATCATAAAAAATCGATGCAACGGATAAACATCCAGAAACAGCGAGGTATTACCGAGGGCCAGCATTTCATACACGTAGTCCAACTGCTGCTGAACAGCGGAGCGGGAGTTGTCGCCGAAGGTAATATCGTCAAGGGACCGGGTTCTGCTGCTTGGCCTGATCCCACTGGTTCCAAAGCTCAGGATCCGAACGCAATTTGTTGACCACTACGCGTTCGTACAAATCCTTAGACTGGCTGTCTTTTAACGCCCGGTATGCTTTTTTTTCCGCTTCGATTCTCTGGTCTAGCGTGGTGGCATGGATCAACCCACACCCCACCTGCTTCGAAGCAAACGCCGCCAACCCCGCCCATTGAAACCGGTTATCCGCCAGCCACAATTGTGCATAGGCCGCGTTGATCTTGCGGTTACGGGCTTGCGGGTCGGCAATCAACACACCGCCCGGAGCCACCCATTCTTCGGCTTCTTTCTGAAATCTGCGCCACAGGCAGTTACAGGTCAGCAATGGCACTTCGACGCGGGTTTTCGGGTTTGGGCCGCCCGAGGTGGTTTCGCGCTTGCAAACGGGGAGTTCGCAGGTGCTGTCCCAGAGTTTCTTCATGTCCAGGTCGTCTGGGGCCATGCATTGTCCGGTCATTTCATTCTTCCTTGAGGCGTCAGACAGTCCAGCGGACTACGGCGAGGTCAGGCTGCAGGGTAGCGACGCTTTGGGTCATGCCCTCAGCGTTGGTCTGGCCTTTGACGATGCGGCCTTCGGCGGTTTCAATTTCGTAGTCCTGTTGGGCAATCGGTTCGCCATTGCCGGCGCTGACGGCTTTGAACTCGACCAAGGGCTGACCAATGATCGGCATGGGCGGAATGAATGGCGTGGGGGTATGAGACCTGCCGATGATGACGTTGCCGGAGCCGCCAATTACCACACCGCCATGGCTGGTGGTGCTATCGAGCGTCATGGCGTTCAGGCCGTTGATGAACACGGTTGAAGAAAATCCGCCGTTCAGGACCTGGCCGCAGGTGCATTTGTCGCTGACCCGAGCGGCCGCAAGGCCGTTGAAGAACACATCGGGAGACCCGCTGGCAATCGGGTTGGTGCCGTGGCCGGGAAGGGGACAGGTGGTCGGGTCCGTGAGGCGTGCAGCCGGTTTTCCAGACATATGCATTCCTTGTCATTGTCGTTTGAAGCGAGCGGGGGACGCTAACCACCTGAGCTCGGTGCGTCAACTTTTGAACACGCCTTCGTGAAGAATGCGCAATCGAGTGCTGGATAACCTCGATCCGCCAGGCTAATCACAGNGCAAAAAAATGTGGGAGCGGGCTTGCTCGCGAAAGCGGTGTATCAGNCAACANNNANGNTGACTGACCCACCGCCTTCGCGAGCAAGCCCGCTCCCACANTAAAAAGGGGCTTATAAAAGCCCCTTTTTGTCTGGCTCGGGCTTATTGACCCGGAATGTCCTTGCGCAGTTTCACCGGGTCCTGTTGTTTCTTCTTCTTCGCGATCGAGGTGCGCATCTTGATGTTGATCGCTTCCACCGCCAGCGAGAACGCCATGGCGAAGTAGACGTAGCCTTTTGGCACGTGAACGTCGAAGGATTCAGCAATCAGCACTGTACCGACGATCAGCAGGAACGACAGCGCGAGCATTTTCAGCGACGGGTGCTTGTCGATGAATTCGCTGATGGTGCCGGCAGCCAGCATCATCACCAGTACGGCGACGATGATCGCGGCGACCATGACGGGTACATGGGAAACCATGCCCACCGCCGTGATGACCGAGTCCAGGGAGAACACGATGTCGATGATCGCGATCTGGATGATGGTGTAGATGAACTTGCCACCNNNGCCGCCGGGCTCATCGTGGGTTTCGTCTTCACCTTCCAGTGCGTGNTACATCTCNTGGGAGCTTTTCCACAGCAGGAACAGGCCACCGAAGAACAGAATCAGGTCGCGACCGGAAATGCCTTGGCCGAAGACCACGAACAGGTCGGCGGTCAATTGCATGACCCACGTAATCGACAGCAGCAACAGGATTCGCGTCACCATGGCCAGGGCCAGGCCGAAGATCCGAGTGCGCGCCTGCATGTGCTTGGGCATGCGGCTGACCAGGATCGAAATCATGATGATGTTATCGATGCCCAGGACGATTTCGAGGGCGGTCAGGGTAAAGAAGGCAACCCAGATTTCAGGGTTGGTCAGCCATTCCATGTGTATTCCTTTGAGCGAGTGTTAAACCACAAAAGGCCCGGGCTTCAAACAGCGAAGCCTGGACCCTTTGTGGTGAGTCTTGGGCTTATAGAGTGCTGAACAGCGGAAAAATCCCCATCAGCAATGCGGCTACCAGTATGCACATGCACACCAGCACTGCCCATTTCAGGGTAAAGCGCTGGTGATCACCAAAATCAATACCGGCCAGGGCCACCAACAAGTAGGTCGATGGTACCAGCGGGCTCAACAAGTGGACGGGCTGACCGACGATCGAGGCACGTGCCATTTCAACCGCGGTTATACCGTAATGACTGGCTGCTTCGGCAAGTACTGGTAACACGCCGTAATAAAATGCGTCGTTCGACATGAAGAACGTGAACGGCATGCTCACCAGCGCGGTGATGACGGCCAAGTACGGGCCGAGGAAATCAGGAATNACCGCCAGCAAGCTCTTGGACATAGCATCGACCATGCCGGTGCCGGACAGAATGCCGGTGAAGATGCCCGCCGCGAAGATCAAACCGACCACCGCCAGCACGCTACCGGCGTGAGCGGCGACGCGATCCTTCTGCTGTTGCAGGCAAGGGTAGTTGACGATCATCGCGATACTGAACGCCACCATGAACAGCACCGGCAGCGGCAACAGGCCGGCGATCAGGGTGCACATCAGGGCGAAGGTCAGGGCGCCGTTGAACCAGATCAGCTTTGGACGGCGGGCGTCCGGGAATTGCGACACGCTGATTTCACTGTGGTCGATTTCATCGCCCACCAGATGCAGTTCACCCAGTCGCGCTCGCTCGCGTTTGCCGTAGAAGTAGGCAATCGCCAGGATTGCCACCACGCCGAACGCCATCGCCGGAATCATCGGTACGAAAATGTCGGACGGGTCCACGTGCAGCGCACTCGCCGCGCGGGCAGTCGGGCCGCCCCAGGGCGTCATATTCATCACGCCGCCGGCGAGGATGATCAGGCCGGCCATGATGCGTGGGCTCATGCCGATACGCTGGTACAGCGGCAGCATGGCTGCCACGCAGATCATGTAGGTGGTGGCGCCGTCACCGTCGAGGGAGACGACCAGGGCCAGCACAGCGGTGCCGACCGACACTTTCAGCGGGTCGCCCTTGACCATCTTGAGGATCTTGCGCACGGCCGGGTCGAACAGGCCGGAGTCGATCATCAGGGCAAAGTAGAGGATGGCGAACATCAGCATCACGCCGGTCGGCGCAAGCTTGGTAATGCCTTCGAGCATCATCGGGCCTATTTTCGGCGCAAAACCACCGAACAGGGCGAAGACGATAGGAATGATGATCAGGGCGATCAGCGCAGACAGGCGCTTGGTCATGATCAGGAACATGAACGTGATGACCATGGCAAAGCCAAGGAAAGTCAGCATAGGAATACTCCAGGCGTAGCGCGGCTAGGGAATGGCGAACCGGTTGGGGTCAGCGCAGAACGGGAAGCACGAGGCGTACGGGCGGAGTTGCAGCGAAGCGGCGGGTAGCAGAGGACATCAGAATCACCATTGTTGTTGTTAAATGGGCTGTGCGAGCGATAAAACACTGGCATTGGCCGACCGGTCTTTTGCCGGCAGTGGGGGCGATCCTAATCGGGGAAGCTTTCACCCAGCTTTCGCTGATGAAAGCATTGACCGGATGTGTGACCGGTCGTCGGACTGGGGCAGGGAGTTAAACCGAGTTAAGGCCATCGCGAGCAGTCCATACGCATCAGGAGGAAAGGTTCGTCGGACTGGGGCAGGGAGTTAAACCGAGTTAAGGCCATCGCGAGCAGTCCATACGCATCAGGAGGAAAGGTCATGAGCGACATTCACACCGGCGGCTGTCACTGCGGACACCTGCGCTATCAATTCAGCGGACCTTTGCACGACATCGCCCACTGCCACTGCTCAATCTGCCGACGGGTCAGCGGCGGGATCGTGACGACCTGGATCACCGTGCCCGCATCGGCCTTTAAATGGCGGAAAGGGACGCCGGCGCAGTACGAATCTTCAACCACCTGCGTGCGCTATTTCTGCCCGAACTGTGGGGCGCAACTGGCGCTGATGACGCACCTCAGCCCCGAGAGTATCGACGTGACCATCGCCACCCTCGATCACCCGGAGCAGGCCCCCGCCGAGCGACACATCTGGACGGACAGCCAATTGCCTTGGCTGCACCTGGACGAGCATTTACCGGGTGAAGCCGAAGAAAGCCTCTGATCAAAAAATAGACAGATCCAGCGGCCGGGTCGCGCCCATCCAGATCGCGTGCTCGGTGTGGTCCAGCAAGTCATCGCCGGTTTCAGGGTGCAGAAACACCACCAACCCCTCGCGATGCAACGCCAGCCACGGCAGCACTTCGCCGATCAGCTCCGGCCCGAACGCCAATTGGCAACTCCAGTCCGGGTGCGGACCCACGGGGCGTTCATGCACGCGCCCCATTTTCAGCGGGAACACCTGCGCGGCGTGCTCACACAGCGCTCGCGCCTGATCAATGCTCGTGGCGTCGAAATAGACATGGGCGTGGTAACCCTTGATCTGTTGCATCTGAAACCCTCAAAAACCCAGTCGAACCCTCACCGATTCCTACAGGTCACACGCCATATAGAACAAGGAATCCCATCCATGAAAAATGCCGAAACCCCGGTGGTGAAAGTGGTGCTCTATGGTGCCATGAGTAGCCTCGGCAGTGCGCTGATGGCTGAAATGCTGCGGCGCCAACATGAAGTGATCGCAATTCTGGATGACCTGACGGCGCTCCCACCGCGCCCGGGATTGCGCACCAAGACCGGCGATCTGTTCGAGTCTGACCGCGTCAAGCAAAGCGTGGCGGGCAGTTCGGTGGTCATTTGCCTGCTGGACGCACCGGGATTGCCATTCAACAGCGAATATGTGGAAAAAACCATCGTGCCCGGTCCGGTCGAGCAGGTATTGGCCGTGGATGCGCTGATCGCGGGCATGCAGGCAGCGGGCATTGCCCGGTTGTTCCTGGTGGGGGATTTCGCCGAACTCGACGAAACGGAGGCGGACGCGCTGGATCTCCTTCAGCGGCACGCCGCCGAGGAAATCCTTGATGCGCTGCAAAGCAGTGCCTTGCACTGGACCCTGGTGAATGCGCCTCGCGGCGTGCCGGGGCTGACGATCGAACATTTCAGCCATGTGAGCAGCAGCCTTGAACCGGGCCTGGCCGAACCGCTTGAACGGTTGAACCGCGTGGCGGTGGGGATTGCCGATGAGCTGCAGCTCAATCTTCACGTTCGCGAGCATGTGACCTTCGTTTCGACCGACCCTACACCGCGATAGACGGCAGCGGTAAACCATTCAGCGATTGGGCGCTGCTGGCCTGCTCAGCCATCAGCCATCAGCCAGTCCACAAACTGTTGAATCAATACCCCACGCCGTTTTCGCTGGGGCAGCACCACGTAATAGCCGAGCCTGGAAATCACCGTGTCGGCAATCGGTCGACACAACAAACCCTGCGCCAGCAAGTTATCCACAAGGTGTCGCCAACCAATTGCCACGCCCTGACCACCAATCGCCGCTTGAATCAGCAGCGTGTAATTGTCGAAGCGCAATTGCCCGGGGGCCGGGGGCGATGTGATCCCCAACTCGCGAAAGACGCCGCTCCAGTCGAACCAGTTGCTGCTGTTTTCGCCGCGCAGGTGCAGCAACGGGAATTCGAGCAATGACTGGGCCGGCAAGGGCAGGGGACGGTCCTTCAACAACAGCGGGCTGCACACCGGAAACACTTCTTCGCTGAACAGCCAATGGCTTTCGCCCTGCTTAAAGCGGCCATCCCCAAACAACACCGCCACATCAATATCGGCGCGCAACATGTTGTGATTGCGCTCGCTGGTGACCAGGCTGACGTCGACTTGGGGATTGGCTTTATGAAAGCGGTGCAATCGGGGCATCAGCCAATACGCGGCAAAGGCGAAATCCGTAGCAACCTGCAAGACCTCATGTTGATGCTGTGCACTGATCGCGCTCAATCCGGCATCGATATTCTGCAAACCGAGCTGAACCTGCTCGAAAAGAATGCTCCCCGCCTCAGTCAGCTCGATGCCACGATAAATGCGATCAAACAAGCGCGCCGTGAGTTGTTCTTCAAGCCGTTTGATCTGCTGGCTGACGGCGGGCTGCGTGGTGCCCAGCTCTACCGCCGCGGCGGTAAAACTGCGATGACGGGCCGCCGCTTCAAACGCCCGCAGCAGGTCCAGCGACAAATTTCCAAGGGCGTCATACATAAGCGCTACTTATCCTAGTCATTGCCGTGCATGGGCTTTACCACAAAGTTCATGGACTCCATGCTCGATCGCAGCACTCTCGCATAAATATTCACTATGGAATGCCGCGATCACATGAAGCGCAAGAATATTCTTTTCATCATGGCCGATCAGATGGCCGCGCCAATGTTTCCGTTCTACGGTCCCTCGCCGATCAAATTACCCAATCTCAGCCGCCTCGCCGCCGAAGGCGTGGTGTTCGACGCCGCTTATTGCAACAGCCCACTGTGCGCGCCGTCGCGTTTTACCCTGGTCAGCGGNCAGTTGCCGAGCAAGATCGGCGCCTACGACAACGCGGCGGATTTCCCCGCCGATGTGCCGACTTACGCCCATTACTTGCGTCGCCTGGGCTACCGCACCGCGCTGTCCGGCAAGATGCACTTCTGCGGGCCAGACCAACTGCACGGTTACGAAGAACGCCTGACCAGCGACATCTACCCCGCCGACTATGGCTGGGCGGTGAATTGGGATGAACCGGACGTGCGCCCCACCTGGTATCACAACATGTCCTCGGTGCTGCAAGCCGGGCCGTGCGTGCGCACCAACCAGCTGGATTTCGACGAAGAGGTGGTGTTCAAGGCCCAACAGTATTTGTTCGACCATATCCGTGAAGACGGCGACCAGCCGTTCTGCCTGACCGTGTCGATGACTCACCCACACGACCCGTACACCATTCCCAAGGCGTTCTGGGACCTGTACGACGACAGCGACATCCCATTGCCTACGACGCCAGCCCAGGTCGACCTCGACCCGCACTCCCAGCGCCTGCTCAAGGTGTATGACCTGTGGGACAAGCCGCTGCCGCTGGACAAGATCCGCGATGCCCGCCGCGCCTACTTCGGCGCGTGCAGCTACATCGACAGCAACGTCGGCAAACTCCTGCAGACGCTGGAAGACACCGGCCTGGCCGATGACACCATCATCATCTTCTCCGGCGACCACGGCGACATGCTCGGCGAGCGCGGCCTCTGGTACAAAATGCACTGGTTTGAAATGGCCGCCCGCGTGCCGCTGCTGGTAAGTGCACCGGGACAATTTGGCGCAGTCAGGGTCAGTGCTGCCGTTTCCACCGCTGACCTGCTGCCCACCTTCGTCGAACTGGCCGGCGGATCACTGGAGCCGGGCTTGCCGCTGGACGGTCGTTCGCTGGTCTCGCATCTGCAGGGGCGGGGCGGGCACGACGAAGTGTTCGGCGAATACATGGCCGAAGGCACCATCAGCCCGCTGATGATGATTCGCCGTGGCGCTTACAAGTTCATCTACAGCGAAGACGACCCTTGTCTACTGTTCGATGTGCACAACGACCCGCGCGAACAGGAAGAACTCAGCCAATCGCCGGAACACCGGCCACTGTTCGAGGAATTTCTGGCTGAAGCACGGGCCAAATGGGACATACCGGCGATCCACCAACAGGTGCTCGCCAGCCAACGNCGTCGGCGGCTNGTCGCCGAGGCGCTGACCCAGGGCAAGCTGAAGAGCTGGGACCACCAGCCACTGGTAGACGCCAGTCAGCAATACATGCGCAACCATATCGACCTCGACGATCTGGAGCGCAAGGCACGTTATCCACAACCCTGCCAAAACCAATAAAACTAAGGGGAAGTCCATGCAAAAGTTATCCACAGTACTGACGGTCGGGCTACTGGCTCTGGGCAGTGCATCGGCCTTTGCCGATCAGAGCTGCGACACGGTAAAAATGGCCGATCCGGGCTGGAGCGACATCGCCGCCACCAATGCCATCACCGGTTTTCTGTTGAACGGCATGGGCTACAAGGCCAAAGTCGACACCCTGGCGGTGCCGATTACGTTTGGCGGGCTCAAGGACGGCCAGGTGGATGTGTTCCTGGGTAACTGGATGCCGGCGCAGCAGGGCTTCTATGACAAGTTCGTGGCCACGGGNGATGTCACCCAACTGGCGAAGAACCTCGACGGCACCGAATTCACCCTGGCGGTCCCGGATTACGTGTGGGACGCGGGTGTGCATAACTTTGCCGACCTGAATAAATACGCCGACAAGTTCGACAAGAAGATCTACGGCATCGGTTCAGGCGCCCCAGCGAACATCTCGCTGCAAGAGATCATCAAGAAGAACGACTTCGACATGGGCCAGTGGAAACTGGTCGANTCNAGNGAGCAGGCGATGCTTGCTGAGGTATCACGCGCGGTGAAGAAACAGCGTTTCGTCACCTTCCTCGGCTGGACGCCGCACCCGATGAACGTGCAGTTGAAAATGCATTACCTCAAGGGTGGCGAGAAGTATTTCGGCGACACCGGCAGCGTTCATACACTCACCCGCAAAGGTTATGCACAGGCCTGTCCGAACGTCGGCAAACTGCTCACCAACCTGAGTTTCACCCAGGAGATGGAGAACAGCATCATGGCCGAGGTGGTGAACAAAAAAGTCAGCAATGCCGATGCGGCCAAGGCGTGGATCAAGGCCAATCCTGCCGTGCTGGATAAATGGCTGGATGGCGTGAAGACCGTGGACGGGAAGGATGCGTTGGGGGCAGTGAAAGCGAAGCTTTGATCGAGTAGTGCTGGATTCTGTGTCTGGCTTAGGATGGGCAGCGAAGCAGCCCTAAAAATCTGCGGGCGCTTCGCTCCCGAGGTGAGGGGTGGATTCATCTGACACTCCTCACACCCTGATACCCTTGCGCAAAACCCAACCCGAGAGGACCCATGGCCTTCCCCAGCCGCCATTCACTCTTTCCCTTCCTTTCCTGGTTGCCCCGGCAAACCCGCGCCAGCGTCGGGCGTGACCTGATCGTTGGCCTCAGCGGCGCCATTCTTGCGCTGCCGCAATCCATTGCCTACGCACTGATCGCGGGTCTTCCGCCGGAATACGGCCTGTACGCCGCGATCATTCCGGTGCTGATCGCTTGCCTCTGGGGTTCGTCGTGGCATCTGATCTGTGGTCCTACGGCGGCGATTTCCATCGTCCTGTATGCCAGCGTCAGTCCTCTGGCCGTCCCCGCGTCAGAGGACTACGTCACCCTGATCCTGCTTCTGACACTGCTCGCCGGCATTTTCCAGTGGCTGCTTGGTTTGTTGCGCTTCGGCGCCCTGGTGAATTTCGTTTCTCACTCGGTGGTGCTGGGCTTCACCCTCGGCGCGGCGGTGGTGATTGCCATCGGCCAGTTGCCGAACCTTCTGGGGCTGGACCTGCCCAATCAGTCCACCGCGCTGGACAGCTTTTTGATGGTGTTCAAACACCTCGGTGAAGTGGATAAACCCTCGCTGGTGTTGGGGCTGACCACCGTCGCGGTGGGCGTGGTCCTGAAATTACTGCTGCCACGCTGGCCGACGCTCTTGATCACCTTGGCGCTGAGCGGACTGCTGGTGTGGTTCTGGCCGTCGATGTTTGGCCATGTGAAATTGGTCAGCGCATTCGTCGGACGGCTGCCGCCCTTTAGTCCGCTGCCGCTGGACCTGGATCTGATCCTGCGCCTGCTGCCCAGCGCCGTGGCGGTGGGCATGCTGGGGCTGGTGACGAGCCTGTCGATTGCCCGCTCGCTGTCGGCGCGCTCGCAGCAGTTACTCGACGCCAATCAGGAAGTCCGCGCCCAGGGTTTTTCGAACATGGTCGGTGCGTTTTTTTCCGGCTCGCTGTCAGCCGGTTCGTTTACCCGTTCGGGCCTGAGCTACGAGGCGGGTGCCTGCTCACCGTTGGCCGGGGTATTTTCAGCGCTGTGGGTGGCGCTGTTCGCCATCTTCGGCGCGGCGTTGATCGCGCACATTCCGATCCCGGCCATGGCGGGCAGCATTCTGTTGATCGCTTGGGGATTGGTGGACCATCGCGGCATTCGCGCGCTGTTGCGGGTCAGCCGCGCTGAGTTCCTGGTCATGGCGCTGACCTGTGTCGCAACGCTGCTGCTGGAGTTGCAGACCGCGATCTATGCCGGGGTGCTGGCTTCGCTGTTCTTTTACCTCAAGCGCACCTCGCAACCCCGCGTGCAGCATTGGCGCGAAGGCGATGAAGACATTCTGCGGGTCGGCGGGTCGATCTTTTTCGGCGCCAGCCATTACCTGCAAGTGCGCCTGCAAAGCCTGCAAGGCGAGCGGGTGGTGATCGAGGCGCAGCAGATCAACTTNATCGACTATTCAGGGGTGGAAATGCTGCATCAGGAAGCGCGGCGGTTGCTTAAGCAGGATCGCAGCCTGACCCTGCGGCGTGCGCGGCCGCAGGTGGTGGAGGAGTTGCGCAAGCTTGAAGGCGCGGAGAAATGCCCGATCCGATTCGAAGATTGACACCACCCCCGTCTGATCACTGCGAACAGACTGTAGGAGCCAGCTTGCTGGCGATTCAACGATAACGCGGTGTACCTGATACACCGCGGCGCCCACATCGCCAGCAAGCCGGCTCCTACAGGGCTAGTTGGCGGCGGAGTTCGGCCAGCACCGGCACCGTATCCGGCCGCACACCGCGCCACAGGAAAAACGCTTCCGCCGCTTGTTCAGCGAGCATTCCCAAGCCGTCCATCGACACCGCCGCACCGTGCTCACTGGCCCAGCGGCAGAACGAGGTCGGCTCCTTGNCGTACATCATGTCGTAGCAGAAGGTCTTGCCCGGCTCGATCAGGCTGCCGGCAATCGGCGGTACATCGCCTGACAGGCTGGCGGACGTGGCNTTGATGATCAGGTCCACCGACTCCTGCAGCCAGTCAAAACCACTGGCCGACACAGGCCCCAGGTCCGAGAACAATTCCGCCAGCAACTCGGCTTTCTCAACGGTGCGGTTGGCAATAATGACCGAAGCGGGTTGCTCGGCCAGCAACGGCTCCAGTGCACCGCGCACCGCGCCGCCGGCACCGAGCAGCAGGATGCGCTTGCCCTTGAGGCTGAAACCGGCGTTGACCGTCAGGTCCCGCACCAGCCCGGCACCGTCGGTGTTGTCGCCCAGCAGGCTGCCATCAGCGAGTTTGCTCAGGGTGTTCACCGCGCCGGCCCGCTGCGCCCGCGCCGTCAGACCGTCGGCCAGGCGATAAGCCTCTTCCTTGAACGGTACCGTCACATTCGCCCCGCGACCTTCGAGGAAAAACGCAAGGGCGAAGTCAGAAAAGTCGTCGAGTGGCGCCAGCGAGGTGCTGTAGTCCAGTTGCTGACCGGTNTGCTCGGCNAACANACGGTGGATCAGCGGCGACTTGCTGTGGCCAATCGGGTTACCGAATACGACGTAACGGTCCATCAGAACTCCTCGTTCAGGCCTTGGCCAACCAGTCGCGGTCTTGCAGGAAGTATTCGGTCAGGCGGGCTTCTTCGCTGCCCGGCTCGGCTTTCCAGTCGTAGCCCCAGCGGACTTGCGGGGGCAGGGACATGAGGATCGACTCGGTACGGCCGCCCGATTGCAGGCCAAACAGCGTGCCACGGTCGTAGACGAGGTTGAACTCGACATAGCGCCCACGGCGGAACTCCTGGAAGTGACGCTGCTGCTCGGTGTAGGCGGCGGCCTTGCGGCGCTGCACGATCGGCAGGTAGGCGTCGATGTAGGCGTCGCCGATGGCGCGGATGAAGGCGAAGCAGGTGTCGAAGTCCCACTCGTTCAAATCATCGAAGAACAGGCCGCCAATACCGCGTGGCTCATTGCGATGTTTGATGTGGAAGTAGGTGTCGCACCAGGCCTTGTAGCGCGAGTACACATCCGCACCGAACGGCGCACAGGCCTGCTCGGCCACGCGGTGCCAATGGATNCAGTCTTCTTCATTNCCGTANTAAGGCGTGAGGTCGAANCCACCACCGAACCACCACACCGGCTCTTCGCCTTCTTTTTCGGCGATGAAAAAGCGCACGTTGGCGTGGGACGTCGGCACATGGGGGTTGTGCGGATGGATCACCAGCGACACGCCGAGGGCTTCAAACCCACGGCCGGCCAGCTCAGGACGATGCGCGCTGGCGGACGGTGGGAGGCCGCTGCCAAACACGTGGGAAAAGTTAACGCCGCCTTTTTCGATGACCGCGCCGTTTTCGATCACGCGCGTGCGACCGCCACCGCCGGCAGGCCGGGTCCAGGCGTCTTCGACGAATGCCGTGCCGCCGTCTTCGGCTTCAAGGGCTGCGCAAATCCGGTCTTGCAGGTCGAGCAGGTAGGCTTTTACGGCCTCGGTGCGGGTCGTCATGTCATCACCTTGAATCGGGCAAAACTACGCGGCGCTCCATCGGAGCAGGGGCCGGCGCAAATGGGCGCGTAGCATAACATCGCAGATGGGCCTGCCGCAGTTGACGAAGGTCAAGCTTAGGAGTCCGATAGGGAGCTTCGCAAATGACCTNAGGAGAGTTCAGATGGCCAAACGTATCCAGTTCCGTGCCCATGGCGGCCCCGAAGTGCTTGAGTATGTGGACTACACCCCGGCAGAACCGGGCCCTCAGCAGGTTCGCGTGCGCAACGAGGCCATCGGCCTGAACTTCATCGACACCTACTTCCGCAGCGGTCTCTATGCGCCGCCAGCCCTGCCATCGGGCCTGGGCGCAGAAGGTGCCGGTGTGGTGGATGCGGTGGGCAGCGAGGTCACCCGGTTCAAGGTCGGCGATCGTGTGGCTTACGGCAGCGGCCCGTTGGGCGCCTATAGCGAGGTTCACGTTTTGCCGGAGGCCAACCTGGTGCACTTGCCGGACGCCATCAGCTTCGAACAAGCCGCCGGCGCCATGCTCAAAGGCCTGACCGTGCAGTACCTGCTGCGCCAGACCTACGAGTTGAAGGGTGGCGAAACCATTCTGTTCCACGCCGCTGCCGGTGGCGTGGGCTCCCTGGCCTGCCAATGGGCCAAGGCTTTGGGCGTGAAGTTGATCGGCACGGTCAGCTCGCCGGAGAAAGCCGCACTGGCCAAGGCCAATGGCGCGTGGGCGACCATCGATTACAGCCATGAAAACGTCGCACAACGGGTGCTGGAATTGACTGACGGCAAAAAAGTCCCGGTGGTGTACGACGGCGTCGGCAAGGACACGTGGCTGACCTCGCTGGACAGCGTGGCGCCGCGTGGGCTGGTGGTGAGTTTTGGCAATGCCTCAGGCGCTGTGGACGGGGTGAACCTGGGCATTCTGGCCGCGAAGGGCTCGCTGTATGTAACCCGGCCGACGCTGGCGACCTACGCCAATAACGCGCAAAACCTGCAACGCATGGCGGACGAGCTGTTTGAGATGATCGTCAGCGGCAAGCTCAAGGTGGACATCAGCCAGAAGTATCCGTTGGCTGAGGCAGCGAAAGCGCAGACCGAGTTGTCGGCGCGGCGTACCACTGGCTCGACTGTTTTGTTGCCTTGATGACGGCATCGCGGGCAAGCCCGCTCCCACAGGTCCGAGTCGTATACACATTATGTGAACGANNCACATTATGTGAACGACCAATATCTTGTGGGAGCGGGCTTGCCCGCGATGGGCGCACCTCGGTCTCAATCCGGGCGAATGACGTTCCCGGTCGCCAGATCGCGAATCACGCTCGGATTCTTGCGCCCCCCCAGATTCCCGCCCAACACGTATTCCACTTGCCCACGGAAATACTGCTCGACGCGAAGACGCGTCCGCGCCGCCGGCCGACCCTGAGGATTAGCCGAGGTCGACACCAGCGGCCCGACCACCGCGCACAAATCCCGCACCAACGGGTGGTCGCTAACGCGCAGCGCCACGGTTTCATGCACGCCGGTAATCCACTGCGGCAACAGATTCTGATGCGGCACCAGCCAGGTATTTGGCCCAGGCCAAGTGCTGGCCATGCGCTCGATCCANNNNTCCGGGAAGTCTTCGAACAGGAAGTCGAACTGACGAATATTGTCGGCCACCAGGATCAGGCCCTTTTCCACAGACCGGCCCTTGATCATCAACAGACGATAGACCGCTTCTTCGTCCCACGGATCGCAACCCAGGCCCCAGACCGCTTCGGTTGGATAGGCAATCACTGCCCCTGCGCGAACGGCTTGTGCGGCTTGTTGCACGCGCCAATTGTTGACCATGAAAAACTCTCCGGAATAAGGCTCTGCGCAGTTTACCGATCTTCCTTATAAAACCTAGCTCACCCGCGCAAACCAGCGCCCGCTTTCGCACACCGCCCGGCCGTCCATTTCCAGCTCCGTCAGCGCTGCCAGCACTTTGGACAAGGCCCAGCCACTGCTGACCGACAACGCTTCGCTGGTGTGGGGCGCGGCGTGAAGCAAAAGGAGCAGTGGATGAGTAGGTGTTTGCAGCGTCTCTGTGGATAGCGCCAGCCGTTGCCAGCCGCGCAAGGCTTCGAGGATATGCTCGGTAGTTTCCACCAGCACCGCACCGTCGCGGATCAATTGATGACAACCCTTGGCGCCAGGGTGGTGGATCGACCCTGGAATCGCGTACACCTCGCGTCCTTGTTCCGCCGCCAGCCTCGCCGTGATCAATGAACCGCTGGCGACACTCGCTTCAACCACCAGCACGCCGAGGGATAAACCGCTGATGATCCGGTTACGCCGAGGGAAGTTTCCGGCACTGGGGCCGGCGTCCAGCGGAAACTCGGAAAGCACTGCGCTGCCCGACGCAATCATGGCGTCGGCCAGCCGCCGATTGCGCTGTGGATAAAACTTTTCAAGTCCCGTGCCAAGTACCCCGACCGTTCGCCCGCCCACGTCCAGCGCGGCTTGATGCGCGGCGGCATCGATGCCAAGCGCCAGGCCGCTGGTGATGATGAAACCGGCGCCGGCCAGGCTGCGCGAAAACGCCGCTGCGGTGTCCATACCCGGTCGCGAAGCCCGACGACTGCCGACCATCGCCAGTTGCGGTTTTTCCAGAATGTCGGGATCGCCTGCCACGAACAACAGTGGCGGCGCATCGCTGATTTCCGCCAGCAGCGCGGGGTACTCCGGCTGGTCCCACATCAGCAAATGCTGGCCCGGACGCTCTAGCCAGGCCAATGCGTGGGCCGCGCCATCGCGCACTTCATTGGCGCGCCGTGCTTCACCGCACGCCACCGGCAAGCCCAGCGAACGCCAGGCGCTGGCAGGCGCGCTGATGGCTTTGGACGCCGAGCCGAAGGCTTCAAGCAATTTCTTGAAACGCGCCGGGCCAAGTTCCGGCAAACGATGCAGACGTAAACGAGCTTCCAGTTCCGCAGGGGAAACCGGTGTAACGGTAGACAGCGACATGGATCATCCTTGATCGTTATGAGCCCCGTTCAAACGGGAATAAGCTGTGGATAACTCTGTTGGTAACTTGTGGAGCCTGCTTACGGATTTCGCACCTTATCCATCACCGCCAGCGAGCGCGATGCGTTGAGTACCAGCCCGTAACTGAGTTTGTCGTAAGTGCGGAACACCATCAGCAAACCGGCACGCTCATCGGGGATTTTCAGCGGCTGGCCAGTGATCCGGTCGCGCACGGTTTCACCGGTTTTCATCACCACCAGCACATTGCCTTCGGCCAGGCCATCGCGCTGACCTTTGTTCAGGGTCACGACATCCAGCGCGCCAATCTGGGTAACCCCGCGCGGCACATCGATGATCAAGCCATTAATTTCGGTTTTTGGCGCGCTGGGCATGAAGGTCGAGTTGATCGAGCGTTCCTCGCCACTGAACAGCCGGTCGCCAAGACGCACTTCCTGAGTCGTGCGTTGCAGTGCCAGGGTGGCGACGTCGCCTTTGGTGGCCACAATCTCGCCACCGCCGATGTCATCAGCATTGATGCCCAAAAATTCTTTGCTATCGGGATCGGTGTAGACCTTGCCCTGGCGGAAGATGCCGTAGACCGGCTGGTTCGGGTCGAAATGGCCACGGGCGAAAATGCGGTCACCGGTACCGCTGAGCACGCGTTCGGCATCGCCAGCGACGATGTAGGGCGCCTTGTCGAAGTCCTCGACCTTGTCGACGATGCGGTTGCTCAACAGAAAGCTGTTGATCGATTGCAGCGGAATGCTCGGGATCGCATCGGCCACCGGCGAGCTGCGCACCCGAGGCGAGAGCTTTATGGTGCCGCGCGAAGCTCCGCGATTGAGGGTCAGGCGCGGCTGGCCGTTGACATAGACCAGCGACAGCGAGTCGCCGGGATAGATGAGATTGGGGTTTTCGATCTGTGGATTGGCCTGCCACAGCTCTGGCCACTTCCACGGCTCCCGGAGGAATTTTCCGGAAATGTCCCAGAGTGTGTCACCCCTCACCACGGTGTATTGCTGTGGAAAACCTTCCTTGAGTTGCACTTGCCCGTGCGCCAAACCGGCCGAGGCCAGAAGGAGCAAGGCGAGTAGTGATTTCCTCATGCGGTGAATCCCTTTATTATGTGCGTTCGCGTGAAACGCCAGAGCCCTCGTGGCTCGCTCCTGACGCTTTGATAAAAGAAAAGGAGCTACGCTTCACAACGGTAGCCTGCATCTTCGGACCTGCCAGGCCATCGACCCGACTTTACCTCACACGTGCAGCAATTAAGCTTATGGCCATTTTAAACATCCTCGAATTCCCCGACTCGCGCCTGCGCACGATCGCCAAACCGGTGGCCGTAGTGGACGACAAGGTTCGTCAGTTGGTCGATGACATGTTTGAAACAATGTATGAAGCCCCGGGCATCGGCCTCGCCGCGACCCAGGTCAACGTGCATCAGCGCGTCGTGGTCATGGACCTGTCGGAAGATCGCAGCGAGCCTCGGGTGTTTATCAACCCCGAGTTCGAACCGCTGACCGAGGAGATGGGCGAATACCAGGAGGGCTGCCTCTCGGTGCCGGAGTTCTACGAGAACGTCGAACGCCCGGTGCGCGTGAAGATCAAAGCCCTGGACCGTGACGGCAAGCCCTACGAGCTGATCGCAGAGGGCCTGCTGGCGGTGTGCATTCAGCACGAATGCGACCACCTCAACGGCAAACTGTTNGTCGACTACCTGTCCACGCTTAAACGCGACCGGATCAAGAAGAAACTGGAAAAGCNCCATCGCCAGNAAGCTTGATGCCCTTCTTCCAAAGGCTTGCTGCGGCAAGCCTTTTTCTTTTGAGAGATTGCTCCCATGACTGAGCCACTGCGCATCGTCTTTGCCGGCACCCCGGAATTCGCCGCCGAACACCTCAAGGCCCTGCTCGCCAGCCCTTACGAAGTCGTCGCGGTTTACACCCAGCCGGATCGTCCGGCGGGCCGTGGGCAAAAGCTGATGCCAAGCCCGGTCAAGCAACTCGCGCTGGAAAACAACATTCAGGTGTTGCAGCCGCCGACGCTGCGCAACGAAGACGCCCAGGCTGAACTGGCCGCACTGAAGCCAGACCTGCTGGTGGTCGTGGCCTATGGCTTGATCCTGCCTCAGGCAGTGCTGGATATTCCGCGCCTGGGCTGCATCAACAGCCATGCTTCGCTGCTGCCACGCTGGCGCGGTGCGGCGCCGATCCAGCGCGCCGTGGAAGCCGGTGACAGCGAAAGCGGCGTGACCGTGATGCGCATGGAAGCGGGTCTGGACACCGGCCCGATGCTGCTCAAAGTCACCACCCCGATCACCGGCGAAGACACCGGCGGCAGCCTGCACGACCGCTTGGCCGAGATGGGCCCACCTGCCGTGCTCCAGGCCATCGCCGGCCTGGCTGCCGGCACCCTGGAAGGCGAAGTGCAGGACGACAGCCTTGCCACCTACGCGCACAAACTGAACAAAGACGAAGCACGCATCGACTGGAGCCGTCCGGCGGTTGAGCTGGAACGCCTGGTCCGCGCCTTCAACCCGTGGCCGATCACCTATAGCACGCTGAACAGCGAAGCGCTGAAAGTGCTGGCCGCGAGCCTCGCCGAAGGGCAGGGCGCACCGGGGCAAATCCTCAGCGCCAGCAAGGACGGCTTGATCGTCGCCTGCGGTGAGCAAGCACTTTGTCTGACTCGTCTGCAATTGCCCGGCGGCAAGGCGCTGAATTTCAGCGATTTGTTCAACAGCCGTCGTGAGAAATTCGCCCTGGGCACNGTGCTCGGTC
>NZ_NMOJ01000125.1 GCF_002251635.1 Pseudomonas mandelii
GGCGGTCGCTCAATGAACCCGCGTCTGGCCGCCGCCAAGGCCCTCGCCGCCGTCCTCAACGGCAAGGCTTCACTGAACAGTTCGCTGCCTACGCAAATGGATAAAGTCGAAGACCGCGATCGCGGCTTCACCCAGGACCTGGCGTTTGGTACGGCCCGTTGGCAGCCACGCTTGTCGGCGCTGGCGGCCAAGCTGCTGCAAAAGCCATTCAAGGCAGCCGATGCCGACGTGGAAGCGCTGCTGCTGGTCGGCCTGTATCAGTTGCTCTACACCCGCGTGCCGGCCCACGCCGCCATCGGTGAAACCGTTGGTTGCGCCGACAAACTGAAAAAGCCCTGGGCCAAAGCCCTGCTCAATGCCGTGCTACGCCGTGCCCAGCGCGAGAGCGAAGCGCTGCTGGCCGAACTGGAACACGACCCGGTGGTGCGCACCGCCCACCCGCGCTGGCTGCAAAAGTCCTTGAAAGCGTTCTGGCCTGAACAATGGGAAGCCATTTGCGCGGCCAACAATGCACATCCGCCGATGATTTTGCGGGTTAACCGCCGTCATCACAGCCGTGACGCTTACCTGNNATTGCTNACNGAGGCGGGCATCAACGCCTCGCCATGCGTGTACAGTCAGGACGGCATCGTGCTGGAAGCCGCCGCCGACGTACGCAGCCTGCCGGGCTTTGCCGAAGGCTGGATCAGCGTGCAGGACGAAGCGGCGCAACTGGCCGCCGACCTGCTCGACCTGGCACCGGGCCAGCGCGTACTCGACGCCTGCTGCGCGCCGGGNGGCAAGACCTGCCACATCCTCGAAGCCGAGCCAAAACTGGCGGGTGTCGTGGCGGTGGATCTGGAAGCCAAGCGTCTGGTGCGCGTGCGCGAGAACCTCGCACGCCTGGGCCTGAGCGCCGAACTGATCGCCGCCGACGGTCGCGACACTGCCACCTGGTGGGACGGCAAACCGTTCCAGCGCATCCTGCTGGATGCGCCATGCTCCGCCACCGGCGTCATCCGACGTCACCCCGACATCAAGCTGACTCGCCAACCGGATGACATCGCTGCACTGGCGGTGCTTCAGGGCGAGCTGCTGGATGCCCTGTGGATAACTTTGGAGGTTGGCGGGATTTTGCTTTACGCCACCTGCTCCACGCTGCCGACCGAGAACACCGAAGTCATCGAAGCTTTCCTAGCCCGCACGCCGGGTGCCCGTGAATTGGACCTCGCCACGGCGGCCGGCATCAAGCAACCTCACGGTCGCCAGTTGCTGGCCCAGGAAGGTGGCCACGACGGGTTCTACTACGCCAAGCTGATCAAGATCGCCGCCGCACGCGGCTGAATGGGTTTAAGGGAGTGACCGGATGAAAATCATCATCCTTGGAGCTGGGCAGGTCGGCGGCACGCTGGCTGAACATTTGGCCAGCGAGGCCAATGACATTACCGTGGTCGACACTGACGGCGAACGCCTGCGTGACCTCGGCGATCGGCTGGACATCCGCACCGTGCAAGGCCGCGCGTCATTCCCGACGGTGCTGCGCCAGGCGGGTGCCGACGATGCCGACATGCTGGTGGCCGTCACCAATAGCGACGAAACCAACATGGTCGCCTGCCAGGTCGCCCACACCCTGTTCCATACTCCGACCAAGATCGCCCGGGTCCGCGAAGCCGCGTACCTGACGCGCTCCGAGCTGTTCGATAACGACGCGATTCCGGTGGACGTGTTGATCAGCCCCGAGCAAGTCGTGACCCACTACATCAAGCGCCTGATCGAAATCCCCGGTGCTTTGCAGGTGATCGACTTTGCCGAGGGCAAGGCGCAACTGGTGGCGGTTAAGGCTTACTACGGCGGCCCGCTGGTGGGCCAGCAACTGCGCCAACTGCGCGAGCACATGCCGAATGTGGAAACCCGCGTAGCGGCGATTTTCCGTCGCGATCGGCCGATTCTGCCCCAGGGCGATACGGTGATCGAAGCGGACGACGAAGTATTTTTCATCGCCGCCAAAGCGAATATTCGCGCGGTCATGAGCGAAATGCGCCGCCTGGATGAGACCTACAAGCGCATCGTCATCGCCGGCGGCGGGCAGATCGGCGAGCGTTTGGCGGAGGCGATCGAAAGCCGCTACCAGGTGAAGATCATCGAGATGAACCCGGCACGCTGCCGGCATTTGTCCGACACCCTCGACAGCACCGTCGTACTGCAAGGCAGCGCCTCAGACCGCGACCTATTGATGGAAGAGAACATCGCCGATGCCGATATCTTCCTGGCCCTGACCAACGATGACGAGGCCAACATCATGTCCTCGCTCTTGGCCAAGCGGCTGGGGGCCAAGAAGGTGATGACCATCATCAACAACCCGGCCTATGTCGACCTGATCCAGGGCGGCGATATCGACATCGCCATCAGCCCTCAGTTGGCCACCATTGGCACTTTGCTCGCCCACGTGCGCCGTGGCGATATCGTCAGCGTGCACTCCCTGCGCCGGGGCGCAGCGGAAGCCATTGAGGCGATTGCGCATGGTGATTCAAAGTCGAGCAAGGTCATCGGCAAGGCGATTGAGAACATCGGTTTGCCGCCGGGGACGACCATTGGCGCAATCATTCGTGATGAAGAAGTGATCATTGCGCATGACGACACGGTGATCGCGGCGGGCGACCATGTGATTTTGTTCCTTGTGGATAAGAAGCATATTCGGGATGTGGAAAAGCTGTTTCATGTTGGGCTCAGCTTCTTCTGATCCGTGATTGGGGGCGACGGGAGNGGCCTCATCGCGGGCAAGCCCGCTCCCACAGGTAATCGGATAGCTGCTGTGGGAGCGGGTTTGCCCTCGGTGCGTTATTGAAACCCCTACCTGGCAAAGGATGCACAGCCATGCTCGAATCCCTGGAAAAAATGCTCGCCAAGGGTGTGGATAATTCACTGCTGCGCTTTGGCTTGGGCAAGGGTTATCTGGACGTGAAGGACAACGCCAAGGCGGCGGAGCATCTGCAAAGCTGCGTCGAGTTCGATCCAAAGTATTCGGCCGCCTGGAAGCTCTTAGGCAAAGCCCATCTGGCGCTGGCCGACTTTCCATCTGCGCGTCAGGCGTGGGAGCAAGGCCTGGAAGCCGCCCGCGCCCATGGCGACAAGCAGGCAGAGAAAGAGATGACGGTGTTTCTGAAGAAGCTTGAGCGCCAGGCACACTGATCAGAGGTAGCGCAGGCCGATACCATCGGCGTCGACCAGCACCACTTCCATGCGCACTCGCGGCGCACCTGTGGGTAAGTCTTGCACCTGTCCGTACACGACCGCGCCTTTAGGCAACGACGACAAGCCTGGATGCTTGACGTAGACGCCCGTCGTCGAGAGGTTGCGGGTCTGGCCCAGGCATTCGCCGAAGCTTTCGTGAGTGATCTTGATGCGAAACGATTTGCGGTGTTCGGACATCTTTTGCGCCCTTGCTGAACGTGGGTTGTGGATAACGCGAACCTGTAGGAGCGAGGTCAGGTTATCCACAGATCATGCCAATCNGCGCCCTTGCTGAACGTGGGTTGTGGATAACGCGAACCTGTAGGAGCGAGGTCAGGTTATCCACAGATCATGCCAATCAACTCAATACCAACGCTCTTCACCCGGTGGCCGCTTCTTGAAGCGCTTCATGCTCCACATGTACTGGCTCGGGTAGGCGCCGACATAGCGCTCCACCACCTTACTCATGGCCGCGCAGGACGTCTCGGTGTCGGTGCTGTACATGGCCTCTGGCGCGGCTTCCAAAATCACTTTGTAACCCGAGCCGTCCGGCAGTCGCAGGGCATGCAGGAACACGCCCACGGCTTTGTGGCCCGCGAGCATGTTAGGCACGAACTTGCTGGTCAGCGCCTGGGTAGCAAAGAACGGCACGAAGATGCCTGCCGATTCCGCCGGCTCCGGGTCGGCGGGAATGCCCACCTGACCACCTTTGCGCACTTCCTTGATGACGCTGAGAATGCCTTCCTTGGTCGACGCGGCTACTCGGTTACCCAACTGCACCCGCTGTTTGCGCAACAAATCGTCCACCGCTTTCAGCTTCGGCGGTCGGTAGAAGATGATCGGTTTGCACTGGCTGCAATAGAAGTGGTTCAACACTTCCCAGTTACCCAGGTGGCTGGTGATGCCGACCACGCCTTTGCCCGAGGCCAATGCTTCATGCAGCACCTCCAGGCCTTCGACTTCACGCACCAGGTCGATGGAACGCTGGGCGGGCCAGATCCAGGCGCAGGCGCTTTCAGTCAGGGACTTACCGATATCCATGAGGCTCTGGCCGACCAGGCGCTCGCGTGCGGCGGGGTCCATGTCGGGGAAGCACTTGGACAGGTTGATCCGCACCGTCTCGCGGGAACGGTTGGGGGTTTTCCACATGATCCAGCCAATCGCCGTGCCGACCGCTTGAACCGCGCGCCAGGGCAATAGGGCAAACAACCGAAGAGCGCCTACCAGCAAGGCGCCTTTAAACTTTTCCACAGGTCACTCCTGATCGTGTGNGGTGCGCGAGGCGGCCATTCTAACCGGCGTTGGCCAAGTCAGCGTAACGGTCGCAGTCTTGAGTGTGGTCCATGACCATGCCCGAGGCCTGCATGAACGCGTAGCAAATGGTCGGCCCGACGAACGTGAAACCGGCCTTTTTCAGGCCTTTGCTCATCTCCACCGCAGTCGGCGTGACCGCCGGCACCTCGGTGCGATCCTTGAAATGATTGATCAAGGGCGTTCCGCCGACGAAGGACCAGAGAAATGCTACCGGGTCCTCCAGCGCCAGCCAGGCCTGGGCGTTGCGACGGGCCGCATTGAGTTTGAGGCGATTGCGAATGATGCCCGGATCGAGCATCAATTCATCGATTTCCGCGTCGCTCATCTGCGCCACCCGTTGTACGTCGAAGCCGAACAATACCTCGCGATATCGCTCGCGTTTGCGTAAAACGGTGATCCAGGAAAGGCCCGCCTGGAACCCTTCGAGCAAAAGCAACTCGAACAGACCCTGCGCATCGCGCAGCGGCGTTCCCCACTCCTGATCGTGATAAGCCATGTACAGCGGATCTTCAGAACACCAAAAGCAGCGTGGCATAAGGCTCCAGGGGATGGTGGCGGGNCCGAATCGGGTATACTCCCGCTCTTTAAATCGCAGCCCAAGTAACAGGTGAATTTCGTGAGCCAGCCTACGCCAGCCGTGCGTACCTTCCAAGACTTGATCCTCGCCCTCCAGCAATACTGGGCCGAGCAAGGTTGTGTGGTACTTCAGCCCTACGATATGGAAGTAGGCGCCGGCACTTTCCACACCGCTACCTTCCTGCGGGCCATCGGCCCGGAAACCTGGAACGCCGCTTATGTGCAGCCCAGTCGTCGCCCGACTGACGGCCGCTACGGCGAAAACCCGAACCGTCTGCAGCACTACTACCAGTTCCAGGTGGTATTGAAGCCGAACCCGGACAACTTCCAGGAGCTGTACCTGGGCTCGCTGAAACATGTCGGCCTGGACCCGCTGGTACACGACATCCGTTTCGTCGAAGACAACTGGGAATCGCCAACCCTCGGCGCCTGGGGCCTGGGCTGGGAAGTCTGGCTCAACGGCATGGAAGTGACGCAGTTCACTTACTTCCAGCAAGCCGGCGGCATCGAGTGCTACCCGGTGACCGGCGAGATCACTTACGGTCTCGAGCGCCTGGCCATGTACCTGCAAGGCGTGGACTCTGTCTACGACCTGGTGTGGGCTGACGGCCCGTTCGGCAAAGTGACCTACGGCGACGTGTTCCACCAGAACGAGGTGGAGCAGTCCACCTACAACTTCGAACACGCCAACGTCGAGAAGCTGTTCGAACTGTTCGACTTCTATGAAAGCGAAGCCAAGCGCCTGATCGAACTCGACCAGCCGCTGCCGTTGCCAAGCTATGAAATGGTGTTGAAGGCGTCCCATACCTTCAACCTGCTGGACGCCCGTCGTGCCATCTCGGTAACCGCGCGCCAGCAATACATCCTGCGTGTACGCACCCTGGCGCGTTCCGTCGCCCAAGCCTACCTGCTGGCTCGCGCCAAGCTGGGCTTCCCGATGGCTACCCCGGACCTGCGTGATGAAGTGTTGGCTAAGCTGGAGGCTGCACAATGAGTGCTCAAGATTTCCTGGTTGAACTGGGCACCGAAGAGCTGCCACCCAAGGCACTGAATACCCTGGCCGACGCGTTCCTGGCCGGTATCGAAAAAGGCCTGCAAACCGCCGGCTTGAAGTTCGCGGCAAAGAAAGTCTACGCCGCGCCACGTCGCCTGGCCGTGTTGCTGACCGCGCTGGAAACCCAGCAGCCGGACCGCAGCATCAACCTCGACGGCCCGCCGCGTCAGGCGGCTTTTGACGCTGAAGGTAACCCGACTCAAGCGGCCCTTGGTTTCGCCAAGAAGTGCGGCGTCGAGCTGAGCGAGATCGACCAAAGTGGCCCGAAACTGCGGTTCAGCCAGGTCATCACCGGCAAGCCGACCGCCAGCCTGTTGCCGACTATTGTTGAAGACTCGCTGAACGACCTGCCGATCCCCAAGCGCATGCGCTGGGGTGCTCGCAAGGAAGAATTCGTACGCCCGACCCAATGGCTGGTGATGCTGCTCGGTGACCAAGTCATCGACTGCACGATCCTGGCTCAGAAGACTGGCCGTGATTCCCGCGGTCACCGCTTCCACCATCCGGAAAGCGTGCGCATCACTTCACCTGCCAACTACCTGAGCGACCTGCGTGCCGCTTACGTACTGGCCGACGCCAACGAGCGTCGCGAACTGATCAGTAAGCGCACCGAAGAGCTGGCGACGATGCAGGAAGGTACCGCCATCGTGCCGCCAAGCCTGCTCGACGAAGTGACCGCGTTGGTTGAATGGCCGGTGCCGCTGGTGTGCTCGTTCGAAGAGCGTTTCCTCGATGTGCCGCAAGAAGCCCTGATCACCACCATGCAGGACAACCAGAAGTACTTCTGCCTGCTAGACGTTGACGGTAAGTTGCTGCCGCGCTTTATCACCGTGGCCAACATCGAAAGCAAAGACCCGCAGCAGATCATCGCTGGTAACGAGAAAGTCGTTCGCCCACGCCTGACCGACGCCGAGTTCTTCTTCAAGCAAGACAAGAAGCAGAAGCTCGAAGATTTCAACCTGCGCCTGCAAAACGTGGTGTTCCAGGAAAAACTCGGCAGCGTCTACGACAAGGCTGTGCGTGTTTCCAAACTGGCCGCGTACATTGCGCCGCGCATCGGCGGTGACGCTGCCTGGGCCGCCCGTGCAGGGTTGCTGTCCAAGTGCGACCTGGCCACCGAGATGGTCGGCGAGTTCCCGGAAATGCAAGGTGTTGCCGGTTACTACTACGCCCTCAATGACGGCGAGCCGAACGATGTGGCGCTGGCGCTGAACGAGCAGTACATGCCACGCGGTGCCGGTGCTGAACTGCCGACCACCCTGACCGGTGCGGCCGTGGCCATCGCCGACAAGCTGGACACCCTCGTGGGTATTTTTGGTATCGGCATGCTGCCTACCGGCAGCAAAGACCCGTATGCCCTGCGCCGTGCCGCGCTGGGCGTGCTGCGTATCCTGATCGACAAGAAGCTCGACCTCGACCTGAACGACGCCGTGGCATTCGCGGTGAATGCGTTCGGTGCCAAGGTCAAGGCTGCCGGCCTCAACGATTCGGTATTGGAATTCATCTTTGACCGTCTGCGTGCCCGTTATGAAGACGAAGGCGTGGACGTCGGGACTTACCTGTCGGTCCGTGCCCTGAAGCCGGGTTCTGCCTTGGACTTCGACCAGCGCGTTCAAGCCGTGGAAGCGTTCCGCAAATTGCCGGAAGCCGCAGCCCTGGCCGCCGTGAACAAACGCGTTTCGAACTTGCTGAGCAAGGTCGAAGGCTCCATTCCTTCGGTCGTGGAAGCCAAGTATTTCGACAACGCCAACGAGTTCTCCCTGTACTCGGCGATCCAGCAGGCTGACCAGGCTGTGCAGCCAATGGCCGCTGCGCGTCAGTACAGCGAATCGCTGGCACGTCTGGCTGCCTTGCGCGAGCCGGTTGATGCGTTCTTCGAGGCCGTGATGGTCAACGCTGAAGACGCCAAGGTCCGCGCCAACCGTTACGCATTGCTGGCACGCCTGCGTGGGCTGTTCCTCGGCGTTGCTGACATTTCCGTACTGGGCTGATCATGTTG
Organism: Pseudomonas mandelii; assembly: GCF_002251635.1. Taxonomy (GTDB): domain Bacteria; phylum Pseudomonadota; class Gammaproteobacteria; order Pseudomonadales; family Pseudomonadaceae; genus Aquipseudomonas; species Aquipseudomonas mandelii_B. The sequence goes on from NZ_NMOJ01000125.1 coordinate 8,154, forward strand.
AAACTGCTGATTCTCGATCGGGACGGTGTCATCAATTACGACTCCGACGCTTACATCAAGTCGGTGGCGGAATGGATTCCCCTGCCGGGTTCGATCGAAGCCATTGCGCAGTTGAGCAAGGCCGGCTGGACGGTGGCGGTGGCTACCAACCAGTCGGGCATCGCTCGTGGCTATTACGACATTGCCACCCTGGACGCCATGCACGCGCGCTTGCGCATGTTAGTGGCTGAGCAGGGCGGTGACGTGGGGCTGGTGGTGTACTGCCCCCATGGGCCGGATGAGGGCTGCGATTGCCGCAAGCCCAAGCCCGGGATGTTGAAAACCATTGCAGAACATTACAAGGTGCCANTGACTGGGCTATGGTTCGTCGGGGACAGCCTCGGTGACCTGGAGGCGGCCAAAGCCGTCGACTCTCAGCCAGTTTTGGTTAAAACCGGGAAAGGCGAAAAGACCCAGGCGAAAAACCTGCCGGTAGGCACCTTGATTTTTGACGATCTGGCGGCGATTGCCGCAGAACTTATCCACAATTAGAGTGCTTCGATTGTTCCTGACCAAGGATTGATCGGGAGTGCGCTTGAATAGGCGGGCNGTGCCCGCAACGGTAAATGCCGCCATGTCGATTTTGCAGGCCATCAGAACCTTCTTCTTTTACCTGCTGTTGGGCACCAGTTCGTTTCTCTGGTGCACCCTGAGCTTTTTTATCGCGCCATTCCTGCCGTTCAAGGCGCGCTATCGTTTTATCAACGTGTACTGGTGCCGCTGCGCCTTGTGGCTGAGCAAAGTCTTTCTGGGCATCAGCTACGAAGTGAAGGGCGCCGAAAACGTGCCGGACCAGCCTTGCGTGATTCAGTCGAACCACCAGAGCACCTGGGAAACGTTCTTCCTTTCAGCGTACTTCTCGCCGCTGAGCCAGGTGCTCAAGCGTGAGTTGCTGTACGTGCCGTTCTTCGGCTGGGCCATGGCCATGCTGCGACCGATCGCCATCGACCGCGACAATCCGAAAGCCGCGCTCAAGCATGTGGCGAAGAAAGGCGATGAATTGCTGAAGGATGGCGTCTGGGTGCTGATCTTCCCCGAAGGGACTCGCGTTCCGTATGGCACCATCGGCAAGTTCTCACGCGGTGGCACCGCGTTAGCGGTCAATGCCGCACTTCCAGTCCTGCCAATTGCGCACAATGCGGGCAAGTTCTGGCCGAAAACCGGGTGGCTAAAGAAGCAAGGCGTCATCACCGTCATCATCGGCGAGCCGATGTACGCCGTGGGCAGTGGGCCGCGCGCCATTGCCGAGCTGAATGACCGGGTGCAGAGCTGGAACGAGCAGATGCAGCGGGAAATGGGTTCGCTTCCAGCCGCTCCTGCGGCCCCCTCGGCCAACGATCAAGTGGCTGTCTGAGATTCTGTGGATAACCTGTGTACCGTTTTACCGAAAATTAACGTTTTATGAACATATCTTTATGATTTATATACATATTTCTTAAGCTCATAAAACTTGGGAAATGGTGCATAAGTTTTTTTCGGGCGCAAAAAAACCGGCTGATATAGCCGGTTTTTTTATGCCCGCGATTTGTGATGATTTTTGTTCTGAGGACATTTTTGAAGATGAAAAAAAAGCCAACGCTGAGCGTTGGCCTTTTTCGTTTGGCAGGTCCGCTACTGGATCAGAAGTCCAGGTTGGACACCGCCAGGGCGTTGCTTTCGATGAAGTCACGGCGAGGTTCGACCGCATCACCCATCAGGGTGTTGAAGATCTGGTCTGCGCCAATGGCGTCTTCGATGGTCACGCGCAGCATGCGACGCTGAGCTGGATCCATGGTGGTTTCCCACAACTGATCAGGGTTCATCTCGCCCAGACCTTTGTATCGCTGAATGGTGTGACGCTTGGTGCTTTCCGCCATCAGCCATTCAAGGGCTTCCTTGAACTCGGTGACCGGCTTCTTGCGCTCGCCACGCTGGATGTACGCACCGTCGTCCAACAAAGTGCTCAGTTGAGCGCCCAGCGATACAACGGTCTTGTAGTCATTACTGCCGAAGAAGTCGCGGTTGAAGGTGACGTAATTCGACAGGCCGTGGGAGATCAACTCGACCTCTGGCAGCCACACATTACGTTCACGGTCTTCACGCAGGCTGGCTTTATAGACCAGGCCGGACTTCTCAACAGTACGCAGGCGTACTTCGTACTGGGCCAGCCAATCTTGCATCGCTGCATGATCACCCAACTGCTCCAGACTTACGGCCGGCAGATAGATGAAGTGCTCGGTCAGTTCCTGAGGGTACAGGCGCGACAGACGCTTAAGGGTCTTCATCACCATGCGGAAGTCGTTAACCAGACGCTCGAGGGCAGGTCCGGAAATACCCGGGGCATCCTCGTTCAAGTGNAGGCTGGCGTCTTCCAGGGCCGACTGCGTCATGTACTCTTCCATGGCGTCGTCGTCTTTGATGTACTGCTCTTGCTTGCCTTTTTTCACTTTGTACAAAGGCGGCTGCGCGATATAGATGTAGCCACGCTCGATCAACTCAGGCAACTGACGGAAGAAGAACGTCAGCAGCAAGGTACGGATGTGCGAACCGTCGACGTCAGCATCGGTCATGATGATGATGTTGTGGTANCGCAGCTTGGCGATGTTGTACTCGTCGCGGCCGATGCCGCAGCCCAGGGCGGTGATCAATGTGCCCACTTCTTGCGAAGAGATCATCTTGTCGAAACGCGCCTTCTCGACGTTCAGGATCTTGCCTTTCAACGGCAGGATGGCCTGGGTGCGACGGTTGCGACCCTGCTTGGCGGAACCGCCAGCAGAGTCACCTTCCACCAGGTATAGCTCGGAGAGGGCGGGGTCCTTCTCCTGGCAGTCAGCCAGCTTGCCTGGCAAGCCAGCAATGTCCAGCGCGCCTTTACGACGGGTCATCTCACGGGCTTTACGCGCCGCTTCGCGAGCACGTGCAGCGTCGATCATCTTGCCGACAACCAGCTTGGCTTCGTTCGGGTTTTCCAGCAGGAAGTCGGAGAAGTACTTACCCATCTCCTGTTCCACGGCGGTCTTCACTTCGGAAGAGACCAGCTTGTCTTTGGTCTGGGAGCTGAACTTAGGATCCGGCACTTTTACCGAGATAATCGCGGTCAGGCCTTCACGCGCATCGTCGCCGGTGGTGGCGACTTTGTGCTTCTTGGCCAAGCCTTCGGCTTCGATGTAGGTGTTCAGGTTACGCGTCAGTGCAGAACGGAAACCCACCAAGTGAGTACCGCCGTCGCGCTGTGGAATGTTGTTGGTGAAGCACAACAGGTTCTCATTGAAGCTGTCGTTCCACTGCAGGGCGATTTCCACGCCGATGCCGTCTTCACGCTGGATGTTGAAGTGGAACACCTGGTTGACCGCAGTCTTGTTGGTGTTCAGGTACTCAACGAACGCACGCAGGCCGCCTTCGTACTTGAACAGTTCTTCCTTGCCGCTGCGCTCGTCCTTGAGGACGATACCCACACCGGAGTTGAGGAAGGACAATTCACGAATACGCTTGGCCAGGATGTCCCAGCTGAAGTGGATATTCTTGAAGGTTTCGTCAGAAGGTTTGAAGTGGATCTGCGTACCGGTAGATTCNCTCTCACCGACGATTTTCATCGGTTCTTTCGGAACACCGTGAATGTACGTCTGTTCCCAGATCTTGCCGCTGCGGCGAACGGTCAGGACCAGCTCTTCAGACAGGGCGTTGACCACCGAAACACCTACACCGTGCAAACCGCCGGAGACTTTATAAGAGTTGTCGTCGAACTTACCGCCGGCGTGCAGCACGGTCATGATGACCTCAGCCGCCGAAACGCCTTCTTCTTTGTGTACATCGACCGGAATGCCGCGACCGTTGTCGCGCACCGTGATGGACTCATCCGGGTGGATGATAATGCTGATGTCGTCGCAGTGACCGGCCAAAGCTTCGTCGATGGAGTTGTCGACCACCTCGAACACCATGTGGTGCAGACCGCTACCATCATCGGTGTCGCCGATGTACATACCGGGACGTTTGCGTACGGCATCCAAACCTTTCAGCACTTTAATGCTGGTCGAGTCGTA
>NZ_NMOJ01000126.1 GCF_002251635.1 Pseudomonas mandelii
CGTGTTTTCTTCGCTCATGCCTTCACTCCCGATGGTCGTGGGTCTGGGTGATACGGCCCTGTTCCACGTGGAACAAAGCGACTGGCGTTTCCGTCTGCCAGCCTTCCCTCAATAATTCGTGGTCTACACAGGTAATAAACACCTGGCAGCGTAAGTCTTCCAACAAGCGGCATAACGCGCGGCGGTGTTGTTCGTCTAGTTCAGACGGCAAATCATCCACCAGATAAATACACTGGCCGCGCCGGGCTTGGCTAACCAAATGCCCTTGGGCAATCCGCAGCGCACACACCACCAACTTCTGCTGACCACGGGACAAGATGTCCGCGGCGTTATGTGCGCCCAATCTAAGTCGCAAATCAGCACGTTGTGGTCCGGCTTGGGTATGACCCATTTGCTGATCCCGCTGAAGGGACCCGGCGAGCACTGCACTTAACTCCCGGTCCTTGTCCCAACCGCGGTAATAGCTGAGCGTCAAACCCTCGAGCTCAACCAGTTCGCTCAAGGTCTGTTCAAAGACTGGTTTCAAGGCTTTGATATAGGCGCGGCGGTATTCATCTATTTCGTCGCTGGCCAGGCACAGTTCCCGGTCCCAGGCCGCTTGCGAAGCGGCGTCAAGTGTACCATGCCGCAGCCATGAGTTCCGCTGGCGCAGGGCCTTCTGCAAGCGCTGCCAGGTGGACATGAATCGCGGTTCCACGTGGAACACGCCCCAGTCTAGAAACTGCCGACGAATCTTCGGCGCGCCTTCCAGCAGGCGGAAGCTGTCCGGGTTAATCAACTGAAGCGGCAGGATCTCTGCCAGTTGCGCCGCACTGCGGGCATTCTGGCCGTCTATACGAATCTGGAACTCCCCCTGCCGGTCGCGAGATATCCCCAAGGCGCTGTGTCCGCCCTCGGCCAACTCAACCTGCCCAAACACCGTGCACGCCANTTGCTCGTACTGAATGACGGGCAACAATCGGGTGCTACGAAACGAACGGGCAAGCCCCAGCAGGTGAATGGCTTCCAGAACACTGGTTTTGCCGCTGCCGTTGGCGCCGTAAAGAATATTGATTCGGGGNGANGGGGAGAAGGTCACCGGGTGCAGATTGCGCACCGCGGTGACCGAGACGCGACTAAAAGACATCTAGCTTCTGCTGAGCATGATTACAGACGCATCGGCATAACAACGTAAGCCGAGTCGTCGTTGTCGGATTCCTGCACCAGCGCACTGCTGTTCGAGTCGGACAGGATCAGGCGAACCTGCTCGGTCGTCATCACGCCCAGCACGTCGAGCAGATAGCTCACGTTGAAACCGATTTCCAGATTGCCGCCGTTGTACTCAACGCCCACTTCTTCTTCAGCCTCTTCCTGCTCCGGGTTATTGGCCTGAATTTTCAGCTGACCGTTGGCCAGTTGCAGGCGAATACCACGGTACTTTTCGTTCGACAGAATTGCAGTACGGCTGAACGCTTCACGCAGGGCTTGGCGATCACCGAGTACCAGCTTGTCGCCGCCTTTTGGCAGAACGCGCTCGTAGTCAGGGAATTTGCCGTCGACCAGTTTCGATGTGAAGGTGAACTCGCCAGTGGTCGCGCGGATGTGGTGTTGACCCAGCACGATGCTGACGATGCCGTCCGGCTCGGTGAGCAAACGCGCGAGCTCAAGAATACCTTTACGCGGCACGATCACCTGGTGACGGTCCGGCTGACCGATATCGGCCTTCATCGAGCACATGGCCAGACGGTGACCGTCGGTGGCAACGGCGCGGATAATGCCTTCCGATACTTCCAGCAACATACCGTTGAGGTAGTAACGCACGTCCTGTTGGGCCATGGCGAAGCTGGTGCGCTCGATCAAACGGCGCAGCTTGCTTTGCTCCAGGCTGCAGGTCAGCGAGCCNGGGCCTTCTTCGACCGTAGGGAAATCGTTGGCCGGCAGGGTCGACAGGGTGAAGCGGCTACGGCCGGCCTTCACAACGAGCTTCTGCTCATCAACCTTGATGTCGATCAGCGCGTCGTTGGGCAGGCTCTTGCAGATGTCCATCAGCTTGCGCGCCGGCACAGTGATTTCGCCCGGTTCAGCAGGCTCTTCCAATTGAACACGGCCAACCAGTTCGACTTCCAGGTCGGTACCGGTCAAGGACAATTGCTGGCCTTCGACCACCAGCAATACGTTGGAGAGCACCGGCAAGGTCTGTCGGCGCTCGACGACGCCTGCGACCAGTTGCAGGGGTTTCAACAGGGCTTCGCGTTGAATGGTGAAATGCATGGTCTAGTCCCTTGCCTTAATAAGCTGCGCTGGTGTCATCAAGTAGTCAGTGTACGCAGCAGGTTCTTGTAGTCCTCGCGAATATCCGCGTCGGATTCCTTAAGTTCGTTGATCTTGCGGCACGCGTGCAAGACCGTGGTGTGGTCGCGACCGCCAAACACATCACCGATTTCCGGCAGGCTGTGGTTAGTCAGCTCTTTAGAGAGCGCCATGGCCACCTGACGAGGACGTGCCACCGAGCGCGAGCGGCGCTTGGAGAGCAGGTCGGAAATCTTGATCTTGTAGTACTCAGCCACGGTGCGCTGGATGTTATCCACACTCACCAGCTTGTCTTGCAGTGCCAGCAGGTCTTTCAGGGATTCACGAATCAACTCGATGGTGATGTCGCGACCCATGAAGTGCGAGTGGGCGATCACGCGTTTAAGCGCGCCTTCCAGCTCACGGACGTTGGAGCGGATACGCTGGGCAATAAAGAACGCCGCATCGTGTGGCAGATCGACTTTCGCCTGGTCGGCCTTTTTCATCAGGATCGCGACACGGGTTTCCAGCTCCGGCGGCTCTACCGCAACGGTCAGGCCCCAGCCAAAGCGCGACTTCAAACGCTCTTCCAGGCCTTCGATTTCCTTCGGATAACGGTCACTGGTCAAGATGACCTGTTGGCCACCTTCGAGCAAAGCGTTAAAAGTGTGGAAAAACTCTTCCTGGGACCGTTCCTTACGCGCGAAGAATTGAATGTCATCGATCAGCAAGGCATCAACCGAGCGATAGAAACGCTTGAACTCGTTGATTGCATTGAGCTGCAAAGCCTTGACCATGTCAGCCACGAAGCGCTCCGAGTGCAGGTACACGACCTTGGCATTCGGGTTCTTCTTTAATAGGTGGTTACCCACAGCATGCATCAAGTGCGTCTTACCCAAGCCAACGCCACCATAAAGGAAGAGCGGGTTGTAACCATGCTTGGGGTTATCGGCCACCTGCCAGGCTGCCGCCCGGGCCAACTGGTTGGATTTACCTTCGACGAAGTTTTCGAAGGTGAAAGTACGGTTCAAGTAACTGGTGTGCTTGAGCGCNCCTTCTACTTGCACCGTGCGCTGCTCGGAGCGAATAGGAGCCTGTTGCGAGCTGGCACCAGCCATCGGGTCGAAGCTGTCGCGAGACGGCTCTTCACTGACCTCGGCCACTTTTTGTGTCGCACGCTTGGTCGGTGCGGCGGTCTGGGTTGGCGCTGGAGCGCTGACAGGCGCTTGAGCGGCCTGAGCGTGGGAAGCCGCGGCGGCCAACGGTGCATTCGGTGCCGCACGCGGTGCAGAGCTACGTTTGCTGCCTATTAATAAGGAAAGCACAGGCGCGCGGCCATTACCGTGCTCATCGAGCAATTCGAGAACGCGGCTCAGGTACTTCTCGTTGACCCAGTCGAGAACAAAACGATTCGGCGCGTAGACACGCAACTCGTCGCCTTCGGCTTCGACCTGTAGCGGACGGATCCAGGTGTTGAATTGCTGGGCAGGCAGCTCTTCGCGCAAAAGCTCCACGCACTGCTGCCAAAGTTCCACTGACACGGATATCCCCTAAGTTGAAAGCCGGTGAGGCAAAAACAGCCGCCATTGTAGCGGCCAGTCGCCTACTTATCCACACGCAGGTTGCGCACAGGCCATGAATTATCAACGCGTTAACCGCCAAAAAGGCGACCAATGGTATGTGCATAAGCTCTGTGGATAACCGCCCATGAGGGCACTGGACAAGTGGAGGTGAAACTCGGTGGATAACCTGCCTGTGGATAACCAGCCATTCCACACACAGCTTATCCGACAGTGCAGCACAGGCTGCCCCCTGTTTTCCACCGTAGTTGTCATTCTCTGTACAGCACGGAATAGAAGGGCTTAAGGCAGTTATCCACAGAAGATCGCTCCCCTAGCTTTTATAAGCTTTACAGAAAAGCTTTAAATAACTTCCTTCTTTATTTCTATATCTAGCGAAGACCTGCGGACGAGAAAACGCCTGGAGATCTATTTATAAGGAAACGCTGGTTGGAAATTGACCTAGAGGCTTGCTTTCTCTAGAATCGCCGGTCTCTTAAAACGGGGGCCATTCCGGCCCGTTGTGGACGAACCAGGTAACACGNCAATGAAACGTACTTTCCAACCAAGCACCATCAAACGCGCCCGTACTCACGGCTTCCGTGCTCGCATGGCTACCAAGAACGGCCGTGCTGTCCTGTCGCGTCGCCGCGCCAAAGGTCGTGCGCGTCTGGCAGTTTGATAATCCGGTACTGGTGGTGAGTCAGGACTTCAGTCGGGAAAAGCGTCTGCTTACACCCCGGCACTTCAAGGCAGTCTTTGACTCCCCCACCGGCAAGGTTCCGGGGAAAAATCTCCTGCTCCTTGCGCGTAACAACGATCTGGATCACCCCCGTCTCGGGTTGGTGATTGGCAAGAAGAGCGTAAAGCTCTCCGTTGAGCGCAATCGCCTCAAGCGTCTGATGCGCGAATCGTTTCGCCTCCACCAGGACACTCTGGTTGGTTGGGATATTGTTATCGTCGCGCGCAAAGGCTTGGGGGATGTAGAAAACCCCGAATTGATTCAGCATTTCGGCAAGCTCTGGAAACGTTTGGCGCGTACCAAGCCAGCACCAGCAGTCAGCACCGAAACTGTAGGGGTAGACAGCACCAATGCGTAAACTGGCCCTCGTTCCGATCCAGTTTTACCGTTATGCCATTAGTCCTCTGATGGCCGACCACTGTCGTTTCTACCCCAGTTGTTCCTGCTACGCGTTAGAGGCCATAGAAAATCATGGTCTTCTGCGCGGTGGCTGGCTGGCCTTTCGTCGTTTAGGCCGCTGTCATCCGTGGAATCCCGGTGGTTTCGACCCGGTTCCACCTATCCCTACCTCCCGTTCTTCTTCGATGGCCGAGTAATCATGGATATTAAACGCACGATCCTGATCGTCGCCCTGGCAATCGTGTCCTACGTCATGGTTCTTAAATGGAACCAGGACTATGGCCAGGCTGCCCTGCCGACTCAGAATGTTGCTTCCAGTACTACCGCACCGGGCCTACCGGACACGGCGACTGGCAATAATGCTTCTGTCAGTGACGACATTCCACGCGCCGCAAGTGATACCAGTGCAACTGCACCTACTGAAACTCCAGTAGCTGTAAGCAAAGACCTCATCCAGATCAAAACGGATGTGCTCAACCTGGCTATCGATCCACAAGGTGGTGATGTTGCGCAACTGACGTTGCCGCTGTATCCACGTCGCCAGGACCATCCGGAAATTCCATTCCAGTTGTTCGATAACGGCAACGAGCGGACTTATCTGGCCCAGAGCGGTCTGATCGGCACCGACGGTCCGGACGCAAGTCCAGCCGGTCGCCCGGTTTACTCCTCGGAGAAGAAGATTTACCAGTTGGCTGACGGTCAGGACCAATTGGTCGTGGACCTCAAGTTCAGCAAGGACGGCGTCAACTACATCAAGCGTTTCACCGTGAAACGTGGCCTGTATGACGTAACCGTTTCCTACCTGATCGACAACGAAAGCGCCAAACCCTGGTCGGGTGCGATGTTCGCCCAGCTGAAGCGTGACAACAGTGCCGATCCTTCTTCCAGCACCGCCACCGGCACCGCGACTTACCTGGGCGCCGCCCTGTGGACAAGTAACGAGCCGTACAAGAAAGTGTCGATGAAGGACATGGACAAGGCTCAGCTGAAAGAAACCGTTAACGGCGGTTGGGTTGCCTGGTTGCAACACTACTTCGTGACCGCGTGGATTCCGGCGAAGGGCGAAAACAACCTCGTCCAGACCCGTAAAGACAGCAAAGGCAACTACATCATCGGCTACACCGCTCCGGCAGTGACCGTTGCGCCAGGTGCAAAAGCTGAANCCAGCGCCACTCTGTATGCCGGCCCGAAAAGTCAGGCCGTGCTGAAAGAGTTGTCCCCAGGTCTGGAATTGACTGTGGACTACGGCATTCTGTGGTTCATTGCCCAGCCAATCTTCTGGTTGCTGCAACATATCCACAGCATCGTCGGTAACTGGGGCTTCTCGATCATCTTGCTGACCATGCTGATCAAAGGGATCTTCTTCCCTCTGTCTGCAGCCAGCTACAAGTCGATGGCGCGTATGCGTGCCGTGGCTCCGAAACTGGCCGCTCTGAAAGAGCAACATGGCGATGATCGGCAGAAAATGTCGCAGGCCATGATGGAGCTGTACAAGAAAGAGAAGATCAACCCGCTGGGTGGATGCTTGCCGATTCTGGTGCAGATGCCGGTGTTCCTGTCGCTGTACTGGGTACTCCTGGAAAGCGTGGAAATGCGCCAGGCTCCGTTCATGCTGTGGATAACTGACCTGTCGATCAAAGACCCGTTCTTTATCCTGCCGATCATCATGGGCGCAACCATGTTTATCCAGCAGCGCTTGAACCCGACTCCGCCGGACCCGATGCAAGCCAAGGTAATGAAAATGATGCCAATCATCTTCACCTTCTTCTTCCTGTGGTTCCCAGCAGGTCTGGTGCTGTACTGGGTGGTCAACAACTGCCTGTCCATCGCCCAACAGTGGTACATCACTCGTAAAGTCGAAGCGGCTACCAAAGCAGCTGCCTGATTTACACTGTGGATAACCACTCAAAACGCCCCCTAGTGGGGCGTTTTGCTATCTGTCACTTTTGTCTGGGTACCGGTTTATGAGCGTTCCTCGGGAAACCATCGCAGCTGTCGCCACCGCCCAAGGTCGCGGCGGTGTAGGCATCGTCCGTATTTCCGGGCCGTTGGCGAGCCTTGCCGCCAAGGCGATCAGCGGTCGGGAATTGAAACCTCGATTTGCCCACTACGGCCCGTTTCTCAATGAAAACCAAGAGGTGCTGGACGAAGGCATCGCGCTGTATTTCCCGGGACCGAACTCCTTCACCGGCGAAGACGTGCTTGAACTGCAGGGGCACGGCGGGCCGATCGTTCTCGATATGCTGCTCAAACGTTGCCTGGAACTGGGCTGTCGTCTGGCTCGGCCAGGAGAATTCAGTGAGCGCGCCTTCCTCAACGACAAGCTCGACCTGGCCCAGGCGGAAGCCATCGCCGACTTGATCGAGGCCAGTTCTGCACAGGCTGCACGAAATGCCCTGCGCTCCTTGCAGGGCGCATTCTCCGAGCGTGTGCATAACCTCACCGAGCAATTGATTGGCCTGCGCATCTANGTCGAAGCAGCCATNGATTTCCCGGAGGAAGAAATCGACTTCCTGGCCGACGGCCACGTACTGGCCATGCTCGACAAAGTGCGCGATGAATTATCCACAGTGCTTCGTGAAGCCGGGCAAGGTGCCTTGTTGCGCGACGGGATGACCGTGGTCATTGCCGGTCGTCCGAATGCGGGCAAGTCCAGCCTGCTGAATGCCCTGGCAGGTCGTGAAGCCGCCATCGTTACCGAAATCGCCGGCACCACCCGGGATATATTGCGTGAACATATCCACATCGATGGCATGCCGCTGCACGTGGTTGATACCGCCGGCTTACGCGATACCGATGACCAGGTGGAAAAGATCGGCGTCGAGCGGGCGTTGAAAGCCATCGGCGAGGCAGATCGGGTGTTGCTGGTGGTCGATGCGACCGCTCCTGAGGCACTTGATCCATTCGCGTTATGGCCGGAGTTCCTCGAAACCCGCCCGGATCCAGCCAAAGTTACGCTGATTCGCAACAAGGCTGACCTGACAGGTGAAGCCATTGCGCTGGAGGTCAGTGAGGATGGCCACGTCACCATCAGCCTGAGTGCCAAGTCGGCCGGCGACGGCCTGGAGTTGTTGCGCGATCATCTCAAGGCCTGCATGGGCTATGAGCAGACCTCGGAAAGCAGCTTCAGTGCTCGCAGGCGTCACCTTGATGCATTGCGACACGCCAGCGCATCCCTTGAGCACGGCCGAGCACAGCTGACACTGGCGGGCGCCGGTGAACTGCTGGCCGAAGATTTGCGCCAGGCTCAGCACTCTTTGGGTGAAATCACCGGCGCTTTCAGCTCCGATGACCTGTTGGGACGCATTTTTTCCAGCTTCTGCATCGGTAAATAGTCCTTCCGATATTCACAGACAGGCCGTTCGCGCCTGTCTGTTCATTCCCTTGTCTTAAATTTCCTCCAGTGCCGAGCGGATTCTTTCTGCTTGAGCGGATTTTCCGTGCCCGGGATTTGCTCGATCAGCACTTTTCTGTGGATTAAGCCCTGTGAGTAACTGCCACTAAGGGCAGTTGATAACAGGGCCTGAAAACTGAAGATAACCGCCCCTGTGGATAACCACCTCTTTCATCCACAGGCTTAAACCGGTTATCCAAGGGCCTCCTTGGCACATGACCACAGGGTTTTGAATCTCTGTACATATTGAATATAAAGGCCTTTAGAGATCTATCCACAGAAAGTAGGCTCAGTAGAAATAAACATAAAAACAAAGATCTTATAAGATTCTCTCTTTTTAATTTCTATTGCCNNGANTTCTCCACAGCTGGTTAAATTTTGTGCAAAGGGTTCTTTAGGAAGGGCTAAGTCCCTATACTTGCCGACNAGGTCCAAAAACCTTTNCACAANCAATTCCTGATTACCTACATAAGCAGGCACGAGGTGCGTGGTGGATTTCCCTTCCCGTTTTGAAGTGATCGTCATCGGCGGCGGTCATGCCGGTACCGAGGCAGCACTGGCCTCAGCACGCATGGGCGTCAAAACCCTGTTGCTGACGCACAACGTGGAAACCCTCGGAGCCATGAGTTGCAACCCCGCCATTGGTGGGATCGGCAAAAGTCATCTGGTCAAAGAAATCGACGCCCTTGGCGGTGTCATGGCCATGGCTACCGACAAAGGTGGTATTCAATTTCGCGTGCTCAACAGCCGCAAAGGCCCGGCCGTACGGGCTACTCGGGCACAGGCAGACCGCATCCTGTACAAGGCCGCGGTACGTGAAACCCTGGAAAACCAGCCGAACCTGTGGATATTTCAGCAAGCAGCGGATGACCTGATCGTCGAACAGGAACAAGTGCGCGGTGTTGTCACCCAGATGGGTCTGCGTTTCTTCGCCGATTCCGTGGTGTTGACCACTGGCACGTTCCTCGGTGGACTTATCCACATCGGCTTGCAGAATTATTCGGGTGGCCGTGCCGGCGATCCGCCGTCAATTGCCCTGGCTCATCGTCTGCGCGAATTGCCACTGCGGGTCGGTCGCCTGAAAACCGGTACGCCACCGCGTATCGACGGTCGTTCTGTGGATTTCTCGGTGATGACCGAGCAGGCAGGCGATACACCGATCCCGGTGATGTCTTTCATGGGTTCCAAAGAACAGCACCCGAAACAGGTCAGCTGCTGGATTACCCACACCAACGCCCGGACCCACGAAATCATTGCCGCGAACCTTGATCGTTCGCCGATGTATTCCGGGGTGATTGAAGGTATTGGCCCGCGTTATTGCCCATCGATCGAAGACAAGATCCACCGCTTTGCCGACAAGGAAAGCCACCAGGTCTTCATCGAACCCGAAGGCTTGACCACCCACGAGCTTTATCCGAACGGGATTTCCACNTCCTTGCCGTTCGACGTGCAAATCCAGATCGTGCAGTCGATTCGTGGCATGGAAAACGCGCACATCGTGCGCCCGGGCTACGCCATCGAGTACGACTACTTCGACCCGCGTGACCTGAAGTACAGCCTCGAAACCAAAGTCATCGGCGGCTTGTTCTTCGCCGGGCAAATCAATGGCACCACCGGTTACGAAGAAGCCGGCGCCCAAGGTTTGCTGGCCGGGACCAACGCAGCGCTGCGTGCGCAGGGCAAAGACAGCTGGTGCCCGCGTCGCGATGAGGCGTACATCGGCGTATTGGTCGACGACCTGATTACCCTGGGTACCCAGGAACCGTACCGGATGTTTACGTCCCGGGCGGAATACCGCCTGATCCTGCGTGAAGACAACGCTGACCTGCGCTTGACCGAAAAAGGTCGCGAGCTGGGTTTGGTCGATGACGCACGCTGGGCCGCTTTCTGCAAAAAACGCGAAAGCATCACGCTGGAAGAGCAGCGCCTGAAAAGTACCTGGGTTCGCCCGGGCACCGAGCAGGGCGACGCGATTGCCGAAAAATTCGGCACGCCGCTGACCCACGAATACAACTTGCTGAACCTGCTGTCCCGTCCGGAAATCGACTACGCTGGTCTGGTCGAAGTGACAGGCCACGGTGCCGAAGACCCACAAGTCGCCGAGCAAGTTGAAATCAAGACCAAGTACGCCGGGTACATCGACCGCCAGCAGGATGAGATCGCTCGACTGCGCGCCAGTGAGGACACCAAACTGCCTGTGGATATCGATTACACGAACATTTCCGGTCTCTCCAAAGAGATCCAGAGCAAGCTCGGCGCGACCCGTCCAGAGACCTTGGGCCAGGCGTCACGTATCCCGGGCGTTACGCCGGCAGCGATTTCGTTGTTGATGATTCATTTGAAAAAACGCGGCGCGGGCCGTCAGTTGGAGCAAAGCGCTTGAGTTCGTTGGTCACCTCGCAACACGCCGAAGAGTTATCCACAGGTGCACGCCAGTTGGGTGTTGACCTGACTGCAGCCCAGCACGAGTTGCTGCTGGGCTATCTGGCCCTGTTGATCAAATGGAACAAGGCTTACAACCTGACTGCGGTACGCAATCCTGACGAAATGGTCTCCCGTCATCTGCTCGATAGTTTGAGCGTGATGTCGTTTGTCGAGAATGGTCGCTGGCTGGACGTTGGCAGCGGCGGCGGCATGCCGGGTATTCCGTTGGCCATCCTGTTTCCAGAGTCGCAAGTGACCTGCCTGGACAGCAACGGCAAGAAAACCCGCTTCCTGACCCAGGTCAAGCTCGAGCTCAAGTTGGATAACCTGCAAGTTATCCACAGCCGGGTCGAAGAATTCACGCCTGAATTGCCTTTCAATGGAATTGTTTCCCGGGCGTTCAGCAGCATGGAGAACTTCAGTAACTGGACGCGCCATTTGGGCGACCGCGACACCCGCTGGCTGGCAATGAAGGGCGTTCATCCAAGCGACGAGCTGCTAGCATTGCCGGCAGACTTCCACCTCGATAGCGAACACGCCTTGGCCGTACCCGGTTGCCAAGGCCAACGCCATCTGCTGATACTGCGCCGCACGGCATGATTGGGAACACAAGCAAGAATGGCTAAGGTATTCGCGATAGCGAACCAGAAAGGTGGCGTGGGCAAAACCACCACCTGCATCAACCTCGCAGCATCCCTGGTTGCTACCAAGCGCCGGGTGTTGTTGATCGATCTCGATCCACAGGGCAACGCCACCATGGGTAGCGGTGTGGATAAACACGGCCTGGAAAACTCGGTCTACGACTTGCTGATCGGCGAGTGCGACCTGGCCCAGGCCATGCACTACTCCGAACACGGCGGTTATCAACTGCTGCCGGCCAACCGTGATTTGACGGCGGCGGAAGTGGTGCTGCTGGAAATGCAGATGAAAGAAAGCCGTCTGCGCAGCGCCTTGGCGCCGATCCGCGAGAACTACGATTACATTTTGATCGACTGCCCACCGTCGCTGTCGATGCTGACGTTGAACGCATTGGTTGCAGCCGACGGGGTGATTATCCCCATGCAGTGCGAGTACTTCGCGCTCGAAGGGTTGAGTGACCTTGTGGATAACATCAAGCGTATCGCTGAACTGCTCAACCCGAACCTGCAAATCGAAGGCCTGCTGCGCACGATGTATGACCCGCGTCTGAGCCTGATGAACGATGTGTCGGCGCAGCTCAAGGAACACTTTGGCGATCAGCTTTACGACACCGTCATCCCGCGCAACATCCGTCTGGCCGAAGCACCCAGCTATGGCATGCCGGCGCTGGCCTACGACAAAGCATCGCGTGGCGCTATCGCCTACCTGGCGTTGGCCGGCGAGCTTGTTCGTCGTCAACGCCGCAACTCACGCACCGCTGCTGCCCAGCCAACTTAAGGAATCCCCATGGCCGTCAAGAAACGAGGTCTCGGACGTGGACTGGATGCACTGCTGAGTGGTCCGACTGTCACTTCGCTTGAAGAACAAGCGGTGCAGGCCGAAGAGCGCGAGCTGCAACACCTGCCGCTGGACCTGATCCAGCGCGGTAAATACCAGCCACGCCGGGATATGGACCCCCAGGCGCTGGAAGAACTGGCCAATTCGATCAAGGCCCAGGGCGTGATGCAGCCGATCGTGGTACGCCCGATCGGTGGTGGCCGCTTCGAAATCATTGCCGGTGAACGCCGCTGGCGTGCCAGCCAGCAGGCCGGTAAGGAAACCATCCCGGCGATGGTGCGCGATGTGCCGGATGAAACCGCGATCGCCATGGCGCTGATCGAGAACATCCAGCGCGAAGACCTCAATCCCATCGAAGAAGCCGTGGCCTTGCAGCGTTTGCAGCAGGAATTCCAGCTGACTCAGCAACAAGTGGCCGAAGCCGTGGGCAAATCCCGCGTGACCGTGTCCAACTTGTTGCGTTTGATCGCACTGCCGGAAGTTATCAAGACCATGTTGTCCCACGGCGACCTGGAAATGGGTCATGCCCGTGCTTTGCTCGGTTTACCGGAGAATCAACAGGTTGAAGGGGCGCGACACGTTGTCGCACGGGGGCTGACTGTGCGCCAAACCGAGGCACTGGTTCGCCAGTGGTTGAGTGGCAAACAGGAGCCTGCTGAACCGGTTAAACAGGACCCTGATATCGCCCGACTCGAGCAGCGCCTGGCCGAGCGCCTAGGCTCTGCGGTGCAAATTCGTCATGGCAAGAAGGGAAAAGGGCAGTTGGTTATTGGTTACAACTCCCTCGATGAGCTTCAAGGTGTGCTCGCGCACATTCGTTGAAACATTTCCTCATGTAGCGTGCAGTCGGAAATCACTACCTGACAGTTGAATAGGGGCAGAACCGCCCCTATACTCTGCGCGCATTTTGTCGGCACAAATTATGCCAAGTTATTGATTTCCGGCAGCCGACCATTGAGGAGCAAGAGTGATGGAAACCCGCACGCCAAACACGTTGCCGTTCCATCGCCTGGCAGTTTTTCCGGTTTTATTGGCTCAATTTGTCGTTTTGCTGATCGCCGCATTGGCGCTTTGGTATTGGCATGGAGTCGTAGCCGGGTATTCAGGACTCTGCGGAGGCCTGATAGCCTTGCTGCCCAATATGTATTTTGCTCACAGGGCCTTTCGGTTTTCCGGCGCCCGAGCAGCCCAGTCCATCGTCCGGTCTTTTTATGCTGGCGAGGCAGGGAAATTGATTTTGACGGCAGTGCTGTTTGCACTGACCTTTGCAGGTGTGAAGCCATTGGCGCCGCTGGCTGTATTCGGCGTCTTCGTGTTGACCCAACTGGTCAGCTGGTTCGCTCCCCTGCTAATGAAAACAAGACTTTCGAAACCTTAGGGCGTTTGAGGCAACCATGGCAGAAACAACCGCTTCGGGCTATATCCAGCACCACTTGCAGAACCTGACCTTCGGTCAGCTTCCCAACGGCGGCTGGGGCTTCGCCCACACCGCAGCAGAAGCCAAAGAAATGGGCTTCTGGGCATTCCACCTGGATACTCTGGGTTGGTCTGTCGCATTGGGTCTGATCTTCGTCCTGATTTTCCGCATGGCGGCAAAGAAGGCGACTTCCGGTCAGCCAGGTGCTTTACAGAACTTCGTTGAAGTATTGGTCGAATTCGTCGATGGCAGCGTGAAAGACAGCTTCCATGGCCGTAGCCCGGTGATTGCACCGCTGGCACTGACCATCTTCGTCTGGGTGTTCCTGATGAACGCCGTCGACCTGATTCCGGTCGACTGGATTCCTCAGCTGGCCATCCTGATCACCGGCGATCACCACATTCCATTCCGTGCGGTTTCCACCACGGACCCTAACGCCACCCTGGGCATGGCCCTGTCGGTGTTTGCGTTGATCATTTTCTACAGCATCAAGGTCAAGGGCATCGGCGGCTTCATCGGCGAACTGACCCTGCACCCGTTCGGCAGCAAGAACATCTTCGTTCAAGCCCTGCTGATCCCGGTGAACTTCCTGCTGGAGTTCGTGACCCTGGTCGCCAAGCCGATTTCCCTGGCCCTGCGACTGTTCGGCAACATGTACGCCGGCGAGCTGGTATTCATTCTGATCGCTGTGATGTTCGGCAGTGGTCTGCTCTGGCTTAGCGGCCTGGGCAT
Source organism: Pseudomonas mandelii (assembly GCF_002251635.1). Classification (GTDB taxonomy): domain Bacteria; phylum Pseudomonadota; class Gammaproteobacteria; order Pseudomonadales; family Pseudomonadaceae; genus Aquipseudomonas; species Aquipseudomonas mandelii_B. The sequence goes on from NZ_NMOJ01000126.1 coordinate 14,412, forward strand.
CGTTCTGCAGTGGGCGTGGGCTGTGTTCCACATCCTGATCATCACCCTGCAGGCCTTCATCTTCATGATGCTGACCATCGTCTACCTGTCGATGGCGCACGAAGAGAACCATTAAGACCAGTCTCGACTAGTCTGATGTCCTTCCCGGTAACACGGGAAGGTGGCCCACCAGGGCTATGAAACGATTTGTTTTACCGCTTTAAAATCTAAAAAACCTAAACCATACGACGTAAAAGTCGGGAGGAAAGATGGAAACTGTAGTTGGTCTAACCGCTATCGCTGTTGCACTGTTGATCGGCCTGGGCGCCCTGGGTACTGCCATTGGTTTCGGCCTGCTGGGCGGCAAATTCCTGGAAGGCGCAGCGCGTCAGCCAGAAATGGTCCCAATGCTGCAAGTTAAAATGTTCATCGTCGCCGGCCTGCTCGACGCCGTGACCATGATCGGTGTTGGTATCGCTCTGTTCTTCACCTTCGCGAACCCTTTCGTTGGTCAACTCGCTGGCTAATCACTCGAATTTTTCGAGTTGATTGGGGTGATGGACAACGAATGAGCGAGGTGTTGGCGTGAACATTAATGCAACCCTGATTGGCCAATCCGTTGCGTTCTTCATTTTTGTAGTGTTTTGCATGAAGTTCGTGTGGCCTCCGGTCATCGCGGCTTTGCACGAACGTCAGAAGAAGATCGCGGATGGTTTGGACGCTGCCACCCGTGCAGCTCGCGACCTGGAGTTGGCCCAAGAGAAAGCGGGTCATCAACTGCGCGAAGCTAAAGCACAGGCAGCTGAAATCATTGAGCAAGCCAAGAAACGCGGTAACCAGATCGTCGAAGAGGCTGTTGATAAAGCCCGCGTCGAAGCTGACCGTGTGAAGGCTTCGGCTCATGCCGAGATCGAACAGGAACTGAACGGCGTCAAAGACGCGCTGCGTGCCCAACTGGGTGCTCTGGCGGTCGGNGGTGCTGAGAAGATCCTCGGTGCCACAATCGATCAAAACGCGCACGCGGAGCTGGTTAACAAACTGGCTGCTGAAATTTAAGCGAGGGCGATCATGGCAGAACTGACCACGTTGGCCCGACCTTATGCTAAGGCAGCCTTCGAGCACGCCCAGGCCCACCAGCAGCTGGCCTCTTGGTCAGCCATGCTCGGCCTGGCTGCAGCAGTGTCGCAAGACGACACCATGCAGCGCGTGCTCAAGGCCCCGCGCCTGACGAGCGCAGACAAGGCCGCCACTTTTATTGAAGTGTGCGGCGACAAGTTTGATGTGAAAGTGCAGAACTTCATCCACGTCGTTGCCGAAAACGACCGTCTCCCGCTTTTGCCGGAGATTGCCGCTCTGTTCGACCTGTACAAGGCCGAAGAAGAGAAATCGGTAGACGTTGAAGTGACCAGTGCTTTCGCATTGAACCAAGAACAGCAAGACAAACTCGCCAAGGTTCTCAGTGCACGACTCAATCGGGAAGTGCGCCTGCAAGCTACGGAGGACGCATCCCTGATTGGTGGTGTCGTTATCCGCGCCGGCGACCTGGTTATCGATGGCTCGATTCGCGGCAAAATCGCGAAACTTGCCGAAGCATTGAAATCTTGAGTTTGAAGGGGCAGCAGAGCAATGCAGCAACTCAATCCTTCCGAAATAAGTGAAATTATCAAGGGCCGCATCGACAAGCTCGATGTGACCTCCCAAGCCCGTAACGAAGGCACTGTCGTCAGCGTATCTGACGGCATCGTGCGGATTCACGGTCTGGCCGACGTAATGTACGGCGAGATGATCGAGTTTCCGGGCGGCGTCTACGGTATGGCCCTCAACCTGGAGCAAGACTCCGTAGGTGCCGTTGTATTGGGCGCGTACACCAGTCTGGCTGAAGGCATGAGCGCCAAGTGCACCGGCCGCATCCTGGAGGTTCCGGTTGGTAAGGAACTGCTGGGTCGCGTAGTCGACGCACTGGGTAACCCTGTTGACGGTAAAGGTCCACTGGGCAACACCGAGACCGATGCGGTCGAGAAAGTTGCTCCAGGCGTGATCTGGCGTAAGTCGGTAGACCAGCCTGTACAGACTGGCTACAAGGCTGTCGATGCCATGATCCCAGTCGGCCGTGGCCAGCGTGAGCTGATCATCGGTGACCGTCAGATCGGTAAAACCGCTCTGGCGATCGACGCGATCATCAACCAGAAGAACAGCGGCATTTTCTGCGTCTACGTAGCTATTGGTCAGAAGCAATCGACCATCGCCAACGTGGTTCGCAAGCTGGAAGAAAACGGCGCCCTGGCCAACACGATCATCGTGGCTGCCAGTGCTTCGGAATCTCCTGCGCTGCAATTCCTGGCACCGTACTCCGGTTGCACCATGGGTGAATTCTTCCGCGACCGCGGTGAAGACGCGCTGATCGTTTATGACGATCTGTCCAAGCAAGCAGTGGCTTACCGCCAGATTTCCCTGCTGCTGCGCCGTCCACCAGGCCGTGAAGCTTACCCAGGCGACGTGTTCTATCTCCACTCCCGTCTGCTGGAGCGTGCATCCCGCGTTTCGGAAGAATACGTAGAGAAGTTCACCAACGGCGCAGTGACCGGCAAAACCGGTTCCCTGACCGCACTGCCGATCATCGAAACCCAGGCTGGCGACGTTTCCGCGTTCGTTCCGACCAACGTGATTTCCATCACCGACGGTCAGATCTTCCTGGAATCGGCCATGTTCAACTCCGGGATCCGTCCTGCTGTGAACGCCGGTGTTTCGGTATCCCGTGTGGGTGGTGCCGCTCAGACCAAGATCATCAAGAAGCTCTCCGGTGGTATCCGTACCGCTCTGGCTCAGTACCGTGAACTGGCGGCATTCGCCCAGTTCGCTTCTGACCTGGACGAAGCGACCCGTAAGCAACTTGAGCATGGTCAGCGCGTTACCGAGCTGATGAAGCAGAAGCAATACGCCCCAATGTCGATCGCTGACATGGCGTTGTCGCTGTATGCCGCTGAGCGTGGGTTCCTGACCGACGTTGAAATCACCAAGATCGGCAGCTTCGAACAAGCGCTGATTGCTTACTTCAACCGCGATCACGCCGAATTGATGGCGAAGATCAACGTGAAGGGTGACTTCAATGACGATATCGACGCTGGCATGAAAGCCGGTATCGAGAAGTTCAAGGCCACCCAAACCTGGTAAGCCGCAGCGGGAGCCGCAAGGCTCCCGCTTGCTAACCTGATAGGTGTTACATGGCAGGCGCAAAAGAGATTCGCAGTAAGATTGCGAGCATCAAAAGCACGCAAAAAATTACCAGCGCCATGGAAAAAGTGGCGGTCAGCAAAATGCGCAAGGCACAAATGCGCATGGCTGCTAGCCGTCCTTATGCGGAGCGTATCCGCCAGGTAATTGGGCATCTGGCCAACGCCAACCCGGAATACCGCCACCCGTTCATGATCGACCGCGAAGTTAAGCGTGTGGGTTATGTGGTAGTGAGCAGTGACCGTGGTTTGTGCGGTGGTTTGAATACCAACCTGTTCAAGGCCCTGGTCAAGGACATGGCGGTAAACCGCGAAAAGGGCGTCGAGATCGATCTGTGTGTTGTTGGTAGCAAGGGTGCGGCCTTTTTCCGCAACTTCGGCGGTAACGTCGTTGCAGCTATCAGCCACCTGGGTGAAGAGCCGTCGATCAATGATTTGATCGGCAGTGTGAAGGTGATGCTGGATGCGTACCTGGAAGGCCGGATTGACCGCCTGTCCGTGGTATCCAACAAGTTCATCAACACCATGACCCAGCAGCCAACCGTGGAGCAATTGATTCCACTGGTGGCGACTCCGGATCAGGAACTCAAGCACCACTGGGACTACCTCTACGAACCAGACGCCAAAGAGCTGCTTGACGGCTTGATGGTGCGCTACGTGGAGTCGCAGGTGTACCAGGCGGTGGTCGAGAACAACGCAGCTGAACAAGCGGCGCGGATGATCGCGATGAAAAACGCTACCGATAACGCCGGTGATCTGATCAGCGATTTGCAGCTGATCTACAACAAGGCGCGTCAGGCTGCGATCACCCAAGAGATCTCGGAAATCGTCGGCGGCGCTGCCGCGGTTTAACGGTTCAAATATTCAGAGGATCCAGCTATGAGTAGCGGACGTATCGTTCAAATCATCGGCGCCGTTATCGACGTGGAATTTCCACGCGACAGCGTACCGAGCATCTACAACGCTTTGAAAGTACAAAGCGATGCAGGCACCACTCTGGAAGTTCAGCAGCAGCTGGGCGACGGCGTGGTTCGTACCATTGCAATGGGTTCCACCGAAGGCTTGAAGCGCGGTCTGGATGTTCTGGACACTGGCGCTGCCATCTCCGTACCGGTCGGTAAAGCGACCCTGGGCCGGATCATGGACGTACTGGGCAACCCGATTGACGAAGCTGGCCCGATCGACACCGAAGAGCGCTGGGGCATTCACCGTCCGGCACCTTCGTTCGCCGAGCAAGCGGGCGGCAACGATCTGCTGGAAACCGGCATCAAGGTTATCGACCTGGTTTGCCCGTTCGCCAAAGGCGGTAAAGTCGGTCTGTTCGGTGGTGCCGGTGTAGGCAAGACCGTAAACATGATGGAACTGATCCGTAACATCGCCATCGAGCACAGCGGTTATTCCGTGTTCGCCGGTGTGGGTGAGCGTACTCGTGAGGGTAACGACTTCTACCACGAGATGAAGGACTCCAACGTTCTGGACAAAGTGGCACTGGTTTACGGTCAGATGAACGAGCCGCCGGGTAACCGTCTGCGCGTAGCACTGACTGGCCTGACCATGGCCGAGAAGTTCCGTGACGAAGGTAACGACGTTCTGCTGTTCGTCGACAACATCTACCGTTACACCCTGGCCGGTACTGAAGTATCCGCACTGCTGGGCCGTATGCCTTCGGCAGTAGGTTACCAGCCGACCCTGGCTGAAGAGATGGGCGTTCTGCAAGAACGTATCACTTCGACCAAAGAAGGTTCGATCACCTCGATCCAAGCGGTATACGTACCTGCGGATGACTTGACCGACCCGTCGCCAGCGACCACCTTCGCCCACTTGGACGCCACCGTCGTTCTGTCCCGTGACATCGCTTCCCTGGGTATCTACCCAGCGGTCGATCCACTTGACTCGACTTCGCGCCAGCTGGATCCGAACGTGATCGGCCAGGAGCACTACGACACCGCTCGCGGCGTTCAGTACGTGCTGCAGCGTTACAAAGAACTGAAGGACATCATCGCGATCCTGGGTATGGACGAGCTGTCGGAAGCCGACAAGCAGTTGGTAAACCGTGCTCGTAAGATCCAGCGTTTCTTGTCGCAGCCGTTCTTCGTGGCTGAAGTCTTCACCGGTGCATCGGGTAAATACGTTTCCCTGAAAGACACCATTGCTGGCTTCAAAGGCATCCTCAACGGTGACTACGACCACCTGCCAGAACAAGCGTTCTACATGGTCGGCGGCATCGAAGAAGCGATCGAGAAAGCCAAGAAACTGTAATCCCGGCGCCCGGAAACGGGCGCTCATCAGGTTGAGGCAATCAGATGGCTATGACAGTCCATTGCGATATCGTCAGCGCGGAAGGGGAAATCTTNTCCGGTCTGGTCGAGATGGTGATTGCGCACGGTGCACTGGGTGATCTTGGTATCGCCCTGGGTCACGCGCCGTTGATCACTAATCTCAAGCCGGGCCCGATCCGCCTGGTCAAGCAGGGCGGGGAAGAGGAGGTGTNTTACATCTCCGGTGGTTTCCTCGAGGTTCAGCCGAACATGGTCAAGGTACTTGCCGACACCGTGCAACGTGCTGGCGACCTGGATGAAGCCTCCGCTCAGGAAGCCGTCAAGGCTGCCGAGAAGGCCCTGAACGAAAAGGGCGCGGACTTCGACTACAGCGCTGCTGCTGTACGTCTGGCCGAAGCTGCAGCTCAGCTGCGCACGCTCCAGCAGATCCGCAAGAAGTTTGGCCACTAATAGGCCATTGCTTGTTGCGCGATTGATTAAAAAGGGTAGCCTCGGCTACCCTTTTTTCTTTTCCGATTTTCATAACCTGGTCGCAGCCGCTGACCACCCAGGATTGGTAGCCAGTCATGTCTCTTGAAATCGTTATCCTCGCTGCCGGCCAAGGCACTCGCATGCGTTCGGCNCTGCCCAAGGTGCTGCACCCCGTAGCGGGCAACTCCATGCTTGGCCATGTTATCCACAGCGCCCGGCAACTGGACCCGCAGCGGATTCACGTGGTGATTGGCCATGGTGCTGAAGCGGTGCGCGAGCGTCTGGCAGCCGACGATCTGAATTTCGTCCTGCAGGACCAGCAGCTCGGTACCGGCCATGCGGTGGCTCAAGCCGTGCCGTTCATCGAGTCCGACACCGTACTGATCCTGTACGGTGACGTTCCGTTGATCGAAGTTGAAACCCTGCAACGCCTGCTCAAGCACGTAGTCCCTGGCCAGATGGGCCTGCTCACCGTCGAGCTGGAGGACCCTACCGGCTATGGCCGCATCGTCCGCGATGCCGCCGGCAAGGTCACGGCCATCGTCGAGCAGAAAGACGCCAACGAGTCCGAGCGCGCAATCACCGAAGGCAACACCGGCATTCTGGCCCTGCCTTTCGCGCAACTGGGTGGCTGGATGAGCCGTCTCTCCAACAACAATGCCCAAGGCGAGTATTACCTCACCGACGTCATCGAAATGGCCGTGAGCGATGGCCTGCTGGTTGCCACCGAGCAGCCCCACGACCCTATGGAAGTGCAGGGCGCCAACGACCGCAAGCAGCTTGCAGAACTGGAGCGCCATTATCAGTTGCGCGCCGGTCGCCGCTTGATGGCTCAAGGCGTGACCCTGCGTGACCCGGCTCGTTTCGATGTACGCGGTGAAGTCACCGTCGGCCGCGACGTGCTGATTGATATCAACGTGATCCTCGAAGGCCGCGTGATCATTGAAGACGACGTGGTGATTGGCCCGAACTGCGTGATCAAGGACAGCACCTTGCGCAAGGGCGTGGTGGTCAAAGCCAACAGCCATATTGAAGGTGCTGTGATGGGCGAAGGCAGCGATGCTGGTCCATTCGCACGCCTGCGTCCGGGCACGGTGCTTGAGGCTCGCGCGCATGTGGGTAACTTTGTCGAGCTGAAGAACGCGCATCTGGGTGAAGGCGCCAAGGCCGGTCACCTGACGTATCTGGGGGACGCCGAAATTGGCGCGCGCACCAACATTGGCGCGGGCACCATCACTTGCAACTACGACGGCGCCAACAAGTGGAAGACCGTGTTGGGTGAAGATGTGTTCATCGGTTCCAACAATTCGTTGGTGGCACCTGTGGATATCTCTTCCGGCGCAACGACGGCGGCTGGTTCGACCATTACCCAGAATGTGGATAACGCGCAGTTGGCGGTGGGTCGGGCGCGTCAGAAGAACATTGATGGCTGGAAGCGGCCGGTTAAGATCAAGAAGAGCTGAGTTATCCACATAGCATTTGCAGGTTTAGTTATACACAGCCTGATTGATCGTCATCGCGGGCAAGCCCGCTCCCACAAGGATTTCGCACGNCATCGCGGGCAAGCCCGCTCCCACAAGGATTTCGCACGACCTTGTGGGAGCGGGCTTGCCCGTGATGCGTTTATCCACAGATATTTTTTCTTGCACCCGCTTGACGAAGTTTCGCCAATAGGTTTTGATTGCTTCCGTTATCTTTCGAAACGAAACTTAAGATCATCATGTCGAAACGAAATACACCCCAACGACGCCACAACATTCTGACGATGCTCAATGAACAGGGCGAAGTCAGCGTGGACGAATTGGCCAAACGTTTCGAAACTTCGGAAGTTACGGTTCGCAAGGATTTGGCCGCGCTTGAAAGTAATGGTCTGCTGCTGCGCCGCTATGGCGGAGCGATCACCATGCCTCAGGAGTTGGTCGCCGACATCGGCCAGCCGGTTTCCAAATACAAACAAGCCATTGCTCGCGCCGCTGTTACGCGGATTCGCGAACATGCACGGATCATCATCGACAGCGGCAGCACCACCGCCGCCATGATCCCTGAGCTGGGCCACCAGCCGGGTCTGGTCGTAATGACCAACTCCCTGCACGTGGCCAGCGCCTTGAGCGAACTGGAACACGAGCCGGTGCTGTTGATGACGGGCGGCACCTGGGACCCGCATTCGGATTCGTTCCAGGGCCAGGTCGCCGAGCAAGTGCTGCGTTCCTACGACTTTGACCAATTATTCATCGGCGCTGACGGCATCGATTTGGAGCGCGGTACTACCACCTTCAACGAATTGTTGGGCCTGAGCCGTGTGATGGCCGAGGTCGCGCGTGAAGTGGTGGTGATGGTCGAATCCGACAAGATTGGCCGCAAGATTCCCAACCTGGAACTGCCCTGGAGCAGCGTCCATACCCTTATCACCGATGATCGCCTGCCGCTTGAGGCCCGCGACCAGATTCAAGCCCGCGGCATTACGCTGATATGCGCGGCAATCATCTAGGAGACATACCATGTGTGGAATTGTAGGCGCAGTCGCTGAACGCAACGTCACCGCCATCTTGCTCGAAGGCCTCAAGCGCCTGGAATACCGCGGCTACGACAGCGCCGGTGTGGCGGTCTTCACTAACGACGAAAAGCTCGAGCGCATGCGTCGCCCGGGCAAAGTCAGTGAGCTGGAAAACGCGCTTGAAGCCGAGCCACTGATCGGTCGCCTCGGCATCGCCCACACCCGTTGGGCCACTCACGGCGCCCCGTGCGAGCGNAANGCNCACCCGCACTTTTCCGGCGACCTGGCGGTGGTGCACAACGGCATCATCGAAAACCACGAAGTGCTGCGCGAACAGCTCAAGGGCCTGGGCTACGTGTTCACCTCGGACACCGACACCGAAGTCATCGCTCACCTGCTGAACCACAAGCTCAAGGACCTGAGCGATCTGACCGTGGCCCTCAAAGCCACCGTTAAAGAGTTGCACGGTGCTTATGGCCTGGCCGTTATCAGCGCCGATCAGCCGGATCGTCTTGTGGCAGCGCGTAGCGGCAGCCCNTTGGTGATCGGCCTGGGCCTGGGGGAAAACTTCCTCGCCTCCGACCAACTGGCCCTGCGCCAGGTCACCGACCGCTTCGTGTACCTGGAAGAAGGCGATATCGCCGACATCCGCCGTGAAAGCGTGGCGATCTGGGACGTCAACGGCAATTCCGTCGAACGCGAAGCCGTGCAATACCGCGACGGCGCCGAAGCCGCCGACAAAGGCGCGTTCCGCCACTTCATGCTCAAGGAAATCCACGAGCAACCTTCCGTGGTGCAACGCACGCTGGAAGGTCGCTTGAGCCAGAACCAAGTGCTGGTCAATGCATTCGGCCCGCAAGCGGCCGAGCTGTTCGCCAAAGTGCGCAACGTGCAGATCGTCGCCTGCGGCACCAGCTACCACGCGGGTATGGTTGCGCGTTACTGGCTGGAAGAACTGGCCGGCATCCCTTGCCAGGTCGAAGTCGCCAGCGAATTCCGCTACCGCAAGGTCGTGGTGCAGCCAGACACCCTGTTTGTGACCATCTCCCAGTCCGGCGAAACCGCCGACACCCTGGCCGCACTGCGCAACGCCAAAGAGCTGGGCTTCCTCGCCAGCCTGGCGATCTGCAACGTCAGCATCAGCTCCCTGGTGCGCGAGTCCGACCTGACCCTGTTGACCCAGGCCGGTCGCGAAATCGGCGTGGCGTCCACCAAAGCCTTCACCACCCAACTGGTAGGCCTGTTGCTGCTGACCCTGTCCCTGGGCCAGGTTCGCGGCACCCTCGCCGAAGGCGTCGAAGCCACCCTGGTGGAAGAACTGCGCCGCCTGCCGACCCGCCTGGGTGAAGCCCTGGCCATGGACAGCACCGTGGAAAAAGTCGCCGAACTGTTCGCCGACAAAAACCACACCCTGTTCCTCGGCCGTGGCGCGCAGTACCCGGTGGCCATGGAAGGCTCGCTGAAACTCAAGGAAATCTCCTACATCCACGCCGAAGCCTACCCGGCCGGTGAGCTGAAACATGGCCCGCTGGCCCTGGTGGATGACGACATGCCGGTGGTCACCGTCGCGCCGAACAACGAACTGCTGGAAAAGCTCAAATCCAACCTGCAGGAAGTGCGTGCCCGTGGCGGCCAACTGATCGTGTTCGCCGACGAGAAAGCCGGTATGACCAATGGTGAAGGCACCCACGTCATCAACATGCCGCACATCCACGACACCCTGTCGCCGATCCTCTACACCATCCCGCTGCAGTTGCTGTCGTACTACGTGGCGGTGTTGAAAGGCACGGACGTCGACCAGCCGCGGAACCTGGCGAAGTCGGTGACGGTGGAATAAGTTATCCACAGCTGACTGGCCGAATGGTCCTAAGTATNATACCAGAGACTCATCTCCCTCCCACTAGGACTTTGCCATGGACAGATTCCAGGAAATGCAGGTTTTCGCCGCCGTGGCCCAAGACCAAGGCTTCTCTGCGGCAGCGCGGCGTTTGGGGATGTCGGCGGCCAGTGTCACCCGGGCGGTGGCGGCGCTGGAGAAGCGCATTGGCACGCAGTTGCTGACGCGTACTACCCGCAGCGTGCATTTGAGCGAGGCGGGGCAGCGTTTTCTGGAGGATTGTCGGAGGATTCTCGCCGAGGTGCAGGAAGCGGAGGATTCGGCAGCCGGCAGTCACGCACAACCTCGTGGGCAACTGACGATTACAGCACCGGTATTGTTCGGTGAGTTGTTCGTCACGCCGCTCACGGTCGGTTACCTCAACCAGTTTCCTGAGGTCACCATCAATGCGCTGCTCGTCGACCGGGTGGTGAGCATGGTCGAGGAGGGCATCGATGTGGCGGTGCGCATCGGTGAATTGCCTGACAGCAACCAACATGCGATTCGTGTGGGCGAGGTGCGGCGGGTGATTTGCGCCTCTCCGGAGTTTCTGGCGAAGCGCGGCAAGCCTCTGCACCCAAATGATTTAGACGGGGCGCCGATTATCGCCACCTCGTCCATTGGCCAATTGAGAACCTGGCCGTTTCTTGAGGCGGGGGAGCCCCTGAACATTCGCCCGGAACCGCGGCTTGTGGTCACGGCCAATCAGGCCGCCATTACCGCCGCGAGCCTGGGGCTGGGCCTGACCCGAGTCCTGTCGTATCAAGTGGCGAGCAAGGTTGCCGCCGGTGAGCTGGAAATCGTGCTGGCTGATTTTGAACTGCCGCCGTTACCCATTCATGTGGTCTATCACGGGGGACGCAAGGCGCCGGTGCGGGTCCGCAGTTTTGTCGATTTCGCGGTGAAGGTGTTGCGTGAGCACCCGGCCTTGCGCGGCTGACGGGTTATTGCGCTGGATGAAATAATGGATTGCGTTTTCTGGCTATTCTGTTGTTTTGGTTGAGAGGGCAAGATAGCTCCCATCGGCGCTGATCTTCCGTGAACGGCGCCTCCACCCAGCGGAGTCGACCATGCAAGCCATCAAACTCTACAACTTCCCTCGCTCTGGCCATGCTCACCGTGTGGAGCTGATGCTGTCCCTGCTGCAACTGCCGACCGAGCTGATCTTTGTCGATCTGGCAAAAGGCGCACACAAACAGCCGGATTACCTGGCGCTCAATCGCTTTGGTCAGGTTCCGGTGATTGATGATCAAGGCGTGGTGCTGGCCGATTCCAACGCGATCCTGGTTTATCTGGCACAGAAATACGGTAATGGTCGCTGGCTGCCAACCGATCCGGTCGGTGCGGCCAAGGTGCAGCGCTGGTTTTCGGTCGCCGCCGGGCCGATTGCCTTTGGCCCGGCAAGAGCCCGGCTGATCACCGTGTTTGGTGCGCCTTACAACGCTGAAGAGGTGATCGCTTACGCCCACACCGTGCTCAAAGTGATCGATCAGGAACTGGCCGCCACCCCCTACCTTGTAGGCAACGAGCCGACCATTGCCGATGTTTCGGCCTACAGCTACATCGCCCATGCACCGGAAGGCAATGTGTCGCTGGACGACTACCCCAACATCCGCGCCTGGCTGGCGCGCGTCGAAGCCTTGCCGGGGTTTGTGGGCATGCCGCGCACCGTCGCCGGCCTGCAAAAAACAGCCTGATGCTCACGGCCCGATTCAGTCGGGCCGTTCTTGTTGCGCGCGATAAGCGCAGGGGAGAAGCCGTTATGGACCGTTCACCTTGGCACGCTGGCGAGAAACAGTTGCAGGCTCACGTAGGTGTAGCCGAGCGAATGGACACATTAGGTCGTAGGGTGATTCGCGGGGAGATGCCGGATCAGCACCGCCTGTTCTATCAGCAACTGCCGTTCATGCTGTACGGCGCGGTGGATGCTGACGGTAACCCTTGGGCCAGTATTCTTGAAGGGTCGCCGGGTTTTGCTCATTCTCCAGCACCTGCGCTGTTGCAGTTCGACAGCCTGCCCGGCAGCGACGACCCTGCGCAATTACAAGCGGGTGCGGCGATCGGTCTGCTCGGAATCGAGCTGCACACCCGGCGTCGCAACCGTATGAATGGTCGAGTCGACGCTGTCACCGCGAGCGGCTTCGGGGTGACGGTGGAGCAATCGTTCGGCAATTGCCCGCAATACATTCAATTGCGTCAGTTTCGCACGGAGCCCTTGGCGGACCCGGCAACCCGTGTCGCGCAGCATCTAAACGCGCTGGATGACGCGGCCCAAGCCATGATCGCCGGGGCCGATACCTTCTTTGTCGCCAGTTATGTGGACGTCGACGGCCAACGCTCGGTGGACGTTTCTCATCGCGGTGGCCAGGCCGGTTTCGTACAGGTGGAAGGTAATCGCCTGACCATCCCGGACTTTGCCGGCAACCTGTTCTTCAACACCTTGGGCAACCTGCTGATCAATCCTCGGGCCGGTTTGCTGTTCATCGATTTCAATACGGGCGATCTGCTGCACCTCAGCGGCCACGCGGAAGTCATTCTCGAAGGCCCGCAGGTCGAGGCTTTTCAGGGGGCCGAGCGGCTGTGGACCTTCGAGGTGGAACGCGTGGTGCGTCGGCCTGCGGCGCTGGCCTTGCGCTGGCGCTTCGATGGCGTGTCGCCCACCAGTTTACTGACCGGCACCTGGGCGCAGGCAAACGCACGCCTGCAAGCCAAGGCCCTGGGCGATCACTGGCGGCCGTTGCGGGTGGCGCGCATCGAACAGGAAAGCCACAACATCCGTTCGATCTATCTGGAGCCAGCCGATGACGCCGGGTTGCCGGTGTTTCAGGCCGGGCAGCATTTGCCCCTGCGATTCAACATTGCCGGCGATGTGCATATCCGCACGTACAGCCTGTCGAGCGCGCCGTCCGATGACTTTTTTCGCATCAGCGTGAAGCGTGAAGGCCTGGTGTCTTCGCACCTGCATGAGCAGATCCGGGTCGGCGATGTCCTGGAAGCCCGCGCGCCCCAAGGGCATTTCACCGTGGCGCCCCATGAGCGGCGGCCGCTGGTGCTGTTGGCGGCGGGTGTCGGCATCACGCCGCTGCTGTCGATGGTGCGTGAGGTGGTTTATCAAGGTCTGCGCACGCGGAGCATCCGCCCGACCTGGTTTTTCCAGAGTTCACGAACCCTGGCCGATCAACCGTTTCGTCCGGAGCTGGACCGCTTGCTTGATGGCCTCGGTGACGCGGTGCTCGTGCGGCGGTTGCTCAGTCAGCCGGAGCCGGATGCTCGCGAGGGGGAAGATTTTGACCTGACCGGGCGAATCGACGGCGACCTGCTCAAGACGATGCTTGAGGTGGAAGACTACGACCAGGTGGATTTTGTCCTCTGCGGCCCGGGCAGTTTTACCCAAGGGCTGTACGACACACTGAGGGACCTGGACATTCGCGACTCAAGGATTCATGCCGAAACCTTTGGCCCGTCGACGCTGCGTCGCACGCCGGACCCGGACGCCGTGGTCATCGAGCAACCACCGGCTGCCACGGTTTCGGTGCCGGTGGTATTCCAGCGCTCGGCCAAAGAGGCGCGCTGGCAGCCAGAGGGCGGCAGTTTGCTGGAACTGGCGGAAAGCCGCGGATTGCGCCCGGAATTCAGCTGCCGCGGCGGTTCCTGCGGGACCTGCAAGACCCGTCTGATCAGCGGGGCGGTGAATTATCCACAGCCTCCGGCGCAAGTGCCTGATGCGGGTGAGGTGCTGATTTGTTGCGCAGTGCCGGCGCAGGGTTCGCAGCCGTTGGTCCTGGATTTGTGAACAATCCAGAGCACCCAGAGAATCCCTTTGTGGGAGCGAGCCTACTCGCTCCCACAAAAAAGCGATTACGCGTAGGACAGGGATTTCTCTTCCAGCAGTTCTTCGTACAACGCCCACATTGGGCCGGGGTTGGCCTGAAAAATACTGCGAACGTCCTACAGCCGTTGCTGTTCTGGAGGAGGATTCTGACAAGTTCTAGCGGTTGTCGTGTCAGAAGCCGGGGGGATAGGCTTTTGCGGTCGCTGCAAATCAGCGATCGGGCGTCGCAGTCCGTTCAGTTCATTTGGTGCATAATCGCCGGCCCGCTTGATGGCGGCTGTGCGCGGGATACCCTCGGGTATGCCGAGTTTCCGAATGGCTCGGTCTGCGACCCCGCGTACAGCTGCCTCCCTCACATCGCGTCGCAGCGATCAGTGGCAGCAAAACCCTTCATTCGGAGTGTCACCATGATTAAAGAAACCCCGAATCCCCCGCAAACCGACGACGTTTCCCCCTACGAATCCCTCGATTCAAAAAAATTCCACGAAGCCGCCGAGCGCGCCCTCGATCACTACCTCAACCCCGCCGCCCTCAAAGACGCCAAAACCCCGCGCAAACCCAGCACCATGTTCATGGTCGCCCCCGACATGGACAGCGAAAGCCTGCTGGCCAATGCCTGCGAATCCATGGCCTCCGCGAGCGTGATGCTTAGCGACTTCGCCGATCTTCTGGAAGGCCCGCATCGCAACAAGGCGCTGGGGATTGCGCAAGTCGTCATGCTGGGAGAACTCGNAGGCGACCCGATGAGGTCGCCTTTTTTGTATGCGCTTTCTGCGACACCGCAGCACCCCTGTGGGAGCGGGCTTGCTCGCGAAAGCGGTGTGTCATTCAACATTGATGTCGACTGACACACCCCTTTGTGGGAGCGAGCCTACTCGCTCCCACAAAAAAGCGATTACGCGTAGGACAGGGATTTCTCTTCCAGCAGTTCTTCGTACAACGCCGTCCACTTGCGGCCCATTTCATCAGCTGTGAATAACTGCCGATACCGCGCCTCAGCCTTCGCGCCCATTTCCGCAGCACGTGTCGGGTTTTCCCATAGGGTTCGCATTGCTTCACGGAACGCCTGTGGATTACTCGGCGGCACCACCAGTCCGGTTTCGTTGTGGATATTGATGTAACTGGTGCCGGTGCCGATCTCGCTGGAGATCATCGGTTTGCCGTACATTGCGCCTTCGAGCAGCGAGATGCCGAACGCTTCGGAGCGCAGGTGCGACGGAAACACCACCGCGTAACTCAACTCCAGCAACGCTACCTTGTCCTCGTCACCCAAGCGCCCCAGGAAGTGCAGGTTCTGCAAACCCAAAGCCTTGGCCTGAGCATGCAGTTCGGCTTCCAGTGGTCCGGCCCCGACGATCACCACCGGATAATTCAGCCCTTGCATCGCGTCGAGCAAAATATGCAGCCCTTTGTAATAGCGCATGACGCCGACGAACAGGAAGAACCGGTCACCCACCTGTTTACGCCAGCGTTCAGTACGTGCAGCGTCGGGCTGTGGATAACCTGACTTGTCCAGCCCGTAGGTGATGACTCGGGTTTTCTCGCGGTAGTCCTGAAGCACATTGCTGGTGTGAAAGTAGTTGGGGGAGGCCGCGACGATTCGGTCGGCGCTGTCCAGAAAACGACGCATCAATGGACGGTAGAGTCTGAGCAAATGGCGCTGGCGAATGATGTCCGAGTGGTAGCTCACCACGCAGGGTTTTTGGGCGGCGCTGAAAAAATGCACCAGGTCCATGAAGGGCCAGGGGAAGTGATAGTTGACCACGTCGGCCTCAGCCGCCAGCTCACGAAACTGCTTGAAGATGCTGTAGGAAAAACCGGTGGAGGCCATCTGAAAATCCATCCGGGCCTGATGAACCTGATGCTGGCCAATCTGCAATACGCCAGGTGCCGGGTCGTTGCTCAACGTCAGTACCGTACTGTCGACCGAGTGGCGCGCGCCGCTCTCGCAGAGTTGAAAAATGACCTGTTCGATGCCACCCATCGAGTCCGGCAGGTAGGTCTTGTAAAAGTGCAGTACGCGCATATCAGTCTCCCATTGCCTGGCGGTAAGCGCGGGCCGTGGCCTTCGCGCAACGCTCCCAGGAAAAAAGCTTCGCTTGTTGCAAACCGGCTTCGCGACAGACCTGCCAATGCAGCGGTTCGTCGATGAGTCGGATCATGGCATCGCGCAAGGTGTCTGGATCGTCCGGTGCTATGTAGTTGCCGGCGTCGCCCGCGACTTCCGGCATGGCTGAATGTTGAGTCAGAATCACCGGGGTGCCGCTGGCCATGGCTTCCAGGACGGGCAGGCCGAACCCTTCGTACAACGAGGGAAAGATCAATGCCCGGGCGCCGGCCAGCAGCTGTGCCAGCGCTTCATCGGGCAGATAACCGAGCAGGCACACATCGCCAGTGGCCAGGGCGGCGCGCAATTCATCACTGAACTGTTCGCCCTGCCAACCGGCCATGCCGACGATCAGCAATGGAAAGCGCTGACGCACGGCTTCTGGCAATCGGGCGTGGGCGCGCAGGGCCAGCGTCAGTTTCTTGCGCGGCTCCAGGGTGCCGACGCACAGGAAGTATTCCCGCGCCTCGACGCCGTGAGTCTTGAGCACCGCGTCGATGGCTTCAGGTTCCCGTGGGTGGAAACGTGCGGCCACGCCCAGCGGTGCGACGACAAAGCGTTCGGCCGGCAGTGCGAAATAGGCCTGGGCCTCGTCAGCGATGTACTGCGAATCGGTGAGAATCAGACGCGCCCGCTGCACACCGTCGGCCAGGCGCCGCTCGATTTCCCGCAGGCGCGAGGGGGGTTGCGTTTCGGGGTAGTGCAGGTGCGTCAGGTCATGCAGGGTGATGACGGTCGGGCCGTCGAACGACAGCGGCCACAGGCTCGGTTCGTGATAGAGGTCGATGGTCTTCGAACGCCCCTGGTCGAAGCGTTTCTGCTCCAGCCAGCGCCGGGCTTGATAAGCCCCCGGAATCTGTCGCAGCAACGGCGTCAGTCGCGAATAGCCGGGCATCGCCGCTTCCGGCAAGTCCGAACTCCAGCCCCAACCGTGGAACAGTGCGAGTTCGACATCGGGCTCATCAGCAAGGGCGTTCGCCAGTTCGGCGACGTAATGGCCGATACCGGTGCGTGGGGCTTGAAGGATCCGGGCGTTAAGGGCAATTCGCATGTTGCCTCTCTTGCGCGACCGGCGCGTCTTTCAGATTGCGCAGGGTGCGTTCGGCCAGTTGCGCACTGGCTTCCCGCCAGCCGATCCACTGCCACTCCGCCACGCTACGGGCGGCCGGGAATTGCCCGGAGCGTTCGAAACCCGTGACCAGGTCTGCCAGGCTTTGCGGTTCGGCGAGGTCAAAATACGCCATGAACTCGCCACCGATTTCGCGAAAGATCGGAATGTCGCTGCCCATGGCCGGCAATCCGCGCTGCATCGCTTCGACCAAGGGCAGGCCAAAACCCTCGACCCAGGACGGAAACACCAGCGCGCTGGCGTGGGAATAGGCGTGTTCGAGGCTGGTGTCGCTCAGGTCGTTGAACATGAACAGGCGTTGGTTCAGCTGCGGGTGGTTGCGCACGCGGGCGAGCAGGGCGTCGCACTTCCAGCCGATGCGCCCGGCGATGCACAATCGGGCTTGCGAACCTGAGGCCCAGGCGCGTTCGAAAGCGTCGAGCAGGTAATCGTGGTTTTTACGCGGCTCGATGGTGCTAACCATCAAAAACACGGGTTCCGGTGTTTTGAACACGCGCGTCAGTCTCGGCTCGACGGCTGCAGAGGCTTCGCTCAGGTCCAGTTCGGAACCGAGGTGAAAATAGTCGAACCAAAGCGCCTCGGCTTCCGCCGGACCCAGCCGACGTTGCAGTTCTTCACGCACCTGATCGCGCACCGTGGCGGAGATCGCCACGTAGCCATCAGCGGTTTGGGTGATCCAGTTGAACCACTCGTTGAAAATCTGCACCAGCCGCGTGTCGTAGAACTGCGGGTGAGACAGCGGGATGAGGTCGTAGATCACCGAAACGATGCCCACACCTTCACGCTTGAGCTGTTCGGCAAACGGGAAGAAATCGCTGTGCCAGGAAGAGTCCAGCAACACCAGTTGATCACCCGGCTGATGTTGCAATGGCGAGCACCGTTTGGGCAGTTGATACTGGTTGATGGCGTCGATCAGGCGTAAAGGAATGCTGAAGCAGGTGATCGCCGTGAGGCGGTAGGCCACGTACAGCAGGCGTTTGACCACTCGCGAGTGACTGCGATTGTGCAAGCGTTGATGCAGTTGCCAGAAACGATGAGCCAGCCGTCCCAATCGTCCGGCGAAGGTCATCAAACCATCGAAAAACGGGATGTTCAACGCGCCGAGTTTCAACACCCGATAGAGTTTGCCCTTGAGCATCACGACGGGGATGCACTGCGCACCGTCGATACTTTCCGGCAGCTGGTTGATGACGTTACGCACCACCCGCTGAATGCCCGAATTGACCTTTGGGTGCAAGAAAACGTGGGTGCATTCCACCAGAAGACGCGTCATGGCGTGTGCTCCGAAACAATCGCCTCGGAGCGTGTAATGGTGGTTTTCGCCGCCAGCCACGAGCAGCCGACGAAGTCTTCATGCCGGTTGTTGATCACATGGAACACCAGCCCGTAATCGCGCCATTCGTAGTTGCGATCCAGATGCGAGTCCAGCCGCGACAGGCTCAGGGACACGGAATAGTTGCCCTTTCCCAAGCCCATGACGAAGGAAAAACGGTACGTGTAACGCTCCCCGGTGTGCAGATCGGTCAGGGCCTTGTCCTGACGATGGGTGTTGATGCCATACATCATCTGACCCAGACGGTCCTTGAGGATGAAGCCGAGCACTAATCGCTCGATGTCCTGACGGACTTCCACCTGGACTTCCAGCACTACGCTCTGACCGACCTCTGCAGCGTCGATGGACCGATCATTCTCGTCCAGCAACCGCACACTGAGAATGGCCGCTTCACCGGTGCCGGAAACGGTTTGGACTTCTCCGCCGGCGAGCATTTCCTGGCGGACCACCTGGCCTTCACGCTCGGCCATCAGGGCGTTGTAGTAATCCAGGACCGCTTCGGGTTTGCCGTACATGGCCATGCAGCCGTCTTTGAGCAGGATCGCCGAATCGCATATCGACTGGATGGCCGAGCGATCATGGGACACGATCAGCAGGGTGGTGCCGGCCTTGCGGAAGCTGCGGATGCGTTCGAAGCTCTTGTGCTGGAAGTAGGCATCGCCCACGGACAGGGCTTCGTCGACGATCAGGATGTCCGGCCGCCGTGCGGTGGCCACGCTGAACGCCAGGCGCATCTGCATGCCGCTGGAGTAGGTGCGCACCGGATGGTCGATGGCTTCGCCGATTTCCGCGAAACTTTCGATCTGTGGCATCAGCGCTTCGATGTCATCGACCTGCATGCCCAGCAATTGCCCTGCCATGATTGCATTCTGTCGGCCGGTAAAGTCCGGGTGAAAGCCCATGCCCAGTTCCAGCAGCGCCGCCACCCGGCCTTCGAGTTCGATCTTGCCGCAGGTAGGTTGGGTGGTGCCGGTGATCATCTTCAACAAGGTGCTTTTGCCCGCGCCGTTGGCCCCGACGATGCCCACCGCTTCACCGGGGGCAATCTCGAATTCGACGTTTTGCAGCACCCAGTGCTGGTGGTGACGCAGGGGCGAAAACGGGATCAGCCACTCGGCCAGTCGGCTCCAGCGGGTCGGGTATTGCTTGTAGGCCTTGCCCAGGCCGGTGACGCGAATATGCCCCATCAGAGTTCATCCACCATTTCACCGACACGCTGGCGAAACAGACGCAGACCGATCAGACAGAGCACCACGCCAGTGACAAAAATCGGCAGCAGCGAAGTCCAGACCGGCCATTGCCCATAAAGAAACATGTTTTGATAGCTGACAATCAGGTTGGTCAGGGGGTTGAGTTGCAGCAGGCGCTGAACCCAGTCCGGCAGGATGCTCATCGGGTACACAATGGGCGTCAGCCAGAACCAGAATTGCAGGCAGATGCCGAAGAGTTGCCCGACGTCCCGGAAGAATACGTTCAACACGCCGAGTACCATTCCCAGCCCGGCACAGAACATCATTTGCAACGCCATCAGCGGTATCAACGCCAGCAGCGCCATGCCTGGCCAACGTCCCGTGAATAGCAGAAACCCCAGAAAAAGGCCGATGATGATCGCGAAGTTGATGCCGGCGTTGATCAATACAATCACCGGCAGGCAGACCCGCGGGAAACTGATTTTCTTCAGCAGGTTGGCGTTTTCCAGAAACATGTTCTGGCTGCGCAGGGTGATTTCCGCAAACAGTCCCCAGGCGAGCAGGCCGCCGCACAGGTACACACTGTAGGCCATGCTGTCATCCACACCCGGCAGGCGGGCGCGCATGATGTGAGAAAAAATCACGGTGTAGACGATGATCATCGACAGTGGATTGAGCACAGGCCACAGGGCACCGAACAGCGAATTGCGATAACGCGCCTGAAACTCTCGCTGGACGCTACCGAGGATGAACCCTCGATAGCTGCACAGTGAGCGGTATAGGGAAAGCAGCATTCAAACCGTCCTGCCATATTGGTCTTCGAAGCGAACGATATCGTCCTCTCCCAGGTATTCACCGCTTTGCACTTCAATGATCACCAGGTCGATCACGCCCGGGTTTTCCAGGCGATGCTTGTGACCGGCGGCAATGAAGGTCGATTCGTTCTTGGCCACCAGGTGGGTGCCGGTGCCGTTGTTGGTGACCTTGGCCATGCCTTCGACGACCACCCAGTGTTCATTGCGGTGGTGGTGCATTTGCAGCGACAGCTTNGCCTGGGGTTTGACCACGATGCGCTTGATCTTGAACCGGNNGCNTTCCTCCAGCACGGTGTAGGTGCCCCAGGGCCGGCTGACCGTGCGGTGCAGGCGATAGGCCTCGTGCTTTTTGTCCTTGAGCTGTTTGGCCACCCGGCGCACATCCTGAGCGCGATCGGCGTGGGCCACCAGCACCGCATCGGCGGTGTCGATGATGATCAAGTTATCCACACCCACCGCGGCCACCAGCCGGTCTTCGCTCTGGACGAAGTTGTTGTGGCTGTCGACGAACACCGCGTCACCGCTGGCCCGGTTGTTCTGCGCATCCGCCGGCACCAGCGCGGCCACCGCGCCCCAGGAGCCGATGTCGCTCCAGTCAAAACCGGCGGGCACCACGACTACTTTGTCGGAGCGTTCCATCAAGGCGTAGTCGATGGAGATGTCAGTGATCTCGGCGAACAACGCCGGGGATAATTCCTGTTGCAGGCACCCGGCTGTTTCCACGGGAGCGCTTTGGGTCATGCAGGTTTGCGTCTGCTCCAACAGGTCGGGGGCATGAATTTGCAATTCGGCCAGCACGGTCGTGACCGAGAAGCAGAACATCCCCGAGTTCCACAGGAACTTGCCGCTTTCCAGGTAATGGGTGGCGGTTTGCAGGTCCGGTTTTTCGACGAAACGCTGGACCTTCGCGGCGCCTTTTCCGTCCAGCGCCGCACCGGTCTCGATGTAGCCGAAACCGGTCTCCGGGGCCGTCGGCACCACGCCGAACGTCACCAGGAAACCATCCTTGGCCAGTGCCACGGCGTGTTCGACCGCAGACTTCAAGGCGTCTTCGTTGAGGATCAAATGGTCGGCGGGCATCACCACCATGATCGCGTCATCACCGTGCAGGGCTTGCAGTGACAGGGCGGCGGCGGCGATGGCCGGGGCCGTATTGCGGCCTGTCGGCTCCAGCAGAAAATGCCCGCGATGGCGACTTAGCTGCGCCTCCTGATAGTGATCCTTGCTCTGGAAGTAGTAGTCGCGGTTGGTCACCGTGACGATATCGCCCCAGCCATCGAGCAAACCGGCCGCTCGCCGATAAGTCTTGCCCAGCAGCGACTGACCGTCGGGCAGGGTCATGAACGGCTTGGGATGGCCCTCGCGGGACACCGGCCATAAGCGAGTACCGGCACCGCCGGAGAGAATCACAGGAATCAGCATGGCCTACTCCTTGGCGACGCGTTTCATGTCCGCATCCATCATCATGCGGATCAAGGTATCCAGGTCGGTTTTTGGCTTCCAGCCCAATACGCGCTGGGCTTTGGCCGGGTTGCCGAGCAGCACTTCGACCTCGGCCGGGCGGAAGAACGCCGGGTCGATTTTCACGAAGTCGCGGTAGTTCAGGCCCACGTGATCGAAGGCGATGCGGCACATCTCGCGCACGGTGGTGGTCACGCCGGTGGCGACCACAAAATCGTCAGGCTTGTCCTGTTGCAGCATCAGCCACATGGCTTCGACGTAATCGCCGGCAAACCCCCAGTCGCGTTTGGCGTCGATGTTGCCCAGCAGCAGTTCCTGCTGTTTTCCCTGTTTGATGCGGGCGGCGGCGTCGGTCACTTTGCGGGTCACGAACTCGATGCCGCGCAGGGGCGATTCATGGTTGAACAGGATCCCGCTGCTGGCGTGCAGGTTGAAACTTTCGCGATAGTTCACGGTGATCCAGTGGCCATACAGCTTGGCCACGCCGTAAGGGCTGCGCGGGTAGAACGGCGTGTTCTCGTCCTGTTGCTCGGCCTGGATCAGGCCAAACATTTCGCTGGTAGACGCCTGGTAAAAACGCGTGTGCGGACTGAACTGGCGGATCGCTTCGAGCAGGTGAGTCACGCCCAGCCCGTCAACGATGCCGGTGGTGACCGGTTGATCCCAGGAGGCCGCGACAAAGCTTTGCGCCGCCAGGTTGTAGATTTCGTCCGCAGCGGACTTGATCACCGCGCGCTGCACCGAGCAGGCATCGGCCATGTCACCGTCCAGGTAAACGATGTCCCCCTCGACCCCCATTTCACG
Source organism: Pseudomonas mandelii (assembly GCF_002251635.1). GTDB lineage: Bacteria > Pseudomonadota > Gammaproteobacteria > Pseudomonadales > Pseudomonadaceae > Aquipseudomonas > Aquipseudomonas mandelii_B. Next base: position 37,412 of record NZ_NMOJ01000126.1, read on the forward strand.
CAAACGCCAGCGTGCATCGCTGCTGCGACGCGCCACCAGGCCGTGGACCTTATAACCCTTGTCCAGCAGCAGTTTGGCCAGATAAGCGCCGTCCTGACCGGTGATCCCTGTGATCAATGCACTTTTTGTCATTCTTCTTTTACTCGTTTCTCCCAGTCGGACAGGATCGCCCGCAGGGATTGTTGTGTTGTGATTTCAGGCGTCCATCCTGTGGTCTGGGCGAGCTTGGCAGAGCTGCCACAAACGCGACGCTGATCTGCGCGGCGAAGACGCGCAGGATCCTGAATCAATTGCATGTCGACCTGGGCGAGGTCCCCCAGTTGTTCGATCAGGCTGCGGATGCTCTGCTCGCGCCCCGAGCAAATGTTGTAGACCTGCCCCGGCGTGCCCTTTTCCAGCAGCGCCAGATAGGCCGACACCACATCGCCCACGTCCAGGAAGTCGCGTGTGACGTCGATGTCCCCGACTTCCAGTTGCGGGGCTTGCAGGCCTTGTTTGATGCGGTTGATCTGCCGCGCGGCGCTGGCGATGACGAAGCTGTCTTTCTGGCCAGTGCCGATGTGGTTGAACGGGCGGGCAACCAGTACCGGCCAGCCTTCGCTCAGGCCCCATTGCAGGCTGAGGAATTCGGCTGACAGTTTGCTCACGGCATACGGGTTGCGCGGGCAGGGTGGCTGGAGCTCGGTAATGGGCAAGTGTGATTCGGTCACTTGCCCGTAGACGTCGCCGGAGCTGACGTACAGGAAAGTCCCTTTGAAGCCGCGGGACTTGAGTGCCTGAAGCAGATTCAAGGTGCCGAGCAGGTTGATCGTCAGCGTGCGTGCCGGATCGCGGAAGGCTTCGGGAACGAAGGTCTGGCCGGCCAGGTGAATGACCGCGTCGGGCATCTCGGGCCAGAGGCCGTCGAGGGTGCCTGGCTCAGCAAGATCGTAACGGGCGGCGACAGGCAGAAGCGCCCATTCCGAGGCATCAGCCTTCAGGCGAGATTGGATGTGTTGTCCTACGAATCCGCTGAGACCCGTAATGAACAGACGCTTTTTCAAACAGCGGCCCCTTGGTCATACACTTCGTCCATTCCCCACAGGCTTTATGGAAATGTCTGACGGACCGGGTGGATTGCTTGGTCGAAAGACGGGCGAAATGTTTTGTTGTAGTTGTTTGGTAGCCAATCTGTGCCAATTGCGCAGCAATTTCAACAGGTCCCACCGTGACCGGTCAGTTCTCGTTAGCGTAGCCCGATTTATTCTCGCCGGGCGGTTCACGAATCCTCAGCGGATGTGTTTAGAATGCCCCTCGTCACGATTATCCAGGGTTCGGCCGGGTGGTATTCACGCCCCGCGAAACTGACCATTAAAACAAGAACGTAGACGGGCAAGAAGACGATGGACGACGACCGGAAAACGCCGGGTCGATCCGTGGCTTTGCCGTCATAGAGTGAGGCTGCCGGGATGGCGGCTTCATCGTGGGATGCCATGAATTTCATTCTTTACTCGGACGTCAACGACAGTTCCATCAGTCAGAGCCTTGGTCGTCCTGAATACAGTTATTACTTCGTGCTCAAGGCTTATCGCCCGGTGCTCGAAAGCCTCGGGCGGGTGCATGTGGTGTCCTCCACCGCCGAGGTCGATCCGCTCTATCGCCAATTGCTGGCCGCCGGCGAAGACAGCCTCTTCCTGTCGTTCACCCCGCCGCAGAAAACCCCGAACGACCTTGAATGCCCGACGATCTGCGTGGTGGCCTGGGAATTCGACTCCATTCCCGATGAGCAATGGGATAACGATCCACGCCAGGACTGGACGCAGATGCTGGCGCGCCAAGGCCGGGTCATTACGCTTTCCAGCCACACGGCCCGGGCGATTCGGCGGGCCATGGGTGAAGACTTCCCCGTGCTGGTCTTGCCCACGCCGTTGTGGGAGAACTTCGCAGACATTCGTAGCCGCCATGCCAGTGTCCCGGTCAATGCCGGTTCGACTCTCGACATCAAGGGCTGCCTCTTCGACACACGCACGCTTGGGCTGTCTGCCGATGCGCTGATTCCCGTACCGCCGACCGCCGAGGAACTGGCGGCGCTGGAGGCATTGAAACCGCCGCCGTTGACGCTAAAGCGCCGCTTCGTCATCGCTCGCCATTACCTGCACATGTGGCGCCGGGACATGGGAAAAACGCTGCCCGTCCCGCTGCATCGCACGCACTTTCTAAGCCAGTGGTACTGGGAGGGCATTCGCGACCTTCTTTCAGATGCTGCACATGAACGGCTTGCCGGGTACCTGCCGGCCATCGCCGGACCGCAGACGATGGCAGTGCCAGAACCTGAACCGCGCGATTGGCCGGACACCACCACCCAGGTCGAGACTCAGGTCGACGGCGTGGTGTACGTCACGGTGTTCAACCCCCGTGACGGTCGCAAGAACTGGCATCAATTGATCACCGCCTTCTGCTGGGCCTTCCGCGAAACGGATGACGCCACGCTGGTGCTGAAGATTACCCAGAGCGATCTTTCGTCCTACTACGACGAGCTGATGACCTTGCTCGCGCAACTCTCGCCGTTCGCCTGTCGGGTGGTGGTGATGCACGGTTACCTGGACGATCCGCAATACGCGCGGCTGTACGAAGCTGCCAGTTATTACGTCAACGCGTCGCGCTGTGAGGGTTTGTGCCTGCCGTTGATGGAGTTCATGGCCAGCGGTAAACCGGTGATCGCCCCGGACCACACCGCCATGGAGGATTACATCGATGAGCGTGTGGCGTTCGTGATCAAGTCCAGCGAAGAGCTGACCATCTGGCCGCAGGACACCCGGATCATCTACCGGACCCTGCGTTATCGACCTGACTGGGGCTCGCTGAAAACCGCCTACGAAAACAGCTACCGGATGGCCAAGGAGCAACCGTTGGAGTACCGGCGCATGTCGGGCGACGCGGTCGAGCGCATGCACGACTACTGCGCCTTCGCCCCGGTGCAGAAGCGCCTGGCGGATTTTTTCGGGCTGACGCCGCAGGCTTTGCCGACAGCGGCCGTGACGGATAACGCCTCATGCTGATCATCATTCATTCGGAAACCAACCAGCACACCATCGCCCAGAACCTTGGCCGTTCGGAGTACAGCTATTACTTCGTCCTCAAGGAATACCGGCCGGTGCTGGAGCGCCTGGGGCGCGTGGTGGAAGTCAGCGACCCGCAGACCGAAGTCGATGCCTTGTACCTCGACGCGCTGTCCCGGGGTGAAGACTGCGTGTTCCTGTCGTTCTCGCCGCCGCATTGCACGCCGGTGCACTTCGCCTGTCCGACGTTGCCGGTGTTTGCGTGGGAATTCAGCACCATTCCCAACGAGCCCTTTGCCGGTGAACCGCGCAATGACTGGCGCACGGTGTTGCACGCCACCGGCGCGGCGATTACCCATTCCGGCTACACGGTAAACGCCGTGCGCGAGGCGATGGGCGCCGACTATCCGATCGTCGCGGTGCCGGCGCCGGTGTGGGATCGATTCTCGGCGCGCGGCGCCCAGTTGCAACGTCAGCCACTGGCGAGTCAGGTGCGCCTGAAGATCAAAGGCCTGGTGGCCGACAGCCGTACCCTGGATTTGCGGGCCTTTGGGCCGGCGCAGTTACGCGCTGGCGAAGGTATCGATTTCGAAGCGCCGCCCCGTGAGCACGAGTTGGTGCTCGACGGCGTGATCTACACCTCGGTGTTCAATCCGGGTGACGGGCGCAAGAATTGGGAAGACATGCTCAGTGCCTTCTGCGTGACCTTCCGTGAAGTGGACGATGCGACGCTGGTGCTCAAACTGACCCACCACGATGCCGAAGAAGCGCTGACCGACATCCTTCACCATTTGTACAAAAACCAGTCCTATCGCTGCCGCATTGTGCTGATCTACGGCTACCTCGCGGATTCGGACTACGAGCAGCTGGTGCAGGCAACCAGCTACGTCGTGAATACATCCTACGGTGAAGGCCAGTGCCTGCCGCTGATGGAGTTCATGTCCTGCGGCAAACCGGCGGTCGCGCCACGCACCACGGCGATGATCGATTACCTGGATGCCGATAATGCATTCCTGATCGACTCTACCGACGAGCTGACGGCCTGGCCTCACGACCCGCGCAGGGCGTTCCGAACCCTGCGTTACGTGACGAACTGGGCGTCGTTGTGCCGCGCTTATCGGGCCAGCTATGACGTCGCCAAAAACGACGCCGAGCGTTACGCGCAGATGTCTGCGCATTCGGTGGCCAGCCTCGAAAAATTCTGCAGCCAGGCCACCGCCGAACAACGACTGAACGCCTTCTTCGCGCAGCTCCTTGAAACCCGCGTCGCTCTGGATACCCGCGAAGCATGATCCGCGCAGTGTTGAATGGGATGGATAACAGGGCAACGTCCAGGAGGACGGCATGAATAACGACAGACGGATCATGGACATCGAGTTGTTGCGTGGTATCGCGGTGCTCGGCGTGTTGTTCCATCACCTGCAAGACAGCCTGTTTGCGGCTCCGGTGCCGCTGTTGCAAGCCATCACCGCATGGGGTCAGCCGTGGTGGGGCGTCGATCTGTTTTTCGCCATCTCCGGGTTTGTCATCGCGCGCAGCCTGATCCCGGCGTTGCAGGGTTGCAGTACGCGTCAGGAGTATTGGCAGCAGACGCGCAACTTCTGGCTGCGCCGGGCCTTTCGCTTGCTGCCGTCGGCGTGGTTGTGGCTGGCGCTGATGTTGCTGGGCTGCATTTTTCTCAATCGCTCCGGGGCGTTCGGCACGCTGCACGCCAACCTTCAGGCAACCCTGGCCGGGGTCGCGCAGTACGCGAACTTCCGCTTCGCCGACAGCTTCTATAACTATGAGTACGGCACCAGTTTCGTGTACTGGAGCCTGTCGCTGGAGGAGCAGTTCTACCTGTTGTTTCCGCTGCTGATTCTGATCTGTCGCAAGCACTTGGTCTGGGCCTTGCTGGCGCTGGTCGCGGTGCAGTTGTTCACGTTGCGCACCCCGATCCTGATGGTGGTTCGCACCGATGCGTTGGCACTCGGCATCCTGTTGGCGATGTGGAGTGCGCAACCCTCGTATCTGCGCTGGGAGCCGACGTTCTTGCGCCGTCCACGGGCCGGGGTGACGGCATTGGTCGCGCTGTCGCTGGTGCTCAGTTTCATGGCGACGGATCGCTTCACCTTTACCAACTACCGCATCGGCACGATCGCCGTGTTGTGCGCGGTGCTGGTCTGGATCGCTTCCTACAATCGCGACTACCTGCTGCCACGGGGCGCGTTGAAAAACCTGATGACGTGGGTCGGCAGTCGCTCCTACGGAATCTACCTGATCCACATACCGGCTTATTTGCTGGTGCGCGAATTCACGTTCCGCTTGCAGGGCGCCGGTCTGCCCAATCCCGGCGGCCATCCGATCCTGACACTGATGATTGCTGGCGGTTTGATCGCTTTGTTGAGCGAACTCAACTACCGCTTCATCGAAATGCCCATGCGTAACCGCGGTGCCTCGCTGGTCAAACGCCTGGGCACGTCCCGAACAGCCGCCCAAACCTCTGGAGCTACCTCATGCTGAGCCTTTTGAAGAAACTCACGGCGGGTACGCCCGCTCCCGTGGCGCCTGTGGCGGACACGGTCGAGAAGGTCGATCCGTACATGCTCGGCCTGCACGACGCGATGCTCAGCGGCTGGTTCAATCAGCAAACCGGCGAGCTGTTCACCGGGTTCCCGGTGACCGCCGAGGACACGCTGCTGGACGTCGGCTGCGGTGACGGCGGTAACGTGCATTTCTGCGGCATGCGCGGGGCGAAGATCATCATCGCCGACATCGACGCGGACAAGGTTGAAGCCACCCGCCAGCGCCTGAGCGACACGCCGGCGCGTGACGTCGAATGCCACGTCACCGACTGCAATCCGCTGCCGATTGCCGATGCCACGGCCACCCGCGTGGTGTCCACCGAAGTCATCGAACACGTGGACGATCCGGCGCAGTTCCTTGCTGAACTGGTACGTGTCGGCAAACCGGGTGCGCTGTATTTGCTCAGCGTCCCGCACCCAAGCTCCGAAGACCTGCAAAAAGACATCGCGGCGCCCGAGTATTTCCAGAAACCCAACCACATTCGCATCATCAGCGAAGAGCAGTTCAAGGCAATGGTCAGCGATGCTGGCCTGGAAGTGCTCAGCCACAGCCAGTACGGGTTTTACTGGTCGATGTGGATGCTGTTGTTCTGGGAAGCCAAGGTCGATTTCAGCAATCCCGACCATCCGTTGCTCAACCACTGGGCCGACACCTGGCAGGCCATTCTGGCGTCGCCCCGTGGCGCGCAGATCAAACAGGCGCTGGACGCGGTCGTGGCGAAAAGTCAGGTGATCATTGCTCGCAAGCCTTAGCGACTGACTTGTGGGAGCAGTCGACATCAATGTTGGCTGTTAATCAGCTATCGCGAGCAAGCTCGCTCCCACAGGTTTTGTGTACCCTGTAGCCCTGTGTTTCCAGGATCAGGGATTTCATGTTGTTAGTTCGTCTTTCTGTCCTGCTTGTTGCTCTGGCGCTGCTCAACGGTTGCGAGCAAACAGACGCGCCGCCGCTCGATCAGCAACTCTACGTCTGGCAGCGGCAATGGACGTCAGCCCATGACGCCGCCCTGCAAGATAGTCGCGCGGACTTTTCGACCTTGCGGGTGCTGGCCTTGCAGGCGTTTCCTCAGGCGGGCTGGAGCCGGGCGCGAATAGATCCGGCGCTGCTTAAACGCGATGGCCGGCCGCTGATTGCGGTGATCCGTCTCGATGGCCAACTCAAGGCGCTGGATCAGGGCGACGTCACGGCGCAGATCCAGCAAGTGCTCAGCGATTGGCAAGGGCAGGGGCTAACGCTCTCCGGCGTGGAAGTCGACCACGATGCCGGTAGCGCCCGGCTACCGGCTTACCGCGAATTTCTCACCCACCTGCGCGCGGTTTTACCCGCCGCTTTGCCGTTAAGCATCACTGCATTGCCGGCCTGGCTCGACAGCCCTGAATTGCCGGCACTCTTGGCGACCGTCGACAGCAGCGTGTTGCAGGTGCATGCGGTGAGCGATCCGCGTCGCGGCTTGTTTGACCCCGATCAGGCCCGGCAATGGGCCGAAGCCTGGGGCCGCATCACCTCGAAACCCTTTTACCTCGCACTGCCCGCCTATGGCGTGGCCCTGTTGCCGGGCACCAGCGGTGCGCCAGTCGTGGAAAGCGAAGTGCCCATCGAGCGCACCGGTAAACGCCAGGAATTGCTGGCGGACCCCTTGCAGCTGAGCACTCTCGCCGCCGAACTACGCGCCGACCCACCGGCGCATCTGGCCGGCCTGATCTGGTTTCGCCTGCCGCTGGCGGGTGATCGCCGGGCCTGGAGCCTGAACACGCTGAGGGCCGTGGTTCGCGGAGATTCGCTCGACAGTCGCTTGAGTGTGAAACTCATCGCGCAAGACGACCTCTATGACATCAGCGTCAGCAATCAAGGCAATCTCGACAACGCTTGGCCCGAACGCGTGACACTGGCGGTTCGCGGCTGCGATGGCGCCGATGCGCTGGCCGGTTATGCGTTGCAACAAAGCCCGGATCTGCTTACCTTCACCCGCTTGCGCGACGGCCGGATACCGGCCGGCGAGCAGCGCGCCATCGGTTGGGCACGCTGCGCACACATTGATCAAGGAGGTTCGAATGTTCACCCGTAACTGGCTCCGCCATTTGCTTTGCCTGGGCCTTAGTCTGCCGCTGGGTTCGGCGATGGCCTGCGGGCCGGACTTTCCGATGCGCTTGCTGGACAACCGCGCCCAGTCGCTGGCGGAGCTGCCGGAAGGCAACTTCCAATTCGAGATCAATCGCCTTGGGCATGTGATCGCCGGGCTCAAGAACGTTGCGACGTCCCCTTACAGCATGGAGTTGACCGACTACGCCGAGCAGCGGGACAAGGCCGAACAGGCCGGGTTGACGGTGGAGCAGCAAGCCCTGGTCAAACAACTGCGCGTGCTGACCGATGCCCATCAAGTCGAGACCCAAGGCGCGAGCCTGCCGGCCGAGCTTCGGTTCTATCTGGCGGGTGCGGTGGCGTTCAACGCCGGTGATCACGCGCTGGCCGCCGAGTACTTCCAGAAAGTGCTGGCGCTGCCAGCGGATCAACGCGCATTGCGCAGCACCTGGGCCGCTTATTCATTGGGCCGGACGCTGTTTGCCCAGAGCGCTGAAGCAGACGCAGCGCCTGACCTGTTGGCACAGTCGCGCAAAGCCTTCGAGCAGGCCCGTCAGCTGAGTATCGACGGCTACAGCGACCCGCTGGAACTGGGTGTCGCCAGCCTCGGCGAGGAGGCCCGCGTGGCGCGCACCGCTGGCGACTGGAACAGCGCCATCAACCTGTACGCCACGCAAAATCGTCACGGCTCGGCAGTGGGTTACACCTCGCTGAAGCTGTTGATGGCGGATCTGCTGGCAATGCCTGAAGATCAGTTGACCGAGTTGCTCAAGGGCAAACCGGTGCAGCAACTGGTGACGGCGTCGCTGATCAGTCGCCTGGGCTGGTCATTCGGTGATCAACCGCCGAACGAACTGAAGCTGATCAAACTTCTGCAAAGCAGCACCCGCGGCAGTCTGGACAACGCGGACCGACTGGCGGCGATGAATTATCAACAGGGTGATTACGTTAGCGCCAAAGCGTTCCTTGAGCATGCCGGGGACGGCGGTCTGGCGTGGTGGCTGCGGGCGAAACTGGCGTTGCGTGAGGGTGACAAAAGCGCAGCGGCTGCAGCGTATGCCAAGGCGGCCCAGGCCTTCCCGCAGAACGAGTCGTGGGGCGAGCGACGCACGCCTGACTATGATTTCGAAAGCCTGCAGCCCAAGTGCCGGGTCGAGGGTGAAAGCGCGATCCTGGCGCTGCAACGCGGGGATTACCTGCAAGCGTTCGATCAGCTTTATCGCAGCCAAAGTATCTATTGGTTCGATGCCGCGACCGTTGCCGAGCGGGTGCTGACCGTCGATGAGCTCAAGCATTACGTCGACACTCAAGTGCCGGCACCGCCAGCGCTGAGCCAGCAGGATCGTGACAACTACGTGCCCTTGCCGGTGGCGGCGCAACTGCGCAATCTGCTCGGGCGTCGGTTGTTGCGCGAGGAGCGCTACGACGAAGCGTTGGTGTACTTCGACAATCCCGATCTACAGAAAAAAGCCCGGTTTTATGCGCAACAGCGGCAGTTGGCCGATGCGGCGTGGTGGCCGACCAAACGCGCCGCCGCCCTGTTCAACGCTGCCTGGACGGCGCGCGATTGGGGCATGGACATTCTGGGTTATGAAATGGCCCCGGACTACGCCACGTTTGGCGGCAATTACAGCCTGGAGACGACTGAACTGAAGGTCGGCCCATTGGTGGCCGAAAGTGAAGTCCAGCGCCAGCAATCCAGTGCCGCGAAGCCTGACGAGCGCTACCACTATCGATTCGTCGCCACGGCCTTGGCCAGTCGCGCCGCCGATAACCTGCCTCACACCAGCCAGGCCTTTGCTGCCGTGTTGTGCTCGGCGGCGGGGTGGAACAGCAGCCTTGAAGACCAAAGTGCGCTGTACCAGCGCTATGTCAAAGAAGGGCCCTATGTGGCTTGGGCGGGGGATTTCGGCCACCAGTGCCCGTGTCCCGACTTCGAGAATGCCAGCAAACGTTATGTCACCCAGGCGACTGACGCCGCCCGTTCGGTGCTGCGGCCGTACAAGTGGCCGTTGCAGATCGGTGGTGTTATCGCAGTGACGGCCGCGGCGCTGGTGTTGATCAACCGGCGCCGCCGTAAAGCGCAGTAAGGCTCAGGCCTGTTGAACAAAGGTCAGCCGCACGGCGAAGCCGATCAACAAGCTGCCGAACAACCACTGTTGCAGGCGCTGGGCCGAGGGACTGCGTTGCAGCCAGCGGCCGAGTGCGGCGCCGGTCAAGGCGTAGGCGCTGTCGAACAGCAAACCGGTGCCGACCAGCAGCATGCCCAATACCGCAAATTGCGCGAGCACCGGTCCGGCGTGAGGGTTGATGAACTGCGGCAATAACACTGAGCAGAACAGCAACGCTTTGGGGTTGAGCAGGTTGGTCAGCAAGCCGCGCTGGATTGCGTCTTGCCATCGAGGTTGTTCGAGGGGGGTGTTGCCGCCATTCAGGTTCGGCAACATCGTGGTTCGCAGGCACTGAATGCCGATCCACAGCAGGTAAGCGGCCCCCGCCAGGCGCACCACGTCGAAGGTCCACGGCGCGGCTTTGAACAGCGCCGCCAGCCCCAACGCGGCCAACGCCACATGACAACCACGAGCAATGCCCAGGCCCACCGCCGTTGCCAACGCCGCGCCTTTGCCCTGACGGGCGCCGGTTTGCAGGAGCAAAATCATGTCCGGGCCGGGCAACAGATACACCACCGCCAGCGCCATGAAAAACAGCCAGAGTCCTTCCACGTTGCACCCCATTCGTTTGTCGATTCGGTAGCGTCAGTCTAGGGCTCAAGGGTGGGGCAGGTGCTTGCGTAGTCAGCTTCTAAACGCTTTGGAATTGGCATAACCTGCCACTTTGTGACGAACAAACCATCAGGATCTACCAAGCCATGAAACTGGATGCCTACGACCGAAAGATTCTCGNNGCGCTGCAACGGGACGGCCGCCTGAGCAATGTGCAACTGGCTGATGCGATCGGTCTGTCCGCCTCCCCCTGTTTGCGCCGGGTGCGGATGCTGGAGGAGGCCGGCGTGATTCGCGGCTATCAGGCCAATCTTGATCGTGACGAAGTGGGGCTTGGGCTGACGGTGTTTGTCGGGGTCAAGGTTGAGCGCCACAACGATGAGCAGGCCGAAGCTTTTCGCCTGGCCGTCACGGCACTGCCGGAGGTGATTTCGGCGTTCCTGGTGTCAGGGGAATCGGATTTTCTGCTGCAAGTGGTGGTGCCGGATTTGCGCGGGTATGACCGCTTTCTCACGGAACGACTGCTGAAATTGCCGGGCGTGAGCGACATCCGCAGCAACTTTGCGATTCACACGGTGAAGACGCCGGGGGCGTTGCCGTTGGGGCATTTGCCGCTTTAGACCGAGCAGGATCGTTCCCACGCTCTGCGTGGGAGCGATCATCTGGCAGGCTGGCTTACATCTGCGTCGCCATCCCCTCCACATTCATCGCCGCCTGACGCAACGCCTCGGATCGCGTTGGATGCGGATGGCATGTCAACGCAATGTCCTCAGCCGATGCGCTGAACTCCATCGCCACACAATATTCACCAATCATTTCACTGACACTCGGCCCCACAAGGTGCACGCCGAGAATCTCGTCGGTGCGCTCATCGGCCAGCACTTTGGCAAAGCCTTCTGTCTCGTGGTTGATCTTCGCCCGGCTGTTGGCGGTGAAGGGGAATTTGCCGACCTTGTAGGCACGGCCTTCAGCCTTGAGCTGCTCTTCAGTTTTGCCGACGCTGGCCAATTCAGGCTTGGTGTAGATGACGTTGGGGATCAAGTCGTAATTGACCTCGCCTGCCTTGCCGACGATCTGCTCGATGCAGGCCATGGCTTCGTCTTCGGCCTTGTGCGCGAGCATCGGCCCGGACGTGACGTCGCCGATCACCCACACCCCCGCAGCTTCGGTGCGGTGGCCCTTGTTGGCGAGCATGCCGCGCTTGTCAGTGGTGAGGCCAACGTTCTCTAGCCCCAGGCCCTGGGTATAAGGCCGGCGGCCGATGGACACCAGTACGTAATCGGCTTCGATCAGCTCGGCGGTGCCGCCAGCCGCGGGCTCGACGCTGAGCTGGACGCCGTTTGCCGAGGTGGTGGCGCTGGTGACTTTCGAGCTCAACTTGAAGCTGATGCCCTGTTTGCTCAACGAACGCTGCAGGGTTTTACCCGCCTCACCATCCACGCCGGGGCAGATCCGGTCGAGAAATTCGACCACCGTCACCTGAGCGCCCAGGCGCCGCCACACCGAGCCCAGCTCCAGGCCGATGACGCCGGCCCCGATCACCACCAGGTGCTTCGGCACTTCGGCCAGCGACAATGCGCCTGTGGAATCGAGGATGCGTTTGTTATCGATCTCGACGCCGGGCAGGGGAGTGGGCTCGGAGCCAGTGGCGATGATGATGTCCTTGGCACTCAGTTCGGTCTTGCCGCCCTGGCTGTCGGTCACCGTCACTTTGCCCGGCCCGTCAATATGGCCCCAGCCTTTGATCCAGTCGACTTTGTTTTTGCGAAACAGAAATTCGATGCCCTTGGTCAGCCCGGTCACGCTTTCATCTTTCTGCTTCATCATCTGGGCGAGGTTGAGGGTGGGTTTGACCTCGATGCCCAGGTTGGCAAATTCCGAGCCCATGGCCGCGTCGTAGAGTTCCGAGGCATGCAGAAGCGCCTTGGAGGGCATGCAGCCGACGTTAAGGCAGGTGCCGCCGAGCGTCGCCCGACCTTCCACGCACGCCGCTTTCAGGCCCAGTTGGCCTGCGCGGATCGCTGCGTTGTAGCCGCCGGGGCCACCGCCCAGTATCACGACGTCATAAGTGCTCATGGATGTACTCCTGGACTGAAAGGGGAATGGGCTGGATAACCGTAGTCTTTGATTAAAATTACGGACGTAATATGTGCGTTTGTGGGTATTTCGGTCAAGGCTTCAGCAAGGCGACAGGTTGGGCATCTTTAGATAGAGCGATTTAGTACAAAAATTTCACTACTTTCGTTATATGGTAACGAAATGCGATGTGGCCAATGATAAGCACTGGGGTGGTATGCAACTCGATCTCGAAGTCGATGGAACGCAGGTAGCCGGGCTGCCGCGCTTTCAGCAGGCGGTTTTTCAAGGGCGGCGATTGCGTCAGTTCGCCATCGGCCTGAGTGCCTTGGCGGCGGTCGGGTTGGTGTTGGCGTTTTTTGTCGGGCTGTTTGCGCCGTTGTCGCTGTGGGCCCCGTTGCTGGTGAATCAGGGCGCCGGTTTGCTGGTGCTGATTGCCGGCCTGCAATCGGCATGGTGGGTGACTCAGTGGCGCGCGCAAGCGATGAATCCACCGCTGCCAGTGGTGGTTTCGGATGAAACCGTTGCTCCCGAAGGCTGGTATGAGCGACTGCTGGAGCGGCTCAGTCAGCGCTGGGTGCGCATGCTTGGGCAGATCGGTGCGCCGACCCTCTGGCTCGCTGGTTGGGCGCTGTTGACGATCTTCAGCATCAGTCAGTTCTGGAACCTCGCGTTGCCGCCTGCTGCGTTGGGATTATCAGCGAGCGTTGGCGCCGCGCTGTCGTTGTTGCTGGCCTTTGGTTTGCTGGTGCTTGAGCGTCAGCTCGCCCAGGAAAACGTCGCCCAATGGCCAGAAGCGGGGCAGTTGGCGCAACTGAGCCGAGTGGCGATCATTTGCCTGGTGTTAAGCGCTTTATGTCTGTTGTTCGGCAGCGAAACCTCAGTTTGGCCGGCGCGGTTGGCGGTGCTGATCGGCATGCTGCCAGGACTGGTCGCGGTCGAGTTGCTGCTACGTGCGGTGTTATCGCTATTCAGCCCTCGCCGTGAACAACTGGAACCAACGTTATTGGCGCGAAGTGTTGTCGCCGACATGCTGCGCTGGCCGCCACAACCCTTGCTCGCTTTGCAGCACGAACTGCACAACCGCTTCGGCATCGACCTGCGCCAGATCTGGGCGTTTACCTATATGCGCCGGGCGTTTTTGCCGGTGATGGCGGTAGTGGCGATTGTCGGGTGGTCGCTCACCGGCGTTCACGAAATACCCCTGCAAGGGCGGGGCATCTATGAGCGGTTCGGCAAACCGGTGGAAGTCTTCGGTCCTGGTTTGCACGCCGGTTTGCCGTGGCCATTGGGCCGGGTTCTGAACGTTGAAAACGGCGTGGTTCACGAGTTGGCAACAAGTGTTGGCGAAACATCGGCGCCGATCGTTCTGGAGCCAGCAGAAGGGCCTGCGCCGGTGATTGCCAATCGCTTGTGGGATGCCAGCCATGTGAATGACAAGTCCCAGGTGATCGCCAGCAGCAGCGGCGACAAGCAGAGCTTCCAGATCGTTAACATGGACGTGCGTTTTGTCTACCGCATCGGTCTGACCGATCAAGCGGCGCTGGCCGCGACGTACAACAGCGCCGATGTACCGACGCTGATTCGCAGCACCGCCAGCCGGATTCTGGTTCACGACTTTGCCTCGCGGACCCTCGATGGTTTGCTCGGCGAGGACAGGGTAGGGCTGGCCGAAGAGACCGGCCGCGCCGTGCAATCCGATCTGCAGAAGCTCGACAGCGGTGTGGAAATTCTCGCCACGGTGGTCGAGGCGATCCATCCGCCAGCCGGTGCAGCCAACGCTTATCACGGGGTACAGGCGGCGCAGATTGGTGCCCAGGCATTGATCTCGCGTGAGCGCGGGGCGGCAGCAGAGGCGACCAATCAGGCGCAATTGCAGGCCAGCATCGCCCGCGATCAGGCGACGGCCAGTGCGCATGAAATCAATTCCACCGCCAAGGCGGCTGATCTGAAATTCACCGCCGAACAAAAAGCGTATGCCAGCGCCGGCCAGGCATTCTTGCTGGAACAGTATTTCAGCCAACTCACGCAAGGCTTGGCCAACGCCCGATTGCTGGTGCTCGATCATCGTCTGGGCGGCAACAGCAATGCGCCGACCATCGACCTACGTACCTTCACGCTGCCGGCCGATCCTGTGTCGCCGCGCAACAGTGCTCAGCCAGGAGCTGCCCATTGAGCCAGTCGCACACTCACGATCATGACGACCACGCCGGCCACGATCACGGACATGGCGGACATCACCACGGTCACCACCATCATCACGGTGATCCGCAGGAAGCCGGTCCATTCCCGTGGCGGCGCATGGGGTGGGCGGCGTTGCTCGTGGCATTCGCCATCGCGGCAGCGAGTCTGGTGCAGGTTCGTTCGGGGGAGGCCACGGTGATTACGCGGTTCGGCAACCCGTCGCGGGTGCTGCTGGAGCCGGGCCTGGGCTGGCGCTGGCCGGCACCGTTCGAAGCCGCGATCCCGGTGGACCTGCGCCTGCGCACTACCTCCAGCGGTTTGCAGGATGTGGGTACCCGCGACGGTCTGCGGATCATCGTGCAGGCCTATGTGGCGTGGCAGGTGCAGGGCGATGCCGACAATGTGCAGCGCTTTATGCGCGCGGTGCAGAACCAGCCGGACGAAGCAGCGCGGCAGATTCGCACGTTCGTCGGCTCGGCACTGGAAACCACTGCGAGCAGTTTCGATCTGGCCAACCTGGTGAACACCGATGCCAATCAGGTGCACATTGCCGACTTCGAAGCGCAGTTGCGTAAACAGATCGATCAGCAGTTGCTGACCACGTATGGCGTTCGCGTGCTGCAAGTGGGCATCGAGCGTTTGACCCTGCCGTCGGTGACGCTCACCGCCACCGTCGATCGCATGCGCGCCGAGCGTGAAACCATTGCCACTGAACGCACCGCTGTCGGTAAGCGTGAAGCGGCGCAGATCCGCTCTGCCGCCGAGCGTGATGCGCGAATTGTGCAGGCCGATGCGACGGTGAAAGCCGCCGATATCGAAGCCCAATCCCGTGTCGAAGCCGCACAGATTTACGGCCGTGCCTACGCCGGTTCGCCACAGCTTTATAACTTGCTGCGCTCCCTCGATACCTTGGGAACGATCGTCACCCCGGGAACCAAACTGATATTGCGCACCGATGCCGCACCTTTTCGGGTGTTGGTTGACGGTCCGCCGACCCTCGATAACAAGTCCGGGTCGCAGCCATGAATTTAGTTCCACGTGGAACACATGAGTTAAGCAGCCCCTGGATTCAGGCTGGGCGATTGGCTTTTTTGGCGCTTTACGGCGTGACAGTTCTGGCTGCGTTAGCTTGGGCATTCTCCAATGTGCGGCAGATTGATCCTCAGAATCGGGCGGTGGTCCTGCACTTCGGCGCGCTGGATCGCATCCAGAATGCCGGGTTGCTGTTGGCTTGGCCGCGCCCCTTTGAACAAGTGATTTTGTTGCCGGCAGCTGATCGGGTAATCGAGCGTCGGGTGGAAAATCTGCTTCGTAGCGATGCTGCCTTGCAGGCCGATCGGGTGGCATCCTTCGCGACACCGTTGAGCGATGCCCTCGCTGGGTCGGGNTACCTGCTGACCGGCGATGCCGGTGTGGTGCAGCTGGATGTGCGGGTGTTTTACAAGGTCACCGAACCCTACGCGTTTGTGCTGCAGGGCGAGCATGTGCTGCCGGCGTTGGATCGANTGGTCACGCGCAGCGCTGTTGCCCTGACTGCCGCGCGAGACCTGGACACCATTTTGGTGGCGCGACCGGAACTGATCGGTAGCGACAATCAGGCGGCAGAACGTCGCGAACGTCTGCGCGGTGATTTGGTGCAGGGCATCAATCAGCGTCTGGCCGAGCTGACCACGACGGGACAGGGGCTGGGTATCGAAGTGGCGCGAGTCGACGTGCAATCGAGTCTGCCCGGCCCGGCAGTGAACGCTTTTAATGCGGTGCTGACCGCCAGCCAGCAAGCCGACAAAGCCGTCGCCAATGCGCGCACCGAGGCCGAGAAACTGACCCAGACCGCCAATGAACAAGGCGACCGGACACTGCAAGTCGCCCACGCTCAGGCGAGCGAACGACTGGCCAAAGCTTCGGCTGATACGGCCACGGTGTTGAGCCTGGCCCAAGCGCAACAACAGGGCACTGACCCGCAAATGTTGCTACGTATCTACCGCGAGCGGATGCCGAAGATTCTCGGCCAGGCCGGCTCGGTAACGACGGTCAATCCGAAAGATGATTCCCGCCTGATCATTCAGGGAGCAGCGCAATGACCACCCCAACCGCCGCCGCACCCAGCCTGTTGTCCTCGGCTGAACAACGCAGCGCTGCACGCCAATTGACCCTGGCCATGCTTGCCCTTGGCTTGCTCAGCCTCGGGTTGATCTGGCGCTGGTTGTCGCCGGATCAGAACGGTGTCAGCCAATTACTGCTCGGTGTTGCTTCGTTGCTGGTGGCCGTGCCGGTGATGCGTTCGGCCTGGTACAGCCTGCGCTACCCGAGTCTGCACGGGATCACCGATCAGTTGATCGCCCTCGCCATGCTCGGTGCCTGGGCGACGGGTGACCTGCTGACCGCCGCCTTGCTGCCGATCATCATGATCTTCGGCCATGTGCTGGAAGAGCGCAGCGTGATCGGCTCCCAGGAAGCGATTCGCGCCCTCGGTAAATTGACCCGCAGTCACGCTCGCAAGGTTCAGGCGGACGGTGCCATCGTCGAAGTCGACAACGGCACACTTAAAACCGGCGACATTGTCGAGGTACGGGCGGGCGACCGAGTGCCGGCCGATGGTCGGGTGTTGTCCGGTCAGGCGAGTCTCGACACGGCATCAATTACCGGTGAGTCGGTGCCGATCGAGGCGGGCGTCGGCATGCAGGTCTTTGGCGGGGCGATCAACCTCGACGGTCTGTTGCGCATCGAAGTGACACGCACCGGCAACGAATCGACCCTCGGTAAAGTCATTGCCCTGATGCAAAGCGCCGAGCGTTCGAAGCCGCCGATCACCCGTTTGCTCGAACGCTACGCCGGCAGCTATATGGTGCTGGTGTTGCTGCTGGCGGCGGTGACCTGGTTTGTNACCAATGACGCCCAGGCGATGCTCGCCGTGCTGGTGGCGGCGTGCCCGTGTGCCTTGGTGCTGTCGGCACCGGCCACGGCGATTGCCGGGATTGCGGTGGCGGCGCGCCATGGGATTTTGATTCGCAGCTCCGCGTTTCTGGAGGAACTGGCGGACCTGACCTCGTTGGTGGTCGACAAGACCGGCACGCTGACGTTTGGCACCTTGCGCTTGCAGTCCATCGAGAGCCCGCTGGAGGATCGCAGCCACGTGTTGAAACTCGCTGCCAGCCTCGGCTCGGCCAGCAGTCATCCGGTCAGCCGTGCACTCGCCGGTCTGGTCACGCAGGAACATTTTCTGCTGCTGTCGGACATCCACGAGCGCCAGGGCCTGGGCGTGGTCGCGATGACGGAGCAGGGCGAGGCAGCGCTGGGCCGTCCAGAGCTATTCGCGCAACTGGGCATCGCCACTTCAGCGGTTCCCGAACACGATGGCCCGATTGCCGGGTTGGCACTCAACGGTGAATTCCTGGCCTGGCTGTTGCTGGCCGACAGTGTCAAACCTGAGGCGCGTTTTGCCTTGAGCGAATTAAGAGAGTTGGGCTTGGGCCGTCAGCTGTTGCTTACGGGCGATCGGCACAGCGTCGCGCACACGCTGGCAAGGGATGTTGGCATCAGCGATGTTGAAGCGCAGGCACTGCCTGAGGACAAACTCAACCGCGTGCTGACAGAAATCGACAACGGTTTCCGGCCGATGGTGGTCGGGGATGGCATCAACGATTCGCTGGCACTCAAGGCCGGCGTCGTGGGGGTCGCCATGGGCGCGGGTGGCGCGGACATCGCGCTGGCGTCGGCGGACATTGTGTTGATCGGCAGCGACCTGCGTCGCCTCGGAACCTGTGTCCGGTTGAGTCGCCAATGTCGGCAGACCTTGCAGGTCAACGTGATCATTGGCCTGGGATGGACCCTGGCGATTGTCGCATTCGCGGCATTCGGCTGGCTCGGTGCTGCGGGGGCGATGATTGCAGCGTTACTGCATAACCTCAGTACGTTGTTGGTGCTCGGTAACGCGGGGCGTCTGCTGCGCTTTCAAGAGCCATTGCTGAAAATCAAAGACGAGGCTTGAACGCCTCTAATCCAAGGCTATGGGGCAAAACCAACTTTTTAGAACTGTGCATCAAGTTTGTAGTCATCTAGGGTGAGGACCATCTGCTTTTGTGGACTCACGACGGCTGATTTAAGCGCCGCGAGTTATAGAAAAACGCTATTTAATCGATAGCCAGCTATTTTTCCAAGATGGTCTACCCTCACATCAGACGTCTGAAACAAGGGGGACTTNTCATGCTCGCGCCACTTCCACCGGCCTTACAGAATCTCAAGCTACCGATACGCCTGCGACTCTGGGACGGCCATGAATTCAACCTGGGGCCGACGCCCAGCGTCACTATTGTGGTCAAGGACCCACAAATGGTTACCCAGTTTACTCATCCAAGCCTGGACGCGCTCGGAGCGGCGTTTGTCGAAGGCAAGCTGGAACTCGAAGGCTCCATCAGCGACGTGATTCGCGTCTGCGACGAATGGAGCCAGGCATTACTCGGTGACCAAGACAGTCATCCCGTGCGCACCGTCCACGACAAGGAAACCGACGCGAAGGCGATTTCCTACCACTACGATCTTTCCAACGCGTTTTATCAGCTGTGGCTCGACAGCGACATGGCGTATTCCTGTGCCTATTTCGAGACCGGCAGCGAAACGCTGGAGCAAGCCCAGCAAGCCAAATTCCGTCACCTGTGCCGCAAGCTGAGGCTGCAACCGGGTGAATATTTGCTTGATGTGGGCTGTGGCTGGGGCGGATTGGCGCGNTNTGCGGCCCGTGAGTTCGGCGCGAAAGTGTTCGGGATCACCCTGAGTAAAGAGCAACTGGCGTTGGCCCGTGAACGGGTGACCGCCGAAGGCCTGGACGATCTGATTGAACTGCAACTGCTCGACTATCGCGACCTGCCCCAAGACGGTCGCTTCGACAAAGTGGTCAGCGTGGGCATGTTCGAACACGTTGGCCATGCCAACCTGGCGCAATACTGCAAAACCCTGTTTGGCGCGGTGCGTGAAGGCGGCCTGGTGATGAACCACGGCATTACCGCCAAGCACACGGATGGTCGTCCTGTCGGCCGTGGCGCCGGTGATTTCATCGAGAAATACGTGTTCCCCAACGGCGAGTTGCCGCACCTGTCGATGATCTCCGCCGAGATCAGCGAAGCGGGGCTGGAGATTGTCGACGTCGAGAGTCTACGCCTGCACTACGCACGCACCCTGGACCATTGGAGCGAACGCCTGGAGGACAATCTGGAAGCCGCTTCCAGGCTGGTTCCGGAACAGGCGCTGCGGATCTGGCGCTTGTACCTGGCTGGATGTGCTTATGCATTCGCCCGAGGCTGGATCAACCTGCACCAGATCCTCGCGGTGAAAGCCCACGCCGATGGCAGCCATGAACTGCCATGGACGCGCGACGATATCTACCTTTAGAGAATCGGTGAAATAAGCCGGGCGATCCGCATGCCGACCTGTTGCAAGCGGCGGGTCTCCCGGCTTTCTTCTTTGGCGATCTCGTGGGCCTGGGCGAAGTCATCGTTGAGCATCTGTTCCACCTCGGCGGCAAACGCACTGTCGACGGTCAGCAACATCACCTCGAAATTAAGCCGGAACGAACGGTTGTCCATGTTTGCACTGCCGATGGCGCTGATTTCGCTGTCCACCAACACCACTTTTTGATGCAGGAANCCNGGCNCGTACCGGAACACTCGCACGCCTGCGCGCACGGCTTCGAAGGCATAGAGGCTTGAGGCCGCGTATACGATTCGGTGGTCCGGTCGTGAGGGCAGCAGCAGCCGCACATCCACGCCTCGAAGAACGGCCAGTCTCAACGCGGCAAACACGGCTTCGTCGGGCACGAAATAGGGGCTGGTGATCCACACCCGTTCTGTCGCCGCATGGATGGCTTCGACGAAGAACAGCGAACAGGTTTCATAGGAATCGGCCGGGCCACTGGCGAGCAATTGGCAGAGCACACCGTCGTCCGGATACACGTCCGGCAGGATCAGCGGCGGCAGCTCGCGTGCGGCCCAGAACCAGTCTTCGGCAAACGACTCCTGCAGGCATGCCACGACCGGGCCANNNACCTGCACATGGGTATCGCGCCAGGGCGCCAGCGGTGGTTTCTCGCCCATGTACTCGTCGCCGACGTTATGCCCGCCGACAAACCCGGTGATGCCGTCCACTACGACGATCTTGCGATGGTTGCGGAAGTTGACCTGGAAGCGGTTGAGCCAGCCGCTGCGGGTGGCGAAGGCCTTGACCTCGACACCGCCGTCACGCAACGGCTGCACGTAACTGTGGGGCAGGGAATGGCTGCCGATGCGGTCGTACAGCAAGTGGATCGCCACGCCTTCTGCGGCTTTCTTCAGCAGCAGGGTTTGCAGGCGCTGGCCAAGACGGTCGTCGTGGATGATGAAGAATTGAATCAGCACCGCTTCCTTCGCATTGTCGATGGCTTCGAAAATCGCGTCGAAGGTGGCTTGGCCGTTGATCAGCAAGCGCACTTCGTTGTTCGCCAGGCACGGCATGCGCCCCAGTTTCGGCATCGCCCGCAGGGACGCGTAGGCGTTGGAAGCGCGTGCGGTCAGCGCCTCTTCTACCCAGGGCCGCCAGTTGAGCTCGGAGATGGCCTTGCGCATTTCCTCGTTGGCCTGGCGCCGCGCCTTGATGTAGCCATCGAAGGTGCTGCGGCCGAAGACCAGGTACGGAATCAGCGTGAGATAAGGCATGAAGATCAACGACAGGGCCCAAGCGATAGCTCCCTGGGCGGTCCGGACGGTGAGTACCGCGTGGATGGCTGCGATCAGGCCCAGCGTATGAAGCAGTGCAATCATGTAGCCGAAAATGTGCGGTCCAAAGTAATCCATGGGGCAGCCTTGCTCCTGAAGATTCAATGCTTAACAGACCATGTTCCGTGCAGAATGTCGCTATTTAATTGGCCCATGAACTGAAGCCTATGGCTGACGTCTAACGGCCACTACTGATCAGGAGTTACTCGATGAACGTTCGTCTGCTGGGTTTGGCCGTGGCTTTAGGTTTAGCACTTCCTGTGGCCGCTCAGGCGCAGATGCTGCAGCCAGGTTTGTGGGAGTTGACCACGAGCAACATGAAGGTCGATGACCAGAACCTGCCGGACCTGCAGCTGATCCTCGGTCAGTTGCAGGGCCAGATGACCCCGCAACAGCGCGCGCAGCTGGAGAAGCAGGGCATCACCATGGGCGGAAAGGGGATTCGCGCGTGTCTGACGCCGGAGCAGGTGAAGTCGGACAATATCCCACTGACGGATCCGCAATCGGGCTGTAAACAGGAAATCACTGAGCGCAGCGGCAATCAGTGGAAATTCCGTTTCAGCTGTCCGAAAGCGCAGGGTGCGGGTGTCGCTACCTTCCTCAGTGATCGTGAGTTCACCACCAAGGTCAACGGCACGTTCAATGCGACCGGCATTCAGCAGAAGGGTAGCCTTGATACTCGTGCGGTGTGGCTGGGTCAGGATTGCGGAACGGTCAAGCCGAGGGCTTAACAGCTTCGCGGGCAAGCCTTGCTCCTACTGGGTCGATGTAGATCCTGTGGGAGCGAGGCTTGCCCGCGAAGAGGCCGGCTCAGACACCCTCAATGCCCGTTGACCTCAGCCAGTCACACACCGCCTCAACAGCCATCCTGCCGAAATCCTCTCCGGTACGGCTGCGCACACTGACAAACCCACCTTCTTTTTCTTTCTCCCCGATCACCACCAGATACGGCACCCATTGGCTGTGCTCGCGGATCTTGTGGTGGACTTTCTCGTTGCGCAGATCAGAACGAGCGCGCACGCCACCTCGGCGCAACGCCTCGGTCACCGACTGTGCGTAATCCGCCTGACGCTCGTCCATGCTGACAATGATCACGTGCGGCGGCGCCCGCCAGTCATCCAGTTCCTGTTGGCTGGGCCAGCACGTGCCATAGATCCGTTGTGGCGCGGTACCGCTGATGTGATCGAGCGCGAATGCCTGCAACACCCGGGTTGCGGGAACATGTGGCCCCACTGACATGCACTCGAAGTCCCCAAGGAGGTAGGTCAATGACTTTTCCGGGGGCGTCGATTCGGTTGACAGCTTTCGGCGCCGGATCGAATGGTTGGTTGCTGCCAGGGTCCTCATGCGCGCTTCGATGCCGGCAAGGTCGATCAGATTCAAAGGACGCTCAAACGCGAACTCATAAAAGAAGCCATCACCCAGCGCCGATCCAGTGTGCAATTGTGCTTTTGGATGCAGTTGCTTGATGGCCACCGCCAGCATCAATGCACAGGAGCGTCGCAAGATCTCCAACCCATCGGGCTCTTGAGGCGTGACGATGCTGACCCGGGCATCGGCCTCGATCATGAATTCACAGTCCACCAGAACGCCGTCCACCCGACCGGCCACGGCTGCTTTGGCCAACCCGATGCCGATGCTCGCTGCGAACTCATACACCGACAACGGTTGGTCGTATTCACGCAATGAACCATCGCTCAGGGTGATGTGAATCATGTCGGTGCTCTCGAGTGCAATAAACGCGCGTTAGCGCATAAACCGTAGGGGTAAACCCTGACAGTTGTCATTAAGACGTTTGTCGTGCCAGGCGATTTGCCCCGATACGATCGTGGTGCTGACGCTGTGGCGAAAATGCTGGCGGGCGAAGGGTGTCCAGCCGCATTGCGACAAGATCGGCTGCCTGGAAACGGCCACGCCTTCTGGCTCGGGTTTGATCAGAACGAGGTCGGCCCAGTAGCCTTCGCGCAGATAGCCGCGGTCGGGAATGGCAAACACATCAGCCACGCGATGACTGGTCTTGGCCACGAGGGTAGTTATCGGCAGCACTTCGTCGATCACCAGTTCCATTAATGCAGGAAGCGCGTGTTGCACCAATGGCAAGCCGGCCGGGGCTTGGTGGTAGGGCCGTTGTTTTTCCGCCCAGGTGTGCGGCGCGTGATCGCTGCCGATGACGTCCAGTCGATTGCTCATCAGGGCTTGGCGCAGGGCATTACGATCGGCCTGGGTCTTGATCGCCGGATTGCACTTGATCAGGTTGCCGAGGCTCAGGTAGTCACGATCATCGAACAGCAGATGGTGCAGGCAGACTTCGGCGGTAATGCGTTTGTGTGTCAGCGGTTTGTCTTCGAACAGCGCCAGTTCCTGCGCGGTGGTCAAATGCAAAACGTGCAGGCGGGTGCCGTGTCGCTTGGCCAGATCCACGGCCATTGAGGACGAACGAAAACACGCTTCGGCATCGCGAATCTGCGGGTGCACCGCGGCGGGAATGTGCTCCCCAAAACGCTCGAGCACTTTCGCAGCATTGGCTTCGATGCTGGGCGTGTGTTCGCAATGGGCCAGCAGGATGGTCGGCACTTCGGCGAACAATCGTTCCAGAATCCGTGGGTCGTCCACCAGCATGTTGCCGGTGGAGGCGCCCATGAACACTTTCACCCCGGCCACTTCGCGCGGGTCCAGGGCGGCAACCGTGTCGAGGTTGTCGTTGCTGACTCCAAAGTGGAAGCCGTAGTTGGCGACGGAGTTGATCGCCGCTCGACGCTTCTTGTCAGCGAGTGCCGCAAGGGTCAGGGTGGCCGGGTTTGTGTTGGGCATGTCCATGAAACTGGTGATGCCGCCCGCCACGGCGGCCCGCGATTCGGTGTAAAAGCTACCCTTGTCCGGTGCCCCGGGATCTCGGAAATGCACTTGGTCATCGATCATTCCAGGCACGAGCCACTGCCCTTGTGCGTCGATTTCGACGTGGGCATTTTCGCCGTGGATGCTGCTGGCGATCTTCACGATCCGGCCGTTGCTCACCAGCAGATCACCCTCGAATTCCCGACCTTCGTTCACCAATCTGGCATTGCGAATCAGCACGCTGCTCATGGTCAAAACTCGTTCTGCAGGGCTTTGTAGCCGCGCACCAGGTCGACGTTGGTGCGCGCCACGTCTTCGGAAAACTCCGAGGCGCTGACACTCACCGGCGGGAATTGCGACAGGTCGGTGTTCGGGCCGATGCGGGTGGTGGAGGGCACGTAGAAGGCGGCGGGCAAGTCACGGCCGTCGACCACCGAGTTATGACGCACCACGCAGCCATCACCGACGGCACAGTTGAACAGCACGCTGTTGAATCCAATGAAGACGCGGTCGCCGACGGAACAGGGGCCATGGACAATGGAGCGGTGGGCGATGGAGGTGAACTCGCCGATGGTCACCGCCGCGCCGGACTTGGAGTGGATCACCACGCCATCCTGAATATTGGAGTTGGCGCCGATGGTGATGGGGTCCATGGCACCGCTGGCGTCGACTTCGTCGGCGCGGATGACGGCGTAGGGACCGACGAACACGTTCTCGCCGATCACCACTTTGCCGCAGATGATTGCAGTTTTATCCACGTAGGCGGACTCCGCAATTTGTGGCAAATCGCCTGAGGGGTTCTTGCGGATCATGGTTTGCTCAATGCGTCGTAGAGGGTGTTGAGGTTGTATTCGAACAGTCCGGCGAAGGTACTCGCCGGACCGGTTGCGGCGAGCGCATCGGAGTACAGCGTGCCACCGATGTGCGCGCCGCTTTCATCCGCGATTTGCTTGAGCAGGCGCGAGTCCTTGATGTTTTCCATGAACACGGCTTTGACCTTGTCCTTGCGGATCTGGGTGATCAGCGCAGCGACTTCGGCGGCCGATGGTTCACGCTCAGTCGACAACCCTTGAGGAGCCAGGAACTGAATGCCGTAGGCCTGGCCCAGATATCCGAATGCATCGTGGGAGGTGACGATCTTGCGATTGCCCGGTGGCAGCGAACCGAGTTTGGCCTTGGCTTCGGCGAGCAGTGCGTAGATCTGTTTCAGGTAGGCCTGGCTGTTGCGTTCGTAGTCGGCTTTGTTCGCCGGGTCGGCAGCGATCAGCGCCTTGGTGATGTTGCTGATGTACAGCTCGGTGTTGGCCAGGTTGTGCCAGGCGTGAGGGTCGGGCACGGTCTCGCCGTCTTCATCCAGGGAGCGCGGAATGACGCCGTGGCTCGCGCTGATGACGGGGGCCTTGGCCTCGGTGCTGGTCACCAGGCGGTCCAGCCAAGGCTCGAAACCTAAACCGTTTTTGATGATGAGTCTGGCCTTGAGCAAGGCTTTGGCATCGTCCGGGGTCGGCTCGTAGGTGTGGGCATCGGCATCAGAACCGACCATGTTGGTGATCTGAATATGGTCGCCGCCGACCTGATGGGTCATGTCGGCGAGGATGCTGAAACTGGTGACCACCTGAAGTTTTTCCGCCGCAGACAACGACATCGACAGCATCAGACTGAACAGCACGAGTAAAGCGCGCATCGGAAAGCACCTCATTGGGATGTAAGCAAGGGCGGGCGGCGCAGCAAGCCGTGCACCGGACCGAAGACCACGGACAGCAGATACCCACCGCCAGCCACCAGCACGATGGCCGGGCCGCTGGGCAGCGAGTAGTAGAACGACAGCAATAGGCCGAGCCATACCGAGAGGCAACCGAGCAGGGCGGCAATCGCAATCAAGACGGGTAAACGGCGACTCCAGAACCGCGAAGCGGCGGCCGGCAACATCATCAANCCCACTACCATTAACGCGCCGATGGCCTGGAAACCAATCACCAGGTTCAGCACCACCAGGGTCAGGAATAACCCGTGGGCGAGTGGGCCGAGGCGGCTGACGGTTTGCAGGAACAGTGGGTCAAGGGTGTCCAGCAGCAGCGGTTTGTAGATCAGCGCCATGGCGATCAGGCTGAAGCCGGACACCCAGAGCATGCCGGTCAGGGTGGTTTCATCGACAGCCAGTGCTGAGCCGAACAGCAGGTGCAAAAGGTCCAGGCGTTTGCCGGCAATGCCGAGAATCAATACACCTGCGGCGAGAGAGATGGGGTAGATGGCGGCGAGGCTGGCGTCTTCGCGCAGGCCGGTGCGGCGGGTTATCCAGGCTGACACGCCGGCCATGCTCAGGCCTGCGCCGAGGCCACCAATGGTCAGTGCAGGGAGGCTCAAACCGGCGAACCAGAAACCGAGGGCCGCACCCGGCAGGATGCCGTGGGCCACGGCGTCGCCGATCAGGCTCATGCGGCGCAGGATCAGAAACACGCCCAGCGGCGCGGTGCTGCAAGCGAGGACCAGCCCGCCGATGAGTGCCCGACGCATGAAGACAAACTCGTGGAACGGTTGCCAAAGTTGAGTGGCAGCGAGCATCAAGCCACCTGCGCTTGCGGTGGTTGGCGGATGAGTTCGGTACTGGGTCCAAGGACGCAACCGCTGCTTTTGATCAGCAGGCTTTGAGGAATGTGTTGGCGAACGGCGGCCAGGTCATGACACACGACCACCAGGGTTCGACCTTCGGCGTGCCAGTTATGAAGGTGTTTCCAGAGCAGCGTCTGGCCCAGCTCATCGAGCGCGGCGTGGGGCTCATCTAGCAGCAGCAAAGGCGCTTCGGCAAGACTCAATCGGGCGAGCAGGGCGCGTTGCAGTTCGCCGCCGGACAGCGCCATCAACGGGCGCTGTTCCAAACCCGTCAGGCACCAGTCTTCCAGCACGTCTTTGAGGCGTTGGCGGCGTATCTCTGGAGATTGCTTGCTGCCCCAGAAACCAGCGGCTACCAACTCCTGGAGGCTGATGGGGAATTGCCTGTCGAGGTGTTGCTGTTGAGGGAGGAAGGAGAGCGAGCCCTTGCGTGGAATATCGAGGCTGACTTTTCCGGCCAGGGGTTTTTGCAGCCCCGCGATCACTTTCAGCAGACTGCTTTTACCTGAGCCATTGGCGCCGATCACGGCAGTCAGACTGCCTTTGGGCAATTCTAAATCCACAGGTGGCGTGAGCGGTTGACCGGGTGCACCCCAGCGCAATGCCTGGCAACGGATCATGCGGTCACCCAGTTCCATCGGCTTTCGGCAACGGCATCGTGAGCATGAAGGCTTTCGGCGTGGACGACGCGTATGTGGAAAGCGTTGATGCCGGGGGAGCGTTTCAAGGCCAGATTCAAACGGCGAGCGGCGTCCTCGCAGAACATCAGGTTCTGCCCGTTGGCCAGGGCGAAGGCTTGTTCGTCCGCACGTTTCACGGCGGTTTGTACGGCAGTGCCGAGTGCCGCTTCGGCGTCATTGATGAGTGCAATCAGCGGCAGCTCATCCAGATAGTCGTCCAGTCGCAGCTGTAAACGTGCGTTGCTGCGTTGGCTGTGAGGTGTCGCAACGATGCCTTTGGTAGAGCCAAGCCAGGCCAATACATCGGCGTGTTGCAGCGATTTGTTGGCGAAGTCGTCGATGAATTGTTGCTGAATCAACTGCCGGGCAAGTGCGGCTGAACACGGGCAGGTGGAAGAGTAAGTAACGTCAATTTTTAGTTCCACGTGGAACATCTGGTTTTCCAGGCGCGCTTCGATGCTCACTGGATAGGTTTTCCAGCCGGCCAACGGACTGATCAACGCCGGCCTTTTGATCAGTAAATCCGCATCAATTTTTAAGTAAGCGCTGTGGGACAGCCCTTCATGACTGTCGAGAAAACTTTGCAGAACTCGCCGCAACAGGGCGGATGTCAGGTTTTCCTGCTCAAGTGCTTCCAGCGCTAAATACAGACGCGACATGTGAATACCGCGCGCTTCTCCATCATCGAGGCTCACGCCGGCGTCCGCCTTTGCGCTAAGCCGTTGGCCATCGAACAACACAGGAAGAGCGATGCCGCACATGCCTACCCAGTCGAGCGGCACAGCTTGGCGTGAAGCCTGCGCGGCAATATCCGGCAGAGTCAGCGCATTCATGAGCGGGTCCGTCGTGGGAGTGGGGTTTCATATGTTATGTTATTACATTGAAATCGACCATGCCTTTTTCACGAGCGGCTTCCAACATGCACAGACGTCACCTGCTCAACTGGATGCTGGCCTGCGCGGCCTTCGCTTTGCCCTTTGGTGTTTCGGCCACGCAGATTCGCAACGCGCGGCTCTGGCGATCGGATGACAAGCTACGTCTGGTGTTCGATTTGAGCGGGCCGGTGCAGTACAAAACCTTTTCACTGAGCGCTCCCGAGCGGCTGATCATTGACCTGCGTGGTGCCAGCCTCAGCGGCGACTTCAGTCAACTGGCCCTTGGCAATACTGTCATTCGCTCGATCCGTTCCGGGCATTTTGGTCAGGGCGATACGCGGATCGTCCTCGACCTCAACGGCCCGGTGCAGCTCAACAGTTTTCTCTTGCCGCCGCAGGATGGGCAAGGCGATCGGCTGGTGCTTGATCTGAAGACGGCAGCGCCGTTACACATCGCAGTCGCGCCTGAAGCGGCCGTCGACAAGGCTCACCCCAAGCGCGACATCATCGTGGTGGTCGACCCCGGTCACGGCGGCAAAGACCCCGGTGCGCTGGGCGCCAAAGGGGAACGAGAGAAAGACGTTGTCCTGTCCATCGCCCAGCTATTGGCCAAGCGACTGAAACGCGAGAAGGGCTTCGATGTGAAGCTGGTGCGCAACGACGACTTCTTCGTTCCGCTGCGTAAACGCGTCGAGATCGCCCGCAAGCACAACGCCGATATGTTCATCTCGGTGCATGCGGACGCGGCGCCGCGTCTCACCGCTTCAGGTGCCTCCGTGTATTGCTTGTCGGAAGGAGGCGCCACCTCGGCCACGGCGCGTTTCATGGCGCAGCGGGAGAACGGCGCGGACCTGTTGGGCGCCACGACCTTGCTCAATCTCAAGGACAAGGACCCGATGTTGGCCGGGGTGATTCTCGATATGTCGATGAACGCCACCATCGCCTCCAGCNTGCAGCTGGGCAGCACCGTGCTCGACAGCCTGGCGGGCATCACCACGCTGCATCAGAAGCGCGTGGAACAAGCGGGATTCGCGGTGCTGAAGTCGCCGGACGTGCCATCGATCCTGGTGGAAACCGGCTTCATTTCCAACGCTCGCGACAGCCAGCGACTGGTGACCGCACGCCATCAGCAGGCTGTGGCTGATGGATTGTTCGAAGGATTGCAGCGCTATTTTCAGAAGACCCCGCCGCTTGATAGCTTCATCGCCTGGCAACAGCAGCATAAAAAAGCGCAGGCCTAGCAGCCGCTGATCCTGCTACAGGTGAACCTGGCGCTACTGCCGCCAGAGCTGGAGAAGCGATTGATCGTAGTCCAGCCGACTCGCCGGTTGTAACCGACCCAGGCTTCGCCGTCGGAAGCAATACCGGTGAAAAACGTGAGCTGACCGTAACGGCTGTTGGTCTGCGCCCAATAGCGTTTGCCCACCCTTTCGAAACCGCGCAAATAGATCGTGCTGCCAACGGTGTTGACGCTATAGGCATTGCCATCGGCATCCACGCAGGCGAGCAGATTGGCGCTTCGGGTGCACTTCGCCAGGCTCGGCACTTGCGCCCAGGCGCCTACGGCAAACAACAGCGAAAAGCTTATCAGCGCTGATTTCAGGGCAATGCGCATGGGAGTTCTCACGGAGTGGGCGGGTTTCAGCATCGTGCCCTTTATCGAGGAGGACAAGAGCGGGCTGGCTTGATTGCGTTGTTATACTATAACATTCAAATCAGCCCGACACTGCGATCGGGCATCTCTGTGAGGAAAACCTGATGCCCAATCGTCTCCCCGTGACCGTCCTGTCAGGTTTTCTAGGCGCCGGTAAAAGCACGCTGCTCAACTACGTCCTGCGTAACCGCGAGAATCTTCGAGTCGCCGTGATCGTCAACGATATGAGCGAGATCAACATCGATGGCAGCGAAGTCCAACGCGATGTCAGCCTGAACCGCGCCGAAGAAAAACTCGTGGAGATGAGCAATGGCTGCATTTGCTGCACTTTGCGCGAAGACTTGCTCGAAGAAGTCAGCAAACTCGCCAGGGATGGACGTTTCGATTACCTGTTGATCGAATCCACTGGTATTTCCGAGCCGTTGCCCGTGGCAGAAACGTTCACCTTTCGTGATGAAAACGAGCAGAGCCTGGCCGATATTGCGCGCCTGGACACCATGGTCACCGTGGTGGATGGCATGAACTTCCTGCTCGACTACCAGGCCGCTGAAAGCCTGGCCTCACGCGGCGAAACCCTCGGCGAAGAAGATGAACGCTCGATCACCGACCTGCTGATCGAGCAAATCGAGTTCGCCGACGTGATCTTGATCAGCAAGATCGATTTGATCAGCCGCCACGAACGCGAAGAGCTGATCGCGATCCTTGAACGCCTCAATGCTCAGGCGCACATCATCCCGATGGTCATGGGTGAAGTCCCCCTGAAGGAAATCCTCAACACCGGGCGTTTCGACTTTGAGAAAGCTGCTCAAGCGCCAGGTTGGCTGCAAGAGTTACGCGGCGAGCACGTGCCGGAAGCCGAGGAGTACGGCATCGCCTCGACGGCCTACCGAGCCCGTCGACCGTTTCATCCGCAACGTTTTTTCAGCTTCATTGATCGACCGTGGGTGAACGGCAAACTGCTGCGCTCCAAAGGCTTTTTCTGGCTGGCCAGCAAGCATCAGGATGCGGGCAGTTGGTCTCAGGCCGGTGGCTTGATGCGCCATGGTTTCG
The DNA here is from genome assembly GCF_002251635.1 of Pseudomonas mandelii. Classification (GTDB taxonomy): domain Bacteria; phylum Pseudomonadota; class Gammaproteobacteria; order Pseudomonadales; family Pseudomonadaceae; genus Aquipseudomonas; species Aquipseudomonas mandelii_B. The sequence continues at coordinate 68,524 of NZ_NMOJ01000126.1, forward strand.
CCGGGCGCTGGTGGCGCTTCGTGCCGAAAACCCAGTGGCCGCAGGACGAAGAAAGTACGGCCGGTATCATGGAAAACTGGACGGCCGCCACCGGCGATTGCCGCCAGGAACTGGTGTTCATCGGTCAGAACATCGACTTCGCGCAACTCACCGCTGAACTCGACAATTGCCTGCTGAGCGATGATGAAATGGCCTTGGGTGTCGAGGGTTGGCGTTTGCTGTCAGATCCGTTCGGTCCTTGGCACGAAGAGGTTGCCGCCTGATGTTGGCGCCCAGCCTGAAGCCGAGGCCGGTCGTTCATCAGGTTCTAGGTGAAACGCCACAAACCCTGACTCGAGTTCTTGAAGACGGGGTAAACCTGGCCGTCTGGCAGCGCCAGCTCCCGGCGCACATCAGTGATTTCGGGTGCATGTTGCTGTCCCTGAACGAGCCACTGGCCGAGTCGCTGGTCCTGGAGTTACCCAACGAAGACACCGAACCCAATCTGCATGGATTGGCCTCAGGATTCAGCGATCTCGAAGGCTATGCCGGTTTCATTGCCGACGTGTCCTGGCTGGTCAGCGCATTCGCCTGTCTGCTGGGCGCCAAACGCATCGGCCTGCGCGTGCGGGTCTTGGACAAGGCCATGTGCCCGCGCTTTCACGTCGATCATGTGCCGGTGCGGCTGATTACTACGTATTGCGGCATCGGCAGTCAGTGGCTGAAAGAAGGGGTGATGGATCGCCAGAAACTGGGCAAGCCTGAGGCCGAACCCACCGAAAATTCGCTGGTCGAGCACATTGCCAGCGGCGAAGTGGCACTGCTCAAAGGCGAGAAATGGCACGGTAATGAAGGATTCGGCCTGATCCACCGTTCGCCGCAACCCGCGCCGGGCGAACGTCGTTTGATTCTGACCCTGGATTGGCTGGGTTAAGGCTTGAGCCAGTTGCCTTGGCTTTGGCCTTCGCAAAACGGCTTCAGATACGCCGCATCGGTCGCCACGCCGTAATAGTGAATATCTTGCCGGTAAGGCATATTGGCGACTTGGGCGTTGCTGCACACGCCGAACGCGCCCTTGGGGCATTGGTCGACGTATTGCACGTCGACTTTCTGCCCGGGCAGGTTCGGTTGGCAGAAGCCGTCGGCGAAGAGCTTTTGCGGGATGTTGCGGTTCTGCTGGCAGACTTTTACGTCGAGTCGCTCGGCCGTGCTATGTACTACGCACGCCTGTGCCAGCGCCTCGCCGGAACAGAGCGCCAACACCAACGACAATCCCATCAACCGCATCCATTACCTCCTCAGAAAACATCGACCATGTTGCAGAACATTCCCACTCACGTCATTGCCGGCCCATTGGGTGCGGGCAAGACCAGCCTGATCAAGCACCTGCTGGCCCAACGCCCGGCCAACGAACGCTGGGCGGTGCTGATCAACGAGTTTGGCCAGATCGGCCTCGATGCCGCGCTGCTGACCCAGGACGCCGATGGTATCGCACTGGGGGAAGTGGCCGGGGGCTGTTTGTGTTGCGTGAACGGAGCGCCGTTTCAGATCGGCCTCGGGCGGTTGCTGCGCAAGGCACGGCCGGATCGGCTGTTCATCGAGCCTTCGGGGCTTGGGCATCCGGCGCAGTTGCTCAGGCAGTTAAGTGAGGCGCCGTGGCAAGGCGTACTGGCGGTACAACCATGTGTACTGGTTTTGGATGCCCAGGCGCTCGCGGTCGGCAAACCATTGCCCGAGGCGCAACAGGAGGCGTTGAGCAATGCTGGATTGTTGTTGCTGAACAAGGCGGAAGGTCTCGACGTCAATGATCGCCAGCGAATCGCCGCGCAGCTGCCTGCTCGCCCGTTGTACTGGACCCAGCACGCGTGCCTGCCGTTAAGCGAATTACCGGGCCTTGGCGTTCAGGCGGAGGCGGGTGTGGATAACTTCATCGTGCCCAAGGGATTGGCGCAGATGCCGGCCATCTGGATCGATCCTGCGCTGCCGATTTGCCTGAGTCAGGCGCAGGAGGGCGGCTGGAGCGTCGGCTGGCGTTGGCATCCGACTCAGACTTTCGATGTGGCGCGCGTGGGCCAGTGGCTTGAAAGCATTGCCTGGCGGCGGGCGAAGCTGGTTATCCACAGCGTCGACGGTTGGGTGTCAGCCAATGCGTTGGATAACTCGCCATTGGAATGGCAGCCGAGTGAATGGCGCCAGGATTCGCGGATCGAATTGATTTTCGACGAGCAGCAGGAAATGGCTTCACTGCAAAAAGCGTTGGGCGACTGTCTGACCGGTTAAGGACGCCACTTGGTGTGTTCTTGCCGCCACTGGCTCAGCTCGATCACTTCAGCGCGAGGCTTCTCCACGTCGACCACCGCAGGCGTGTCGTCGAACGGCATCGGGTAAGGCGCCAGTTCGATCTGCGCGCTGTGGGCGCCGAACTGGGTGATAGTGCCGGGGTGGCGGGTTTCGCCGGTCACGGTGAACTCGAAGTTGTACACCCGGGCCAGGCGCCGTCGGTCGTTGGCATCTTTGATGAACGCGATCTTTTTCAATGCCACGTTGCCGTCCAGCAGCTCGATGCCGAGCTTGGTGCAATGCAGCTTGACCCGTTCCAGCGCGCGCTCGCGCAGCCCGTGGTTGTGCCACAGCCATGCGCCGCCAGTGGCGAGCAGCATCAACACGAAGATATTTCCGAGGGTCAGCATCAACAGGTTGCTCCAACAAGATAGTGCCAGCTTAACTGCGTCGCCGGTCTGTCGTACAGGCCGTGTTTAGTCGCATACTGCGCGGCTCGAATTTCAATCGTTTGACGGAAAACACACCGCATGAAACGTACGCCCCATCTGCTCGCCATCCAGTCCCACGTGGTGTTCGGCCACGCTGGCAACAGCGCCGCGGTGTTCCCCATGCAGCGGGTCGGGGTGAACGTCTGGCCGCTCAACACCGTGCAATTCTCCAATCACACTCAGTANGGCCAGTGGGCCGGTGAAGTGCTGGCGCCGCACCAGATCCCCGAGTTGGTGGAAGGNATTGCGGCGATTGGCGAGCTCGGCAACTGCGATGCGGTGCTGTCCGGCTACCTCGGCAGTGCGGACCAGGGCCGTGCGATTCTGACGGGTGTGGCGCGGATCAAAGCCATCAACCCCAAGGCCCTGTACCTGTGCGACCCGGTGATGGGTCACCCGGAAAAGGGTTGTATCGTGCCCCAGGAAGTCAGCGATTTCCTGCTGGACGAGGCGGCCGCCCTGGCGGATTTCCTGTGCCCGAACCAGTTGGAGCTGGACAGCTTCTCGGGGCGCAAGCCGCAGTCGCTGTTCGATTGCCTGGCAATGGCGCGCGCACTGCTGGCGCGTGGGCCTAAAGCGGTGTTGGTCAAGCATCTGGACTATCCCGGCAAACCGGCGGATGGCTTCGAGATGTTGCTGGTAACGGCCGAAGGCAGCTGGCACCTGCGGCGTCCGCTGCTGGCGTTTCCGCGTCAGCCGGTGGGTGTGGGTGACTTGACGTCGGGGCTGTTTCTGGCGCGTGTGCTGTTGGGCGACAGCCTGTTGGCGGCCTTCGAGTTTACGGCGGCTGCGGTGCATGAAGTGCTGCTGGAAACCCAGGCCTGCGCCAGNTATGAGCTGGAACTGGTGCGAGCTCAGGACCGGATTGCGCATCCGCGGGTGAAGTTCGAAGCGACTGCGATCAGCCTCNGCGGGCTTGCTCGCGAAGGCTATCTAAAGCACACCATCAAACGGGCTGAACGGCTCAGGCATCGCCCTTGATTTCCTGATACCGCTTTTCCAGTTCCTGCCGAATCTGCCGACGTTGCTGGGCTTGGATGAAGCGGCGCTTGTCTTCGCTGTTCTGCGGCTGCAGCGGCGGTACGGCGGCGGGTTTGCGCTGGTCGTCCACGGCCACCATGGTGAAAAAGCAGCTGTTGGTATGGCGCACCGAGCGCTCACGGATGTTCTCGGTCACCACCTTAATGCCCACTTCCATTGAGGTGTTGCCGGTGTAGTTGACCGAGGCAAGGAAGGTCACCAACTCGCCGACATGGATCGGCTCGCGAAAGATCACCTGGTCGACCGACAACGTGACGACATAGCGGCCCGCGTAACGGCTCGCGCAGGCGTAGGCCACTTCGTCGAGGTACTTGAGCAGGGTGCCGCCGTGGACATTGCCTGAGAAGTTGGCCATGTCAGGGGTCATCAATACCGTCATCGACAGCTGGGCGTTTCCGGGTTCCATAGCACNCTCACGGGTCAAGGCAGAATGGCGGAAGGGCGGCACCTCTGCGGGTGCCTGGTCGGTTTTTTTCAAACCACAGTTATCGGGACGCCGGGCAGCTGGTCGCCGTCACGCCGGATCGATCTGTTTCCATATATTGCACCGCCTTTCTGGCGGAAGTCGCGGTGTTAACCTCCGAACGTCCACCTCAAGGAGCCCCACACCATGCATGCCATCAGTTTTATTCAGGATCTGGCAGTGATCATGTTGGTCGCAGGTGTGGTGACGGTGCTGTTCCACCGCTTCAAACAGCCGGTGGTGCTGGGCTATATCGTCGCCGGCTTCATCATCGGCCCGCACACACCGCCGTTCGGCCTGATCCACGACGAGGAAACCATCAAGACGCTCGCTGAACTCGGGGTGATTTTCCTGATGTTCTGCCTGGGCCTCGAGTTCAGCCTGCGCAAGTTGTTCAAGGTCGGNGCCACGGCGTTTATCGCGGCGTTCCTCGAAATTGTNCTGATGATCTGGATCGGCTACGANATCGGCCGATGGTTCGCCTGGAACACCATGGACTCGCTGTTCCTCGGCGCGATCCTGGCGATCTCCTCGACCACCATCATCGTCAAGGCACTGAATGACCTGAAGATGAAGAACGAGCGCTTTGCCCAGCTGATCTTCGGCGTGCTGATCGTCGAGGACATCCTCGGTATCGGCATCATTGCCTTGCTGTCGAGCATCGCGGTCAGCGGCACGGTCAGTTCTGGCGAAGTGTTTTCCACGGTCGGCAAGCTCTCGCTGTTCATGATCGTCGCGCTGGTCATCGGCATTTTGCTGGTGCCACGCCTGCTGGCCTACGTGGCCAAGTTCGAAAGCAACGAGATGCTGCTGATCACCGTATTGGGTCTGTGTTTCGGCTTCTGCCTGCTGGTGGTCAAGCTGGAATACAGCATGGTGCTGGGCGCGTTCCTGATCGGCGCGATCATGGCCGAGTCCCGCCAGTTGATTAAGATCGAGCGCTTGATCGAGCCAGTGCGAGACATGTTCAGTGCAATCTTTTTCGTGGCCATCGGCTTGATGCTCGATCCCATGATCCTGCTGCAATACGCCTGGCCGATCGCAGTGATCACTGTGGCCGTTGTGCTCGGCAAAATGCTTTCCTGCGGTCTCGGGGCCTTTATCGCCGGGAATGACGGACGCACCTCACTGCGCGTGGGAATGGGGCTTTCGCAGATTGGCGAATTCTCCTTCATCATTGCCGCGCTGGGCATGACGCTGCAGGTCACCAGCAACTTCCTCTACCCGGTCGCCGTGGCAGTTTCGGTGCTTACCACGTTGCTGACGCCGTATCTGATCCGCGCGGCTGATCCGCTGTCGATCAAGCTTGCTGCGGTGATGCCGCAGCGACTGGGTCGAGTGTTGGGGATGTATGGCGAGTGGCTGCGCAGTATCCAGCCTCAGGGCGAGGGCGCGTTGCTGGCGTCGATGATCCGAAAGATTCTGTTGCAGGTCGGGGTGAATCTGGCTTTGGTGATTGCGATCTTCTTTTCCGGCGCGTATTTCGCCGAACGCATGTCCGCGTACCTGCAAGACTGGATCAGTGATCCGAGCTGGCAGAAAGCGTTGATCTGGGGTGCGGCGTTGCTGTTGTCGCTGCCGTTCCTGATTGCGGCGTATCGCAAGCTCAAGGCGCTGTCGATGCTGTTGGCGGAGATGGGCGTTAAGCCGGAGATGGCAGGGCGCCACACGCAGCGAGTGCGCCGGGTGATCGCCGAAGTGATCCCGATCCTCTCGCTGCTGGTGATCTTCCTGCTACTGGCAGCCTTGTCGGCCAGTATTCTGCCGACCAACAAGTTGCTGGTGCTGATTGTCGTGGTCGCCGCCACGGTGGCGGCGCTGCTCTGGCGCTGGTTTATCCGCGTGCACACGCGGATGCAGGTGGCCTTGCTCGAAACGCTGGACAACCACAAGGAATCGTCCGGGCATTGACCACGCGGCGTGTCAGACGACTCAGCTTTCCAGCCAGACGTCCCGTGCCCAGTGCCACACCGATTCCCAGGTTTCTTCGGTGACGAGTTCTTCTTCGCCGGACCACAGCACCACGGTGCCGTCTTCTTCGACGCAGTAGTAGTCGTCGCCGTCCTGGCAGATCGGGATCATGCTGCGGTCAACACCGGCATCCCAGGCGTTGGCGGCAACGTCCGGCAGGTAGGTGTGGGATTGCGGGTCGGTGACGGTCACCGGCTCCAGGCTGCCATACACCACGTCGCTGACGGTCAGCAGGAATTCGCGGAAGACAAAGGGGATGTCGATGAACAGTTGTTCTTCGATTTCCACCAGTTGGTCTTCGTCAGGCAGCTCCAGAGGAACCGGGACCGGTTCGTTGGCTTCACGCAATTGTTCGATGATTTCTTCCACGGCCGGGATCCTCTTGCTAGATGGCGCGGTTTATAGGGGCGTTTTATACAGTAGCTCGCTACAGATGCAACTGCGAAATAGAAAACCCCGGCCGAGGCCGGGGTTTCTATTACAGCATGCATAACGCGGAGGGGATCAGCCGTTCTGGCGGATACCGGCCACCAGCCAAGGCTGGTTTTCGCCTTGGGCGCGTTCCATGTTCCAGCTTTCGCTGAACACTTCGCCCTGGTCGAAACGCGAGGTCTTCGACACGCCGCTGAAGGTCAGGGTGGCGATGGTCTTGTCGGCGCGATCATCCACACCTTCCANTTGAACATTGAGGTTATCAATGTAGGTGGACTGGAAACCNTCGCCCAGGTCGGCGCGTTCGCGCTTGAGGAACTCCAGCAGTTGCGGGGTCACGAACTCGGAGATCTTGTCCATCTCGTTGGCGTCCCAGTGCTGCTGCAGGGACTGGAAGTGGCTGCGGGCCGCTTCGACGAAACGCTCTTCGTTGAACCAGGCTGGCGCGTTGATTACCGGACGAGCGGCAGCAGGTGCTGCCGAGCCGCCGAAGATCGAACCCATGCCGGCAGGCTTCTGCTCGAACACTTCACGTTGCATCGGTGCGCCAGCTGGAGCCAGATGCTCCTGTTGCTTGCGACGACGAGCGGCGATGAAGCGGAAGATCAGGAACGCGATGACGGCCATGATCAGGATGTCGAAGATCTGCATGCCCTGGAAGCCGCCGCCCATGAACATGGACGCGAGCAGGCCACCGGCTGCGATACCGGCCAGAGGGCCGAGCCAGCGCGAAGCTCCGCCGGCCTTGGCGGCAGCGCCAGCGGCACCGGCCGCGCCCGCAGTGGCAGCAGCACCACCGGCACCGGCGGATGGAGCCATTTGGCTGGTCTGGTGAGTCGGCGCCGAGCCCATGCTTTTGCCGCCACCGAAGCGCTTGGCGTTGGCGTCGAGGCTCATCGTCAAGCCGATGCACAACGCCATGGCGATGCTAAGAAAACGTTTCATAAAGGGAATTCCCATTTGTGGATTGCACGCGCGCCATGTTGCACAGGTGTTGTGTTACTGGCTAGCGGCAGAGTGTTTCGGGCTTTTGCCTGACAGGTTGCGTTCAGCTTCGGTCAGCGCAATAGGGCCTGTTAACTTTGGTCTGTAGGACAAGTGGATAAGTTCTGCAGGAAGGATATCTAGCGTCGCAAGGCCAGCATGACCACCCCGGCCGTTATCAGGCTGATTCCGCCCCATTGGCGGGTGTTTATGAAAAACCGCAGCGTTGCCTTCGCGAGCAAGCCCACTCCTGCATTAGTTCTCTGGCGGGCTTTAGATCGCCTCCAGCTTGGCGTAACCCAACATCAGCCACTTGCTGCCTTCGCTGAAGTTCACCTGCACGCGAGCTTGAGCCCCGGCGCCCTCGAAGTTCAGGATCACGCCGTCGCCGAACACCGAATGCCGCACGGCCTGACCGAGGCTGAACCCGGTGTCCGGGATCTCGCTGCCGCCAAACAGGCTGCTGGAGCTCTGTTGCTGGCCNCCGCCGAACGGGCGGCTGACGCTGTTGGACAGGCGCACTTCCTGAATCAGCCCCTTCGGCACTTCACGTACGAAGCGCGACACCTTGTTGTAGGTTTCGCTGCCGTACAGGCGTCGGGTCTCGGCATAGGTCATCACCAGGTTCTGCATGGCACGCGTGATGCCCACGTAGGCCAGGCGGCGTTCTTCCTCAAGGCGGCCGGGCTCTTCCAGGCTCATCTTGTGCGGGAACAGGCCTTCTTCCATGCCCACCAGGAACACATACGGAAATTCGAGGCCCTTGGCGCTGTGCAAGGTCATCAGCTGGATGCTGTCTTCGTGCTCGTCGGCCTGGGTATCACCAGCCTCCAACGACGCATGGCCAAGAAATGCCGCCAATGGCGTCAGGTCTTCGTCTTCTTCAGTGTTTTCGAACGCGCGGGCGGCGCTGACCAGTTCCTCAAGGTTTTCTACCCGGGCCTGGCCTTTCTCGCCTTTTTCCGCTTCGTGATAGGCGATCAGCCCGGACTGCTCGATAACCGTCTGAGTCATCAGGTGCAGCGGCATGTCCATGCACTTGGCGGCAAGGTTCTCGATCAGCTCGACAAACACACCCAAAGCACCGGCGGCGCGGCCGGTCAGGCCTTTATTGGCGATTAGCAAGCGCATGGCTTCCCACATCGACACATCGGCGTGGCGCGCGTGGTCGCGAATAGCTTCGACGGTTTTTTCGCCGATGCCACGCGCCGGGATATTGATCACCCGCTCCAGCGCCGCATCGTTGCCACGACCTTCCAGCAAACGCAGGTAGGCCATGGCGTTCTTGATTTCCGCCCGCTCGAAGAAGCGCTGGCCGCCATAGATGCGGTACGGGATGCGTTCGCGCAGCAAGGCTTCCTCCAACACCCGCGATTGGGCGTTGGAGCGATACAGGATGGCGATATCGCTGCGCGCCAAACCGGTTTTCAGCGCGCTTTCGATGGTTTCCACCACATAGCGCGCTTCATCGTGTTCGTTGAACGCGGCGTACAGGTTGATCGCTTCGCCTTCGCCGCCGTCGGTCCACAGCTCTTTGCCCATGCGCCCGGTGTTATTGGCGATCAGCGCGTTGGCAGCCTTGAGGATGCCGGCGGTGGAGCGGTAGTTCTGCTCCAGGCGGATGGTGATTGCGTCCGGGAAGTCGTCGGAATACTGGTAGATGTTCTCGATTTTCGCGCCGCGCCAGCCGTAGATCGACTGGTCGTCGTCGCCCACCACCATCAGGCTGTCACCGCCCTTGGCCAGCAAGCGCAACCAGGCGTACTGCACGGCGTTGGTGTCCTGGAACTCGTCCACCAGAATGTGCCGGAAGCGCTTCTGGTAATGCGCCAGCAAGCCGGGGTTGTCGCGCCACAGGTCGAGGGCGCGCAGCAGCANTTCGGAGAAGTCGATAACACCGGCGCGCAGGCAAGCGGCCTCGTAGGCCTCATAAATGCTGCGCATGGTCGCCAGGAACAGGTCGCCGCTGGCTTGAATGTGTTGCGGACGCAGACCTTCGTCTTTCTGCCCATTGATAAACCACTGAGCCTGACGGGCCGGCCAGCGTTGCTCGTCCAGCCCCAGNTCGCGGATCACGCGCTTGACCAAGCGTTGCTGGTCGTCGCTGTCGAGGATCTGGAACGTCTGGCTCAAGCCCGCTTCCTGCCAGTGCGCTCGCAACAGGCGGTGTGCCAGGCCGTGGAACGTGCCCACCCACATGCCAGCGGGGCTGATGCCCATCAACTGCTCGATGCGGTGACGCATTTCGGCAGCGGCCTTGTTGGTGAAGGTTACCGACAGGATCGAATGCGGGGACGCGTTTTCGACCTGGATCAACCAGGCGATACGGTGCACCAGCACTCGGGTTTTACCGGAGCCAGCACCGGCCAGGACCAACTGACGGCCAACGGGGGCTGCTACGGCCTGGCGTTGGGCATCGTTGAGGGAGTTCAGCAAAAGAGAGAGATCATCGCGCATCGGGGCATTCTAGGGTGCGCCGTCACACCGGGCAAACCGAGCTTTGCATTAGCCGATAAAAGAAGCGCGGATGACGACCGGTCAGTCACTGGCTGCAAGCGTTGACGGGGCTCGCTCCAAGGGTTTTCAGGGGGCGGCGGGGGGCTGAAATTTTGTCGATTTTATGATCTGGGGCAGTTTGGTAAGGGCATCGGCTTGTGTATGCTCCGTCCACGTTTCGGGCTCATGCTCATCATTATAAGAACAAGAACATTGCCTATGACCCTCAGCTCTGACCTGTCGGGCCCTTCTGTGGAGCCCCGGGTTATCCGCAAGCAGTACGCCATGGAAATGGCGGTCGAGCGCACGCGCCTGCTCTACCAAGGCTCGCTGCTGCCCACGCTGTTCATGCTGATTAACGGTCTGGTCTGTGCCGGACTGCTCTGGAGTCCGCAGCGCTACTTCATCGTCAGCGTCTGGCTGATCTGGCTTCTATCGCTGGTGGCCCTGCGGGTGATTCAAGTCGCGGCCTTCGATTCGGCCATTCCCAATCGCCAGGCTCATCCGGTCTGGCGTCGAATGTTCCTGCTGGGCTCCGCCATGACAGGCCTGACCCTGGCCGGTGCCGGCATCGCCCTGGTCCCCGCTGATAATTTCATGCAACAAGCCTGGGTATTCGGCCTGATCGGCGCCGCCGCCCTTTCGGCGAGCGTCGCCTACGCGGTCAGCCTGCCGGCGTTTCTGTCCTTTACCTTGCCCTGCCTGTTGCCGGCCATCACCTATCTGTTCTGGGGTGGCGATGAACAAGGCCAGGGTTGGGGCTGGTTCGGTCTGATTTTATTGGGCGCGTTGAGCGTGGTGGCCTGGCAGGTCAATCGGTTGATCGACAGCGGCTTGCTGCGGCGTTTCCAGAATCAGGCCCTGATCGAGCATCTGCAGCAGGCGCAGAGCTGCGGTGACCAGCTCAATCACGAGCTGGCCAAAGAGATTGATCACCGCCGGTGCGCCGAAGACAAGTTACGCGAAGCCCAAGTCGAGCTGGAAAACCGGGTCGCCCAGCGCAGCCTTGAACTGGACGCGGCCAACCAGGCCCTGAGCAAGAGCGAAGCGCGGCTGGCGCTGGCGTTGAAGGCCAGTGAACTCGGGCTGTGGGACTGGAACCTGCAAACTGACGAAGTCCATCACACCCAGCTTCAGGAGTTGTTCGGCCTGGAACCGGAATTCGTCACCGCGATGCTCAGCCACCTCAAGCCGCGCCTTCACCCTGAAGACTTGCCGTCGCTACGCCGTGCTCTCGTCGAGCATCTGAAAGGCCGCAGCGAGGATTACCAGATCGAATACCGGGTGCGGCATGGCGACGGCCACTGGGTCTGGATCGAGGACCGTGGGCGGGCGGTCGAGCGCAGCGACAATGGTCGGGTGATCCGCATGGTCGGCACCCGCCGCGACATCAGCGCGAGCAAGGGCCAGGAAGAACAGCGCCAATTGGCGGCGACGGTGTTCGAGGCGGCCAGTGAAGGCATCGTGATTTTCGACCCCAATTACGCGCTGATCGCAGTCAATCAGGCGTTCAGCCGCGTCACCGGCTACGACATTGAAGACATGCTTGGGCGCAACGTCGTCGAGTTGCCGTGCAGCCGCGATGCGCGCCGACACTACGGCGCTATCCATCATGCGCTGGAACAGCACGGCACCTGGCAGGGCGAACTGGTGGAAACCCGCAAGAACGGCGAGCTCTATCCGCAGTGGCTGCAACTGAATGTAGTGCGCGATGCTCGCGGAAAAGTCAGTCATATTGTCGGCTTCTTCGCCGATCTTTCCGCGCGGCGTGAATCCGAAGAGCGCATGCGCTACCTCACTCACTATGACGAGTTGACGGGCCTGGCCAACCGCTCGCTGTTTCGCGAACGGCTGCGCGAAGCTCACCAACGCGTGCGTCAGGGCGGGCGCAGCCTGGCACTGCTGCATATCAACCTGGACCGCTTCAAGCTGCTTAATGACAGCCTCGGCCATGAAGTCGCGGATCAGCTGTTGCAGAAAATGGCCCGGCGGCTGGTCAACGCATTGCCCGAGGCAGACACCATTGCGCGGCTTTCCGGTGACGAATTTGCGGTGATATTCGACGCCTACGGCAACCTGTCGAGCCTGGCCCGCGTGGCGACCCGATTGTCGACCAAATTGCGTTTGCCGATCACCGTCGATGGTCATGAACTGGTGGTCAGCGCCTCGATGGGCATCAGCCTGCTGCCGGATAATGCGCGGGAGATTTCCGCGCTGGTCAGCCAATCGAACATGGCCATGCAGCACGCCAAACACTTGGGCGGCAACAATTTCCAGTTCTACACTGAAAGCTTGCAGGCCAGCACCCTTGAGCGATTGCAGCTTGAAAATCAGCTGCGCAAAGCCATCGACGAAAAGCAACTGCAAGTCTATTACCAACCCAAACTTTGCCTTGAGACGGGTCGCCTGAACGCAGCCGAAGCCTTGGTGCGTTGGGATCATCCGACCATGGGCCGCGTGCCACCGGGGGACTTTATCGGTCTGGCCGAGGAAACCGGCTTGATCGGTCCGATCGGCGAGTTCGTGTTGCGCCAAGCCTGTTGGCAGGCCTGCGAATGGCAACGGCAGGGGCTTGAGCCGATTCGCGTGTCGGTGAACCTGTCAGTGCATCAGTTGCGCCAGGGCAAGTTGGTCAGCCTGGTGCGCCAGGTACTTGAAGAAACCGGCCTGGCCCCGCACTACCTGGAGCTCGAACTCACCGAAAGCCAGTTGCTGGACAGCGTCGAACACATCATCGCNACCTTCCAGCAACTGCGCGATTTGGGCGTGAAGCTGGCCATTGATGACTTCGGCACGGGCTATTCGTCCCTCAGTTACCTCAAGCGTATCCCCGTGGACTACGTGAAGATCGACCAGACGTTTATTCGCGGNCTGGGGCAGGGCAGCGAGGACGCGGCGATCACCCGGGCGATCATCGCCATGGCGCATGGTTTGTCGCTGAAAGTGGTGGCTGAGGGTGTGGAGCGGGCAGAGCAGCTGGAATTCTTGAAAGCCGAGCGCTGCGATGAGGTGCAGGGTTATCTGGTCAGTCGGCCGGTCGAAGCCGATGGCCTGGCTGCGCTTTTACGTGAGGACGCAAAACCCTTGTAAGTGCTACATGGAGCGCATGTGGCGTGGAATGGGGACATCGAGTTACGCATTGAGCAGGCAAAAAGCCGATTCATGTAGTATAACTACAAGCTTGCTACATCCCCGGCACCCGCCAATAACAAGAGTCCTGTCCCTTGAATCTGCTGCAACACATCGCCCAGTCACGCCACCTCTTACGCAAGTCGGAGCTCAAGGTTGCCGATCACGTGCTGCTTGATCCTGCGGCTGTGATGCACAGTTCCATGGCCGACCTGGCCCACAGCGTGGGCATCAGTGAGCCGACCATCGTGCGCTTCTGCCGCGCCATCGGTTGCTCCGGGTTCCAGGACTTGAAACTCAAACTGGCCCAGAGCCTGGCGGCCGGTGCGAGCTTCGGGCAGTTTGCGATTCACGAAGACGATTCCGTCGCCGACTACAGCCTGAAAATCTTCGACACCACCTTGCACACCCTCATGGAAGTGCGCGAGAAGCTCGATCCGGTGGAGTTGCAGCGAGCTGTGTCGCTGATGTCCCAGGCTCAGCGCGTCGAGTTCTACGGCTTTGGCGCATCGGGCGCGGTNGCTGCGGATGCCCAGCACAAATTCTTCCGCCTGCTGCTCACCGCAGCGGCCTATAGCGACCCGCACATGCAGGCGATGTCGGCGGTCACGCTGAAACCGACTGATGTGGCGATCTGTATTTCCCAGTCCGGGCGTTCCAAGGATTTGTTGATCACGGCCAACCTGGTGCGTGAGAGCGGCGCCTCGTTGATCACGTTGTGCCCGAGCCAGACGCCGTTGGCCGAGCTGTCGACCGTCAACCTGGCGATTGATGTGCATGAAGACACTGAAATCTACACGCCGCTGACCTCGCGTATCGCCCACCTGGTGGTGATCGACGTGCTGGCGATGGGCGTGGCCATGGCGCGCGGGCCGAGCCTGGTCAACCACCTCAAGAGCGTGAAGCGCAGCTTGCGCAGCCTTCGTCTCTCGCCTAAATCCGTCAAAGCCCTCGACGATTGACCCCAAGTTCGAGCGCGGACCCTGTGGCGAGGGAGCAAGCTCCCTCGCCACAGGGTTCGCAGCCAACCTCCATTCAATCGGTGAAAGCCCTCGACGATTGACCCCAAGTTCGAGCGCGGACCCTGTGGCGAGGGAGCAAGCTCCCTCGCCACAGGGTTCGCAGCCAACCTGTGAGCTTCATCATTTTGTAACCCGCCCGCCGCCAAACCGTCATCCCGCGCGCCTATCNTGANNTCCCCGTACTCGCATTGGGAGACTCAAAATGGCCCGGCAATACGAAGA
>NZ_NMOJ01000127.1 GCF_002251635.1 Pseudomonas mandelii
GCAGCAGCACCGTCAAAACCCGTCGTCAGCAGGAAGACCAGCGCCGCATGGNGTTTCGCCGCGCCATCGAAGACCGCTGCGAACGCCGTCAGCTGCTGGCCGAGATCGGTGATTTTCCGGATCTGGAACTCAATTACTGGCAGGCCGCTCCCGCAACTTCCCGTCGAAACGCTCAACCAGGGCGCTGATCTGCACCCGCTCGCTGCGGATAAAGCCCAGGAACGCATGGGCCACCGGTGACAGGCGCTTGGCTTTGGCTTGCACCAGGCACCAACTGCGGTACAGCGGCAGTTCCTCCACCGGTAACTCAATCAATCCACCGGTCGCCAACTCAAGGTTCAGGGCGTGGCGCGTCAACAGCGCGACGCCCAGACCCGCCAGCACACATTCACGCTGGGCTTCGGCCGATGCGACCTCCTGGGTCTGGTTGAAGTGCACGCGTTTCTCTTTGAAATACTCTTCACACGCCAGACGCGTTCCAGAGCCGGGTTCGCGCAGCAACAGGGTGTAAGGCTCGAGGTCTTGCAAGCGCAGCGGCCCCATGTGGCACAGCGGATGATCNGGCGGCGCCACGGCAACGATCGGATTGTTGAGAAACGGCAGGAATTCCAGGCCCATGTCCTGGGGCACCATGGACATGATCACCAGGTCATCCCGGTTATCTGAAAGCCGGCGAATCACCTGCCCTCGGTTGACCACCGTCAGTTGCAAATTTACCTCGGGATGCTGACGCTTGAACGCAGCAAACAGGTGCGGTACGAAGTACTTGGCGCTGGATTCCACGGCCAGTTTCAACTGCCCCTGCAGCGAGCCCTGCATGTCCGACAGCTGCATATCGAGGTTTTCCAGGCGCCCGAAAATATCNCGNCTGGCCCGCTGNAGTGCTTCGGCGGCCTCGGTCATGTAGAGTTTTTTGCCGACGTAATCGAACAATGGCTGACCAATCAGCTCCTCGAGTTGACGAATCTGTAGGCTGACGGCCGGTTGTGTGAGAGACATTTCGTCGGCTGCCCGGCTGTACGACCTCAAATCACAGACTTCATTAAAAATCTGCAATTGGCGTAATGTCATACGCATCAATGACTTACGCATTATCTAAGTGCTCTCGCCTGGGGCCGTTGGATCAACTATAAGTCTTTGCTTATGGCTAACCCAATAATTATTCATTTTTGTTAATCCCTTGTGGGGGCTAGTGTGGGGCTGCGACTAAATCGAAACATTTAGTCACGCGTCGACCTGCCTAGCAGGTCGTGGGTACCACCGGCTCAAGGGAACCTCCAAGTGATAAAAAAGATCCTGATCGCCAACCGTGGTGAAATTGCCGTACGAATCGTGCGTGCTTGCGCCGAGATGGGCATTCGCTCGGTCGCGGTCTATTCCGACGCCGACCGCCATGCGTTGCACGTCAAACGTGCCGACGAAGCCCACAGCATTGGTGCCGAGCCCCTGGCCGGTTACCTCAACCCGCGCAAGCTGGTGAACCTGGCGGTGGAAACCGGTTGTGATGCGTTGCACCCCGGCTATGGTTTCCTGTCGGAAAACGCCGAGCTGGCGGACATCTGCGCCGAACGCGGCATCAAATTCATTGGCCCGTCGGCAGAAGTCATTCGCCGCATGGGCGACAAGACCGAAGCGCGCCGCAGCATGATCAAGGCCGGTGTGCCGGTCACGCCGGGCACCGAAGGCAACGTTGCGGACATCGCCGAAGCCCTGACCGAAGGCGACCGCATTGGTTACCCGGTAATGCTCAAGGCCACCTCCGGTGGTGGCGGTCGCGGTATCCGTCGTTGCAACAGCCGCGAAGAACTTGAACAAGCGTTCCCCCGCGTTATATCCGAAGCCACCAAGGCGTTCGGCTCGGCGGAAGTGTTCCTGGAAAAATGCATCGTCAATCCCAAGCATATTGAGGCGCAGATCCTCGGTGACAGCTTTGGCAACGTGGTGCACCTGTTCGAGCGTGATTGCTCGATCCAGCGCCGTAACCAGAAGCTCATCGAAATNGCGCCCAGCCCGCAGCTGACCCCTGAACAGCGCGCCTACATCGGCGACCTGTCGGTGCGCGCCGCGAAGGCCGTGGGCTACGAGAACGCCGGCACCGTGGAGTTCCTGCTCGCCGAGGGCGAGGTGTACTTCATGGAGATGAACACCCGGGTGCAGGTGGAACACACCATCACCGAAGAAATCACCGGCATCGACATCGTGCGTGAGCAGATCCGCATCGCGTCGGGCCTGCCGTTGTCGGTGAAGCAGGAAGACATCCAGCACCGCGGTTTCGCGCTGCAATTCCGGATCAACGCCGAAGACCCGAAGAACAACTTCCTCCCAAGCTTCGGCAAGATCACCCGTTACTACGCGCCCGGCGGCCCCGGCGTGCGCACCGACACGGCGATTTATACCGGCTACACCATCCCGCCGTTCTACGACTCCATGTGCCTGAAACTGGTGGTATGGGCGTTGACCTGGGAAGAAGCCATGGACCGCGGCCTGCGTGCCCTGGACGACATGCGCCTG
Organism: Pseudomonas mandelii; assembly: GCF_002251635.1. Classification (GTDB taxonomy): domain Bacteria; phylum Pseudomonadota; class Gammaproteobacteria; order Pseudomonadales; family Pseudomonadaceae; genus Aquipseudomonas; species Aquipseudomonas mandelii_B. Next base: position 2,512 of record NZ_NMOJ01000127.1, read on the forward strand.
CAAGGCGTGAAGACCACGGCCGCCTACTACCAGGAAATCCTGCGCAATCCGGAATTCCGCAGCGGCCAGTTCAACACCAGCTTTGTGGAAAGCCATCCTGAGCTGACCAACTACTCGATCAAGCGCAAACCCGAAGAGCTGGCCCTGGCCATCGCCGCCGCCATCGCCGCCCACGCAGGCCTGTGAGGAATAAAACAATGNCCAANAAAATNCACGTAACCGACACCATCCTGCGCGACGCCCACCAATCGTTGCTGGCCACCCGCATGCGCACCGACGACATGCTGCCGATCTGCGACAAGCTCGACAAAGTCGGCTACTGGTCGCTGGAAGTCTGGGGCGGCGCGACCTTCGACGCCTGCGTACGCTTTTTGAAAGAAGACCCGTGGGAGCGCCTGCGCAAACTGCGCGCCGCATTGCCTAACACGCGTCTGCAAATGCTGCTGCGCGGCCAGAACCTGCTGGGCTACCGCCACTACAGCGACGACGTGGTCAGAGCCTTCGTCGCCAAGGCCGCCGTGAATGGCATCGACGTGTTCCGCATCTTCGACGCGATGAACGACGTGCGTAACCTGCGCGTAGCCATCGAAGCGGTCAAAGCCGCCGGCAAACATGCACAGGGCACCATCGCCTACACCACCAGCCCGGTGCACACCATCGGCGCGTTTGTGGCCCAGGCCAAGCAAATGGAAGCCATGGGTTGCGACTCGGTGGCGATCAAGGACATGGCCGGGCTGTTGACCCCGTACGCCACTGGCGAACTGGTCAAAGCGTTGAAGGCCGAGCAAAGCCTGCCGATCTTTATTCACTCGCATGACACGGCGGGTCTGGCTGCGATGTGCCAACTCAAGGCCATCGAAAACGGCGCCGACCACATCGACACCGCCATTTCCAGCTTCGCCTGGGGCACCAGCCACCCTGGCACCGAGTCGATGGTCGCCGCCCTCAAAGGCAGCGAGTTCGACACCGGTCTCGACCTGGAACTGCTGCAGGAAATCGGCCTGTACTTCTACGCGGTGCGTAAGAAGTACCACCAGTTTGAAAGCGAGTTCACCGCTGTCGACACCCGTGTGCAAGTCAACCAGGTGCCGGGCGGGATGATTTCCAACCTGGCCAACCAGTTGAAAGAGCAGGGCGCACTCAACCGCATGAGCGAAGTGCTGGCCGAAATCCCACGGGTGCGTGAAGACCTCGGCTTCCCGCCATTGGTGACGCCGACTTCGCAGATCGTCGGTACCCAGGCGTTCTTCAACGTACTGGCCGGCGAGCGCTACAAGACCATCACCAACGAAGTGAAGCTCTACCTGCAAGGCGGCTACGGCAAAGCGCCGGGCACCGTGAACGAAAAACTGCGTCGCCAGGCCATCGGCAGCGAAGAAGTGATCGACCATCGCCCGGCTGATTTGCTCAAGCCGGAAATGACCAAGCTGCGTGGCGAAATCGGTGCGTTGGCCAAGTCCGAAGAAGACGTGCTGACCTACGCCATGTTCCCCGACATCGGCCGCAAATTCCTCGAAGAACGTGCGGCCGGCACCCTGACGCCAGAAGTGCTGCTGCCGATTCCTGAAGCAGGCGGTGTGACCTCGGCCGGTGGCGAAGGCGTGCCAACCGAGTTCGTCATCGACGTCCACGGNGAAAGCTACCGTGTCGACATTACGGGTGTTGGCGTGAAGGCCGAAGGCAAGCGTCACTTCTACCTGTCCATCGACGGCATGCCGGAAGAAGTGGTGTTCGAACCGCTCAACGAGTTTGTCAGCAGCGGCGGTAGCAAGCGCAAGCACGCCACTGAGCCGGGCCATGTCAGCACCGCGATGCCGGGCAATATCGTCGACGTGCTGGTCAAGGAAGGCGACGTGGTCAAGGCCGGCCAGGCCGTGCTGATTACCGAAGCCATGAAGATGGAAACCGAAGTGCAGGCCGCGATCGCCGGCAAGGTGACCGCCGTTCATGTGGCCAAGGGCGACCGGGTCAATCCNGGCGAAATCCTGATCGAGATCGAAGGCTGAGTTAACAGCCTCGATACACCGTTTTAAACCTCGGGGGGGCATGTGCTCCCCTTTTTTTTCGTCCGGAGTTTCGCATTGGAAAATGTGGGAGCGAGCAGGCTCGCTCCCACAGGTATTGCGGTGAATCAGTGGTTGATCAGAACGCCATCCGCCACTGCCCCATCACGCCATGATTGCGGCTGTCAGTGCCGATCTCACCATTAAGGCCGACCCCCAACGTATGTTTCGCTGACAAGCCAAGGTCCAGACCTGCATCCACCAGCAAGCTGTCACGGTCCAGCGGCGCACCGGAAACGGTGAAGTTCTTCCCGCCCGTTGCCAGTCGTTGACGGGTGTCGCTGTCGATATCCCCGTAGGTGTGTTTCCAGCCGGCACTGAACCGCGGGGTCAGTTGCATGCCGTTATCCAGCGTGTTGATCTTCGCCAGTCGCAGGCCGAACGTGCTGTTGAGGTTGTTCTGGGTTTGGCCTTGGACTTTCAACGCTGCCGCGCCGCCTTTTTCCGTGTAACCGTCGCGCTGATAGCGTTGGTAGCCAAGGCTGGCAAACGGTTCGATGCTGACATTGGCTCGCCCCAGGTTGTAACCCACTTCGGCGAAGGCCTGCTGGGTGCTGGCCGCGTAACGGCCTTCGGGGCGGTCGCTGAAACTGTTGAAGGCAACCCGACGTTGAGTGCTGCCGTCGTGATTGCTGTAGGTCGCGCCGAGGCGTAGCGACATGGGGCCGCTCTGGCGCAGGGCATAGGCGCCCAAGTGCCAAGAGTCGAGATCGCCGTCGAGTTCGCGGCTGTCCAGGCGGGTCTCGGACTTACCGCCCATCACACCGATACGCCATTCCTCATCGACGCCCCAATCCGCGCCCAGGACGAGGCCTTTAGTCGAGGTTCGCAGAGCGTCGTGGTCGCGATCCAGCGTCCCGCCGTGTCCCAAGGCTTGCAGCCAGACCCTGCCGTTTTCCTGGCTGCCGGCGGCGAGGCGTGATGCATTGGATCGGTTGCCGGGTTTGTTGTACGCGCTGGCGCTGTCCAGTTGACGCATGGTCGAGAGCAGGGAGGTGCTGACCGGGCTGTCACTGTTCAGGGTTGCCTTGGCGAGGTTGGCGTTGCTGTCACCGGCCAGTTGCTCAAGAGCGTAGGTGGCTGTGGATCTATCGGTGGTGAGCAGGGCGGTGACGGCCGCATTGGACTCACTTGTTTTAGCCGCCGGCTCGTCCACGCTTTGGCCAAACGCTCGAGCATTGTCGTCTGCGGCAAAATCCTCTATCGGTACTCCATTGCGAGCGTAGTTGAGCACCACATCAGTCTTGGAGTAAGACAGCTTCGGCGTCATGTACGCCAGATTGCTGGTGACGCTGCCGAATTTGCCTACCAACTGGCCGGCTTTGAGCACTGTGAAATCACTGCTGTCGGGATAGTTGCCCGGCAGTGCAGCAACCTCCAGTGAGGCATCCTCAAGTGCTGCAATACCTTCGACGATGATGGTGGGAGACTTGCCGGTAGCCGTTACGCCGTAGGAGAGCGTGGCACCGTCTGTGAATATCAGGTCTCCTCTGACGTGTGGGGCGCCAAGCCGCTCATTGACTTGCAATGTGCCGTCTACATAAAGATGGCGTACTTCACCTTGGCCACCGTAGCGACCACCTTCGCGAACAATGGCATCACCCGCGATACTGCCCATGTTGAACAGCGTTGCGCCGTCCAATACCTCGGCTCCGCGGTCGAAGTCGTCTTTACCCGTCAAAGACCAAGTGCCTTGCGCGACTTGCAACCCGGAAAAGTTACTGGTTTTGTCGAGTACGCCGCCGTCGGGGGAGTCGAGCAGTATTGCGTTTTTCCCGCCACCGCCCTGGATTTCTCCTGCAAAACTGACTCCGTTACCGACGATTAGAAGGTCATCTTCCTCCCCCAGTTTCAGTGAGACGCCGTCGATGCTTTTGTACCGCCCCGCTGCCGTGGTGCGCTTAGTGGTATCGGCATTCGCGAAGTCGTCGAACGTGATCGGCAAATCAGCTTCTACGGTTTCGAGTGGGACGTCCGTGGTCTCGGGAAACTCGTAAAGATGTGCCGGTGGATCAATGGGTGCCGTAGTTGAGGCTCCAGGTGGCACAGGGTTCGCTGGTACTTCAGTCGTTACCGGATTGGGTTCGCCTTCGGGTATTGCGGGCGATTGCGGTGGGAGCGAATCGTCTGCAGTTTCGGGAAAGTCGTAAAGATGCGCGGCGAGATCTACCGGTTCCGGAGCCGCCGAAACCGTTGGCAACTGAATCACCGGTTCTTGAGGCTTTAGCGAGGCCGGTTTGACGGCGTGCTGCATCGGACCAATGAAATTCCTGATCGCCAAAAGGTCATCTTTTTTAGACCAAGCGGCTACTCGATCTTTCTTGGCAGGTGTTTCGACAGGGGCTTTAGCGTCTGCTTCCTGAGCCATCGATATTTCGATGCAGCCAAGAGAGAGGGCGATCGCCAGGGCGAGTCGATGCGGGCGATAAATGGACGACGTGGGCATTGAGTCTGACCTTGTTTTTGAGAAGGTCGAACTCTAGGAGGGAGCGCGGGTGCTTGAATGCCGGGCGTTTCCGGCATTTTTGAAGGGCCTTGGAAATTCGGTTGTAGCAAAAATCCAACTCCGCAGATTACGTGTGCATTGGCCTGCACACGGTGGGATTTTTGCCTACAACCTTTCGGGGGCGGTCTGTTCTTTTACAGGTCAGAAACTCATCTGCCACTGCCCAATCAACCCATGATTGCGGCTGTTGCTCCCCATCTCCCCGCTGTACCCAACCCCCACCGAATGCCGCGCCGAAATGCCCAGGTCCAGCCCGGCTTCCAGCACCAGACTGTCACAGTCCAGCGAACTGCCATCAACGCTGAAGGCTGTCCCCCCGACCACGAATGCCTGGCGCGTCGAGTTGCTGACATCGCCATAGGTGTGCTTCCAGCCAGCGGTCATGCGGGGCGTCAGGCTCATGCCGTTTTCCAGCGAACTCAGGTGCGCCAGGCGCAGGCCGAAGGTGCTGCTGACGTTGTCCTGGGTTTGCTTGTCGACCTGAAGTGCAGCGGCGCCGCCTTTTTCCTGGTAGCTGTCGCGGTGATAGCGCTGGTAGCCGAGGGTGGCAAACGGCTCGGCACTGAGTCGGCCGCTGCCCATTGCGTAGCCCGGTTCGGCGAAGGCCTGTTGGCTGTCGGCGTCGTAATCGCCTTTTGGGCGGTCGCTGAAGCCGTTGAAGGCCACCGTGCGTTTGCTTTCACCTTGATGACCGCTGTATGCGGCACCGAGGCGCAAAGCGAAGGGGCCGCTTTGGCGTAAGGCATAAACGCCGGCGTGCCAGCTGTCGACATTGCCATCGACGCCCGTGGCATTCACCGCCAGGGTTGAGCTGTTCAGGTTCGCCACCAATCGCCATTGCGGATTGAGCGCCCAGTCGGCCCCGAGCACGCTGCCTTTGGTGCGCTGCTCCAGGCCGCTGCTGCCATGCTCGCCATCGAGCTTGCCGTAGCCGCCGATGGCTTGCAGCCAGAGTCGGCCTTGGGCGTTCGGGTCATTGAGGTTGCGGGCTTCGGAGGGAACGCCAGCGGCGGCGAGTACTGGGGTGTCGCGCTGATCCAGGCCGACCAGCAATCCTGGAGCACCGCCCATTTGCTGCATCGCCGACAGCATGCTGCTGCCGATCTGGCTGCTGGCGCTGAGGGTGGCGCTGGTCAGGTTAGCGTTGCTGGCGCCGGCGAGTTGCTCGATCGCCGCGCCGGCCGTGGCGCTGGTGGTGTTCAGCAGTGCGTTGTAGAGCGCGTTGTTTTTGCCCATCGAGGCCAGGCTGTTGGCGGCGTTGCTGCCGTTACCCGTGACCGCGAATTGGTTGAAGGCGACATCGTTGCGCGTGTAGGTCAGGTCGACTTGTGTCGGGGTGTAAGCGAGGGTCGGCGTGATGAATGCGTAGTCGCTGGTGACCTTGCCGAAGGTTCCGTTTTGGCGTAAGGCATAAACGCCGGCGTGCCAGCTGTCGACATTGCCATCGACGCCCGTGGCATTCACCGCCAGGGTTGAGCTGTTCAGGTTCGCCAACCCGCCGACCTTGATTGGCGCGCTGCTGCCATCGGCATTGACGCCGTAGGCCAGGGTGTTTTTACAGATTGATGTCTGCGTGTGCACCTTAAGCCTTGTGCCGAGTTGAGTGTTGGTCCGTAACGTCCCGTTGACCAGCAAGTTGCCGACCGAACCACCACCGGCATATACACCGCCCGCATCGACGGTCAAAGTGCCAGCGATGCCGCCTTGGTTGATCAGCGTTGCACCATTGCGCACCGCGCCGCCGTCGCTGAAATCACCGCTGCCGGTCAGCGTCCAGGCCCCGTGCTTGACCTCCAGCCATTCGAAGTTGCGACTCGCACCGAAATGGCCGCCCGCCGCGTCGTCCATCACCACGCGGTCGTCACCGCTGCCGCCGTCGACCATGCCGACGAAGCGGCTGCCATTGCGCACTGTCAGGTTGTCGTTGCCGCCACCCAAGTCCAGCGCCAGGCCATTGCTGCCGCTGATCGTGCCGCCGTTGATCACGCTGTCATCGAACCCGCCGACGAACTTCACGCCGAATCCGTCGAGGCCCTGAATGGTGCCGAAGTTTTCCAGCGTGGTCGCGGCCACGCCCGAACCGCCGCTGCCGTCGTCCACCAAAATGGCGCTGTTGGCGCCGCTGATCAGCGCCCCGTTGGCGTTCAATACATAGCCGCCACCCAACGCGATGCCTTCGCTGCCGTTGGCGAACCCCCCTTTATCGACACCGCCGGCACCGACACCTTGAATGGTGCCGTAGTTTTCGATGTGGGCGAGCTTGTCGATGTCCACGCCATCACCGTCGCCATTGGGTTGCAGGCCCGAATAAGCACCGGTAATCGTGCCGTGGTTGATGACGGTGCCGTCGCCATCGGAGCCGAAGCCCGAGCCATTGCGGCCGGTGATTTGACCGTAGTTGGTGAGTGTCGCGCCCAGGTCAGTGGTGATGCCATGGCGGCCACCGGAAATGCTGCCGTAGTTGGTCACCGTCACGCCGGTCGCGGTGTCGATGTCGATACCGTCGAATTTGTTGTCAGCGATTCGAGCGTCGCCGGTAGAGATCTCGCCATAGTTGGTGATTATCGCGTTGGCGCCGGTCTTCATGCCATCGCTGGCGTCCCCGCGAATCAACCCGCCTGCGCGATTGATGATCGTCGTTTTGACCCCGGCACTGCGCAGCGCATCCAGGTCCAGCCCTTGGCCGGTGGTCGAGCGGATAATGCCGCTGTTGTCGATCAGCAAGCTGCCGCTGGCGAAGTTGCTGTCGATGCGCAACGCGTCGTTGAAACCGAGAATCTGCCCACCCGCGCGGTTATAAATGCTGTAGTTGCGGGCCTGGGTCAGGTCACCGCTGCTGTCGATCGCCCGGCCGCCGGTCGAGGTGATCCTGCCCGAGTTATCGATCACCACACCCACACCGCTGGTGCTGTCTTTCAGGCTCACTGCCTTGCCAGCGTTGGTGATGCTGCCCGGCGCTAAAATCGTCAGCGTGTCTGCGCCGCCCAGGGTTTGTGCAGCGGTGGTCGGCGTGTCGATCTGCACATTCTTGAAGGGTGCGGCGTGGGCGCCGGTGCTGATCAACAACGCGATGCTGAGTGCCAGGCGCTGGGGGGAGAAGGGCATTTGATTGGCGCGCTGCTGCCATCGGCATTGACGCCGTAGGCCAGGGTGTTTTTACAGATTGATGTCTGCGTGTGCACCTTAAGCCTAACTCCGACTCAAGTAAGCCTTCCCATAATGCCGCTCCATCCTTGCCTGAATCAGCTCCAGCCCAATCGACATCACCCAGTAAATAATCGCTGCGGTCGTCAACATCTCGATATACCGATAGCTCGACCGCCCATACGATTGCGCCAAAAACATCACCTCCCAAACCCCCATCACCGAGATCAGCGACGAGTCTTTGAGCATCGAGATGAATTGGTTGGTGGTCGGCGGGATGATGGTGCGCATGGCCTGGGGCAGGGTGACGCGCCAGAAGATCACGGTTTCGCGCATGCCCAGTGCCAGGGAGGCTTCGCGTTGTCCGTGGGGGACGCCGAGGATGCCGGCGCGGAAGATTTCGCTAAGGTACGCGCCGTAGTTGAGTGACAGTGCAATGATGCCGGCGGTGACTGCGCCCGGGACGACGCCCAGTTGCGGCAGGCCGAGGTAGATCAGCAGGATCTGGATCAGCAGCGGCGTGCCGCGAAAGAACGAGGCGTAGAAACTGGCGATGCCGAAGGCCACGGCGCTTTTCGACAGCCGCGCCAGGGCGGTGATGAAACCCAGCAGCGACGATGTCACGATTGAGGCCAGGCACAGAAACAGTGTCAGCGCCGCGCCTTGCAGGAAGCCGTTCGGCGCCAGGTGCAGGCCGATCAGGTTGGGCAGTTTGTCGAGGATGATCGAGAACTTCAGGTCGAAGCTCAGAAAGAAACTGGCGAACAAACCCAACATCGCTGCCCACGTCAGGTACAGCCGCGTGCGGAAACCGAAGATCTGTTGCAGTCTCGACTCAGCCACCGGTTGCGGCGGCTGAGGAGGTTTTGGGAAAGAAGTCATTGACTGATATCGGCGCCGATCCATTTTTGCGAGAGCTTGCTCAGGGTGCCGTCCTGTTTCAGTTGCGCAAAGACCTCTCGCACCTTGGCGTCCCACTGCGCGTCACCTTTCTCGATGGCCACCGAGTTCGGCTCCGAATACAGCGGCTCGCCGGCCAGCTTGAAGCGTTTGTCTTCGGTCAGGCGCGGTTGCGCGGTGACGAGGTTGGTGAGGATCGCATCCAGCCGCACGCCAGCGCCGAGGCCCAGGTCCTGGAACGCCACGTTGTCAGTGTCATACGGCGCGATCTGCACATCCTCGAACGGATACTGCAGTTGGGTGTCTTCGGCACCTTCGATCACCAGGTTTTTGTTCAGGTAACTTTCGTAGCTGGAGGCGCTGGTGAGGCCGACTTTCTTGCCGCTGAGGTCCTTGGCGCTGTGAATGCGATCATCCTTGGCATTGACCACGATCACGGCTGGCGAAGCGTAGTACTCGACCGGGAAATCGAAGACTTCGGCCCGCGCCTTGCTCGGCGTCATCGAGCAGACGCAGATGTCGTAACGGCCGCTCCAGCGACCGGCGGCGATGACGTCCCAGGACGGTGTTTCCAGACGCAGTTTGACGCCCAGTTTGTCGGCCACGGCTTTGGCCACATCGACGTCAAACCCGTCGAGTTGGTTCTGGTCGTTGAGGAACGAAAACGGTGGATAGCTTTCCATCAACACGCCCACCAGTTCTTTCTTCTGCTCGATGCGGTCCAGCGTTGCTCCGCCAAAGGCTTGGGTGGAGGCAGCCAGAATCGTCAGGCCCAGGGCCAGGAGTGGTTGAAATTTCACAGTCGATCCCTGAAAAAAAGTGGTTGTGATTAACCGGATGGTGCGTATTAAATAGTTATAAGAACTACCTTGGTAGTGAGTTATTTTCATAAGCATATGAGTGAAAAGCATATGAGCGCAGGAAGCACGGTAATTCTGGATGGCGGCATGGGTCGTGAGCTGCAGCGCGCAGGAGCGCCCTTCAGGCAGCCCGAGTGGTCGGCGCTGGCCTTGAGTGAAGCGCCACAGGCAGTCGAGGCGGTGCACGCGGCTTATATCGAAAGTGGCGCCAGCGTGATCACCAGCAACAGTTACGCGGTGGTGCCATTTCACATAGGCGAAGAGCGTTTTGCAGCAGAAGGGCAGGCCCTCGCTTCGCTGGCCGGTGAATTGGCGCGGCGTGCGGTGGAGGCTTCGGGCAAGGCTGTACGTGTGGCCGGCTCGTTGCCACCGTTGTTCGGCTCCTATCGCCCAGACCTTTTTAACGCTGCTCGGGTGACTGAATTGCTGACGCCGTTGGTCAAGGGGCTGGCGCCTCATGTCGACCTGTGGCTAGCCGAAACACAGAGCTCAATCGTTGAGGCGCGGGCGATTCACGCCGGTCTGCCGAAGGATGGAAAGCCGTTCTGGCTGTCCTTTACCTTGAAGGATGAGGATACGGACGAAGTGCCGCGTTTGCGTTCGGGTGAGCCTGTCGCTGAAGCTGCTGCGGCGGCGGCTGAACTGGGTATCGAGGCGTTGCTGTTCAACTGCAGTCAACCAGAAGTGATCGGTGCTGCGATTGATGCGGCGCGGGAAACTTTCCAGCGTTTGGGGGTGACGATTCACATCGGCGCGTACGCCAATGCCTTCCCGCCACAACCGAAAGAGGCCACGGCCAACGACGGTCTGGACCCGTTGCGCGAAGACCTCGATCCACCGGGGTATCTGCAGTGGGCGGCCGACTGGAAAGCGCGCGGCGCCAGCCATCTGGGCGGATGCTGCGGGATTGGGCCGGAGCATATTGCGGTGCTTGCCCAAAAGTTAGCGTGATGCCAATCGTCGGAACGCCGCCCGGAGCCGGCTCGCTCCCACACGGGTTATGTGTTGATCACAACAGTGTGGTCAACCGAAAACCTGTGGGAGCGAGGCTTGCCCGCGAAGGCGTCCGTCCAGGCGCCGTAAATTACCCGCGGCACTCGACCAGTGTTTTCACCTGCCCGGAATCCGTCTGGTTTTCATCGGAAAGCCACCGCTCAAACCCCGCGCTAATCGCCGGCCATTCTGAATCCAGAATCGAATACCACGCCGTATCGCGGTTCTGCCCCTTCACGACCATGTGCTGGCGGAATACGCCTTCAAAACTGAACCCCAAGCGCTCGGCCGCGTATTTGGAGCGAGCATTGCCGTTGTTGCACTTCCATTCCAGGCGACGGTAGCCCTGTTCGAAAGCGTACTTGGCCAGCAAGTACACGGCCTCGGTGCTTTTCGGTGAGCGCTGCATCGGCGCGCCGAAGGTGACGTGACCGATTTCGATACGGCCCTGGGCCGGGACGATCGACATCAGACTCAGGATGCCCTGCACATCACCGCTGGCACGGTCGATCACGCTGAAGAAATACGGGTCGCTGTTGGCCGCATGGTTGTTCAGCCAATCGTTGAAAGCGCTGCGTTCCGGGAAAGGGCCGTAAGGCAAATAGTCCCAGAGTTTCGGGTCCGATCCCGGGCCTTGCAGGGCTTTCCACAAACCCTCGGCGTGAAGCGCCGGGTCGAGTTTTTCCAGGCGGATGAAACGCCCTTCAATGGTTTGAACCGACGGCGCCGGAGCGCCTTTCCAGTCTGCGAGTGAAGTCGACACGGTGTTCTCCTTGAACCTTAAAGGGCTTTGCGAAACTGGATGAAACCGGGGCGTTCGGCGATGCGCTCGTAGAGCTGGATCGCGGTGGCGTTGGTTTCGTGGGTCAGCCAGTGGACCTTGCAGCAACCATCCGCTTTGGCGGTGGCGTACACAAATTCAATGAGCTTGCGGCCAATGCCGGTGCCTCGGGTTTGCGGTGTTACCAACAAGTCTTGAAGGTAGCAGGAGTTTTCGATGCTCCAGTTCGAGCGATGGTAGATGAAGTTCACCATGCCGACTGCTTTGCCATCGACCCACGCCAGCGCCGAATGAGTCGGTTCATTCTGGTCGAGCATGCGCTGCCAGGTGCTGTCCGTGACAGCTTCGGGCAATTCGGTGTTGTAGAAGCGCAGGTAGGCTTGCCACAGCGGCAGCCAGGCGGCGTGATCGTCTGCGCGGACCTGGCGAATTTCAATCTGACTCATGTTCATTCCTTAACGCATCAAGTGGGCGAGGGCTAGGTCGTGCACATCAGGGCTGGCAGCGAGCCCCTCGCGCACACCGGCGATGTCGGCCGGGCTGCGGTTCTGGCTGAGTTTGCGCTTGCCGAGCAGGCGCTCGATCGGCAGGGCGAAGCCGACGATGGCCTTGAGCATGCCGTCGATGTAGTCGGCCGGCGCGTCGCTGACTTTCCAGGGTTGGGCGCGGCGCGCTTCGTGACGATCAGTTAGCGCGCTCACAAGGTTGAGCAGGCGATCAGCATCGGTGAACACCTCGGCTGTTCCGTAAGCGTGCACGGCGATGTAGTTCCAGGTCGGCACGACTTTGCCGTGCTCGGCTTTGCTCGGGTAAAACCCCGGGCTAACGTATGCATCGGCACCGGCAAAAATCACCAGGGCTTCGGCACTGTTCTGCAGTTCCTTCCACTGCGGATTGCCCCGGGCGAAGTGGCCGTAGAGGGTGCCATTGGGGCCCTGCTCAGGATTGAATAACAGCGGCAGATGACTGGCTTGCAAGCCTTGTTCGCCGTGGGTGACCACCATGGCGAGACGCGTGTCGAGTATCTGCTGCTGCAGTTCGTGCAAATCGTTGATGGCAAAACCGCTGGGGTTGTACATGGAAATAGTCCTTGGCGAATGCGTCCATCCTAGGCAGGCTATTGGTCTGTTGTAAGAGCCATTAATGACCAATTTCATAGGTCCATTGTCATGAGCGAAACGCCGCTGTCACTGTCCTTCAACCCCGCCGGTATCGAACTCGACCGTCGCCAAGGCCTGAGTCGCCAGCTCTATCAGACCTTGCGCCTGCGGGTGCTCGATGGACGACTGGCCAGTGGCACGCGATTGCCGGCCACTCGGGATCTGGCAGCGGCGTTGGCGATTTCCCGCAACAGCGTGGTGCGGGCCTACGATCAACTCTATGCCGAGGGGTTTATCGAAGGGCGTGTCGGTGACGGGACGTATGTCGCGCAATTGCCTAAAACCGCGGCATCGCCAAAAAAACTATCCACAAAAGTATCCACAGGGTTNTCAACAGGGTTACCCACAGCCTTATCCACAAATTGGCTGGATTTACCTGTAATTTCATCCAGTAAAGTTATCCACAGCGGTGCGTTGGGACGCGTAGAAAAGAACCATTTGGCCCTGCCGCCGAGCGGTCCGCCGCGAGCCTTTCGGGTCGGTGTGCCGGCGTTCGATCTGTTTCCTTTTGAGGTCTGGGCCAAGCTCAATGCGGCTTTCTGGCGTAAACCGGATTTACAGCAACTGTGTTATGGCGATCCGGCGGGTGATGAGCGTTTGCGCGGCATGATCGCCGCTTACNTGCGCAGCTCGCGGGGCATGCAGTGTTCGGCTGAGCAAATTGTAATCACCAGTGGCGCACAGCAGGGGATTAGCCTTTGTGCACAGCTGCTGGTGGAACCGGGCGATGGGGTGGCGATCGAGAATCCGGGGTATCGGGCGGCAGGTCACGCGTTCGCTGTGGCCGGTGCGCAATTGCATGGCGTGGCGGTGGACAGTGAGGGCATCGACTGCAACGAATTGAACGGCCTCAGCGATTGTCGACTGGCGTATGTCACGCCGTCACATCAATACCCGACCGGGGTGGTGATGAGCCTGGCGCGACGTCTTGAGCTGCTGGCCTGGGCTGAACGTACGNGAGGCTGGGTCNTCGAGGACGACTACGATGGCGAATACCGTTACAGCGGCGCGCCACTGGCCCCGTTGGCCGCACTCGACCGGCAGGGCCGGGTTTTGTACGTCGGCACGTTTGGCAAAGTTGCCTTCCCGGCACTGCGCCTGGGTTACCTGGTGTTGCCGCCAACGCTGGTGCAGGCGTTCTCGCAACGTCGAGCGGTGGACGTCCGGCATTCCGAGGTCAGTACCCAGGCGGTGATGGCGGAGTTTATGGCCGCCGGGCATTTCCAGCGGCATATCCGCCGCATGCGGCGCGCGGCCCTGAGCCGACGCAATACCTTGCTGGCCGGTTGGCCGCAGAATATTCCCGGCATCGGCAGCCTGCCGAGTGTTGCGGCAGGGCTGCATCTGACCGTGGCGGTCGACTCACAGGCCCGCGAGCGCGAACTGGTGGAGCAGGCGGCCAGCGTCGATGTCGAGATCAATGCGCTGAGCGGCTACTGGCTGCCGGATTCGACGAAACCTGCGGACCAGCGTGCCGGTCTGGTCCTGGGTTTCGCGGCGGTGCCCGAGGCGGCCATCAGCGCCGCACTCGGGCGACTGGAAACGGTCTGGCGTCGTTAGNTGGGCGCAATGACGAGGCCGGGAAAGCCTCTTGGGTCATCGAAGGTAATCAGCCAGCGCCCATCAGGGGCGGTAGATAGATATCGCGGGCAAAAAAAGACCCGCATAGGCGGGTCTCATGTTCAGCACGGTTTAGGACCCTGAGGCCGGCACTTTTGCAAAGAACAAGGTGGTCGCCAGTTGCGCACTGATTTCGCTGCGGTAGATCGAGATCGCCTGGAGGTCTTCGTTCGCGTGGCGGGCCTCGGTTGCGCCGCCCAGCAGCCGTTGCTGCACGGTTTTCAGGTGCGCCGCGGTGAAGGTTTGTGCAGGCGAAGCGGGCTGCGCATAGTGGAAGTGGGCATACCACAGAACACTTTGGCTGCTGTGATCGCGGATCTCATATTCCTCGAGATAGTCTCGTTTACGGCTTTTGAGCAAGCGTCGGCCGGGGTTCTTGACGATGTCGACCTGACCTTCGCTTTGCAGCCACAAGACGCGTTCCGCCGTCGGTGGCTGTAGTTTGGTCATGCTGATTCGCGTCACGCGTCCCAGGCTGTAGAGTCTGGTGGCTTCGTCGTTCAGTTGCTTGGCCACTATGACGGCGGATCCAGGACCCCCGTCGGTGGAGTTGGTGGCGATCAGCGCTGTGTCGATTGCGCTGGCGGCGTCCTGTAATCGGTGAGCCTGCTGATGAAACATTTCCTCGATTTCCACGGGTATTCGTCGCGTGCCTTTTGAGTGGGCCTGCGTTCGACGAATGAACGCATCCAACCCCTCCAGCAATGCCTGGCCTTGAGCAGTGCTTGCACTCAAGTCTGGTTGGACGCCGCCGGGGGTGACCTGTTTCGGGGCCACTCTTTCAACCCAGACCCCCGGGGTCTTCTCATGGAAGGTCGAGATGACTTTACCGGTCAACGCCGAGGTCACATCAATCAGTTCTGACCCTTGCATCACGGAGTCGGCACGTGGCTGGCCCACCACCGTACCTTTGTAGCGGGTCTTGATGATTCGTTTGGCGGGAGCGGTCGGCGGACGGGAAGGGCCGGGTAGCGGCTCGAGCGCCTGCCGTTCCCGTAGCAAGTTCGCCAGATGTTTCACGGTGCGCTGCTGAAAACCGTCGAGACGTTGGCGCATCAAGTCGAGGGGTGGTTGCAGGAACTGACCAGGAAACTCCGTGGGCAGATCGACGATGCGCTGGTCGGTGATCGTCAGTTGCTCCACCAGATCGCTGAGCCCATCGATCCGCTCAGGCAAGTGCAGCACTTCTTCGTCAACGATCAGGTCCAGTGAGGCCTGGATCGCAAGACCAGCATTTTCGACAATGCGCTCCAGTGCCTGGCGCGCTTCAGGTGCGGGCTCAACGCTGTTGTCGAGGCACAACTCTTGACCGAGTGTGATCTGGAACAGTTTGAGGTCCTGTACATCGAACGACGGCATGTTGGCTTTGACGTCGCGGATCACTTCGATGGCTTCTTTGCCAAGCAGGTTAAGTTGCTCGAAGCACGCATGCGCAGATTCGATTTTGTTGATGTAGCTGGCGGTCAACTCGCTCGTGATTTGATGGGTTTGCCGGGTGGTCTGTGTGTTTTCCGTTGGCGGGTTGTCGAGAAGATCGAGGGAAAGGCGCATTTGATTGCCGAAAACCGGCTGCTGCTGAACGAACCATTTTTGCAGCAGCGAAAGCTGGAAATCCAGGCGACTGATCATTGCTTTTCGGTAATTGGGAATCGCCTCGCGAGCATTGAAGGCTTTCAGCTGTTCCATGTTGGTGCTGAGGAGTGACGTCTGTGCGTCGAGCATTTCAAGGTACACGCGGCGATGGGTGTCGGTGGCTGTAGGCGCCTGCGCGTTTGTTTGAGCTTCCTTGAGTTCTTTTTCGCGGCTTTGGGCCTGGCTTTCGAACGCGATCATTTGCTGTTTCATTTCAGCCAGGCGTTGCCGGTTTTGTTGCTCCAGCCGTTTTTTCTCCTTGCCCCCGGCCTTAAGCCTCAGCCGCGTATCGATAAACCATTCGCCCCTGGCGTTCTTGATCAGCAACGGTCCCGTGCGTGCGGGAGACCGGCGTGAATCAATGATCTGCACATCGTCATTGTCATTGAGGGTGACCTCGAACCATCGCTGGCCAACCTTCGCATGCCATTTCCCCGTGAGTGAACGGAGGTGTTGGTGAGGGCCAGGCTCGCTAGAGGCGGCTGCCATTCCTTTGGGTTCGGCGATGGCCAGTTCATCGAGCAAGACACCCAAGGATGTAGGCGGCAGCGTGGCGATGGCATGCAGCGACGTCTCATGGGCCGGTGGAAGCTGATTGAGGTCGGGCAGACGGGTGACCGTGATGGTGTGGGCAGGCTTGCTTTCAGGTGTGATGGATGGCGGCGGGACTTTCTCGGGCAACCGCGAAACGGGCTTGTTGCGAGTGGCGGCCCGATGGGCAAGCACCATGCCGAGGGTCAACAACAGATCGGTCAGGGCGGACCAGCCGAGTTGGCGGTCGTCGCTCTCTGCTGCATCGGTAATGCCCTGCAAGTCGTCCATGATCTGCCAGATCCACGCGGCCACCCCGGCGGTGCGACCGAGGAAGGGCAGCGCGACATTGAACAGCATCCATGTGCCTTGCTTGAGCGTTGCCCAGCGAGCTTGCGCATTGGACACCGATTGATGGTCCGCCAAGCTAACCATGGCGTTGGCGTTGGCTTTGAACAGGGCGGCCAGTGGCGCGTCATCGAGGGCTTCTGCACTGAGCGTCACCGCACCCATCTTGCCCAGGACTGACGTGGGATCGACCAGCAATTGGGTCAGCGTCCAGACCGAAGGCAACTCACCCGAAAACACATACTGGGAATAGTTGAAGCGCACATCGTCGGACAGCCAGGCCAGGATCGATTGGCGAAGTGGTTTTTCGTGCTTGATTGCGTACAGCAGATTGGCCTCGCTCGGGTACTGCATCAGCGAGGGGGTGAGCAATGGCCGATAGAGCAGGCACGGTCCTTTATCGCTGAGCCTGGGACCGATGACGAACATGTTGGCGACTTCATCGCCTTTGCTGCCGGCGCGACCACCGGTTCTAAAGGCCAGCGGTCGAATGACAATCTCCTGTCCGTTGACCCTGCGGCCGGCAGCGTTTTCCTGCATGACGGCATTGACGTACTGGTAACCACGCTCATCAATACCCGCCTCGCCGCGCATCTTGTGCCGCAGTGCCTGCATGGGCAGCTGGGTACGCAGATGGCGGGTGTAGAGGGCCTGTCGTCGCACCGCTTCTGGCGGATCATCAAGCAACCTGCGCTTGATCAGCGCCGGGTAAACCCCGCCGATATCGACCAGGGTGACGAGCTTTTCAAGGTAGGCAGGGGTCATCCAGACGGGCACTGCGTCGCCGTTTTTGCAGTTCACCGTCTTGTTTCCCAGCGGAACGGCAATCAGGTTTTGTAGCGCCAGCTCGATCAGCGACAGCGTGGTGGTTTGCGTCTTGCCGGGTATTACGACAGCGCCCAGCACCACGACGCTGGTGATGCTGATTTCAATGTTTTGCAGGTCAAGGTCCGCTGCCGCTGAATGATCCTTGATCATCTGTGTTCGCAGAGCGTGAAGCGCAAACGCCGGCAGTGACGCGATGCCTTCGTCGAAGGTTTTTCCAGCGTCCTGCTCCCTAAGCTGCGCCAGGTCCATCAAGTGTCGGCTATACCGGGTGAGGTCCGCCGACGAAGCATTTTTCAGCCAGCCGGTCAGTAACCCCTGAACCTTGTTGAAGCGTGACGCTGGCAAGGCTTCAAATTCAGTGAAGCCTTTTGCCGCCGCACTGATTTGTGGCGAAAGATGTGTGGCAGAAGCGCGCTGGACCCTACTGAATGCGCCGATGGCTTCGACCTCGAGCGCAATCAGCGCGCAGGCCTGGTGGTGAAAGAAGTTGCCCTCGGGCTCATACAGACGCCATTGCAAGGTTTGCTCGACGCTTGACGTTCCAGGGTGTGCGAACACGGCTTCACCCAGTGCGGCAACCGAGTCGTAACGCTGGAACCCTTCGGCAATCGAGTGCGTCAGCACCAGGGTACGCGTGCCCGATGTGCCCACGAACACGGCGACATCCAGAACGCGCAGGTGTTCGCTGACTGCGTTCTCAAGCCGATCGGTGTCGATCAGGCAGGCCTTGGTCAGGTACTTGTCCTGCGTCCGAGTTGCGCGATCCGGATGATCGAACACGGCTTGGGCCATGGCTTTTTCATCCGCATCCCAGTCTGAGGCGGGATCGGGGCTCCAGATGTCCTGCAGCGATTGCGCGAGCGAATGCCAGCGCGGCGTCGAAGGGCTTGTCTCCTGGTTCCAGTAATCAAGCTGCTGTTGCTGATAGGCGATGAACAACTGCGGTGCGAGCGCATTGAGCAGACACCCGATGGCATCGATTTTCACCGGCAGTTGAGCCTGCGGCTCAGCGCCCGGTTGCAGGGTCAGGAAGTGCTCGCCATCGATGAGCGTCACCGTCGATCCTGATATACCGAGTCGTACCAGCACATCGGTAAGCGATTCAAACACGTTATGGCCGGACACGACCTCGGTGCCGGTATCGACCCAGGTCGGGGTGACGACCGTGGCGAGCGTCGGATCAATCTTGAGCTGCGGATACAGCGTGCTGAGCGCAGGGCTCAGCGCGGTCGCTGCGACCTCTCGAATTGAGGGACCAGTGACCAGCTGGGTCAGTACCTCTTCTGCACTCGGGGCAACGGTTTCGGACATGGTCGTCTCCTGACTGAGAGCGCGCCGCTGCTGATTGCGCAGCGCGGGATCAGTGGAAGGTATCGGGCGGCCCAAACGGTCGGGTGGTACATAAATATCGCAGGCAAAAAAAGACCCGCGTCACCGCGGGTCTTCGGTTTTCAGTCGGGTATCAGGTCCCTGACTTGATTTTGGTCCAGGCCCGGGTCCGCGCGCGTTCGGCATCGCGCGGCAACGGTTGCAGGGTGTACAGCGTGCCCATCGCCGTTTCGGTCGGGTACAGGTTCGGATTGTTGCGAATTGCCGGGTCGACTAACTCGGTGGCGTCCTTGTTCGGGTTGGGGTAGCCGACAAAATCACTGATCGGCGCGATCACCTGGGGTTGCAGCAGGTAGTTGATAAAGGTGTAGGCGTCCTGCGGGTTTTGCGCGCCCTTGGGAATGGCGAGCATGTCGAACCAGATCGGCGCGCCTTCTTTGGGCAGGCGCATGTCCACGGTTACGCCATTTTTGGCCTCTTTGGCGCGGTTGGCGGCCTGGGANAAGCTGCCGGAATAACCGACGGCCACGCAGATGTCGCCGTTGGCGATATCAGCCATGTATTTGGACGAGTGAAAGTAGGTGATGTAGGGGCGGATTTTCATCAACAGCGCCTCAGCCTTGACGTAATCCTTGGGGTTGCTGCTGTTGGGGTCCAGGCCCAGGTGTTGCAAGGCCAGGGGCAGGATTTCCGAGGGCGAATCCAGCAGGGCGACCCCGCATTGTTTGAGTTTGCTGATGTTCTCTTCCTTGAAGATCAGGTCCCAACTGTCCACCGGCGCGTTATCGCCCAACACCGCTTTGACCTTGGCCGGGTTGAAGCCGATCAGGATGGTGCCGTACATATAGGGTACGGCGAATTTGTTGCCCGGATCGTTGCCTTCGAGCAGCTTCATCAGCTTCGGATCGAGGTGGTTCCAGTTCGGCAATTTGCTGCGGTCCAGCGGCTGGAAGACGCCGGCTTCGATCTGCTTGGCCAGGAACACGTTGGACGGCACCACCACGTCATAGCCCGAGTTGCCGGTGAGCAACTTGGCCTCAAGGGCTTCGTTGGTGTCGAAGATGTCGTACACCAGCTTGACCTGCGGGTGCTGTGCCTTGAAGTCTTCAAGCGCCTTGGGGGTGATGTAGTCGAACCAGTTGTAGACGCGCAACGTTCGCTCTTCAGCGTGGGCGGCGCCACCGAGTACCGTGGCGCATAGTACCGGTGCGATAAAACGCTTGAGACTTTTCATTGTTCTAATTCCTCATTGGGCGCTTTCAAAACCTTCGAGAACGTTCACGGCNTTGATGCCGATTTCTTCCACGGCGTAGCCGCCTTCCATCACAAACAGCGTGGGTCTGCCCAAACGGGCGATGCGCGCGCCCATGGCCAGGTAATCCGGGCTGTCGAGCTTGAACTGGGAGATGGGATCGTCCTTGAACGTATCGACGCCCAGGGACACGACGACGATGTCAGCGCCGTATGTTTCGATCTCGTTGCAGGCTTGATCCAGTGCTGCACTCCAGCTGTCCCAGCCGGAACCTGCCGGCAACGGGTAGTTGAAGTTGAAGCCTTCGCCGGCGTCTTCTCCCAGTTCGTCGGCATACCCCAGGAAGAACGGAAACTCGGCTTCCGGATGGCCGTGGATCGAGGTGAACAGCACATCGCTGCGTTCGTAGAAAATCGATTGAGTGCCATTACCGTGATGGTAATCCACGTCGAGAATCGCGACCTTTTTATGGCCTTGGTCGAGAAATGCCTGAGCGGCAATGGCCGCGTTGTTGAGGTAGCAATAACCGCCCATCAAGTCGCTGGCGGCATGGTGTCCCGGTGGACGGCACAGGGCGAAGGCACTGCGAGCGCCACGCTGGATGGCCGCTTGCGCGGTGAGGGCCACTTGCGCTGCGCTGTACGCCGCTTGCCAGGTGCCGGCGGTGATCGGCGCGCCGCCGTCAAAGCTGTAATANCCGAGCTGGCCGTGCAGGCTGGTGGGNAGTACCCGGCGCAGGGTGCGGGCAGGCCAGGTGTAGGGCAGCAAGTCGCCGTCCTGGCCGAACTCGGTCCAGCGCGCCCAGGCACCTTTGAAGAAGTCGAGGTAGTCGCGGCTGTGAATGCGCGCGATCGGGTCGAGGCCGAAATCCTGCGGCGCTTCGACCGGGCCGAGGTTTTGCTTTTGTACACGTTGCAGCACATGGTCGGCCCGCGAGGGCATTTCGAAGCAGGGCATCAGTTGCCCGTCCATCAATTCGCAACGGCCGTGATGCAGGTGGTGATCGTCCGAGTAGATCGTCAGCATTTATTGTTCTCCGCAGGCTGATTCGGTTGAACACAGTCTTGCGGCGCAGCGCGATTCGGAGAACGGCAGGAAAGGCCAAAAGGGGATCAATATGGCCAAAACATTTGACCGAAATTCGCCCCTTATTGGCGCAGCTGCGCCCTCAGTCGGGGCGTGGAACACCGTCCCTGTGGGAGCGGGCTTGCCCGCGACATCTTCTCTGGCCGACACATCGCTTTCGCGGGCAAGCCCGCTCCCACAGGGATTGTCAGTGTGGCCGGAACTGGCTCGGCGCCACACCACTCCAACGCACAAACGCATGGCGGAAACTCGCGGTTTCACTGAAGCCCAGCGCCTCGGCGATCCGGTGGATCGGCAGCTGATCTTCGCAAAGCATCGACTTGGCCTGCTCGAAACGTAATTCATCGAGCAATTCCTGATAGCTGCACCCCAGATCCTTGAGATGGCGGCGCAAGGTGCGCGCTGAACAATTCATCTGTAGGGCCAAACCTTCCAGCCCCGGCGCTGCATTCAATTGCGCACGGAGCAACTGCCGAATCCGCCCCAGCCACGCCTGACGCCCGGTGAATTCGATGTTCTGCTTGCGGCAGCGGTCGACCATGGCCTGATGGGTGATGACATCGGCCAGCGGCAAGGGCTGGTCGAGCCAGCGCTTGTCGAAGGCAAAGGCGTTATCCGGCGCGTCGAAGTGCAGTGGGCAGTCGAAGTGTTCGGCGTAGCTCGCCTGATAATCCGGTGCGGCATGTTCCAGGCGAGCCGCGAGCAATGGCAGCGGGTGCCCGAGCAGGTCGTCGCAGATGACTTTCAACGACACCAGGCAGAACTCGGCGTTGAACACGGCCAGCGCCGGGTTCTCCCGGTAATCGGCGGCCACGAACCAGATGCGCTCGCCGTCTTCTTCAAGGCTGAGCTCGAAAAGTGTTCCCAGCAGCGCCGGATAACGCAACGCCAGGCGCAAAGCGTCACCGAAGGTGGCACTGGTGAGCAGGGCGTAACCGAGCATGCCGTAGGCCGAGACATGCATCTGCCGGCCCAACTCCAGGCCGATGTCACGCTTGAGCGCGACCGCGTTGGCGCAGACCTGCATCTCCTGGTTGGTGGTGATGCGCGTGTCCGCCCGGCTCAAGTCCGCCGCACAGATGCCACTGCCGGCCAGCAGCGCTTCAAAAGGCAAGCCTTCGGCCTTGAACGTGCTGAGGACCAGGGAAACGGCATTGAGGGTGGTGAGGTGGGAGTGCAGCATGGGAACTTCCAGCCAGGGGATGGCTGGAAGTGGAGCAAGTTACATGCCGGTCAGCTCAGTTCGCCGCACAGGTCCAGTTCTACCAGGCGGCGTACCTCGCTGGTNCGGGAGCAAGCTCCCTCGCCACAGGGTTTGTGTCCGGCCTCAAGGTCAGCTGAGTTCACCGCAAAGGTCGAGCTCGACCAGACGC
The DNA here is from genome assembly GCF_002251635.1 of Pseudomonas mandelii. Taxonomy (GTDB): domain Bacteria; phylum Pseudomonadota; class Gammaproteobacteria; order Pseudomonadales; family Pseudomonadaceae; genus Aquipseudomonas; species Aquipseudomonas mandelii_B. Next base: position 24,918 of record NZ_NMOJ01000127.1, read on the forward strand.
CGCACTTCAGCGGTGTCCAGCCCGGCACCCAGCAACCCATGCANCTTGCCGAACGCCGCTTCACGGGTCATGCCGCCGCCCGACAGCACGCCAACGCCGCGCAACCGGCTACCGGCCTCGTAAACATCCAGCTCAACGCCACCTTCATGGCATTGGGTGACGGCGACAACAACCACACCTTTGTCCCGCGCCCGCTCCAGAGCGGCGAGAAATTCAGGGTTATCGCTCGGCCCGGTGCCGCTGCCATAGCACTCCAGCACCAGACCTTGAATGCCGCTGTTCAGCACGCCATCCAGTTGCTCGGCGCCGATGCCGGGAAACAATGGCAGCACCGCGACTTTCACCAGTTGCTTGCTCTGGTTGTAATGCAATTGAGCCGGCAGCGAAGTGACCTTCACACCACCGCCCTGACGCTCCAGCCGCTTGAACGGATGGCGCCCGAAGCTACGGACTTTTGCGCAACGGGTTGGGTCCAGCAGTTCACCGTGGAAGAACAGATGAACGCCCGGCGCCAGGCCATGGCCCAGTGCCAGCAGGGCGCCGCTGACGTTTTCCCAGGCATCGCTGTCAGGCACGCCAGCGGGGAGCATCGAGCCGGTGAAAACCACCGGTGCGGGCAGGCCCAGCAGTTGGAAACTCATCGCCGCCGCGCTGTAGGCCAGCGTATCGGTGCCGTGCAGGATCAGCACGGCGTCGCAGCCGT
>NZ_NMOJ01000128.1 GCF_002251635.1 Pseudomonas mandelii
CATCCACGGCTTCAATCACAGCNTCACGCAGTTGCTGCCAGTACGCCGGGCTCATGTTGGCGCTGTCGATCAGCGGCGACATTTCGCGAAAGCGCCACTGCGGCACGACAAGGTCAGGCTGGCTGTGCAGATACTCGCGCATCCGCGCTTCAAAACCGGACGCCGGGGCCAGGCCATTGGCGCTGGCTTGCATGCCGATGGTGCCGCCGGTGTAGAGCACCATGACGTGCTGGGCGGCAGGGTAGGAGTTGGGAACCATGGGAAAGTCTCCGCAAGAGATGACATGTGGGAGCGAGCAGGCTGGCTCCCACAAGTTGTGCACTTTAACTGACGGGCGCAGAGGATGCGCCCGTCGTTTACCCATCAGCGTTGCGCTGCGGGTACGCCTTGCAGCTCGGCTTCTGCCTTTGGAGCAGCGGCCGGCGGATTGGCTGGCCAGGCGTTCAAGTCCAGGTCCAGGTCCGGGAACTTGCTCGAGTCGAACACCGGCGTCTTGATCCCGGCGGCGCGTTGGTCGTCGTAGTCACGCAGGATGCGCATGCCGACCTTGAACAGCAGGAACAGCGCGATCAGGTTGACGAACGCCAGCATGGTCATGGTGATGTCGGCGAAGGCGAACACCGTGCCGAGGTTTTCGATGGCACCCCAGAAAATCAGCACCAGCACCAACGCGCGGTAGCCCATCAGCACCTTGCGGTTTTTNCCCACCAGGAAGCGCAGGTTGCTCTCACCGAGGTAGTAGTTGTACATGATCGAGGTGAACACGAACAACGCCAGGGCCACCGAAATGAACATGCGGCCCCAGTCGCCGACCACGGCTGCCAGGGAGTTCTGGGTCAGGGCAATGCCGTCGCCTTCAAAACCTGGGGTGTAGAAACCGGAGAGCAGGATCAGCAACGCGGTGCAGGTGCAGATCACGAAGGTGTCGAGGAACACGCTGAATGCCTGGACCACGCCTTGGGCGATCGGGTGTTCTACCGAGGCCACGGCTGCCACGTTAGGCGCACTGCCCAAACCGGCTTCGTTGGCGAACACGCCGCGCTTGACGCCCATGACAATGGCGCTGCCGATCAGGCCGCCGAAGGCCTGGTCCAGACCGAAAGCGCTCTTGACGATGGTCGCGAGCATGGCCGGCACGTGGTCGAATTGCAGCACGATCACGTAGAGGGTCACGGCGATGTAGACCAGGGTCTTGACCGGTACCAGCAGGTCGGCGATCGAGGCGATACGCTTGATCCCGCCGATGAACACCAGGCCCAGCAATACGGCCAGCGCGAGGCCGGTGTAGGTGGTGTCGAGGCCAAAAGCATTGTTCAGCGAGTGGGTCACGGCGTGGGCTTGCAGGCCGTTGAAGGCGAAACCGAAGGTCACCAGCAACAGGAACGCCATGACCATACCCAGCCAGCGCTTATGCAGGCCGTGCTGGATGTAGTAGGCCGGGCCGCCACGGTACGTTCCGTCGGAATCGCAGCGCTTGTAGAGCTGGCCGAGGGAACATTCGAAGAAGCTGCTGGACATGCCGACCAGTGCGGTCACCCACATCCAGAACACCGCACCTGGGCCACCCAGGGTGACGGCAATGCCGACACCGGCGATGTTACCGGCACCGACGCGGCCGGCCAGGCTGAGCATCAGCGCCTGGAACGAGCTGAGTTGGCCGGCGCTGCTCTTCAGGCTGTCTTTAAACACCGAGAACATGTGGAAAAAGTGACGCAATTGAACGAAACGCGAGCGGATCGTGAAATAACCGCCGAGCCCGACAATGAGCACGATCAGTACTTTCCCTGAGAGGAAGTCGTTGATGACTTCGAGCATGGATTATTCCTCGCTGTTTTTTGTGTAGGCAAATGTTGGGCAGGCAGAAACATCGCGTTACACCGGTGTGCACGTGGCACAACAGTGAGGCGAGTGTTCGTCCCGGGCCCATATCGCAGGTTTGTTATTAGTTCGGGTTTCGCATGGGTTTGGGCCTCGTTACCGACGACCGCTCACGCGAAGAGGGGCGGCACTATACCTAGGAGAGTGCCGTCCGTCTGCACGGTTGTGGTGCAAGCGACGAAACGAAGCCTTTGAAACACCTGACCCTTTGGAGGTCCGGTTCTTGTGGGAGCGGGCTTGCCCGCGATGCAGGCGCCGCGGTTTTTCCGGTACACCGCGTTATCCTTCATCGCGGGCAAGCCCGCTTCCACAGGTTCTGCGTTGCTGCTAAATGAGTTAAAAAAAAGGGCCTGGGGAATAAATCCCCAAGCCCTCAAAAGGTGAGAGGTGTCTAGTCCCTCGACCTGGTGAGCGTTGTGGCTCTTGGTGCTCTTCGTTAAAAGAGCAAGAGCCTGCGTTCGGTTAAGCCTTCAAAGGCACCAGACGCGGAGCAATCATGTTTTCCGGGCGCAGGATGTCGGCGAGCATTTCGTCGTCGAGCAAGCCTTCTTCGCGCACCAACTCCAGCACACCACGACCGCTTTCAAGGGCGATGCGCGCAATGCGGGTGGCGTTTTCATAACCGATGTACGGGTTCAGCGCGGTCACCAGGCCGATGGAGTGCTCCACCAGTTCGCGGCAGCGTGCTTCGTTGGCGGTGATACCGACGATGCAGTGCTCGCGCAGCATGTCCATGGCGCGTTGCAGCAGGCGGATCGAGTCGAAAATCTTGAACGCGATCAACGGCTCCATCACGTTCAGCTGCAGTTGGCCGCCTTCGGCTGCCATGGTCAGGGCCAAGTCGTTACCGATGACTTGGAACGCCACCTGGTTAACAGCTTCCGGGATCACCGGGTTGACCTTGCCGGGCATGATCGAGCTGCCTGGCTGGCGTGCCGGCAGGTTGATCTCGTTGATGCCGGTGCGTGGGCCGCTGGACAGCAGGCGCAGGTCGTTGCAGATCTTCGACAGTTTCACCGCGGTACGCTTGAGCATGCCGGAGAACAGCACGAAGGCGCCCATGTCGGAGGTGGCTTCGATCAAGTCGGCAGCCGGTACCAGCGGCTGGCCGCTGATCAGTGCCAAGCGCTGTACGGCCAGGGCCTGGTAGCGCGGATCGGCGTTGATGCCGGTGCCGATGGCGGTGCCGCCCAGGTTCACTTCGGTCAACAGCTCAGGCGCCAGGGTTTTCAGGCGGGCCAGGTCTTCACCGAGGGTGGTGGCGAAGGCGCGGAATTCCTGGCCGAGGGTCATCGGCACGGCGTCTTGCAATTGGGTGCGGCCCATTTTCAGCACGTGGCTGAACTCGACGCCCTTGGCGGCGAACGCCTGGATAAGGCTGTCGAGGCTGGCCAGCAGCGCGTCATGGCCCAGCAGCAGACCCAAGCGGATCGCGGTCGGGTAGGCGTCGTTGGTCGACTGCGCCATGTTCACGTCGTTGTTGGGGTGCAGGTACTGATATTCGCCCTTGTTGTGGCCCATGGCCTCCAACGCGATGTTGGCGATGACTTCGTTGGCATTCATGTTGGTTGAAGTGCCAGCGCCGCCTTGAATCATGTCCACCACGAATTCTTCGTGGAAATCGCCACGGATCAGGCGGGCACAGGCTTCGCTGATGGCAGCGTGCTTGGCTTCGCTGAGCTGGCCCAACTCGCGGTTGGCGTCAGCGGCTGCTTGCTTGACCATTGCCAGGCCGACCACCAATTTCGGGTAATGCGAAATCGGAACGCCCGAGAGGCGGAAGTTATTCACCGCTCGCAGGGTCTGGATGCCGTAATACGCTTGAGCAGGTACTTCGAGTACGCCAAGCAGGTCTTTTTCTGTGCGGAATGATGCAGCGGAGGACATGACGGAAATCATCTCGATATGGACCCGGAACTGGCCGGAACGCTGCGAATGCTAGGCTTGTGGNGAATTTTCGGCCAATGCTGTTAAACACTGGCCTATGCACATTCGGCATAATGTCTGTGTGACGCCGTGTGTGCGGCGAGCGTGTGACCTAATTTGGTGCGTGTCCGGGAGGACGTGATGAATCTGGAAAGTAAATGGCTCGAGGACTTCAGCGCCTTGGCCGCCACCCGCAGCTTCTCGCAGGCTGCGGAACGCCGCTTCGTGACCCAGCCCGCGTTCAGCCGCCGAATCCGCAGCCTGGAAGCCGCGCTCGGCTTGACCCTGGTCAACCGCTCGCGCACGCCAGTCGAATTGACGGCGGCGGGGCAGTTGTTCCTGGTGACTGCGCGCACGGTGGTCGAGCAACTCGGTGAAGTGCTGCGCCATTTGCATCACTTGGAAGGCGGGCAGGGCGAAGTCATGCAAGTGGCGGCCGCTCACTCNCTGGCTTTGGGTTTCTTTCCGCGCTGGATCGCGCAGTTGCGCAATGAAGGCCTGAACATTGCCACGCGGTTGGTGGCGACCAACGTCGGCGACGCTGTGCATGCGCTGCGCGAAGGTGGCTGCGATTTGATGCTGGCGTTCTACGACCCGGATGCGGCGATGCAGATGGATCCGGAGATCTTCCCGTCGCTGCACCTGGGCAATACCGAAATGCTCCCGGTGTGCGCTGCCGATGCCGACGGCAAGCCGTTGTTCGACCTGGAAGGCGAGGGCAGTGTGCCGCTGCTGGCCTACAGCGCCGGGGCATTTCTCGGGCGTTCGGTGAACATGTTGCTGCGCCAGCGTGCGCTGCGCTTCACCACCATCTATGAGACCGCCATGGCCGACAGCCTGAAAAGCATGGCGCTGGAGGGATTGGGGATTGCCTGGGTGCCCCAACTGAGCGTGCGGGCCGAACTGGCGCGCGGCGAACTGGTGGTCTGCGGCGGGCCGCAATGGCATGTACCGCTGGAAATTCGCCTGTATCGCTGCGCGTTGGTGCGCAAGGCGAACGTGCGGTTGTTGTGGCGCAAACTGGAAGGCGGCGCAGCGCAAGGCACAACCGGNTCTTGAANCCACTGAAGACNAAATGTGGGAGCGGGCTTGCTCGCGAATGCGGTGGGTCAGTNACAGATGTANTGACTGACACNCCGCATTCGCGAGCAAGCCCGCTCCCACATTGGATTTGTGTTGTTCTTTCGCTGACCTGGGAGTCAATAAAACCGGCACTTTGCGCTGTATGACAGATGGTCGTTTCAGGGGCTGTTTATCTGGATTATTACGGTATACTGCGCGGCCTTCGGCCGGTCCAACCGGCCAAATTTCGTACAACAAGCCACGCATTTCCCGCGTGGCTTGTTGTTTTTTGACGCGCCTGCGGGCGCCCAGAGAGAAGAGGCACGACGATGAGTGCATTGGTTGGCGTGATCATGGGCTCCAAGTCCGATTGGTCCACCCTTAGCCACACCGCCGATATGCTGGAAAAACTCGGCATTCCGTATGAAGTGAAAGTGGTCTCTGCCCACCGCACCCCGGATTTGCTGTTCCAGTATGCCGATGAAGCAGAATCCCGTGGCATCGAGGTGATCATCGCCGGTGCCGGCGGTGCGGCGCACCTGCCAGGCATGTGTGCGGCCAAGACCCACCTGCCGGTGCTCGGCGTGCCGGTGCAGTCGTCGATGCTCTCGGGTGTGGATTCGCTGTTGTCCATCGTGCAGATGCCGGCCGGTATCCCGGTGGCGACCCTGGCGATCGGCAAGGCCGGCGCGATCAACGCCGCGTTGTTGTCCGCCAGCATCCTGGGCGCCAAGCACCCGCAGTTCCATGCGGTGCTGAAAAAATTCCGTGCTGAGCAGACAGACAGCGTGCTGGACAATCCAGACCCACGCATCGCCTGAGGTTGTTGACGATGAAGATCGGTGTAATCGGTGGCGGCCAGTTGGGCCGCATGCTGGCCTTGGCGGGAACCCCGCTGGGGATGAACTTTGCTTTCCTGGACCCGGCGCCCGACGCTTGCGCGGCGGCACTCGGCGAGCACCTGCGGGCTGACTACAGCGACCCGGATCACCTGCGCCAACTGGCCGACGAAGTCGACCTGGTGACCTTCGAGTTCGAAAGCGTCCCGGCCGAAACCGTGGCCTTCCTCTCGCAGTTCGTACCGGTGTACCCGAGCGCCGAAGCCTTGCGCATCGCGCGTGACCGCTGGTTCGAGAAGAGCATGTTCAAGGATTTGGGCATCCCGACGCCGGCGTTCGCCGACATCCAGTCCCAAGCCGACCTGGACGCCGCCGTTGCCTCCATCGGCCTGCCGGCCGTGCTGAAAACCCGCACCCTGGGTTACGACGGCAAGGGCCAGAAAGTCCTGCGCACGGCTGCCGATGTGGTCGGCACCTTCGCCGAGCTGGGCAGCGTTGCCTGCCTGCTGGAAGGCTTCGTGCCGTTCACCGGTGAAGTCTCCCTGATCGCCGTGCGTGCCCGTGATGGCGAAACCCGCTTCTACCCGTTGGTGCACAACACCCACGACAGCGGCATCCTCAAGCTGTCCGTGGCCAGCACTGACCATCCGTTGCAGGCCCTGGCTGAAGACTATTCCAGCCGTGTGCTCAAGCAGCTGGATTACGTCGGCGTGATGGCGTTCGAGTTCTTCGAAGTCGACGGTGGCCTCAAGGCCAACGAAATCGCCCCGAGGGTGCACAACTCCGGGCACTGGACCACCGAAGGCGCCGAGTGCAGCCAGTTCGAAAACCACCTGCGGGCGGTGGCNGGCTTGCCGTTGGGCTCCACGGCCAAGGTCGGCGAGAGCGCGATGCTCAACTTCATCGGTAAAGTGCCAGAGACCGAGAAGGTCCTGGCGATCGCCGACTGCCATCTGCACCACTATGGCAAGGCGTTCAAGGTCGGCCGTAAGGTCGGTCACGCCAACCTGCGCTGCGCCGACAGGGCCACGCTGGAGCAGCAGATCCTCAAGGTCGAAGCGCTCATCGCCGAATAAACAGTTTCATGTGGCAGCGGCGGAACCATTCAAGGTCCGCCGTTCTCTCATGGCAGGATGCCAAAGTCTGTCTAGGCTTTGGGCATTGCCATTCAATCAGAGGGAAGTGCCATGGGAATTATCGGAACCATCTTTATCGGCTTGATCGTCGGCCTGCTGGCTCGGTTCCTGAAACCGGGCGATGACAGCATGGGCTGGATCATGACCATCCTGCTCGGTATCGGCGGTTCGCTGGCGGCCACTTACGGCGGTCAGGCTCTGGGCATCTATCACGCGGGCGAAGGTGCAGGCTTCATTGGTGCGCTGGTCGGCGCGGTGGTGTTGCTGGTGATCTACGGCTTGATCAGAAAGAACTGATTCAAGCGACGAAGTCCTCTCTGCGGCGCGCGCGGGGAGGGCTAGAATGCTCGGCGTTACACCGTCCTTTCCTTACCGAGCACCTCCATGCGCCGTCTTTTTTTGACTCTCCTCCTTTTGGGCAGCGGTTTGGCCCATGCCGGCGAACTGCCGGAAACCGACTGGCTCGAACTGATGCCGCTGTCGGATCAGAAAGCCCTCGAAGCCATGCCCGAGATCGACCACAACTCCCCCGAAGCCCAAGGCACGTTCACCGACAAAGGTGGCTTGAAGCAAAGCAAAGGCTTGCCGGCGGTGATGTATTCGACCAAGACCGTGGCCGCCATGAACGGCAAGAACATCCGTATCGGCGGTTACCCGGTGCCGTTGGAAACCGATGCCAAAGGCCGCAGCACGCTGTTCTTCCTGGTGCCTTACCCGGGCGCCTGCATCCATGTGCCGCCACCGCCGCCTAACCAGTTGGTGCTGGTGCGTTATCCCAAGGGGTTGAAGCTGGATGATATCTACACACCGCTGTGGGTCACGGGCGCGTTGAAGGTGGAGAAGGTGAACAACGATTTGGCTGACGCGGCGTATGCGCTGGATGCGGCGAAGGTGCGGGTGGTGCAGGAGTCGGATTTGTAGCACGCCAGTTGGCTTGACACAAAAAACTGTGGGAGCGAGCTTGCTCGCGATGAGGCCATAACATTCAGCATCTGAGTTGACTGCTACACCGCCATCGCGAGCAAGCTCGCTCCCACAGTTGTTCAGGGTGTTGCTTATAAAGATTTGCTGGCGATGCTGACGCCGAGGGTATGGGTGGCGCCTGGTTTCAGCGTCACCACATCATCCATCACATTCGCCGTCTCGATGCACAGCATCTTCTGCCAGCCATCGTCGGCCATGTCGCTGAACGCCGCAGCGCGTTCGATCCACGGGTTCCAGATCACCGCCGTGCGCGAACCACTGCTGGTCAGCTCGATGCGCCGTTGCCAGGCCGGGTCGACAATGCTCAGCTTCGCCGGGGCATTGAGGTAGATGCGGTCGGTCTCGCCGGCAAAATGCAAATCACCGGCCTGGGTGACGGTTTTCCAGTCATCCAGCGTTTCGATATAGCTCAAACCATCCAGCCCTTCGACATGCACAGTGCGCACATCACTGACGGCGAAGTAACTGTGCAACGCCTGGCTGATGGTGACGGTATCGGTGCCCTGATTGTGGCTGGTCAAGCTGATGTGCAGTTGCTCATCCAGGCGGATGCTCAGCTTCAAATCGACTTGGTGTGGCCAGCCTGGAAAACCGCCTTCGGGGTAGGGCAGGACGAATTCCACCTTCAGGCTCTCGCCCTCGGCTTCTATGCCGCCCAATTCCCAATCCATCGCCCGGACGAAACCGTGGGCGGTCGGCGGTTCGTCGCTGTCGCGCATCGCCTGGACGCTTTGCGGGTTGCGCGGGAAATTGCCGAACCACGGCCAGCACACCGGCACGCCAGCGCGGATGCTCTTGCCGGTCTTGAACACGGCCTCGTCGTTGAGCCAGATCAGCGGCGGTTGGCCGGCCAATTGATAACTGAGGATGTGCGCGCCTTGCTGGGCGACCAGCAATTCGGCCTGACCGTGGCGGATGCGCCAGCAGTTCAGTTCATCCAGTTTCACGGCTTCAACGTTGGGCGTGCTCATGGGGCAACTCTCGATCAGGAACAATGACTGCAATGGACCGCAGAAAGGTCGCCGTGTTTAACGCGCCCGTGGAGGAACCGAACGAGTACGGCCGCTGCCATCGATCGCGACNAACACAAACACCGCCTCGGTGACTTTGCGCCATTCGCTGGACAGCGGGTCGTCGCTCCAGACTTCGACCATCATCTGGATCGAACTGCGGCCGATTTCCAGAGCCTGGGTATAGAAGGACAATTGCGCGCCCACCGCCACCGGTACCAGGAACGCCATGCGATCGATGGCCACGGTGGCCACACGTCCGCCCGCTACCTTGCTGGCCATGGCCGTACCGGCCAGGTCCATCTGCGCGACCAGCCAGCCGCCGAAAATATCGCCAAAACCGTTGGTTTCACGCGGGAGGGCGGTGATTTGCAGGGCGAGGTCGCCTTGCGGGATAGGATCTTCTTGTTCGAGTTCGATCATGCCGAGGGTGCCTCTGACCCGTGACGCTTCATGGGTATTTCAGGTGAATAGCCGTCTCAAGGAAAAACGATTCAGCCCCGAACATACTACGTTCGTCACGTTTTTCGAAAGGCGCCTAAAGGGAAACTCTGCGAAAGCGACTGAGCCACGCAATGACCTTGCCAGTCATCCAGCGCGTTTTCGCACAGCAACCCCTTACAAATGCTGCAATGCAGCGAGTATATCGATCGGTAGACTCCGAGACGACCGTCCGGTTCTCATTTTGACCGTCAAATACGCACCTCTATGTGCTTTTTCGAACAATTTGCTATCGTGCCGGACCTGCCCAAGCCCTCGCCAGCGTTGTTGGGGTTGCAGATCCGACTATAAGAGAAGCCCTTGCCATGACCACAGCGCCCTCTAGCATCGCGCAGCCGACCCAGCCCGCACGCCCGTTGACCCGCAACGACTACAAAACCCTGTCACTGTCTGCCTTGGGCGGGGCGCTGGAATTTTACGACTTCATCATCTTTGTGTTTTTCGCCACCGTGGTCGGAAAACTGTTTTTCCCCGTCGACATGCCGGAATGGCTGCGCATGATGCAGACCTTCGGCATCTTCGCCGCCGGCTACCTGGCGCGGCCGTTGGGCGGCATCATNATGGCGCACTTCGGCGACNTGCTGGGCCGCAAAAAGATGTTCACCTTGAGCATCTTCATGATGGCCGTGCCGACCCTGATCATGGGCCTGCTGCCGACCTATGCGCAGATCGGCCTGTGGGCGCCGCTCCTGCTGCTGCTGATGCGGGTGATTCAAGGCGCGGCGATTGGCGGTGAAGTGCCGGGCGCGTGGGTATTCGTTTCCGAACACGTGCCAGCGCGTCATATCGGTTATGCCTGCGGCACCCTGACGAGCGGTCTGACGGCTGGCATCCTTCTGGGATCATTGGTCGCCACCGCGATCAACAGCATTTACACCCCGCTGCAAGTGTCGGATTACGCCTGGCGAATCCCGTTCCTGCTGGGTGGCGTGTTCGGCCTGCTTTCGGTTTACCTGCGCCGCTGGTTGCACGAGACCCCTGTGTTCGCCGAACTGCAACTGCGCAAGGCCCTGGCCGAAGAAGTACCGCTGCGTGCTGTGTTGCGTGACCACCGCGGTGCGATTCTGATTTCCATGTTGCTGACCTGGCTGCTGTCCGCCGCAATCGTTGTGTTGATCCTGATGACGCCGACTGTGCTGCAGACGGTGTACCACTTCTCGCCCACCACGGCGCTGCAAGCCAATAGCCTGGCGATCGTGTTCCTCAGCTTTGGCTGCATCATTGCCGGCGCACTGTCTGACCGGTTCGGCGCAGGGCGGGTCTTCGTGTTCGGCTGTGCGGCGTTGTTGCTGAGCTCCTGGACCTTCTATCACAGCCTGGCCGCGCATCCCGACTGGTTGTTCCCGCTGTATGCCCTGACTGGCCTGCTGGTCGGCACCATCGGCGCCGTGCCCTACGTGATGGTCAAAGCCTTCCCGCCCGTGGTGCGCTTCAGTGGTCTGTCGTTTTCCTACAACGTTGCCTACGCCATCTTTGGCGGCCTGACGCCGATGATCGTCAGCCTGTTGCTCAAGGAAAGCCCGATGGGGCCGTCGTATTACGTGGCGGTTCTTTGCGGTGTCGGGATTCTGGTGGGGGCTTATCTCTGGAAGAAAGGGCGGTGATCCCGAAATTGTCTGTAGCTGTACCGGCCCCAATCGCCAGCAGGCTAGCGCCCACATTGAAATGCATTCCAATGTGGGGCTAGCCTGCTAGCGATTTGGGGCGCATGAATTATTCGGTAAAAACTCGAATGCTGGCCTTTCATCCAATTGTCATATTTCAGCCATAGAGTGTTCACACGGCCTGCTGATACTTGGCCCCGACCAACTATCCCTATCTGCTAGGAGCAAGGCATGAAACTGAAGCGTTTGATGGCGGCAATGACTTTTGTCGCTGCTGGCGTTGCGACTGCCAACGCGGTTGCCGCTGTTGACCCTGCTATCCCGAGCTACACCAAGACCACCGGCGTCTCGGGCAACCTGTCCAGCGTCGGCTCCGACACTCTGGCTAACCTGATGACCCTGTGGGCTGAGTCCTACAAAAAGGAATACCCGAACGTCAACATCCAGATTCAGGCTGCCGGCTCCGCGACTGCACCTCCTGCGCTGACTGAAGGCACCTCCAACCTGGGCCCGATGAGCCGCAAAATGAAGGACACCGAACTGGCGGCCTTCGAGCAGAAGTACGGCTACAAGCCAACCGCTATTCCGGTGGCTGTGGATGCCCTGGCTGTATTCGTGCACAAGGACAACCCGATCCAGCACCTGACCATGGAACAAGTTGACGCGATCTTCTCGTCTACTCGTCTGTGCGGCGCTAAAGCCGACGTGAAAACCTGGGGCGACCTGGGTGTGACCGGCGACCTGGCCAACAAGCCGGTGCAATTGTTCGGTCGTAACTCGGTATCCGGCACCTACGGCTACTTCAAAGAAGAAGCCCTGTGCAAAGGCGACTACAAGCCTAACGTGAACGAACAGCCAGGCTCGGCGTCGGTCGTGCAGTCGATCAGTTCCTCGCTGAACGGCATCGGTTACTCGGGCATCGGCTACAAGACTGCAAGCGTGAAGACCGTGGCCCTGGCCAAGAAAGGCAGCACTGACTTCATCGAAGACAGCGAAGAAAACGCCCTGAACGGCAAATACCCGCTGTCGCGTTTCCTCTACGTGTACGTCAACAAAGCCCCGAACAAGCCTCTGGCCCCGCTGGAAGCTGAGTTCGTGAAACTGGTTCTGTCCAAACAGGGCCAGGAAGTGGTCGTCAAAGACGGCTACATCCCACTGCCAGCCAAAGTTGCCGCCAAGGCACTGGCTGACCTGGGTCTGCAGGAAGGCGGCGCTGAAGTCGCAAAAAAGTAAAACCCTAGGCCCGGGGCACGCCCCGGACCTGTAGGGGGCGGCTTGCTGGCGATCCTGTCGACTCGGTCTNCCTGTCGACTCGGTCTGACAGGTTCACTGCGGTGAAGCCATCGCCAGCAAGCCGGCTCCTACACCCCCCAAATTTCCGGTCCACTGCCAGTTCCCGCTGGCGGCGGATTTGTTGCGTCACTGCATTGTCATCTTTCTGTCATACAGGATCGCTAGGGTGTGCGCATGAATGATCTGGCCAATTCCACCATGACGACTACTCCCCCCAAGCGCATTGATTTCAATACGCCTGAGCTGCAACGCAAGCGCCGTATTCGCGCGCTGAAAGATCGCCTGACCCGTTGGTACGTNCTCGTGGGCGGCCTCGCCGTTCTCGGCGCGATCACGCTGATCTTTTTCTTCCTCGCCTACGTCGTCGCGCCGCTGTTCCAGGGTGCCGACCTGACCGCCAAGGACGCCATCACGCCTGCCTGGATGCAAGATGCCGGCAAGCCGTTGATGATCTCTCTCGAAGAACAGAACCAGGTCGCCATGCGGGTTTCCGACAAGGGCCAGGCACTGTTCTTCGATATCGACAGTGGCGCCGAACTCAAGCGCGTCGATCTGCCTATCCCGGCGGGCACCACGGTCACGTCAATTGCTGAAGACCAACCCGGCCATCCGCTGGTAGCGGTTGGCTTGTCCAACGGTCAGGCGCTGGTGTTCCGCCACACCTATAAGGTGTCCTACCCGGACGGCAAGAAAACCATTACGCCNGCCATCGAATACCCGTATGGCGAAACCCCGATTGCGCTGAACGAGACGGGCGGTGCGCTGGAGCATGTCAGCCTCAACGCCACCGATACGACCCTGATGCTGGTCGGCTCCACCGGTTCGCAACTCAATGTCCTGTCGCTGACCAGCGAAGAAAACATGATGACGGGTGAAGTCACCAGCGAGCAGAAGCGCATCGAGCTGCCGCAAATGACCGAGCCGGTGAAGGCGATCTTCATCGACCCACGCCAGCAGTGGCTGTATGTGATCAACGGTCGCGCCCTGGCCGATGTGTTCAGCCTGCGCGACAAGAGCCTCAACGGTCGCTACAAACTGCTCGAGGACGGCAACGCCGAAATCACCGCCAGCACCCAGCTGGTGGGCGGTATCTCGCTGATCGTCGGCAACTCAAAGGGTGGCCTGGCCCAGTGGTTCATGGCGCGCGACCCGGATGGCGAACAGCGCCTGAAGCAGATCCGTACCTTCCAGATGGGCACCGCGCCGATTGTGGAAATCACCGCTGAAGAACGTCGCAAAGGCTTCACGGCGCTCGATGCGTCCGGCAAGTTCGGCGTGTTCCACAGCACGGCGCATCGCACCTTGCTGGTGGACCCGGTGGTCGATGGCCAGGGTGTGTTCGGCATGTCGCCACGCGCCAACCGTGTGATCGTCGAAGCCGGTGGCAAGCTGCAACCGCTGCTACTGGACAACCCACACCCGGAAGTGTCCTGGAGCGCGTTGTGGAGCAAGGTCTGGTACGAGAACTACGACGAGCCTAAATACGTCTGGCAATCGACCGCCGCCAACACCGACTTCGAACCCAAGATGAGCCTGGCGCCGCTGACCTTCGGTACGCTGAAAGCCGCGTTCTACGCCATGCTGCTGGCCGCGCCACTGGCCGTCGCCGCTGCGATCTACACCGCTTACTTCATGGCCCCGAGCCTGCGCCGCAAGGTCAAGCCGGTGATCGAATTGATGGAAGCGATGCCGACGGTGATCCTCGGCTTCTTCGCCGGCCTGTTCCTTGCGCCATATGTGGAAGGGCATTTGCCGGGCATCTTCAGCCTGCTGATGCTCTTGCCGGTTGGCATCCTGGTCGCCGGTTTCGTCTTCAGCCGCCTCCCTGAGTCCATCCGCCTGAAAGTGCCGGACGGCTGGGAAAGCGCCATCCTGATTCCGGTGATCCTGTTTGTGGGCTGGCTCTCGCTGTACATGAGCCCGTACCTGGAAACCTGGTTCTTCGGCGGCGACATGCGCATGTGGATTTCCCATGACCTGGGTATCACCTACGACCAGCGCAACGCCCTGGTAGTCGGTTTGGCCATGGGCTTTGCGGTGATCCCGAACATCTACTCCATCGCCGAAGACGCCGTGTTCAGCGTGCCGCGCGGCCTGACCCTGGGTTCCCTGGCCCTGGGCGCCACGCCATGGCAGACCATGACGCGCGTCGTCATCCTGACCGCCAGCCCGGGGATTTTCTCGGCGCTGATGATCGGCATGGGCCGCGCCGTCGGCGAGACCATGATCGTGCTGATGGCCACCGGTAACACTCCGGTGATGGAGATGAACCTGTTCGAAGGCCTGCGCACCCTGGCGGCCAACGTCGCGGTGGAAATGCCTGAGTCGGAAGTCGGTGGTAGTCACTACCGCGTGCTGTTCCTCTCGGCGCTGGTGCTGCTGCTGTTCACTTTCATCATGAACACCCTCGCCGAGCTGATTCGTCAGCGTCTGCGCAAGAAATACTCGTCGCTTTAAGAAAGGTAGAAGTCTGTGAAACAGAACTCCCTGAATGGATGGTTCAAGAGCGGCGCCCCCGGCGTCTGGATCAGCGGTGGCGCGGTGTCCATCGCGGTCATCATGACCATTGGTTTGCTGGCTGTGATTGCGGTGCGCGGTTTGGGCCACTTCTGGCCGGCTGACCTGATCCAGGCCAACTACAACGTGCCGGGCCAGGAAAACCATATCGTCATCGGCGAAGTGGTACAGAAGGAAGAAGTACCGCGCGAGCGCCTGAAAAGCGCTGGCTTGCCGGTACCGGACCAAGGCCCGGAATTCATGACCCGCGAGCTGATCAAGGTCGGCAACCGTGACTTGAACGGCAACGATTTCACCTGGATCGTCGGCGAGTGGCTCAAGGACCAGACCAAGCCTGCCAACCTGATGACCATCGAGCGGCGTGAGTGGGGCAACTTCTACGGCACGCTGGTCAACGTCAAGCAGGATGGCAAGGTCATCGCCGAAGGCGAAGCCGCATGGCCCGAGTTGCAGGCCCGTGTCGATCGCGTGAACAAGCTTGCAGCACAGCTCAAGACCCTGGAAAAGGTCGACATCGGCGCGATCAACTCGGGTCTGGAACGTGTGCGTCTGCACGGTCGCAAACTGGAACTGGCCGGCCAGCTCGACGCCGCCGCGCAAGCGGACATGGAATCCGAGCGCGCCGAGCTCAATGCCCGTTATCAGGACGTCGAAGCGCGCCTGGCCGACTTGCACGCCCAGTTCAACCGCGACAGCCTGACCGCTCGCGACGCCAACGGCAAAGAAGTGGAAATCGGCATCGGCAAAGTGGTGCATGCCTACCAGCCGAACGCCATGGGCACGCTGACCAAGGTCGGCTTCTACTTCAGCAAGGTCTGGGAATTCCTCAGCGATGACCCACGGGAAGCNAACACCGAAGGCGGGATCTTCCCGGCCATTTTCGGCACCGTCATGATGACCTTGATCATGGCGATGATTGTGACCCCGTTCGGCGTGCTGGCAGCGGTGTACCTGCGTGAATACGCCAAGCAGAACACCCTGACCCGGATTATCCGTATCGCCGTGAACAACTTGGCCGGCGTACCGGCCATCGTCTACGGCGTGTTCGGCCTGGGCTTCTTCGTGTATGTGCTCGGCGGTTCGGTTGACCGGTTGTTCTTCCCTGAAGCATTGCCGGCACCGACTTTCGGTACGCCGGGTCTGCTCTGGGCGTCCCTGACCCTGGCGCTGCTGGCGGTGCCGGTGGTGATCGTGGCCACGGAAGAAGGCCTGGCGCGGATTCCTCGCACGGTGCGTGAAGGTTCGTTGGCGCTTGGCGCGACCAAGGCGGAAACGCTGTGGAAGATCGTGCTGCCAATGGCCAGCCCGGCGATGATGACCGGCATGATCCTCGCCGTGGCCCGTGCCGCCGGTGAAGTGGCACCGCTGATGCTGGTAGGTGTGGTGAAACTGGCACCGTCGCTGCCACTGGACGGCAACTACCCATACCTCCACCTGGACCAGAAGATCATGCACTTGGGCTTTCACATTTATGACGTCGGCTTCCAGAGCCCCAACGTCGAAGCNGCGCGACCGCTGGTATACGCCACCGCCTTGCTGCTGGTGCTGGTGATCGCCACGCTCAACCTGTCGGCGGTGTGGATTCGTAACCACCTGCGCGAAAAATACAAAGCGCTGGACAGCTAAAGCTATTAGCCACAAGCGGCAAGCTACAAGCCGCTTTTGCTCAAATCTTGCAGCTTGCAGCTAGAAGCTGGCAGCTACGAACGGAGTGAGACCATGCAACATGAAACCCACACCCACGGCATCAACATGTCGGCCCTGGGTCGCGACAAGCAGAGCCTGAGCCTGGCCCAGGAAACCGTGGCCATCGAAGTGCCAGGCCTGAGCCTGTACTACGGTGAAAAGCAGGCGCTGTTCGACGTCAGCATGAACATCCCGAAACAGCGCGTGACCGCCTTCATTGGTCCGTCCGGCTGCGGTAAGTCGACGCTGCTGCGTACCTTCAACCGCATGAACGACCTGGTCGACGGTTGCCGCGTAGAAGGCGCGATCAACCTNTACGGCNCCAACATCTATCGTAAAGGCGAAGACGTGGCCGAGCTGCGTCGTCGCGTGGGCATGGTGTTCCAGAAGCCCAACCCGTTCCCCAAGACCATCTACGAAAACGTGGTCTACGGCCTGCGCATCCAGGGCATCAACAAAAAACGCATCCTCGACGAAGCGGTGGAGTGGGCCCTGAAAGGCGCGGCACTGTGGGAAGAGGTCAAAGACCGCCTGCACGATTCGGCACTCGGCCTGTCCGGCGGCCAGCAGCAGCGTCTGGTGATCGCCCGTACCATCGCCGTGGAACCGGAAGTCTTGCTGCTCGACGAACCGTGCTCGGCACTTGACCCGATCTCGACGCTGAAAGTCGAAGAACTGATCTACGAGCTCAAGTCCAAGTTCACCATCGTCATCGTGACCCACAACATGCAACAGGCGGCGCGGGTTTCCGACTACACCGCGTTCATGTACATGGGCGAGCTGGTGGAATTCGGCGACACCGATACCCTGTTCACCAATCCGGCGAAGAAGCAGACCGAAGACTACATCACCGGTCGTTATGGCTAGTTGGAGCAGCTGCGAGCCGCAAGCTTCAAGCGGCAAGTAAAAGCAGTTCAATGCAACGACACATATCAACTTGCAGCTTGTAGCTTGCGGCATACAGCTTCAAGGACGCCAACATGATTAGCAAAGAAGGCCTTACCCATCACATCTCCGCGCAGTTCAACGCCGAGCTCGAGGAAGTGCGCAGCCACCTCCTGGCCATGGGCGGGCTGGTGGAAAAGCAGGTCAACGATGCCGTCACTGCGCTGATCGAGGCCGACTCTGGTCTGGCCCAGCAAGTGCGCGAGATCGATGACCAGATCAATCAGATGGAACGCAATATCGACGAAGAATGCCTGCGCATTCTGGCGCGTCGCCAACCGGCGGCGTCTGACCTGCGTTTGATCATCAGCATCTCCAAGTCGGTAATCGACCTGGAGCGCATCGGTGACGAAGCGACCAAGATCGCCCGCCGCGCCATTCAGTTGTGCGAAGAAGGCGAGGCCCCGCGCGGCTACGTCGAGGTTCGCCACATCGGCGACCAGGTGCGCAACATGGTGCGTGACGCCCTNGACGCGTTTGCCCGTTTCGACGCCGAGTTGGCGTTGTCGGTGGCGCAGTACGACAAGACCATCGACCGCGAATACAAGACCGCACTGCGTGAGCTGGCCACCTACATGATGGAAGACCCGCGCTCTATCTCGCGGGTCTTGAACATTATTTGGGTGCTGCGCTCCCTGGAGCGTATCGGCGACCACGCGCGCAATATCTCGGAACTGGTGATTTACCTGGTGCGCGGTACCGACGTACGGCACATGGGGCTCAAGCGCATGAAAGAAGAAGTTGAAGGCACAAGTGGCGAAACCGCTAATGTTCCGGGCAAAGCTGACGATAAGTAAGACTGCCCAAGAAAAACGCCCGGTCCTTTGGCCGGGCGTTTTTTTGTGTGGTTTTCGACTTCAAAAGCAGCACCCGCGAACGAAAAGTCCCGGCGTGACTGAAGGTTTTTGGCAATGTGCCATCAGCAAAACGGTATGCTTGCCGGGATTTTTTCGAGGGGTGATGGATGAGCAAGATCAGTGTGTTGGTGGTGGACGATGCGGCATTCATTCGTGACCTGGTAAAGAAGTGCCTGCGTAACTACTTCCCGGGTATCCGGACCGAAGATGCCATCAACGGCAAAAAGGCCCAGGCCATGCTGGCCAAGGAAGCGTTCGACCTGGTGCTGTGCGACTGGGAAATGCCGGAAATGTCCGGTCTTGAATTGCTGACCTGGTGCCGTGAGCAAGCCCATCTGAAGGCCATGCCCTTCGTGATGGTGACCAGCCGTGGCGACAAGGAAAACGTAGTCCAGGCGATCCAGGCTGGCGTTTCCGGCTACGTCAGCAAGCCCTTCACCAACGAACAACTGCTGACCAAGGTCAAGCAAGCGCTGAACAAGGTCGGCAAGCTCGACGCCTTGATGAACGGGGCGCCGACCAAAATGAACTCGGCCTTCGGCAACGACTCCCTGAGCGCGTTGACCGGTGGCAAGGCCGCCGTGGTCGCTCCCGCCCCGGCGCCTGCACCGACCCGTGGTTTGCCGCCGTGGTCGCTCCCGCCCCGGCGCCTGCACCGACCCGTGGTTTGCTCAACAGCCCACCGGTGAAGGCGCCGGTCGCTGCTTCCGCTCCTGCCAGCGGACGTGGACAAGGCCAGCTGCGTTTGCCAAGCGGCATTCAGCAGTGCGTGATCAAAGCCTTGAGCATCAAGGAAGCGCTGCTGGTGGTGAAGCGCACCGACGCGCTGCCGCAAGTCCTCGACAGCGCCGTGCTCGACCTGGAGCAGGGCGACAACGCCGAAGTCGCCCGTCTCAACGGCTACCTGCACGCGATCGTCGCCTATGAGCCGAGGCCCGACAGCGACTGGCTGCAACTGACCTTCCGGTTTATCGACCAGGATGCGCAGAAGCTCGACTACATCTCCCGATTGATCGCCCGGGGTACGGCGCAGAAGCATTTCGTTCCAGGCGCGTAATCTTCATCGCCTGAGAGTCCGTCTTCGCGGGCAAGCCTCGCTCCTACAGATCACACCGACCTGTAGGAGCGAGGCTTGCCCGCGAAGGGGCCATCACATTCACCGCACGTCTCCTTCGCTGCCCATTTTGAAACATCTGCCGACTACCCGGGTCCATTGCAGCTGCTAGGCTCCTTCCCAGGCCTTACTCGACAGACTCTTGCCCATGCTCGCGCGCCTGCTGTTTTTCTGTGGTCTTTTCATGGCCTCCACCTCGGCTGTGGCCATGACGATCTACAAGTCCAAAGACGCCAATGGCGTGGTCTCCTACAGCGACCGCCCCACCAAAGGCTCCCAGGTGTTCGTTTTTCGTGATCGTATGGTCGAGCACCTTGAGCGCCAGGTGTACCTGGAGATCAAGAAGCAGAAGGGCGTGGACAACGTGTACGTGCGCAACGACCTGTATGCGCCGGTCGAGATCGAGCTGAGTTTTGCCGGGCTGAGCAATGTCAGCGGCGCGCCGAGCCGACCGATCCGCCGGGTGATGCCGGCGCGCAGCAACATCCGTCTGGCGCTGCTCACGGCGACGAAGGCCGGAAGGCCGCTGGCTTATACACCAAGGTTCGAATATTCCCTGGGCGACCCTTCAGGGGCTGCCATGGCCTATCGGTATCCGCTGCCCTGGCGTGGCGGGCCGTTTCGCTTGAGTCAGGGCGCCAACGGCCAATACAGCCATTTCGGTGCCAAGAACCGCTACGCCATGGACATCGCCATGCCCGAAGGCACGCCAATTATCGCGGCGCGTGGCGGGGTGGTGGTGAAAACCGAGAATACCCAGACCGGACGCGGCACCGATCCTTCAGGCAATTTCGTGCGAGTGCTTCACGATGACGGGACGATGGGCGTGTACCTGCACCTCAAGCAAGGTTCGGTGGGCGTTCGCGAGGGGCAACGGGTAGCGGTGGGAAGTGCGCTGGCCTTGTCGGGCAATACCGGCAACAGCAGCGGGCCGCATTTGCACTTCGTGGTGCAGCGCAATACGGGGTTGGGCCTGGTGTCGATTCCGTATCAGTTCAATCAGCCGGTGGGCGCATTGCCCAACTTTGCGTTGGGCAGTAGGAGCCGGCTTGCTGGCGATGAACGATAACTCGGTATCACATGACACCGCGGCGCCCCCATCGTCGGAACGCCGCCCGCAGCAAGCCGGCTCNNACGATAACTCGGTATCACATGACACCGCGGCGCCCCCATCGTCGGAACGCCGCCCGCAGCAAGCCGGCTCCTACAAGGGTATGACTCAATCCAGCATCAACACCTTGGCCAGAATGATCTTCGGCCCTTTCATCTTCTTGATGATGATGCGCAAGCCTTCAACCTCCAGCACTTCTTCCTCTTCCGGCACCCGCTTGAGGGTGTCGTAGATCAAACCGGCCAGGGTTTCGGCTTCGATGTGGTCCAGGTCGACGCCCAGCAGGCGCTCCACCTTGAACAGCGGCGTGTCGCCACGCACCAGCAGTTTGCCCGGCTGGTAGGCGAGGATGCCGCGCTCGGCCTTGCGGTGTTCGTCCTGGATATCGCCGACCAGCACTTCCAGCACATCTTCCATGGTCAGGTAGCCGATGATCTTGCCGTCGGCTTCTTCCACCAGGGCGAAGTGCGCGCCGCCTTTGCGGAACTGCTCCAGCAGCTGCGACAACGGCATGTGCCGCGACACGCGCTCCAGCGGGCGGGTCAGCTCGGCCAGGTTGAACGATTCGGGGATGTGGTCCAGGGCCGCCAGTTCCAGCAGCAGGTCCTTGATGTGCAGCAGGCCGACGAACTCATTGCGCACCGCGTCGTACACCGGGTAGCGGCTGAATTTGTGGCGGCGGAACAGCGCCAGGATTTCCTTGAGCGGGGCGTTGAAGTCCAGGGTCACCAGGTCTTCCCGGGAGTTGGCCCAGTCCACCACTTCCAGCTCGCCCATTTCCACCGCAGAGGCCAGCACGCGCATGCCTTGGTCGCTCGGGTCCTGGCCACGGCTGGAGTGCAGGATCAGCTTGAGTTCTTCGCGGCTGTAATGGTGCTCATGGTGTGGGCCGGGCTCGCCTTGGCCGGCGATACGCAAGATGGCGTTGGCGCTGGCGTTGAGCAGGTAGATCGCCGGGTACATCGCCCAGTAGAACAGGTACAACGGCACTGCCGTCCACAGCGACAGCAGCTCGGGTTTGCGAATCGCCCAGGATTTGGGTGCCAATTCACCGACCACGATGTGCAGATAGGAAATCACGAAGAAGGCGGCAAAGAACGACACGCCCTTGATCACCTCGGGCGATTGCACGCCCACGGCGCCCAGCAACGGCTCGAGGATGTGCGCAAAGGCCGGCTCACCGACCCAGCCCAGGCCCAGGGAGGCGAGGGTGATACCCAGCTGGCAGGCCGACAGGTAGGCGTCGAGCTGGCTGTGCACGGTGCGCAGGATCTGTCCGCGCCAGCCGTTTTTATGGGCGATGGCCTCGACCCGGGTGGCGCGCAATTTGACCATGGCAAACTCCGCCGCAACGAAAAAACCGTTGAGCAGTACCAGGATCAGAGCAAAAAGAATCATGCCAAAGTCGGCGAAGAGTGTGGCGAGGGTCAAACCTGGGGAAGGGTCCATGATGGGGTTTTGCNGGTTCCGTGTATTCGAATAGGGGGTCAATGCGGTGCCTGAAGGGCAGGCACAAGTCAGCCAATGTAGCGGCTGACCGGGCGATTGCCTAGTAGCGAGTGCTGGCCGGTATCAGTCGGCGGTGCTGATGACGCGCGTTTTCGTCACTTGGGCGGGCGCAAAATGGCAGGTAAAGGTGCTGCCGTGGCCCGGCACACTGCTGATTTCCAGCCGTGCACGGTGGCGCAGCAGCACGTGTTTGACGATCGCCAGGCCAAGCCCCGTGCCGCCGGTGTTGGAGTTGCGGCTGGAGTCGACGCGGTAGAAACGCTCGGTCAGGCGGGGCAGATGCTTGGCGTCGATGCCGATGCCGGAATCCTGCACGCTCAGGTGCGCACCGTGCTCGTCGGCCCACCAGCGAATGCGGATATTGCCTTCGGCCGGGGTGTATTTCACCGCGTTGAACACCAGGTTGGAAAACGCGCTGCGTAACTCGGCTTCGCTGCCCTTGAGCAGAATCGTCGGATCGGCTTCCAGGGTGATGCGCTGGTTTTTCTGGCCGGACAACTGCTGAGCGTCGCTCGTGATCGATTGCAGCAAGCCGTCGATGGCCACGGGGTGGTTGTCCGACGGGTAATCCGTGGCTTCCAGTTTGGCCAGTAACAACAGGTCGTTGAGCAAGGTCTGCATGCGCCCGCCTTGCTGCTGCATTTGCTGCAAGGCACGGGTCCAGCGCGGGTTCACTTCCTCGACGTTGTCGAGCAGGGTTTCCAGGTAGCCGCAGATCACCGTCAACGGTGTGCGCAGCTCGTGGGACACATTGGCGACGAAGTCTTTGCGCATCTGTTCCAACTGGTGGATGCGGGTGACATCGCGCACCAGCATCAGGTGTTCGTTGTTGCCGTAGCGTGTCAGGTACAGCTGGATGCGCACGCGGTCGTTGGTGGGCGAAGGGATTTCCAGGGCTTCTTCGTAGTTTTCCTGCTCGAAATACTCCTTGAAGCGGGGATGGCGCACCAGGTTGGTCACCGGCTGNCCGCTGTCCTGAGGCGTCTTGAGGCCCAGCAGGGTCTCGGCGGCGCGGTTCCACCATTCCAGGTTGCCGTCGCTGTCGAGCATGATCACCGCATCTTTGAGCGCGGCGGTGGACTCCTGCACACGGTCGATCACCGCTTGCAGGCGCCCGCGTACCCGTTGGTCGCGGCGTTGCAGGTGGTAGATGCTGTCGAACACCTCGCCCCACAGGCCGTAGCCATCGGGTGGTGCTTCATCGGGTTTGTGNNGTCGCAGCCATTCGTGCAGGCGCAGCAGTTGCTTGAGGGTCCAGGCCAGGTAAAGGCCCAGGCCCGCGGCGAGGCTCCAGCCGTAGTAGCCGGTAATCAGGCCGATCACCAGACACCCGGTCACCAGCAACAGCATGTGGCGGATCAGGGTGCCATGCCAGTTTTGGTTCAATTGAACACGCGTCCTTGTCAGCTTGTCGGGCGGGAAAGGTCCGGGTCAGGCCTTGGTGGAAAAGCGGTANCCGGTGCCGCGCACGGTTTGCACCAGATTCTCGTAGGCATCGCCCAAGGCTTTGCGCAGGCGGCGGATATGCACGTCCACGGTGCGCTCTTCCACGTACACATTGCCGCCCCACACTTGGTCGAGCAATTGGCCACGGGTGTAGGCGCGCTCCTGGTGAGTCATGAAAAATTGCAGCAGGCGATATTCGGTCGGGCCCATCTCGGCCGGCTTGCCGTCGATGGTCACGCGGTGGCTGATCGGGTCCAGAATCAGGCCGTCGACTTCGATCGGCGCTTCGCCATCGGTAGGGCCGGCGCGGCGCAATACAGCTTTCAGACGGGCGACCAGCTCACGNGGNGAAAATGGCTTGGTGATGTAGTCATCAGCGCCGACTTCCAGGCCCTGGATCTTGTTGTCCTCTTCACCCTTGGCGGTGAGCATGATGATCGGGATATCCCCGGTCAGCTCGTCACGCTTGAGACGGCGGGCCAACTCGATACCGGAAGTGCCGGGCAGCATCCAGTCGAGCAGGATCAAGTCCGGCTTGCGGTCGACGATAATGGCATGGGCCTGCTGGGAGTTCTCCGCCTCCAGGCAGTCATAGCCGGCCATTTCCAACGCAACGGCGATCATCTCGCGAATGGGCGCTTCGTCGTCAACGATCAGAATGCTCCTGCCAACCATGCCTAAATCCTCTTGTCATTTAACTGTCTTGCGCCGCATTAGATAACGGAATTATTGCAGTCGTGTGACAACAATTTAGCAGCTCGGCGATTGTCATGATCCTGAACTAAGCTCTAAGTCCGAATCCTGACAACCACAAAAGGAAGGTTTCCATGAAGCACATCTCGCAATCCTTCAAGGCCCTGCTGCTGGTCGCGGCGTTTTCGTTGCCGGCCATGGCCTTCGCGGCTGAGCCGGGCATGATGAAAGGCGACATGATGGTCGACCACAAGGGCATGACCCTGTACACGTTTGACAAGGACACTGGGGGCAAGTCGGTATGTACAGGTGAGTGTGCAAAAAACTGGCCACCGCTGGAGGCAAAAGCAGGCGACAAAGCTGAAGGAAAATGGACCATTATCAAACGTGACGACGGCATGATGCAGTGGGCTTACAACGGCAAGCCGCTGTATTACTTCATGAAGGACAAGGCTCCTGGAGATATGACGGGCGACAAGATGAAGGACGTCTGGCACGTTGTTCGCGAGCATATGTAACGGATATTGCCGCTCCGAGCAAAATAGAAGCTGCCGCTGGCTGCGATTCTTCCAATTTATCAGCGCAGCGCGTAATCCAGCACGATCCCGACAAAAATCGCCAACCCGGCCCAGTGGTTGTGCAAAAACGCCTTGAAGCATTTCATGCGGTCTTTGTCGCGGGTGTACCAGAACTCCCAGGCAAAACAGCCCGCCGCCGCCAGCAACCCCAGGTGGAACCAGCCCCCGAGTTCGAATTTCGACCCGGCCAGCAATAGGCAGCCCAGCGCCAGCGCCTGTAAGGTCAGGATGATCGCCCGATCCGCGTCGCCAAAAAGAATCGCCGTGGATTTCACGCCGATCTTCAAGTCNTCGTCCCGATCGGTCATCGCGTAATACGTGTCGTAACCCACCGTCCACAGCAAATTGGCGATGTACAGCAGCCACGCAGTGGCCGGCAGATGGCCAGTCTCGGCGGTGAACGCCATCGGCATGCCCCACGAAAACGCCGCGCCCAACACCACTTGCGGGTAATAGGTGTAGCGCTTCATGAACGGGTAGCTCGCCGCCAGCGCCAAACCGCCGAGGGACAGCAGGATGGTGGTGGCGTTGGTCAGCAGCACCAGCAGGAAACTGATGCCCATCAGCAATGCGAAGAACACCAGGGCTTCTTTGGAACTGATCTTGCCGCTGACCAGCGGGCGTTGCTCGGTGCGTTTCACATGGCCATCGACCTTGCGGTCCGCCCAATCATTGATCACGCAGCCACCGGCACGGGTCAGCACCACGCCCAGTACGAAAATCACGATATTGATCAAGGACGGCGAGCCCTTGCCGGCGATCCACAGCGCCCACAGCGTTGGCCATAACAGCAGGTAGATGCCGATGGGCTTGTCCATGCGGGTCAACTGAATGAAATCCCAGGCCCTGGGGTTCAGGCGGTTCAGGGACTTGAGCAGGCTCTGNTACATCAGCAGTTCTCCGGATGGNCGCGGGTGGCGAGCCACAAGGTCGGCAGGAAGATCTCGGCCACCAGCACGCTCAGGGCGCCACGGTCGAAACGCGAACGACGGCCCCACAGTTCGGGTGCCCGGCACTCCATCGGCAACCATGTTTGAGGGTAGTGACAAACCTCAATCGCACGACGCTGGAACGCGTGATCGCAAAACAGCAATTCGCCCAGNGAACGGCTGCCCAGTTCGTCCATGTGCAACCCGTCGCCCTGCAAGGCACTGCGCGCCGCCACGCTGCGGGCGAACACCCATGGCTNGCCATAGCCACGCAAATACACCTCGCGCACCCAGCCTTCACTGCCTTCGTCCAGATCCAATGCAGCACATTCGTCGGCGCGCAGCGGTTGCCAGCCTTCGAACAGCGGCGTGACGCTGAAACCGTCATTCGACAAACGGATCAGGCGTCGGGTCAGGGAGCCTTCGTCGAACAGCCAGTCGAGGGTTGAGGCGTCGGGGAGGGGAGTGAGTTGGCTTTGGGTGAGCCACAGCGGGGATTTTGAGTGCGGCACAGTGAGTCATTATTGGCAGCAAATGAGGCGGCGAGCTTACCATGTCAGCCAGCGATTTTGATTGATCCGGGCCGCCGTTGCGCCGAACACGCTTGCATCTGCCGGGCCCGATCAGTACAAAACGGCCCTGAGCCCGACGGCAGCGCTCCAACCATCGACCGTTCGCGCCGGCAATAAGCCTGAATCCTGAGGAAGTACCTGAATGAAAAAGTGGCAATGTGTGGTCTGCGGCCTGATCTATAACGAAGCCGACGGCTGGCCGGACGANGGNATCGCACCGGGTACCCTGTGGCAGGACGTCCCTGAAGACTGGCTGTGCCCGGACTGCGGCGTCGGCAANATGGATTTCGAAATGATCGAAATCANCTAANAAANNACNANAGGAGAAAGGAATGAACGCACCTGTCGTGATCATCGGCACAGGATTGGCCGGTTACAACGTGGCCCGGGAGTTTCGCAAGCTCGACAGCGAGACCCCATTGCTGCTGATCACTGCGGATGATGGGCGCTCCTACTCCAAGCCCATGCTCTCCACCGGTTTTGGCAAGAACAAGGAAGCCGATGGCCTGAGCATGGCTGAACCGGGTGCCATGGCCGAGCAACTCAAGGCCGAAGTGCGCACCCACACCCGCATCAGCGGCATCGACCCTGGCCACAAGCGCCTGTGGATCGGCGAGGAAGCAGTGGCCTACCGTGACCTGATCCTGGCCTGGGGCGCAGAAACTGTGCGGGTGCCCATCGAAGGCGACGCAGCGGACGCGGTTTACCCGATCAACGACCTGGAAGATTACGCACGCTTTCGTGCCGCAGCCGCTGGCAAGCGCCGGGTGTTGCTGCTCGGTGCCGGCCTGATCGGTTGCGAGTTCGCCAATGACTTGATCGTCGGCGGCTACGANATCAACCTGGTAGCGCCGTGCGAGCAGGTCATGCCGACCCTGCTGCACCCAGCCGCTGCTGCAGCGGTACAAGCCGGGCTGGAAAGCTTGGGCGCGCGTTTCCACCTTGGGCCGGTGCTCAACCGCTTGCAGCGCGTTGCGGACGGTCTGGAAGCGCATCTGTCCGATGGTCAGGTGATTCCGTGCGACGTGGTGGTCTCGGCCATTGGCCTGCGTCCGCGTATCGATCTGGCGGCTGCGGCCGGTGTGCAGGTCAATCGCGGCGTCGTGGTCGATCGTCACCTGAAAACCTCCCATGCCAATATCTATGCGCTGGGCGACTGCGCTGAGGTCGATGGGCTGAATCTGTTGTACGTCATGCCCCTCATGAGCTGTGCGAGAGCCCTGGCCCAGACCCTGGCCGGCAACGCTACGGCCGTCAGCTATGGGCCGATGCCGATCACCGTGAAAACCCCGATCTGCCCGCTGGTGGTCTCGCCCCCGCCACGCGGTTTGGAGGGCGTCTGGACGGTCGAAGGGCAGGGCGCGGACATCAAGGCTTTATGCCGCGATGCCAGCGGAAGCCTGCTGGGTTACGCGCTGACCGGCAGTGCGGTGATGGAAAAACTGGCCCTGAACAAAGAACTTCCGCCGTTGCTGGCGTAAATACCGGTCGTTCTGTCGGAATCACCCCGCTTTTGCCCCTACAAAGGTCGCGCCGAGACTGGCGCGGCTCTTCGCTGCGTGCCATCCTCACTCCCGTCTGCCGCAGAGTAGAGCACCTGCGGCGCCTTGGGCGTTGCTCCATAAGAGAGCAGCACGGACATAACAACAAAAAACCGTCAAAGAGGCTTCACTTATGCGTAAACCAGAACTCGCAGCCGCCATCGCTGAAAAAGCGGATCTCACCAAAGAACAGGCCAACCGCGTCCTCAACGCCGTTCTCGAAGAAATCACCGGCGCCCTGCACCGCAAGGACAGCGTCACATTGGTTGGCTTCGGTACCTTCCTGCAACGCCACCGCGGCGCCCGCACCGGCAAAAACCCGCAAACCGGTGAGCCTGTCAAAATCAAGGCCAGCAACACCGTTGCGTTCAAGCCAGGCAAATCGTTGAAAGACAGCGTCAATCCATAATTGCGGCGAACTCCCTGAATAACGGGGAGAACCGTATAGAAAAATGGGCACACCGATTGAACCGGGTGCCCATTTTTTATGCACGGCCTTTTGTTTTGTATATGTGTTTCGTGGACTGATTAATACATTCTGGAAAAGAACTGCCCTCATCCAAATGCTCGCGCCCTCGCCCTTAAAATGACCGCATTATATAAAGTGCCATCACGGAGATGGCACTTTCTTAATTCTCCGTTGTCGCTCTTCGTTCCGTTCACAGATGACCGCAATCTTTCGGATAGTTCCTACATTCATTCGCTTTTATTGTTGGCATGCTTCAACCCTGCTGCCATGGAGGTGCCGTTCCCGGTTTGATGAAGGTGCCGGCGACCGCTCTGCCTCAATGCTTTCAGCGCTGTCCAATGAAGGGGTAAATAATTAATTGGTATCAGGGAATCCCCTTGCACATATAGGGAAATCTCCTACACGTAATAAACAACACTTCGTCTTGTTGTTTAATCAGATGCTTGCTAGTGGCCATCATCGTGAGTACGATGCGCCCACTTGAAAGAGCACGAACTCAATTGGATGAGACTCATCGCAGCTCTTTGATACTGTCCCGCGCCGCTGCAACTGCAATTGGCGTTCGACTGTAATCCTAATTAAAGGCCATGGATGTCCTACTCAAGCAAACTTTCTGCTCATTACCTTGATCTCGCAAAAGCCTCTGTTTCCAAAGAGAATTTCGCGGGTGAGGACGTTCGTTTTTCGAGCGAATATGAGGCGCTGGAAAGCGAGCTGGCGAAAGCCTCGTCCATGCACGAAAGCGGTCAGATCGACTGGCTGAAAATCCGTGAAAACAGCGAAAACCTCCTGCGTACCCAGTCCAAGGATTTGCGGGTCGGCGCCTGGCTGACGTGGGCCTTGTACCAGCGCGAATCGTTTCAGGGGCTGTTGGCTGGCCTCGGTTTGTTGCACCACTTGTGCGAGAACCACTGGGCCGACATTCACCCGAGCAAGGCGCGTACCCGCTCCGCTGCGATCAGTTGGCTGGTGCCGCGTCTCGAGCAGGTGCTGACCGAAAATGTCGCGATCAAAGAGCAGTTGCCGATGTTCCGGCGGCTGGTCGAGCACCTTGAAGGGCTCGATGCCGCTTGCACCGAGCACTTGGGCGACGATGCGCCACTGCTGCTGCCGATCTCCCGCCGCCTGAAAAATATGGTGCAACGCGCCGCCGACAACCAGCCGGAACCTGGCGTGGTGGGCGCCGCGGTGGCCCAAGTCAAACAGGCCGCCACGCAGCTGTTCACCCCCGGCGCACCGATCGACAACGAAAAAGAAGCCCACAAGGCCCTGCGCGCTCAGCAGGAAAGCGCCCGTCCGTTGTGTGCCTGGTGGCTCAAGCAGAAAGCCACCGACCTGCGCGCCCTGCGCCTTAACCGTACGCTGCTGTGGCTGCCCATCGACGCGGTGCCTGAGCGCAACGCCGAGCAAATCACCGTGCTGCGCGGCTTGCCCGCCGACAAGCTCAAGGCCTATCAGGACCGTTACGACCAGGCCAAATACGCCGACCTGCTGGTGGAACTGGAGGCGAGCCTGGCGAAGGCGCCGTTCTGGTTCGATGGCCAGCGAATGGTCTGGGAGTGCCTCCAGGGCCTGAATGCCGAGATGGCGATGCGCGAAGTGGAAATCCACTTCGCGCTTTTGATTCAGCGTCTGCCCGGCATCGTCGAATTGCGTTTCCACGACGGCGCGCCCTTCGCCGATCCGGCCACCCGTGCCTGGATCAGCGCCAACGTCATGCCCCACCTGCAAAGCGCCAGTGCGCCACGCAAGGTCGAAGTCGCCGACACCCAGCCAGCCTGGGAAGTGGCCCTCGAAGAAGTCCTGCCGATCCTGCGCAAGGACGGCCTCAAGGCCGCCGTGCAGATCCTCAAGCAGGGCCTGCAGGGCGCCCAAGGCGGGCGGGCGCGATTTTTCTGGCAGTTCGCCTTAGCGCGGCTGTGCTTCATGGCCAAGAAGTACGAACTGGCCAGGACCCAACTCGAAACACTCGACCAAACATTACAGGACTCAGGCCTGAACGCCTGGGAGCCCGATCTTGCGCTGGAAGTGCTGCATTTACTGCATAGCTGCTGCGAGTTGTTGCCGCAGAACCATGCTGTACGTGAACGCAAGGAAGAGATTTATCGCAGGCTGTGCCACCTCGATCTCGAAGTGGTACTCGAATAGGCCCCAGGGCCACAACCGCAAGGAGAAAAGCCATGGCCAAAGAAGGCTCGGTAGCCCCCAAGGAACGCATCAACGTCACCTTCAAACCTGCCACCGGTGGTGCACAGGAAGAGATTGAACTGCCGTTGAAACTACTGGCAATCGGTGACTACACCCACCGCAAGGACGAACGCAAAGTCGAAGATCGCAAGCCGATCAGCATCGACAAGATGACGTTTGACGAAGTGCTGGCCAAGCAAGAGCTGAGCCTGACACTGAGCGTGCCGAACCGTCTGCAGGAAGATGGCGAAGCCGACGAGCTGGCCGTGCAACTGCGCGTCAATTCGATGAAGGACTTCAACCCGGCCTCGCTGGTCGAGCAAGTGCCTGAGCTGAAAAAACTGATGGAACTGCGCGACGCGCTGGTGGCCCTCAAAGGCCCGCTGGGTAACGCGCCTGCGTTCCGCAAAGCCATCGAAGGCGTTCTCGCCGACGACGAA
This sequence comes from Pseudomonas mandelii, assembly GCF_002251635.1. Taxonomy (GTDB): domain Bacteria; phylum Pseudomonadota; class Gammaproteobacteria; order Pseudomonadales; family Pseudomonadaceae; genus Aquipseudomonas; species Aquipseudomonas mandelii_B. The sequence goes on from NZ_NMOJ01000128.1 coordinate 30,828, forward strand.
TCCCGCGGTCGCGTACTGGGTGAGCTGGGCCTGAACGCCGCAGCCCAGGACGCCTGAGTCTCTATCAGCCAAGGAAGCCAAGACAATGAGCACTAGCGCAGCACAGCAAAAGAGCAAAGAGAACGGCGAATACAGCATTCTCGACAGCATCATCGCCGAAACCCGCCTGACGCCGGACGACGAAGCCTACGACATCGCCAAGCGCGGTGTGTCGGCCTTCATCGAAGAGCTGCTCAAGCCGCAGAACAACGGTGAGCCGGTCAAGAAAGCCATGGTTGACCGCATGATCGCCGAGATCGATGCCAAGCTCAGCCGTCAGATGGACGAAATCCTGCACCACCCGGCCTTCCAGTCCCTGGAATCGTCGTGGCGTGGTCTGCAGTTGCTGGTCGATCGCACCAACTTCCGCGAAAACATCAAGATTGAAATCCTCAACGTCTCCAAAGAAGACCTGCTGGACGATTTCGACGATTCGCCGGAAGTGATGCAGTCGGGCCTGTACAAGCACATCTACACCGCTGAATACGGTCAGTTCGGTGGTCAGCCTGTCGGCGCGATCATCGCCAACTACTTCATGTCCCCAAGCTCGCCGGACGTGAAACTGATGCAGTACGTGTCCAGCGTAGCCTGCATGTCGCACGCACCGTTCATTGCGGCTGCCGGCCCGAAATTCTTCGGCCTGGAAAGCTTCACCGGCCTGCCGGACCTGAAAGATCTGAAAGATCACTTCGAAGGCCCGCAATTCGCCAAATGGCAGAGCTTCCGCCAGTCGGAAGACTCCCGTTACGTTGGCCTGACCGTGCCGCGTTTCCTGCTGCGTAACCCGTACGACCCGGAAGAAAACCCGGTCAAATCGTTCGTGTACAAGGAAACCGTCGCCAACAGCCACGAACACTACCTGTGGGGCAACACCGCCTACGCGTTCGGCACCAAGCTGACCGACAGCTTCGCCAAATTCCGCTGGTGCCCGAACATCATCGGCCCGCAGAGCGGTGGCGCGGTTGAAGACCTGCCGTTGCACCACTTCGAAAGCATGGGCGAAATCGAAACCAAGATTCCTACGGAAGTTCTGGTTAGCGACCGTCGTGAATACGAATTGGCCGAGGAAGGCTTCATCTCCCTGACCATGCGCAAAGGCTCCGACAATGCGGCGTTCTTCTCCGCGAGCTCGGTGCAGAAGCCGAAGTTCTTCGGCATCAGCGCAGAAGGCAAGGCCGCAGAGCTGAACTACAAGCTCGGCACCCAACTGCCATACATGATGATCGTCAACCGCCTGGCTCACTACTTGAAAGTGCTGCAGCGCGAGCAACTCGGTTCGTGGAAAGAACGTACCGACCTCGAGCTGGAACTCAACAAGTGGATCCGCCAGTACGTGGCCGACCAGGAAAACCCGAGCGCCGAAGTCCGTGGCCGTCGTCCACTGCGCGCTGCCCAGATCATCGTCAGCGATGTCGAAGGCGAGCCTGGCTGGTACCGCGTCAGCCTGAACGTGCGCCCGCACTTCAAGTACATGGGTGCCGATTTCACCCTGTCGCTGGTTGGCAAGCTGGACAAAGAGTAAGCGGAGCCTGAGTCATGACTGGATACGGCAGCCTATTCGAACGCCTGGGTGGCGACGCGGACAAACGCGTCGGCTGGAGCCGCGAGGTCTCCGCCATGGCGTCCGTGGCTGCCCATCTGGCCAAGATGCTCAGCACCCGTGCGGGCAGCGTGCAAACGCTGTCCGACTACGGGCTACCCGATCTCAATGACATGCGTCTGAGCCTGCACGACTCCCTGAGTCAGGCCCGTCTGGCCATCGAAAATTTCATCGAAGCCTACGAGCCACGCCTGAGCAATGTGCGTGTCATCTCCCTGCCGCGTGATCACGATCAGCTTCGCTTGTCCTTCAGCATCGAAGGCCTGCTGGAAGTTGATGGTTTCAAGCGCCAGGTCAGTTTCGCCGCGCGCCTGGATGGCAGCGGTCAAGTCAAGGTCAACTAAGGAGAATCGTATGTCCGGCAAACCCGCAGCCCGCGTATCCGACCCCACCGCTTGCCCGCTCCCCGGCCACGGCACCAACCCGATCGCCGCCGGTTCCGGCGACGTCTTCTTCGACGGCCTCGCGGCCGCCCGCCAAGGCGATGCCTCGGCGTGTGGTGGTGCGATGTCGGGCGGGTTGGCGACGACGGTTTTGATTAACGGCAAACCGGCTGCGACGGTGGATTCCGTTGGGACCCATGGCAACAAGGTTACGGCTGGGTCCGGGACGGTGATTATCGGGAACTCGCATTCGCCGGTGCCGTTTGTACCTCCGTTGCCTGTGATTATTCCCGGAATATTCAATCGTGTTTTTGAATTTAAAACTTCCGATGGAAAAGCGGTGAGCGGATTGAACTACACCATTCGTTCTCAGAGTGGGATAGAAAAAATCGGCTCAACATCGTCAGGTTTGACTCATCGAGTGACGCGGCACGCGAGTGCGGAAAAAGTCGATATCTACGTTGCATCAGAGGATTGATGCAAATGACGACAGACGTGTTGGAAACATCAACAGGGATATTTAAAAAGGTTGCTTCGACCAGCAGTACTGCTACTGCGGACAGGACACCGAAACATATCGTTCTGGAAGAAGGTCTGACTGTTTATCTCGGTGGTGCTGGGATGACCGGTGGGTATATTGATGACCAGATTAAGTCACTGCGTATGGTGGGTATTAGTGGCGCAGTAGTAGGGCGTAATACTGAGGGTCAATATGCTGATGCTGTTGCTGGCGTCAATAAGCACCGTTACAGGCTTAAGAAAATTAACGGCATGTCGGACACTGGACCGTATAGCGTTGAGGCGGACTGGAGTCTGAAGTCGTTAGGCGTTAGCCGATCTTTTCCAACCGGAGGGCAATTTAATCTTATTGGTTATTCCTTTGGATCGCTGGTAGCCGCCCAATCTGCTCTTTATTACGCAGATAAAGGGCAGGCCGTTGATTATCTTGTACTGATAGGTTCTCCAATTTCTGAAGAAATGCTTGGGGAAGTTAGGCAGCAATCCCTGATCGAGCATGTAGTCATTCTTGACTTGAAGGAGCATGGCGACCCTATTCATGCAGGCATGTCATTTTTTGACTTGGCTGAGCATGCTCCTTTGCTCGGCTCGCAGATGACCGAGTCCAGCGAGCGTAAAGAAGGTGTGGGACATTTTTACTACGGTATTGACGGTCCTTCAGGTGAGCAGCGCCGACTAGAGCTGGCAAAGTTCCTCTATGCACAGGGCTTGCGTTGATGGGTAGCGCAAAAACAGTCAGAGCAATGATCATCATCGCCAACGCTTTGATCGCACCGTTTGCATTGTTCGAAATTTATGCGGTTATCCGGTTCGGGTTTGCGGAGCCTTATAGTTATTTGCTTTCCGTTCCGCTGGGAATTATCTCGTTCTTGCTATTACAGTTCGCTATTGGTTATGGAGTGGTTAAAGGGTGGATGGCCTGCAGAATGCCCAGTAACTATTATTTGCTCGTGCTTTGGATAATCGGTTTGCTGGTGTTGTTCGTGCTTCCGAAGTTTTTTTCAGATGGGCCGATGTCGTGATTAGTTATGAAACTAACCCCATTCCAAAGATTGCGCTTGAGCTGCTGCATTCGAAAGATTTGGTCGTGTCGAAAATTCTTAAAATGATCAACTATTTTTATTTTTTGACCTCCGCGGTTTTTCTGTTGATGTCGTGCACTGATCCGAAAACTAAGTGGTCAATAGCTGGGGTTGATGTCTACGGAGGCTTATTTGTTTTTTGTATGTTTTTTTATATTCCGATGATGGCGTTTTCTTTTTACTATTTTGTAAGAGCGCTAATGAATTTCTTCAAATATAAACGCTCGCACGATGGCTTTTCGTTCTTGGTTTCCTCCGTTGTAGGTGTTGTTGCTCTTTACAGTTTCAATCACTGGGTGTTCAGTGAAATTTACTAACGATTCGGCGCAGAACATTCGAAAAAGCGAATGCTGCGCTAATCCAAATTTTTTCAGAGTAGCGCTCTGGTCTCCGCTCCTGGTGATGTTGGCTTTGACACTGGTCGAGCAGGGCGACGAATACGCGGCGGTTCTGGACTGGCAACAAATGCTGTTGATCTACGTTCTCTCATTCGGAATCCCGGCCTACATCGCATTTGCCCTGTGGGCAATGCGAGCACTGAACGGAAAAACCGAACAGCAGATTTTGAAAAGCGTGTGGCGCGCACCACTGACCTTCATCCCTTTTTACGCTGTCCCGTGGGTGATTTATGGGTTGGCCCATGTGCTTTTGGTTCGTGCGATGGCATACAGCATGCTGACAGGAGGTATGAGTGTCATCGCGTTATTCACACGCTCACTAGTTCATCGACTGATTATCCGACGCTGGCTTCGTGCCAGTTCGGTAACTTCACTAAATTCATGATCAGGCAGCTACTCCATGTCCTTTAACCACTACTACCAAAGCGAACTCACCGCACTTCGCCAGTTAGGTCGTCGATTCGCCGAGCGTAGCCCGGCATTGGCGCCTTTCCTTGGCCAGGCCGGGCGAGATCCGGATGTGGAGCGGTTGCTTGAGGGCTTCGCGTTCCTGACCGGCCGCCTGCGCCAGAAGCTCGACGACGAGCTGCCGGAGCTCAGCCATTCCCTGATGCACCTGCTGTGGCCGAACTACATGCGGCCGCTGCCTGCGTTCAGCATTTTGCAGTTCGATCCGTTGAAACGTTCGGGGCCTGCGTTGATGGTCGAGCGCGACACGCCAGTCGAGAGCGTGCCGGTCGATGACGTGCGCTGCCGCTTCCGCACCTGCTATCCGACCGAAGTCTTGCCGCTGGATCTGGCCGCGCTGAATTACTCGGTGAAGGGCGACGGCTCGCTGTTGAGCCTGCGTCTGGAGATGAGCGCTGACGGTCACCTCGGTGAATTGGAGTTGAGCCGTCTGCGTCTGCACTTCGCTGGCGAGCGTTACATCAGTCAGATGCTGTACCTCAGCCTGTTGCGCAATCTGGAAGGCATCGAGCTGATCCCGCTGGACGGCGCCGGCAAGCCGATCAATGGCGTGAACGGCATGCCGATGGCATTCAAGATGCCCGGCGACCGTGTGCAGCCGGTAGGTTTTGCCGAAGAAGAAGCGTTGATCCCGTATCCGCTGAATACCTTCCGTGGCTATCGCTACTTGCAGGAATACTTCGCTTTCCAGGACAAGTTCCTGTTCGTCGACGTCAACGGTCTGGACATGCTCAAGGCATTGCCGGAAGACACGTTGAAGCAAATGCGCGGCCTCGAGTTGCGCTTCGACATTCGCAAGAGCGGCATCATGCGCATGCGCCCGACGCTGGACAACGTGAAGCTCTACTGCACGCCGATCGTCAACCTGTTCAAGCACGACGCGCTGCCGATCCGCCTCGACGGCAAGCAAGACGAATACCTGCTGTTACCCGCCGAATTCGACCTGCAGAACTGCGGCGTGTTCTCGGTGGAAACGGTCACGGGATGGAAGCCCGGTGGCCTCGGGTATCAGGAATACGTGCCGTTCGAATCCTTCGAGCACGACCCGAGTTTCGACGTGCCCAACAGCCGTCCGCATTACAGCATCCGCCAGCGTTCGTCGCTGTTGCACGACGGCCTCGACACGTACCTGAGCTTCGGCATCCGCCACACCGAAGCCCACGAAACCCTGTCGATCGAGCTGATGTGCACCAACCAGAACCTGCCGCGCAAGCTCAAGCTCGGCGACATCAGCCAGGCCTGCGAAGACACGCCGGAGTTCCTGAGTTTCCGCAACATCACCCCGGCCACGCCCAGTTATGCGCCGCCGCTGAACCGCGACTTCCTCTGGAAGCTGATCAGCAACATGTCGCTCAACTATCTGTCGCTGGCCGACGTCAACGCGTTGAAGGTGATTCTGGAAACCTACGACCTGCCGCGCTACTACGACCAACACGCTGAAAAAGTCAGCAAACGCCTGCTCGGCGGGCTCAAGTCGATCAAGCACAAACACGTCGACCGGTTGCACCGAGGGTTACCGGTTCGCGGGTTGCGCACCGAACTGACCATCGACCCGGAAGGGTATATCGGCGAGGGCGACCTGTTCGTTTTCGCCTCGGTTCTTAACGAGTTTTTCGCGCTTTACGCCAGTCTCAATTCGTACCACGAGCTGCGAGTAAAAAGCACACAGGGAGAGGTGTACCAATGGACACCACGTATGGGCCTTCAGCCGCTTCTTTAAGCGGGCTGACCCGAGGAATACGCGAGTACTCGCTGTTTCAGGCCGTGCTGCTGGTGGTTGACCGGCTGCGCGAGGCCCACCCGCACCTGAGCCAGGACGATCTGTACGATCAGCTCGAATTCCAGGCCAACCCGAGCCTGGGTTTCCCTGGCAGCGACGTCGATCGCGTGGAGTTTTTCCACGAGCACGGGCAGATGCGCGCGCGCCTGCGTTTCAACCTGATCGGCCTGGTCGGTTCCGGCTCGCCACTGCCGGCGTTCTACGGTGAACAGGCCCTGGGCGACAGCGAAGACGGCAACCCGACCCGCAACTTCCTCGACCTGTTCCACCATCGCCTGCAACGGCTGATGCTGCCGATCTGGCGCAAGTACCGCTACCGCGCCAGTTTCGAGAGCGGCGCGCTCGATCCGTTTTCTTCCCAGCTGTTTGCGCTGATCGGCCTCGGCGGCGAAGAGATCCGCAAGGCCCAGGAACTGAACTGGAAACGCCTGCTGCCGTATCTCGGCTTGCTCAGCTTGCGGGCGCACTCGGCGGCGCTGATCGAAGCGGTGCTGCGTTACTACTTCAAGCACGCCGAACTGACCATCGAACAGTGCATCGAGCGTCGCGTGGAAATTCTCGACGAGCAGCGCAATCGCCTCGGTCGCGCCAACAGCCTGCTCGGCGAAGACCTGGTGCTGGGCGAACACGTGCGCGACCGCAGCGGCAAGTTCCGCATCCACATCCGCGAACTCGACTGGCAACGTTTCCACGAATTCCTGCCGATCGGTTTCGGCTACCAGCCGTTGTGCGCGCTGGTGCGGTTCACCCTGCGTGACCCGCTCGATTACGACATTCGCCTGGTGTTGCGCCAGGAAGAAATCCGCGAACTGCGCATCGGTGAGCAAAACGCCTGTCGCCTGGGATGGACCAGTTGGCTGGGCCGCGAAAAAGCGGACGGCGTGGTGACCCTGGGCAGCAAAATTCATTAAGGACAGATGACCCATGATCAACGTAGACCTGCAACAACTTATCCAGGCGCTGGACGCCGAAACCCGTCGTGATCTGGAAAGTTCGGCCGAGCGTTGCGTCGCCCGTGGCGGCAGCAAAATCCTCGTCGAAGACTTGCTGCTCGGCCTGCTGGAGCGCCCGCAAGGCTTGCTCGCACGCGCGCTGCAAGACGCCGAAGTGGATGCCGGTGAACTGAGTGCCGCGTTGCAATCGCGGGTCGAGCACAGCGCTTCGCGCAACCCGGTGTTCGCCCCGGAACTGGTGCAGTGGCTGCAAGACGCGTTGCTGGTGGCCAACCTTGAACTGGGCCAGAGCCAGGTCGAGCAGGCCGCGTTGATCCTCGCGCTGCTGCGCAATCCGATGCGCTATGCGGGCAGCCGCTACCAGTCGTTGCTGGCCAAGCTGAACATCGAACGCCTGAAAGAATTCGCCCTGTCGCAGAAAGAGCAACCGGCCACCGGCAAACCGGCTGTGCCCGGCGAATCGCTGTTGGAGCGCTTCACCCACAACCTGACCCAACAGGCCCGCGACGGCAAACTCGACCCGGTGCTGTGCCGCGACGGCGCGATCCGTCAGATGGTCGACATCCTTGCCCGCCGCCGCAAGAACAACCCGATCGTGGTCGGTGAAGCCGGCGTCGGCAAAACCGCCATCGTCGAAGGCCTGGCCTCGCGCATCGCCGCCGGTGAAGTGCCGCAAGTGTTGAAAGGCGTGGAGCTGTTGTCCCTGGACATGGGCCTGTTGCAGGCGGGCGCCAGCGTCAAAGGTGAATTCGAACGCCGCCTCAAAGGCGTTATCGATGAAGTCAAAGCCTCGCCGAAACCGATCATTCTGTTCATTGACGAAGCGCACACGCTGATCGGTGCGGGCGGCAATGCCGGCGGCTCCGACGCCGCCAACTTGCTCAAGCCGGCCCTGGCNCGTGGCGAGTTGCGCACCATCGCCGCCACCACCTGGGCNGAGTACAAGAAATACTTCGAAAAAGACCCGGCGCTGGCCCGTCGCTTCCAGCCGGTGCAACTGCACGAACCGACCGTCAGCGAAGCGGTGACCATCCTCCGTGGCCTGGCTCAGGTGTACGAGAAGAGCCACGGCATCTACTTGCGCGATGACGCAGTGGTCGCGGCGGCCGAGTTGTCCGCTCGTTACCTCGCGGGCCGTCAGCTGCCGGACAAAGCCGTCGACGTGCTCGACACCGCGTGCGCCCGCGTGCGCATCAGCCTCGCCGCTGCCCCGGAAAGCCTTGAGCGCCTGCGTGGCGAACTGGCTGAAGGCGGACGTCAGCGTCAGGCCCTGCGCCGTGATGCCGAAGCCGGTTTGCTGATCGATCACGAAGCGCTGGACGCGTTGGAAGATCGTCTGGCCGCCGCCGAAGACGAAATGGTCGCATTGGAAACCCTGTGGACCGAACAGAAAGAACTGGCTGAACGCCTGCTGGACCTGCGTCAGCAACTGGCCAAGGCTCGCGAAGCCGCAGCCGTCGAGCCGACCATCACGGTCGAAGAAGACGCCGAAGGCACCGTGATCGAAACGCTGCCGGTGGACGAAGCGCACAGCGTCGAAGCCCTGGAAGCCGCGCTTAATGAAACTCACAAAGCCCTGACCGAGCTTCAGGTCAAAGAACGTCTGGTGAGCTTCGAAGTGTGCCCGCGTCTGGTCGCCGAAGTGATCAGCGCCTGGACCGGCGTGCCATTGGCGCAACTGGCTCGCGAACACAACGCCAAGGTCGCGAGTTTCGCCACCGACCTGCGCACGCGCATTCGTGGTCAGGAACAAGCCGTTCACGCCCTGGACCGCTCGATGCGCGCCACCGCTGCCGGCCTGAACAAACCGGATGCGCCGGTTGGCGTGTTCCTGCTGGTCGGCCCGAGCGGCGTCGGCAAGACCGAAACCGCGCTGGCCCTGGCCGACTTGTTATACGGCGGTGATCGTTTCATCACCACCATCAACATGTCCGAGTTCCAGGAGAAGCACACCGTGTCGCGCCTGATCGGTGCGCCACCGGGCTACGTCGGTTACGGCGAAGGCGGCATGCTCACCGAAGCCGTGCGCCAGAAGCCGTACTCGGTCGTGCTGCTCGATGAAGTCGAAAAAGCCGACCCTGACGTGCTGAACCTGTTCTACCAAATCTTCGACAAAGGCGTGGCCAACGACGGCGAAGGGCGCGAGATCGATTTCCGCAACACGTTGATCCTGATGACCTCGAACCTGGGCAGCGACCGCATCAGCGAACTCTGCGAAAACGGCGCACGCCCATCGGCCGAAGTCCTCGAAGAAACCATTCGCCCGGTGCTGAGCAAACACTTCAAACCGGCGTTGCTGGCACGGATGCGCGTGGTGCCTTACTACCCGGTGGGCGGCCCGGTGCTGCGCGAGCTGATCGAAATCAAACTCGGTCGTCTGGGCGAACGCCTGAACCGTCGTCAGCTGGATTTCACCTACTCGCAAGACCTCGTCGATCACCTCGCCGAACGCTGCACCCAAAGCGACAGCGGCGCGCGTTTGATCGACCACTTGCTCGACCTGCACGTGCTGCCGCTGGTGGCCGATCGCTTGCTCGACGCGATGGCCACCGGTGAAAGCCTCAAGCGTGTCCACGCGACGCTCGACGGCAACGCCAGCGTGACGTGCGAGTTCGCCTGAGGTGGGTGTGATGTTCACTCAAGTGCCGCAACCGCTGGTCTATGCCGAAGCCTTGCTGGCGCAGTTCGCCAGCCTGTCGCGCGCGGCGGACGGTGCTGCGCTGCTGGGTGACTTCGTGCGCGGGTTGGCCGAGCTCAGTGGTTGCGAATTGACGCAGCTGTACTTGCTGGACGCGACTCACACATGCCTGGGGATGAACGCCGAGTGCCTCAACGGCATCCTGCAACCCCGGGAAGCGGCGAGCCTGCCGGCGGATTACAACGGTGAACAACTGCTGCAATTCGCCCTGTGCCAGAACCGCGTAGTGAGCCTCAGCGAGTTGAGCGGCAGCCTGCACGAAACCAGTTTCCTGCCGCCGCAGGCCACGCCTTGGCAGTCGCTGTTGTGCGTGCCGCTGGTCAATCAGCAGAAGGCCGTCGAAGGCTTGCTGCTGTGCGCCAGTCGCCGGCACATCGACCTGCAAGGCTTTGCCGATTCCCTCGCTCAATTGGGTTCGTTCGTGCTGGGCCAACTGCATCTGTTGCAGCGTTTGCGCCAGCCGGCGGGTGAGACGAGACCGCTGAAGGCCAGCATTCCGAGCGCCAGCGGTTACGGCCTGATCGGCAAGAGCAAGGCCATGCGCCAGACCTACTCGCTGATCAGCAAAGTCCTGCACAGCCCGTACACCGTGCTGCTGCGCGGCGAAACCGGCACCGGCAAGGAAGTGGTCGCGCGCGCCATCCACGACTGCGGTCCGCGTCGTTCCCAGGCGTTCATCGTGCAGAACTGCGCGGCGTTCCCCGAGAACCTGCTGGAAAGCGAGCTGTTCGGCTACCGCAAAGGCGCGTTCACCGGCGCAGACCGCGACCGTGCCGGGCTGTTCGATGCGGCCAATGGCGGCACCTTGCTGCTCGATGAAATCGGCGACATGCCGTTGTCCCTGCAAGCCAAGCTGTTGCGCGTTTTGCAGGAAGGCGAGATTCGCCCGCTGGGTTCCAACGACACCCACAAGATCGACGTGCGCATCATCGCCGCGACGCACCGGGATTTGTCGGTGCTGGTCAGCGAAGGCAAATTCCGCGAGGACTTGTACTACCGCCTCGCGCAATTCCCGATCGAGTTGCCAGCCCTGCGTCAGCGCGAAGGCGACATCCTCGACCTGGCCCGCCACTTCGCCGACAAGGCGTGCTCGTTCTTGCAGCGCGATGCGGTGCGTTGGTCCGATGCGGCGCTGGATCACCTGTCCGGTTACGCGTTCCCCGGCAACGTGCGCGAACTCAAAGGCCTGGTCGAACGTGCCGTTTTGCTGTGCGAGGGCGGCGAGTTGCTGGCCGAGCATTTTTCCCTGCGCATGGAAGCCATGCCGGAAGACAACAGCCTGAACCTGCGCGAACGCCTGGAGCAGGTCGAGCGCAGCCTGCTGCTCGATTGCCTGCGCAAAAACGACGGCAACCAGACCCTCGCCGCCCGCGAACTCGGCCTGCCGCGCCGCACGCTGCTGTACCGCCTTGGGCGCCTGAATATCAATTTGGGTGACTTCGGTGGGTAGGAATATGACCACCGATTTCACCTCATTCGCTTCTAACAGCGCCGCCCAACCGGGTCCCTGTGGCGAGGGAGCTTGCTCCCGCTGGGCTGCGCAGCAGCCCCAAAACCATGCGCCGCGGTGTCGCAGTCGAACCGCATTCGTTGATTTACGACTGCTGCGCAGCCGAGCGGGTGGGCGCCTGAATATCAATTTGGGTGACTTCGGTGGGTAGGAATATGACCACCGATTTCACCTCATTCGCTTCTAACAGCGCCGCCCAACCGGGTCGGCGCTTTGTGCTTTGTCTACCCATGGAGACCCTCTGATGCCTGTTCGTCACTGGCAAGCCGTCCTGCTGACCCTCGTCGTTCTATGCGGCCTCGGCGGCTGTAGCGGCAATTACAAATACAACGACAACACCTATCGCCCATTGGGTGATCCGCAGGCGGTCAATCGCGGCAAGTGACCGCAAGGAGTATCACCATGGAACTGGTTTTCGAAATGCTGAACACCAAGCAATTCGTGCCCACGGATTTGTGCCAGAAGACCTTCAAGCAGGCCGGTGGCGTGATTGGCCGGGGTGAGGACTGCGACTGGATCATTCCCGACCGCAAGCGTCATCTGTCCAACCATCACGCGTTGATCAGCTACCGCGAAGGCACGTTTTTCCTGACCGATACCAGCAGCAACGGTATCCAGGACAGCGAAAGCGGCGCGCGCCTGCGCAAAGGCGAAGCGATGCGCATCGAACACGGCAGCGTGTACGTACTGGGTGATTTCGAGATCCGTGCACGGCTGGTGCGCGATCCGGCGACCTTCGACGTCGAAGTCGGCCGTCCGCAAGCGGCCGGCAGCATCATTCCGGACGATGCGTTCCTCGACCTCGACCCGCTGAACGCCCTTGATCAGCAAGAGCGCGTGTATTCGGAAATCGACGAACTGATTTCGCCGAGCACGACCATCGAGGACACCCGTCAGCGCGCTGATTACGCACGCATCGACATGGAAAGCCTGATGGTCCCGGAGCTGATCAACGCCCCGGCAGAGCCAGCCCCCGCGCCACCGCCCAAAGCCGTCGAGCGTCAGAGCGAAGGTTTCTGGGAACACTTCGGCGCGGCACTGGGCGTGGACCTCAAAGGCCTCGACCACGACGCCCGCGAAGCCCTCGCGCTGAATGCTGCGCGCTTGCTCAAGCAGAGCGTCGGCGGTTTGCAGCAGAGCCTGCGCACCCGCAGCGAACTGAAGAACGAACTGCGCCTGGCCCAGACCATCGTTCAAGGCACAAACAAAAACCCGCTGAAATTTGCCGTCGATGCCGGTGAAGCGCTGGGCATTTTGTTGCAGCCGAACAAGCCGGGTCAGTTGCCGGCCGAGCAAGCGATCTCTCGTGCGTTCCGCGATTTGCAGGCGCATCAAGTGGCCTTGCTCACCGCCAGCCGCGCCGCCGTTCGCGGCACGCTGGAACACTTCTCGCCAGAGCAATTGACCCTGCGTTTCGAGCGCGACAACAAGCCGATCATGGCCACGTCCGGCAGTCGCTGGAGAGCCTACGGTCGTTATCACCAGGCCCTGCGCCAGGACGATGACTGGAGCGAGCGCCTGTTGGCCCGCGACTTTGCCCAGGCCTACGAAGAACAGATCCGCCTGATTTCTACCCTTCACACCGACCACCAAGGATGATGCGCATGTCTCGCTGCTCGACCGCTTTTTTCAAGACGCTGACGGCGTTCGCGGCCCTGGTGCTGCTGGCCGGTTGCTCGTCGCTGTCGCCGTATTCCCACGTCACCAAGCTCAATCTGAAGCTCACCGCCAGCGATCAGCTGAACCCGGACCTCAACGGGCGTCCGTCGCCGATCGTCGTGCGCCTGTTCGAGCTCAAGCACCCGGTGACCTTCGAAAATGCTGACTTCTTCAGCCTGTACGAGCGCGCCAAGGAGTCCCTGGCCCCGGACCTGGTGGCCAGCGAAGAACTCGAACTGCGCCCGGGCGAAACCGTCGAGCTCAAGCTCAGCGTGGAGGAGGGCAGTCGCTACGTCGGCATCCTCGCAGCCTACCGTGACCTGCCGGAAACCAAATGGCGCTACACGGTGCAAGTCACCCCGGTGGAAGTCACCGACGCTGATTTGACCCTCGATCAGGCCGGTATTCGCAACAGCAACGAAACGCTCGCCAAGGCGGATGACTGATCATGAATTCCCATAAAGTCATTTGGCAGGAAGGCATGCTGCTGCGTCCGCAGCACTTCCAGCATAACGACCGCTATTACGATCACCAGATGAAGACCCGCACCCAGTTACTGGGCAGTTACACCTGGGGCTTCCTCAATCTGGAAATCGATTTGCAGTTCCTCAACATGGGCAAACTGGTGATCAGCCAGGCCTCGGGGATTCTGCCGGACGGCAGCCTGTTCGAGCTCGGCGGCAACACCGAGCCGTTGGCGCTCGACGTGCCGCCGAACACCGGCAACACGCCGATCTACCTGGCGCTGCCGCTGGTCACGGGCAATCACATCGAGTCCCGCCGCCCGGAGCAATCCGACGTGCTGGCGCGCTACACCGCGTATGAAGCGGAAGTGGCCGACTCCAACGCCGGTGACGATTCCGCGAGCCAGGTCAGCTGCGGCCGCCCGGATTTCAAACTGTTGCTCGGCGAGCAGCAAAGCGACCAGGCCTACGTGAAGCTGAAGATCTGCGAAGTGCTCGATACCACGCCCGACGGCGTGATCAGCCTCGACCCGGATTTCGTGCCGACCTACATTCAGGCGCATGCCTCCAGCTACTTGCTGTCGTGCCTGAAAGAAGTGATCAGCATGCTCGGTCACCGTGGCGACACCATCGCCGAGCGCATCCGTTCCAACGGCAAGGTCGGTGGTGCGGAAGTCGGCGACTTCATGATGCTGCAACTGATCAACCGGACTGAACTGCTGCTGCGCCACTACCTCGGCCTGGAGCAGGTTCACCCGGAAGAGTTGTACCGCACGCTGCTGACCATGCTTGGCGACCTGGCGACCTTCTCCAGCGACAGCAAACGCCCGCGTCTGGACAGCCGTTACCAGCACAGCGACCAGGGCGCGAGCTTCCGCAAACTGATGGAAGCGATTCGTCAGGTGCTGTCGATGGTGCTCGAACAGCACGCCATCGAACTGGTGCTGCAAGCGCGTCAGTACGGGATCATCGTCTCGCCGTTGCACGACCACAAACTGCTGGGCTCGGCTTCGTTCGTGCTCGCCGCCAGTGCCAACTGCGACTCCGAAGAACTGCGCCATCGTTTGCCGGCGCACCTCAAGGTGGGCCCGGTGGAGCGCATCCGCCAACTGGTCAACCTGCATCTGCCGGGCATCAAGGTCAAACCGTTGCCGGTGGCCCCGCGGCAGATCGCGTTCCACTCCAACAAAACCTATTTCATTCTCGAACTCAGTTCCGAAGACCTGGCACAACTCGAGCGCTCCGGCGGCTTCGCGTTCCACGTGTCCGGCGAATTCGCCGAGCTTGAACTGAAATTCTGGGCCATCAGGAACTGACCGACATGATCAAGGACATGGAACATAACCAGGACGATAAAACCGTCCTGCTCGACCGCCAGGGCCACGGCCCTGCTTCGAGTCCGCTGACCGATTTCGCTGCACCGCCGCGTTTTGAACAGCTCGAAGAACGGATGATTTACGCGGCGCGTTTGCGCCCGGCGGAATCCTTCAACATCAGCCTCAATTCGCTGGTGGCCGCCGCGTCCGATCTGTTGTCGGAAGTGGTGCGCCTCAAGCACAGCGACACCCGCGAAGACATGTACGCGCTCAACGAGCGACTGACCGCCGGGTTGAAACTGTTTGAAGTGCGCGCCCTGCACAACGGCGCCGAAAGCAGCCAGGTGATGGCCGCGCGTTACGTGCTCTGCACCGTGGTCGACGAAGCCGTCGTCACCACGCCGTGGGGCAACGAAAGCGAGTGGTCGCAGATGAGCCTGCTCAGCAGCTTCCACAACGAAACCTTCGGCGGCGAGAAGTTCTTCCAGCTGCTGGATCGCCTGTCGAAAAACCCAGTCAAGCACCTGCCTATGCTGGAGCTGATGTACCTGTGCCTGTCGCTGGGCTTCGAAGGCAAGTACCGCGTGCAAGCCCGCGGCATGCTCGAGCTCGAAGGCATCCGCGACGCCTTGTATCGCCAGATCCGTCAGTTGCGCGGCGACGTGCCACGTGAGCTTTCGCCGCACTGGGAAGGCTTGAACGATCAGCGCCGCAGCCTGGTGCGCATCGTGCCGGCGTGGATGGTGGTGCTGTTCACCGTGGTCTGCCTGGTGGTGATGTATTCGGGTTTCGCCTGGGTGTTGGGCGAGCAACGCGAAACCGTTCTGCAACCTTTTCAGCAGCTAGATCCGGCCGCGGTCCAGCCGCAGTCGCAGCCGTAAACAGGGACGTGTGATGAAAAAGTTTTTCAAGAAAGTCGGCGCATTCTTGCGCAAGACCTGGGTCTGGACCTTGCTGGTGGTGCTGTTCCTCGCGCTGCTGGTGTGGTTCGTCGGGCCGCTGCTGGCCGTTGATGACTACAAGTTCTGGGAAGGATCGACCTCCCGTTTGTTGACCATCAGCGTGCTGTTCCTGATCTGGGGCCTGACCATGGTCTTCGTCAGCTGGCGCGCCGGTGTGCGCAAAAAAGCGGTCGAGGACACCGAAGACGGTCAGGATCGTATCCGCCGTGAAGAGCTGATCGACGAAGAACAGAAAGAGCTTCGCGTGCGCTTCAAGGATGCGTTGAAAACCCTGAAGACTTCGAGCCTGTATCGCGGTCGCAGCGAGCGCTGGCGCAGTGATTTGCCGTGGTACTTGCTGATCGGTCCGCAGGGCAGCGGCAAGACCAGCCTGCTGGACTTCTCGGGCCTTGAGTTTCCGATCAACAAGATCGACCGCAAACTGACCCGCGATACCCTCGGCACCCGTCATTGCGACTGGTATTTCGCCGACCACGGTGTGCTGATCGACACCGCCGGGCGTTACCTGACCCAGCCGGATGCCGAAGTCGATGGCAGCGCCTGGAGCACCTTGCTCGACCTGCTGCGCAAGCGTCGCCGCAACCGTCCGTTGAACGGCGTGCTGGTGACCATCCCGGTTGAATTACTGCTGGGCAACACCGAGCAGGACCTCGATACCCTGGCTCGCCAGGTGCGTGCGCGTCTGCAAGACGTGCATCAGAAACTGCACGTCGATGTGCCGGTTTATCTGGTGCTGAGCAAGGCCGACAAGCTGCTCGGTTTCGACGAGTTCTTCGATCAACTGACCCGCGAAGAAAGCGATCAGGTGCTCGGCACCAGCTTCCGCAAAGAGCAGAGCGGCACCGATGTCGCCGTCCTGCGCGCCGAGTTCGAAGAGCTGCTGCGTCGCCTGAACAGCCAGGTCATCATGCGCATGCACCAGGAGCGCGACACCCAGCGCCGAGGCCGCATCCTCGACTTCCCGCATCAGCTGGGGCAGATCGGCGAGCGCCTGTGCCTGTTCGTCGACATGGCGTTCACCGGCAACCGCTACCAGCGTGTCAGCCAATTGCGCGGTTTCTACCTGACCAGCGCGCCGCACCTGACTCAAGAGATGGACCAGACCACCGCCGGCATCGGCGCCAGTCTGGGCATGAGCGCCGGCATGTTGCCGACCTTGCGCAGTGGCCGTTCGCGGTTCATCCACCATTTGCTCAGCCGGGTGATCTTCCCCGAGGCCGATCTGGCCGGTCTGGACAAGCGCGAACGCAGCCGCATCCATTGGGGCCAACGTGCCCTGTACGTGGGCGCATTGGCGGCACTGGCGCTGTTCGGCATGCTGTGGGCG
Source organism: Pseudomonas mandelii (assembly GCF_002251635.1). Taxonomy (GTDB): domain Bacteria; phylum Pseudomonadota; class Gammaproteobacteria; order Pseudomonadales; family Pseudomonadaceae; genus Aquipseudomonas; species Aquipseudomonas mandelii_B. The sequence continues at coordinate 47,986 of NZ_NMOJ01000128.1, forward strand.
GGCGGGTTCTCCGCCAACTACGAGCGTCTGGAAAACCTGCGCAACCTGGCCACCAACTGGACTCAACAGCGCTCGGCCCTGACCGCGCGTGATGATTCCATGGCCGTGCTCAAGACCCTCGACACCAGCTATGCGGCGACCCAGGTCTTCCCGAAAAAAGGTGACGTGTCGTACCACGAGCGTGGCGGTCTGTACCAAGGTGAAGAGGTCAACCCGGTGGTCAAGGACGCCTACGAGCGTGAGCTCGAAGCGCAATTGCTGCCGAAGGTTGCGACGCTGCTGGAAGGGCAGATCCGCGCCAACATGAAGGACCGCGAACGCTTGCTCAACAGCCTGCGCGCGTACCTGATGCTGAACATGAAGGATCGTCGCGATGCGGCATGGCTCAAGGATTGGGTCGCCACTGACTGGTCCCAGCGTTACGCCGGCAACACCGCGGTGCAGAACGGTCTGAACACGCACTTCGAGCGTTTGCTCAAGCAGCCGTTTATCTACCCGCTGAACGATCAACTGGTGGCGCAGGCGCGTCAGGTATTGCGCAGCGAGTCGCTGGCCAACGTGGTTTACCGGATGCTGCGCGAGCAGGCCCGCAACCTGCCGGAATACCGTTTGAGCCAACACATGGGCCCGCAGGCTTCACTGTTTGTCGGCACCGACTACGTGATCCCGGGGTTCTACACCCAGCAGGGTTATCAGCAGTACTTCTCGGTTCAGGGTTCTGCGCTGGTCACCGACATCCTGCGTGACAACTGGGTACTGGGCGAAGGCTCGGGCATCAGCGGCATGGACTTGCGTCGTCTGATGGTCGAATTGGAGCAACTGTACTTCCGCGACTACGCCAACTTCTGGAGTGAGGCGGTCGGCCAGGTTGCCCTGCCACCGATCAACGATGCGGGCGAGGGCGCCGAGCAACTGGCGGGCCTGACGTCGGCCAATTCTCCGGTGCTGCAACTGCTGGTGGAAGTGCGCGAGAACACCCGGTTCCCGGCAGAAGCCGAACCGGCTGAGCAAGCGGCTGATGCCGCTGGAGCACTGGCCGATCAGAAAGGCAAACTGGGCAAGCTGGGCAAACTGGCGTCTGCCGCAGCAGACCAGGCCGCAGACATGACCGCGATGAAAAACCTGCCGGACACCGCGAAGAAATCCCTGCAACGTCGCTTCGAACCACTGCACCGTCTGCTGGATGACAACAACGGCCCGGCCGCCGATTTGACCCCGGCACTGACGGCGCTCAACGACCTGCAAATGCAACTGGCGAGTCTGGCGCGTGCCAGTTCCCCGGATCAGGCCGCGTTCGAAATGGCCAAGACCCGCATGAGCGGCCAGCGTGATGCGCTGAGCGCCCTGCGCAATGCCTCGAACCGTCTGCCACGTCCGGTCAGCGTGTGGTTCAACGTGTTGGCTGAAGACACCTGGCGTCTGGTGCTGAACGATTCCTACCAGTACCTGAACCAGCGTTATCAGAGCGAGCTGTACAGCTTCTACGGCAAGGCGATCAACAAGCGTTACCCGTTCAGCGCCCACAGCACCAGCGACGTTGCGATCAGCGATTTCCGCGAGTTCTTCAAGGCGCAGGGCATCAACGATCGCTTCTTCGAGACCTACATGCGTCCGTTCGTCAGTGGCGATCCAGGCAACTACCGCCTGCGCACCATCGACGGTCACAGCATGCCGATCTCCAAGGTCTACCTCGACCAGATGGCCGCGGCCCAAGTGATCCGCCAGAGCTTCTTCTCGGTCAACCCGGCCGAGCCGCAAGTGCAGTTCAAACTGGAGCCGTACACCCTCGACCCGGCCGTCAGCCGTTCCGAGTTCAAGTTTGGCGACAAGACCATCGAATACCGCCACGGCCCGATCGTGCCGGTGTCGTTCAAATGGCCGACCGACGCTGAAGACGGACGCACCAGCCTGGTCCTCGACAAAATGGCCGGACGCCCGATCGGTATTGAGAAGAACACTGGCCCATGGTCGCTGTTCCGTCTGTTCGACCTGATGCAGACCGAATACCTGAGCGGTCGCGACGTGCTGGTGCTGAAAGCTGACGTGGGTGGCCTGCGCGCCAATTACCTGCTCAGCAGCCAGCGCACGCCGAACCCGTTCGACATGGGCGTGCTGCGCACCTTCCGTATGCCGGTGCAGCTCTGATGCTGGTTGCCAGTCCCTGGCGCAGCGCTGCGCGTACCGATCCGGGCAAGGTTCGGGCGCGCAACGAAGATGCTTTCCTCGACTGTCCACAGCAGGGGCTGTGGGTGGTCGCGGACGGCATGGGCGGTCATCAGGGTGGCGACATCGCCAGCCAGTTGATCGTCGCCAGCCTGGCGGAATTGCCGGTGCAGGACGACTTCGACGAACGACTCAAAGGCATTCGCCAGTGCCTGCACTGGTTGAATCGCCGCCTGGGTCAGGAGTTGACCGTCACCGCCGGGCGCCATGACAGCATCATGGGCAGCACCGTGGTGGCGCTGCTGGTGGAAGGCAATCGCGCGGCCTGCATCTGGGCCGGCGACAGCCGCTGCTACCTGTGGCGTGGCCAGCGCTTGTATCAGCTGTCCAAGGACCATTCGCTGCAACAGCAACTGATCGACGAGCAAAACATGAGCGTCGAAGACGCCCGTGCGCATCCGTCGGCCCATGCCCTGACCCGTGCGGTCGGGGCCGCCGATGTGTTGACGCTGGACGTGCTCGAGCTCGAGGTTTACCCCGGCGATTCGTTTCTGTTGTGCAGCGACGGTTTGTACCAAGGGCTCAGCAGCGATGCCCTGGGCAATGCCCTGAGCCTGACCGCGCCGCACGTTGCTCTGGAGCGTCTGTTCGACGGCGCTTTGCGTGGCTCGGCCCGGGACAACCTGACTGCCGTGGTGATCCGACAATGACCCAACTCATGCCGCCGCTCGACGACCTGCTGGTGACCGACGAGGAAGCCAATAACCTGACTTACTTTGCGTTCGCAAAGCCGCACAAGGCGGAGCCCGCGCTGGCGCCTACCAAGGCCAGCATCGGCGAAATGCCCGACGTGCTCGCAGGCCGTTACCGCATCGAGCGTCTGCTCGGTGCCGGCGGCATGGGCGCGGTTTACCGCGCACGGGACTTGCTGAGCGAACAGTTCGGCGATCCCGACCCTTACATCGCGCTGAAAATCCTCAGCGAAGAATTTGCCGAATCGCCGGACGCCAGCGCCTTGCTCTACAGCGAGTTCGCCCTGACCCGACGCCTGCGCCACGACAACGTGCTGCGCTTCCACACCTTTGAAGTGGACACCGATTGCCAGCGCGCCTTCATCACCATGGAACTCATGCGTGGGCTAACCCTGGATAAATTACTCTGCGAGCGCCCCCTGGGCCTGCCGTGGAAAGAACTGCGCGAAATCGCGCTGCCGCTGCTCGACGCGCTGGCCTACGCCCACGCTCGCGGCGTGCTGCACGGTGACATGAAGCCGAGCAACGTGATGCTCAGCGAAGAAGGCGTGCGCCTGTTCGACTTCGGCCTCGGCCAGGCAGAGGAGGGCATCTTGCCCGGCCTGCCACACCTGAGTCGCGACCGTTTCAACGCCTGGACCCCGGGCTACGCCGCCCCGGAGCTGCTCGAAGGCCAACCGCTGTCGGCCAGTGCCGATGTGTACGGCGTGGCCTGCGTGCTCTACGAACTGGCGGGCGGCAAACACCCGTTCCGCCGCTTGTCGTCAGTCGAGGCCCGCGACGGCCAACTCGACCGCGAGCTGCACGCACCGCGCAATCTACCGAAACACTGCTGGCCAGCCCTGCGAACGGCGCTGGCTTTCGATGCGGCCAAGCGCACCATCACCGCCGCCCAATTGCGTGACGCCCTGGGCGCCACTTCGTCTTTGCTGCAACGCCTGCGACTGCGGGCGTAACGGATGACTACCGAACAGGGAGCAAGCAATGTTCAACCTCGCTAACGAAACACATTTCACTCTGACGGTTGAAGACTACGTCGGCGACCTGCAAGTGCTGTCGTTCACCGGCACCGAAGGCATCAGCCAGCCGTATCGCTTCGACCTCGAACTGGTCAGCGAAAACCCCGACCTGGACCTGGAAAAACTCCTGCACAAACAGGCGTTCCTGGCGTTCGATCCGCAGGGCTCCGGCATCCATGGCCAGATCTACCGTGTCGCCCAAGGCGATGCCGGCAAGCGCCTGACCCGCTACAAAGTCTCCCTGGTGCCGCAACTGCAATACCTGCATCACCGCACCAACCAGCGCATCTACCAGCAGATGTCCGCGCCGAAAATCATCGCGCTGATCCTCGACGAGCACGGCATCAAGGGCAACGCCTACAGCTTCCAGCTCAGCCAGCCCTACCCGGACCGCGACTACTGCGTGCAGTACGACGAAACCGACCTGCACTTCGTCCAGCGCCTGTGCGAAGAAGAAGGCATTCACTACCACTTCCAGCACAGCGCCAAAGGTCATCTGCTGGTCTTCGGCGACGACCAGACCGTGTTCCCGAAACTCGGGCAGCCAACGGCTTATGTGCAAGGCAGCGGCATGGTCGCCGACGAGCCCGTCATCAAAGGCTTCAAACTGCGCCTGGAAACCCGCACCGGCCGCGTCACGCGCCGCGACTACGACTTCGAAAAACCACGCCTGCAACTTGAAGCCGCGTACAAACCCGACGGCGAAAGCACCGAGCCCGACCTCGAAGACTACGACTACCCAGGCCGCTTCCTCGACCGCGCGCGCGGCAAATTCCTCAGCCAACGCGCCCTCGAACGCCACCGCGCCGACTATCAGCAAGCCGAAGGCAAAAGCGATCAGACCACCCTGGTCAGCGGCCACTTCCTGGAAATGTCCGACCACCCACGCACCGAGTGGAACGACCTCTGGCTGCTCACCGAAATCGTCCACGAAGGCAAACAACCGCAAGTCCTCGAAGAGTCGGTGACCAGCGACACCACCGACAACAAAGACGACTTCCACCAGGGCTACCGCAACCGCTTCCTCGCCACCCCATGGAACGTCTTCTACCGCCCTGCGCTGCAACACCCGAAACCGCGCGTGCTCGGCAGCCAAACCGCCATGGTCACCGGCCCCAAAGGCGAAGAAATCCACTGCGACCAATACGGTCGCATCAAAGTGCAATTCCACTGGGACCGCGAAGGGTTGGCGGATGACAAAACCAGCTGCTGGATGCGCGTCTCTTCGAGTTGGGCCGGGGATCGGTATGGCGCGATTGTCATTCCGCGCATCGGCATGGAAGTACTCGTCACCTTCCTCGAAGGCGACCCCGACCAACCGCTGGTGACCGGTTGCCTGTACCACAAGGAAAATCAGGTTCCCTACGAACTGCCGGCCAATAAAACCCGCACCGTGTTCAAAACCCTCAGCTCACCGGGGGGCGGTGGGTTCAATGAGCTGCGGATTGAGGACAAGAAGGGAGCCGAGCAGATCTTTATTCATGCCCAGCGGGATTGGGATGAAAACATTGAGCATGATCAGAAGATTCGTGTGGGCAATGAGCGGCATGACACGGTGGTCAAGAACACCTACACCGAACTCAAGGCTGAAGAGCATCGCACGACGATTGCTGATCGTAAGGTTGAAACGCGGCTGGATGATCACCTGACGATTGGGCAGAACCAGCATGTGAAGCTCGGGACTGCGCAGCTGACGAGTGTCGGGAAAGAGATTCATCTGAAGGCTGGGGCGAAGATTGTTATTGAGGCTAGTTCGGAGCTGACCATCAAGGGTAGTGGCAGCTTCATCAAACTGGATGCCAGTGGTGTGACTGTGGTTGGGCCGGTGGTGAAGATCAATGCCGGCGGTTCGGCGGGCAGTGGCACGGGGATTGGCATCAAGCCACCGCGTCTGCCGGGCGCTGCGGATTCAGACATCGCTGGTGCGGTACCGCCACAGGCGCTCGGCAATGCGCCAATGCCGCCACCGCCAGTCTGCAAGGAATGTCTGGCCCGGGCCAAACGTAACGCTCAAGCTCTAAAAGGAATTGCTGGACAGTCCTATATATTGGAAGTGGATGGCGTAACTTATAAAGGCACGACATCTGCTGATGGATTTGTAGATCAACCAGTTCCACATAATGCGAAGAAAGGAAAACTTACTTTTTATCCATTCGGCGCAGAGTCGCAGCCATGGCAATGGGAACTGGATTTAAGAGCACAGTCGGAAGCTTCGGATATCAAGGGGCTTCAATCACGACTTAAGAACCTTGGATTCTATGACGGAAAGATCGACGGGGAAAATGGCCCGAAAACAAAGTACGCCACCCGTTGCTTCCATCGCTCGTGTGAGTTAACGGATAAAGATTACCTCTCTGCCGGCGACTTTAAACGCTTGGAAGAGCAGCATATTGCATAATGGAGTAAGCAATGATTTATGGAAATTTTGATCTTCGGCGTGGAGATCATGATGGAAAACCGGCCCAGAATACACCTCCGCGTTGGGGGGGTAACGATAACCCTGTATTGACGCTAGTCAATGCAGAAACAGCGGCTGTATTTCTGGGGAGTGGGGCTGCGCTAGCTGTTCCCGAGCATGTCCGAAAGCTTCAGGAAGATCTAATTAGCTTAGGTTTCTCCGTACTCGGTAAACCTGGTGGGGATTTTGGAACCAGAACTGAATGGGCTGTTAGAGAGTTTCAGATATACGCGTCGATGAGTCAGGTCGCATGTGTTAGAGATGAGAAAAGAGGGCAGCTACTGTTAGATCCGGCTGGCTCCCCTGTAAAAGTAAATAATTTAGACGTTTACTATGATGGTTCAGCGGATATCGTTGCCAAGGCAGGGAAGTCTCCTACCGTGAGCGGTAGTACCGCGGGTCCTGTTAGTTATTATGTAGATGGTCTTAAGTCAGCAGCGAATGCTAGTAGATATACTGGGCCAATAAGTGGTGTGGTAAACGAAAAAACCAGAATCGCAATAGAACACTGGCTAGATAATGATTATAGATGCCCGGTTGTGTTCGAGGCTTGGACAATTACCCAAGAGGCTAGAGTAAATTTAGCTCCTTCAGGGTGTAATGTTTGGGCCCATGATAGCTTCACTGGTGGAGCTCCGAGAATTATGGTTAGGGATTTTAGTAATCACTTTTCTTTTCCAGAGGGACGAGATCAAACACAGTATCAGTCGGTAGGCTATTATCAATCTGGATCCTACGGCGGGCCGAATGCCACAAAAGGACATAGCTGGTCGCCTGAGACTGTCATGACCGTTCAAAATATTACGGGGGCAGCTGTAAATCCGGCACAAACAAATACCCCTTCATTATCTACATATCGGACCATCAGGGTGGTAGCTGAAGCAGAATGTTTCGGTCGGTTCGACGTTCTCAATGCTTGGGATAATGCTTTGATTTCTGCGGGGCCTTGCCATTGGACGATGGGGTTATACGACAATGGGGAGTACAAGAAAGGTGAGCTGGTAGGGTTTATTGCATATCTTAAGAATCAAAACATTGATGCTTTCAATAAGGTGTTTGGCGGGTTTGGTTTATATCCTAAGTATGATTGGGGTGATTCTAGGCTGTACAATGAAGACACTAGAACCTATGCAGGTTGGGTGAGGCTCGCAAACGATACGCATATTCCTTCGCAGCAGACGCACGCTGATAGTGAGTTTAATGACTTGCTTAAGTCTAAAGAAGAAGCGCACTATCTAAAGACTTGGCATTGGTTTTATCGAATGAGTATGGCAGGTCGTACTATTCCAAGCTACAGAGCCGCAATGTGGTCAATGGCAAAAACTAGACTGAAGGAAATGCTGAGTAGGGAGGTAAGTTTTCAAGTTGGGGGAACGACTGTGAATAGTACTCTAGGGAAAATTTATACTTCCGAGAAGTCAGTAGCAATACTTCTTCGATGGCATGTTTATCGACCTGCGCATGTGGTTTTTGACGGCAATGATAAGGTTTCACCTGTTCTTCAAAATACGATAACTGGCTCCACTGGAGTTAACTGGAGTCTTCCGGTGACCAGTTGGGGGGACGCTCATGAGTCGGCCTTGACCGCTAAATTACTGACAGCTCTTGCCTTGTTGAACGATACAATCACAGGCAGCATCGGTCATGGTGCTAGCGAAGCTCAAGGGGCTGTAAGAACTGGCCGAAATACATTTGTTCTGGAGAGTTGATATGAAATTCGCACTTGCACTGATGTTTCTTGCTCCAGTAGTTAGTGCTGCCCCAGTAGATGTTTGTTTCCCCAGGGACGGGGTTAAGTACTTTGTATCGCAGTGGTCCGAGGATGGTAGTTCAGTAGCCACTCTTTCAAGAGTAGATGGACCAAAATTTTCGGTGCAAGAAGGTCGGGTCGTATATGGCGAAGATTTAAATGGGGATGGAGTTAAGGATTCTATATTTGTTTCGTATGATAGTGCAGGGTCAAGTAAAGATTTAACATACAGTTTTTTAGTTCAGTGTCGTGGTTTTCTTAGGTCCGTCGGCGGAGATTATTTTGCGGATGTGAAGGTGCTTGATAGTTCAAGTGGGGATGGTTCGTTTAAAGATATACAGATTTTTTCCTACGATAGGGATAGTAGGGGTAATGTGAAGTACAAGGGAGACGAAGCTCTAACCACGCCTCATCTATGGCGTTTTAATCCAGAAACGAAGCAGTACGAAGGTGAGTCGAAATAGTTTAGAGCAAAAAGAAAAAATGGGACGAAGCAAAAAAGGGACGGATTTATTTGGAAAGTAGGTTTAGCTTTCGATAAATAAATCTGTCCCCTTTGTTGTCTGATATTAGATGGAAAAGGGGACAATACGTCCCCTTTCCTTTGGCGCCTACGGCATGTAGTCCAGCGGCGCCTTGCGCCAATCGAATTGTTCGGCATACCAGCGTTCAATCGGACCTGGCAAACGTCCTTTCCAGCCCGGCACGTTAGTGTAGTAGCGCACACGGTAGTTCTGCTTCTGATCGCTGACCAGCACCGCGACCCAAAGTTGAGCGTCGCGCCCACGCATGAGTAGTGCAGCGTTGGGAGGCGGAAGCCCCAATACTCGAATTTTGGCGACTTGAGCCCCCAGGTTGTCTGCGGCTGACTCGTCTACGTAGTAAAACGAGTCACTGGCATCCAGAATGGTTTGATAGTCATCCTTAAGCAATTGCCGAGCTGCGTCGTCTTCTTCTTGCGTGCGGACTAGTCCCAGGGACAGCAGGTCATAGTTCATACTTAGTGGCTGTTCGGATGCGACATAACGTCCACCGAAGGATGCGTCAGTTCCTCGGCATTCACCCACTTGGATGACGTAAAGGAGGCCGGTGCTTGGTGTCATCAGTAACGTGCAATCTTCGCTGCGATAAATACCTTGGGAGCCTTCCAGGTTGAACGTATCAGTCAACGTTCCTGAGCCCATTTTATTAGCCGCTTTTACTGTGAAATCGAATTTTGGCGCGCGCCCGCTTATCTTCCATTCGGCGCTGTCGAATCGCCCATCAGGGATACGTCGCCAAGTCCCTTTCCAGTTGAAAGGTTTGCCTGCGTGTTGGAGCGCTACAATCCGCGTCAAATAACTGTGTCGCAAGCAATGAAAGTCGGTAGCGCAGTGGTCGCGGTGTTCAATCCATTCGCGTTGATCAGCCTTCAGTGTCACCGTGTCCTTCACTGTCGCCTTTGCCGTTTTCCATGCCTGCCCCAATTTACTATCCAGTCCAAGCGTGTATGGGTCAGTACAGATTGCTTTTTCTGTAGGTGTAGCGGCATTGGCGCAGTCGAAACTGTTGGCGGCAGCAACTGTGGTAAAGGCCATACTGGCCAGCATCATGGCGTGGATAATGGTAGAGCGCGGTAAGGCAAAGGGCATCTGGAGAGTCCATTCTGAAAGTGCGGCACTTGTATGCGTAGATGTATGGTGATACAAGCCCGGTGGCTGGCTCGACTTGGTGGCCGATCAGGCCAGCAACTTGAAGTCTTCTGAAAAGAACGTGTAACTGCAAAACGATAAAAGGGCGGCTCTGAAAGAGCCGCCCTTTTTCGTGCGCTACACCTTGGTCCGATGCTCCGCCGGATTCGGCGAATCAATGTGGTCCAGCGCTCGCTCCACCAACAACCGAACCCCATCCGCCAATCTGCTAAGCGCCAAGGCTAGGGAACGTCGTGCACCGTCCACGTCGTCGGCCAGGTTGGCGGCGATGGCGCTGATGGACAGCAGGTCTTCCGAGGCGTTGGCCAGGAGGGCTTCGGTGTCGATGTCGGGGGAGACGGCGAAGAGGTTGCCTTTGCGAGGCTTGGGTTTATCGCCGGGTGGTGGGGCGAAATGGTGGTTGAGGGCGCGTTCGGCGGCTTCGTGGAGTTTCTTCGAATCGAGGGATTCGTAGGGGGATGTGGCTTCGTTTTGTGGTGGATTGGGTGTTGGCTTGATCATAAGTGTTATCCCGTAATTATGGAGCCGACACCGTTTCGCTTGCACTTCGAAAGAGGTGGCAGCTGTGCATAGGTGTGCAAGACCGGCGGGATACCCGGCAGACCCGAAGGTCTCCCATACACAACTGCCATAACGGTTCGCGAGCATAGGAAAATGCTCGATGAATTGCCATAACCATTGTGTATCCCGCCGGACTTGCACGTCCGTGTCACCGATTTTGCGGCGACGAACAAAGCCTATCGATGAAGCCAAACCCTGCCTAGTTCACGAACAGCACCACGTGTTGAAGGAAATATCCGATGGCGTCGAGCGTAGAAACATCAAAATCTTCACGCTTTTAAACACCCTCGTTTCGTCAATGACTTGGTAGTCATCAGCGTCAAAAACCACCGTATCTTCTTCTATCGCTGCACAACAGTGGCGTTCTCGCTTGAAGCCGCTACACTGCGCCGGCCGTTCACTTTTCTCTTGAGGCTGTGCGCATGAAATTTCGTTTTCTACTGTGGATGCTGGGTTTGTTGATGGGTAAGGCCAGTCGGACTAATCCTGCGTTTCAGCAGCAGTTGGGTGACAAGGAATTGGTGTTCCAGCTACAGACCCTGGACGGGAAAGTGGCGCGGCATTTCTTTGTGAAGGATCAGCGCATTACCAGCAAATCGGGCGTGTATGCCGAGCCGGCGTTTGCGATTGCGTTTAAAGATGCGGCCTACGGCTTCGCCACGATGCAGGCGAAGAACAAGCAACTGGCGTTCATGACGGGGATTCAGGACAAGTCGATCCAGATCAAGGGCAACCCGGCGCTGGTGATCTGGTTTCAGGGGTTGACCAAGTATTTGAAGCCGCGCAAGGCTAAGGCTAAAGCCAAGGTATGAAGTCTTTTAGGTAGACCGGGTTGGATTCATCACGAGCAGGCTCGCTCCCACAAGGGGTTGTGGTGATTCAGGTGGATCGGTAGGGTGACCGTGAATGCTCTACTCGGGGAGGGAGGTCCATAGCGGATTCCACTCACCTTGATGGAGCAAGATCATGAACCAGCTGAAACCAGCCAACTCAGGAAGCCTCGATCCGACATTTAACGGTTCTGGTGTTTTGGACTTTCCGCTCTCTGAAGTGTACGGATTCCCCGATGCGGTTCTCCCATTGGATGACAACAAAACGCTTGTTGCCATGAGGCCTACAGCGTTCAACGTTCCGGTCATAGTTGCGCGGCTGAATGAAGACGGGACGCTGGATCGCTCATTTGGCACTGCGCAGCGTGGCTTTGTTGAAGTGCCTTTCGAAGATAGTGACATCTATGTATTCGGGCTCACGCCTCTGGCTAATGGTGGGTGGCTGATCGTTGGCCAATACATATCGTTCAGCGGTGGCGGTTTGCTCATCGTGCGGCAGTTTCAGGATGGCCGACTGGATACGTCCTTGAATGGCGATGGAAAACTCTTCATTCCTTATGATGATTTGGGTAGTCCCCAGCACAGTGGGGTGACGCTGGAGGTTGCTGGCCGCCATGGCGAAAAGACGTCGGCAGGACGCTCCCGGGTCTCTGGCAACAGCGGAGTCTCTGTGGTTGAGCAGTCGGATGGCAAGATCGTGCTGGTCAGTTCCGTTATCAACACTTCCGGAAAACCGAAGGGAATTGTGCTGCGGCGTAATTCAGACGGCTCGCCCGATCTGACGTTTGCCGGGACTGGCTTCGCGATTGTCGAACTCCCAGGTGTCGAGCATGAATGGAGCGGTGCCGAAGGTGTTGCGGTTCAGGCGGACGGCCAGATATTGGTGACTGGCATGTACGTGAAACAGGACGAATCCATGGGAGCCTTCGTAACTTGCTTCAACTCACTGGGACAAGTAGACCGCACGTTTAATGGCGGCCTTGCGGTGACCATTCCGAGTCCTCGCTGGATGATGTTGAGCGCCATCACGGTTAGAGAAAGTGACGGCAGGATTGTTGCGGTGGGGAATTCGCGAGGGAAGGACGTTCAAAACGGGGTGATCGTCGTTTTAAACAAGAGTGGGTCCTACAATCTTCCTTTTAACAACGGACGGGCCCTTTTTTCTGAGTTGGTGCCGCAGGGGCAGGATTGGGCGCGCTGTGCGTTGCACGCCAATGGATCAATCAGTGTCACCGGAAGCACCGGGCAAGGCTTCGTCTCTGAGGAGATGGCAGTGGTGACGGCGCGTTATCTTTCTGACGGCTCATTGGACATGACATTCAATGCCGGTAAAGGCTTTGCTGTTTTTGACGGTGAGAAAGGGTTTGAGCACGCTTTGGACATGGCATTAATGGCTGATGGACGCATTGTTATTTGCGAAGGTATGAAGTCTTTTAGGTAGACCGGGTTGGATTCATCACGAGCAGGCTCGCTCCCACAAGGGGTTGTGGTGATTCAGGTGGATCGGCGGGGGATTCTTCGCGGGCAAGCCCGCTCCCTCAGGGATTGCGTAGATCCTGTGGGAGCGTGGCTTGCCCGCGATGCTTTTAGGCCTGGCTGAATTGCGACACATTGGCTCCGTGCGTCATAAGAGTGTCTCTCAAAGACAGCAATACTGTTATTTATGACAGGTGTTTGAGGGTGCCACTGACTGCTCTACTGATGTGAGAAGTCCATTAAGGACCTTCACTCAAATATTGGTAGGGCAAAATCATGAATCAGCGACAAGTAAAGAAAAGCGCGGGGAGTCTAGACCCGGAGTTTGGTGATCAAGGTTCAATAACTGTGCCGATTGGCACTACCGGGGCCATTTCGTCGGCCATTCTCGCACTACCTGAGGGCAAGTTGCTTATTGCCGTCGAACCATACGTGGGAGAGCGCTCGTTTACAGTAGCGCGTCTAAATGAGAATGGAGCGCTTGACACTACATTTGGCGTTGAACAAAACGGCGTGGTGCGCGTGATCTTCGAGGATACCTATGTGTATCCCATATTCGGGCTCATTCCTTTATCTGATGGGGGATGGGTGACTTACGGCCAATACACCTCAAAAAATTCTGACGGATTGGCGTTTGTACGGCAGCGCCAGGATGGCACTCTGGAAGAGTCGTTCGGTGCTCGTGGTGGGCGTTTCATTCCTTACAACGAAATTGGCAATCCCGAGCAGTTGAGGGTGAAGGCGGATATTTTGCATCGGGATGGCGAGAAGGGGGCCGAAGTGGAACCTCAGCGGGCGGGCAATTCCGGCTACTCCGCAGTTGCACAGTCAAACGGTAAAATCTTCTTTGCTGCTAGCATTTCGCCTGGCCCCGGTATTTCGAAAGGGCTTGTACTAAGACTTAATTCAGACGGCACTACCGATAAAACTTTTAATGGTGTTGGCTCCGCAATCGTTGAGCTTCCAGGCGTGGCGCATAATCGGAATCAGGTCGACGCTATTGCCGTGCAGGTAGATGGAAAAGTATTGGTCTCTGGTTACTACGCCAATGATTCGGATAACTCCAGAGGCGGGTATGTCTTGCGGTTCGACGCCGAGGGTCAGGTGGATGCCAGCTTTAATGAAGGTGTTCCGGTAACCATTTCTGATCCCGCTTATCGATTGTTTTTTATGAATGCAATCTCTGTTAGAGAAAGTGATGGGGGGATCGTTGCGGTTGGTGATGTGCGGCGTGGCAGTTTGCGATACGGGATGATCGTCGTCCTGAACTCCAGCGGATCTTTCAATCGGGTCTTTAACAGGGGAATGCCGTTATATTCGGACATGCTGCCTGAAGGTCTGGCTTGGAATCGATGTTCCTGGCAGGCAAACGGAGCGATTGTAGTCGCCGGCAACCGCGGTGATGGCTCTGTTTGGGAGCAATTGGTAGGGGTGACTGCGCGGTATCTCTCTGACGGCACCCTGGATCCGACGTTTAATCTTCGGGGCTGGGTCGTTTTCGACCTTGAGTATGTTTATGAATCCGTACAGGACATGGCGATCATGGCGGATGGCCGAATCGTACTGTGTGGCCACCTCTGGCGCGACTCCACCCCGTGGCATAAGCGTTTTGGCGGGTTTGTTGCGCGCTACTTGGTTTGAGAAGCTCAGATAGACCGAGTTGGATTCTTCGCGGGCAAGCCCGCTCCCTCAGGGATTGCGTAGATCCTGTGGGAGCGTGGCTTGCCCGCGATGCTTTTAGGCCTGGCTGAATTGCGACGCGAGTTCGCGCAGCAGGACTTCGGCTTCAAGCACTTTGGTGACCACGTCGTTGGCTTTGTCGCGGCTCAGGCCGACGCGCTCCAGCAGGGCTTCGGGGATGTCTTCATCCGGGCCGGAACCGATGCCGCGTCCACGCAGCAAACGCACGGCCAGGCAGACGAGGTTCGGGTATTCCGCGTAGTCGCCGTCGTAGTGCGGGTCGTGCTGGAAGCGCAGCGCGGTGGCCAGCTCGTCCGGCATGTCCCAATAGCGCATCAACCAGGCGCCGATCTGCTCGCGGCTGATGCCCAGCAAGTGTTGCTCGACATAGCTGTGGCACAGGTGCGGGTTGACCTCGAGGTGACGGCAGATCAGCGAAAAGTGCGGTGGNAACACNTGGGCCAGCAGCAGATAACCGAAGTTGTGCAGCAAGCCGGCCAGGTAAGTCAGGCCGGCTTCCGGGCGCTGGGCGCGGGGCATGGCGCGGGTCAGGCCTTCGATTACGGCGGCGGTGTAGATCGACTGGTGCCAGTACGGCGTGGCCTGGTGCGGGTGGTCTTTCGGCAGGCTCAGGGTTTTGCCCAAGGCCAGGCCCAGTGCCAGGTTGATCACCAGATCAAAGCCGAGCACGCGCACAATGGCGTCTTCCACTGAACGAATCTTGCCCGGCGAGGCATAGTACGGCGACGCGGCCCAGCTCACGACTTGCGCGGCCAGCGCCGGGTCGGTTTCGACGACGCCGGTGATGTCGTCGATGGTGGCGTTGGGGTCGACACGTAGCTTGATAATCTTCTGCGCCGTGTCGGCGAGGGGTGGAATCTCGATAGTTGCTTCCAGGCGCTGCTGGATTCGGCGAGCGGTGAAGGCCTGCATCGCCTGGGTGATTTCCTCGCGGTCATCATTGGGGCGGTCGAGGTTGGGGCGGATGTTACTCAACGGTTCGCCGAAGTTGGCGGCGCTGGCCTTTGTCAGCATGCTCTTGAAATCTTCGCTGGTGATTTCCAGCAGCAGGCCCGGCTCGCCCGAGTTGATCAGCAACTTCGGTTCGCGCAGCAGGCTTTCTTCGTACAGGCACGGCGAACTGGTCAGCGCCGGCAGGCCGGGCAACAGGCTCAAGCTGTGCTTACCAAGCATTTTCACCAGGCGTTCGGTGGGCACGGCGGTGAGGCGGCGGCCGGTCAGTTCGGCGAGACGGTTGAGGTCAAGCAACTGGCTTTGCGGGAACAACACCATGAGCGCGCCGACGGCGTCTTCCACCAGCACCGCCTGCACTTTGCGCGAGGCGTTGAGGCCGTGGTGATCGAGCATTTCTTCGTAGGCAATGCCCAATTTGCCCAGCAGCAGCCGAATAACAGACGGAGCGTGCAGGGGTTCCGGGGCGAGGGCAGCTTCAGTCATGGTCTGTATCCGTATTCAAACAATTGCAGGAGTATAACCAGCTTGTTTAAAAGCATCGTCCACAAACTGCGACGGTGCTCACACTTGGCCGTATTGCTGCCCATGGCGCAGCCAGCGGTCTAGCAGTGGGCTGACGTTATCCGGCCAGCGCTCAAGCAGCGCTTGCGCCGCATCACGCACGGCGGGCAAGAGGTCGGCGTCGCGCATCAGGTCGGCGACCTTGAATTGCAGCAGGCCGGTCTGGCGGGTGCCGAGCATTTCGCCGGGGCCGCGCAGTTCAAGGTCTTTTTCGGCGATGATAAAACCGTCGTTGGTTTCGCGCATGATGCCCAGGCGCTGACGGCCGATCTGTGACAGCGGCGGGTGGTAGAGCAGCACGCAATGGCTGGCGGCGCTGCCTCGACCGACACGGCCGCGTAACTGGTGCAGTTGGGCGAGNCCCAGGCGCTCGGGGTTTTCGATAATCATCAGGCTGGCGTTGGGCACGTCCACACCGACCTCGATCACGGTGGTGGCCACCAGCAGTTGCAGGTTGCCGGCCTTGAATTCGGCCATCACGGCGGCTTTTTCCGCAGGCTTCATGCGGCCGTGGATCAGCCCGACCTTGAGCTCGCCCAAGGCACTGGTGAGGTCTTCATAGGTGGTTTCGGCGGCCTGGCAGGTCAGTTCTTCGGACTCTTCAATCAGCGTGCACACCCAGTAGGCCTGACGCCCTTCGGCGCAGGCGCCGCGCACGCGCTCAATCACTTCCACACGCCGCGTGTCGGTGACCAGCACGGTGTTGACCGGGGTTCGGCCGGGCGGCAATTCGTCGAGGATCGAAGTGTCGAGGTCGGCGTAGGCGCTCATGGCCAGCGTCCGCGGAATCGGCGTGGCGGTCATGATCAGTTGGTGCGGGTTCATGCGCCCACCCACACCTTTCTGGCGCAATGCCAGGCGCTGCTGCACGCCGAAACGATGCTGTTCGTCGATAATCACCAGTGCGAGGTTCTTGAACTGCACTTCGTCCTGGAACAACGCGTGGGTGCCCACCACCATCGGTGCACCACCGGCGATCTGTTCCAGTGCCGCCGCGCGGACCTTGCCCTTGAGCTTGCCCGCCAGCCACGCCACTTCCAGGCCCAGCGGTTCGAGCCAGCGCTTGAAGGTGATGAAATGTTGTTCGGCGAGGATCTCGGTGGGCGCCATCAGCGCCACTTGGTAACCGGCTTCCAATGCTTGCAAGGCGGCGAGGGCGGCGACCACGGTCTTGCCCGCGCCCACATCGCCCTGGATCAGCCGCAGCATCGGTTCGTGCTGGCTGAGGTCATAGGCAATTTCATTGCCCACACGTTGCTGGGCGCCCGTTGGCGCAAAGCCGAGGTTGGCCAGGTATTGCGCCGGCAGGCGCGTGGCTTTCGGCATCGCTGGCGCGCGCAGGGAACGCATGCTTTCGCGCAGGCGCTGCTGAGACAGTTGATGGGTCAGCAGTTCTTCGAAGGCCAGGCGGTGTTGTGCCCAATGATGACCGAGCGCGAGTTCGTCGACATCGGCATCGGCTGGCGGGTTGTGCAGGTAGCGAATCGCATCGTCCAGCGGCGCCAGTTGATAGTCGCGGGCCAGTTCCAGAGGCAGCCAGTCGGGCAGGCTTTTCGGGCCGAGCAGGGTCAGGGTCTGCATGCACAGTTGGCGCAGGCGTTGCTGTGTCAGGCCTTCGGTCAGCGGGTAGATCGGCGTGAGCGTGGTATCGACCGGAGGCGGCTCGTCGCCGGTGATAGCGCGGTACTCCGGGTGATAGATTTCCAGGCCCGAGGCGCCAGGCCGGGCTTCACCGTAACAGCGAATCCGTGTGCCGCGTTTGAGGCCTTCTTTCTGGGCGTTGCTGAAATGGTAAAAGCGCAGGCTGAGCCCGCCGGTGCCGTCCTGCAGACGCACGACGAGGCTGCGGCGACGCCCCATGACCACGTCGGCGCCGCTGACGGTGCCTTCGATCACGGCGTCTTGCCCAGGTCGCAAATGGCCGATGGGCACCACACGTGTGCGGTCCTGATAACGCAGGGGCAGGTGAAACAGCACGTCCTGGAGGTTCTCCAGGCCGACCTTGGCCAACTTCTCGGCCATGGCTTCACCGACACCCTTGAGTGCCGTGACCGACACTTGCGACAACTCGGTCATGACAGCAACTTACGCTGCAACCACCGGCACCGGCGGCTTGGCCACCGAGCACAGGCGAATCGAGTCGGCGAGGATCTCAATGGCCTTGGGCCGCGGGAAGCTGGCACGCCAGGCAATGGCCACGGTACGGAACGGCACGGGCGGCGTGAGCGGGCGCACAGCGATCACGCCAGGGGCGTAGTGATGGCTGTCCACTGCCGACAGCGGCAGGATCGAGATGCCCAGGCCGGAAGCCACCATGTGCCGAATGGTTTCCAGGGAGCTGGATTCCACGGTGGTGTGCTTGGCGCCGTCGTTGCCCTTGGTCAGGGTCGGGCAGGCTTCCAGTACCTGGTCGCGGAAGCAGTGGCCTTCACCGAGCAGCAGCAAGCTCTTGTCGTTGAGCAGGCCGGCGTCGATGGTGTCTTTCTGTGTCCACGGGTGTGAGGCCGGCATCAATACATAGAACGGCTCGTCGTAGAGCGGCAGGGTCAACACGTCTGCCTCGTTGAACGGCAGGGCGATGATGATCGCGTCCAGCTCGCCGTTGCGCAGTTTGTCGCGCAGTACGTGAGTGAAGTTTTCTTCGATATACAGCGGCATCTGCGGCGCAACGCGGTGCAGTTGCGGGATCAGGTGCGGGAACAGGTACGGGCCGACGGTATAGATNGCGCCGACTTTCAGCGGAGCGGTCAGCTGGTTTTTGCCAGCCTGGGCCAGTTCACGAATGCCTTGGGCCTGCTCCAGCACTTTCTGCGCCTGGGCAACGATGCCTTCGCCGACCGGGGTCAGGCGCACGGCACTCTTGCTGCGCTCAAAAATCAGCACACCGAGTTCGTCTTCAAGCTTTTTCACGCCCACCGACAGCGTCGGCTGGCTGACATGGCAACGCTCGGCCGCATGGCCGAAGTGCTGTTCTTGGGCGAGGGTCACGATGTAGCGTAATTCTGTAAGAGTCATAGCGGGCGTCCATGAAGTTGCGCGCCAAGCATACCGGCTGCAATCGATAGACGCACGTTATCAGACTGAGTGTGCTGAGTGACACTGGGTAATGCCGGTTTGCCGCTGGCGGATATGCAAAAGGCACCTTTCGGTGCCTTTATGGCTGGAGTCTTCCGGCTGGTGGATAACCTTGTGGGAGCGGGCTTGCTCGCGAATAGGGTGTGTCAGTCAAAGTTGATGGCGACTGTCACACCGCTTTCGCGAGCAAGCTCGCTCCCACATTGGGTTTGCGTTGTGTTTAGCGGCGGCGTTTTTCCAGTGAGTAGAGGAACGGCGCCGTGATTTCAATCGTGCCATTGGTCAGCATGTCGGCCGGTGGCTTGGGCAGCGGTTGGGCGAGGCGGATCATTTCCAGGGTGGCCCGGTCCAGATCGGCAACGCCTGAACGGCCCACCAGTTCGTACGACAACACATTACCTTCGCCATCAACGATGAAGCGCAGGCGGTTGGTGCCTTGCTTGCCCCGATTCTGTGCGCTCGCCGGGTACTTTTTGTACTTGCCCAAGTGCGCAAGCAAAGTGCCTTCCCAGCTGGCCTTGGCCGCCTGTTGCGCCGGCGATGGACCCGGTGCCGGTTGCGCGGACTTCTCCGTCGGTGCCTGGGTCGGTTGCGCGTCGCTAGGCTTCTCCTCGGACGGCTTCTCCTTCGGCGGCTCCGGTTTTTTCTCCACAGGCTTGGGCGGTTGCGGCTTCGGCTTGGGTTTGACCGGCTTCGGCACAACGATCTCGGCCTTCGGCACTTCGGCCAGTTTCGGGATCGGCAGTTCTTCTACCGGGGCCGGTGGCTGTGGCGGCGTTATCACCTTCGGCGGTGCTGGCGGTGGCGGGGCCGGAACCGGTGCCAACTCGACCATCATCGCCTGCGGAGGCAGCTCGATCGGTGGGCGCGACGTCCAGTTCAGCGCCAGCGCAATGGCCAGTGCATGGACGCCCAGCACCACGGCCAGGCTCGCGCTATAACGCGTCAGCTTGTGGCGCGTCGTGATCATTTCTTGGCTGCCGTCTCAAGTCCGACCAGGCCTACCTTGAGGTAGCCGGCTGCCCGCAGGGCATCCATCACGCTCATCAGGTCGCCGTAGTCCACGCCCTTGTCGGCCTGGAAGAATATCGTCGTGTCTTTCTTGCCTTGGGTCCTGGCGTCGAGGGTGGCGCCGAGTGCTTCGGCCTTCACTTCTTCTTCGCCGAGGTACAGGCGCTGGTCAGCCTTGACGCTGAGGAAAATCGGTTTTTCCGGCCGCGGCGCAGGTTTTGCGCTGGACGCGGGCAGGTCGACCTTGATGTCCACGGTGGCCAGCGGTGCCGCCACCATGAAGATGATCAGCAGCACCAGCATCACGTCGATAAACGGCGTGACGTTGATTTCGTGGTTCTCGACGAGTTCGTCGTCT
>NZ_NMOJ01000129.1 GCF_002251635.1 Pseudomonas mandelii
CGCCTTGATTCAAATGCAAGCCCATGGCTGATTACCCTACTTTGACCACGTGGGGTTGCGCAGAGCGCTCGGCGGTAGGCAGGTGATCGAGGTCGCGGCTGACCAGCAGCAGGACTTCTGCCGATGCGTCCGATACCTGGGCCTTGTAGCCGGCAATCGAACGGGCAAAGACGTTGTAGATCACCACCGCAGGAATCGCGGCAACCAGGCCCAGGGCCGTTGCCAGCAGGGCTTCGGCGATGCCGGGGGCAACGACGGCGAGGTTGGTGGTCTGGGTTTTGGCGATGCCGATGAAGCTGTTCATGATACCCCACACGGTACCGAACAGGCCGACGAAAGGCGCGGTGGAGCCAATGGTGGCCAGTACGCCGGTGCCGCTGCTCATGTTACGGCCACAGGCTGCAACCAGCCGCTCCAGGCGGAAGCTGACGCGTTCCTTGATGCCTTCTTTTTCGCGGGTGTTGGCCGACAGGCGCATTTCTTCCAGCGCGTCCTGTACCAGCAGGTTGGCCAGGGTGCCCTTTTTGGTCGCGGTTTCGCTGGCTTGCTTGAGGGTGGTGGCCTTTTTCAGGTGGACGATTTCAGTGCGCAGGCGGCGCTTGGCGCCCAGCAGCTCGAAGCCCTTGGCGATCCAGATGGTCCAGGTAATGATCGAAGCGATGGCCAGGCCGATCATCACGGCTTTCACCACGATGTCGGCGTTTTGGTACATGCCCCANGGTGACAGGTCGTGGGCCATGCCCAAGGTGTTGTCGGCTTCGAGGACTTCAGGAACGTCTTCGGCGTCTACTGCCTGGGCCGGGTCGGTTGCGCCTGGCGCTACGGCGGGGGCGGCATGGTCAGCCGGGGCTGGAGCAGCGGCGGCCGGAGTAGCCGGAGTGGCTGGCGCCTGTGCGTCAGCGAAAGCAGCGGTCGGTGCCAGCATCAGGCTGAGCAGCAGGGCAGCCACTGCGCTCCAGGCGCGAGGTCGTTTGGTTGGCGAAGCGGGGAATTGATTGCGTGTCATGCTGGCCGGACCTGAGAGAAAAATAGGGAGAATGTTCTTCCAGGCCTCGTAAGGCCGAGAACAAAAGTGGCGTGCATTATTGCAAGTAATTCTTGTTAACAAAAGTAATAGAGTATCTTTTTTTCCTTCATTGCTAGCCGCTCGTCCATTGTCGGCGCTAGTCTTTGCCTTTCTGATGGGAGTTTTCTGATGTCTGCGCCTTCTGTTTTGATCGCCGGCTGTGGTGATGTCGGCAGTCGTCTGGCCACGCAATTGGTGGCTTCCGGGTGGGAAGTTCATGGCCTGAGGCGTGACGTTTCACGCCTGCCCGAGGGGGTAATCGGCGTTGCCGGCGACTTGTTCAATAAGGACTGTCCTGAGACGTGGCCCATCGGTGCGGTGGATTACCTCGTGTATTGCGCGGCCGCTACCGATCACGATGAAGCCGGTTATCGCGCCGCTTATGTGCAGGGCTTGCAGCATGTGCTGGAGTGGCTGAACGACTACGGGCAGGTGCCGAACCGCCTGCTGTTTGTTTCCAGCAGCAGTGTTTATGGCCAGCAGAGTGGCGAGTGGGTCGACGAGACTTCGCCGACCATTGCCGAAGGNTATTCGGGCCAGGTGATGCTGGAGGCCGAGCAAGTGGCCCTCAACAGCGGTATTGCGGCGAGTATCGTGCGGTTGACCGGGATCTATGGTCCCGGCCGCGAATGGCTGTTGACCCAGGTGCGCCAAGGCTATCGCGTGGCGGTTGACCCGCCGCTTTACGGCAACCGCATCCACGCCGACGACGCGGCTGGGTTGATGGCGTTTTTGCTTGAAGCGGATCGACGCGGGTTGGCGTTGGATGACATCTACATTGGTGTTGACGATGCACCTGCGCCCTTGGCCGAAGTAGTGGCCTGGTTGCGTGAGTACCTGGGCGTGACCGAGTGGGCGGATGACGCGAGTGTACGGCGGGCTGGTAGCAAGCAATGCAGCAATGCCAGGGCGAAGGCCCTAGGCTGGACGCCGAAGTACCCAAGCTATCGCGAAGGCTACGCCGCGATTCTCGAAGGCCGTTGCTGACTTCCATACTCCCTAAAACAACTGTGGGAGCGGGCTTGCCCGCGATGAGGCCATAACATTCAACATCCTGGTTGACTGTTACACCGCCATCGCGGGCAAGCCCGCTCCCACAGGGTTATCTGTTGGCTCTAGGGCCGGGTTACTGCTTTTCCAGTAACCACTTGCGATCACCCGGCGTGAACTGAGGCATTTCATCCGCCTGAGCCGTGTTCACCGCCTGCACAATCTCCAGTTCCTTGCCCTTGCGCGCAAAGATCCAGGTATTGCCCTGGCCGTTCACTTGCAGCCACATATTGTCATTGCCGCCGCTCATCGACGCGCAATCGCCCGCCAGGCACAGGGCATAACGATCGGCCCCCGGCAAACCGGCAACCTGGCCATCGGCCTGGAATTGCACGGTATTGCCTTCGCCCGGACCGCTGACAATTTTCCAGCTGCCGCCCATGTAGGCGGTGTACAGCGCGCGTTCGAAGCTCGCGCCAATCGGTGCGCCATCCGGCACCGGAATCAGCGCACGGTCAAAGACCTGCTCCGGCTCGTTTTCGCTGGCAGCCTGGCTCAGTTGCTTGCCGTCACGCTTCAGTTCGCTGGCGGAGCTGCCATAAAAGTCGACTTTCCAGGCGCCGGACTCTTCGCCCAGCAACTTGCCGTCGACGTTTTCAAAACCATTGGTGTAGCGGGCCTGGGCGGCCTTCGTGTTGACGTCCCATTCCAGGTTCGGGCCATAAGCCTGGAGCGCTTCACGCAGGGGGCCGCCTTTGGACGCAGCGTCGATCGCCACCTGATTGATCCAGGTGCCGCTGATGTCACGATCGGCAGGGTTGCTGGCACAACCGCCCAAGAGTAGGGCGACCAGCGAGAGAGCTAGCGCATGGCGCATGGTGGAATCCTTTCAGAAACGAAGTCGGCGCAACCTTGGGNGGCTGCGCCGGGTGTTTTACTCGATGACCAGAATCGCGTCCATCTCAACCTGTGCGCCTTTAGGCAAGGCAGCAACGCCGATTGCGGCGCGGGCTGGGTACGGCTGGTCAAAGTACTTGCCCATGATCTCGTTGACCTTGGCGAAATGGCTCAGGTCGGTGAGGAAGATGTTCAGCTTGACGATGTCCTTGAACGAACCGCCAGCGGCTTCGGCCACGGACTTGAGGTTTTCGAAGACTTGTACGGTTTGTGCTTCGAAGCCTTCAACCAGTTCCATGGTCTTTGGGTCCAGCGGGATCTGGCCGGACATGTAGACGGTGTTGCCCGCCTTGATCGCCTGGGAGTAAGTACCGATGGCGGCCGGGGCCTTGTCGCTGGTGATAACAGTCTTGGTCATGAGTGACTCCTTGTAAGAGAACGGCTATGCACGCATGCGGGTGATGCGGATCACTCCCGTCAGGGCGCGCAGTTTCTTGATCACGCGGGCCAGGTGCACGCGGTCGTGCACGCTGACCACCAGTTGGACCACGCTGATGCGACCATCGCGTTCATCCATGCTGATTTTCTCGATATTGCCGTCGGCCGCGTTGACGCTGCTGGCCAGCAGGGCGATCAGGCCGCGCTGGTGCTCCAGCTCCACCCGCAGCTCGACGTTGAATTCGCCGGTGACATCCTTGGCCCACGAGAGCTGGATGCATTTTTCGGGGTTGTGACGGATTTCGCTGATATTGCGGCAGTTGTCCAGGTGCACCACCATGCCTTTGCCGGCAGACAAGTGGCCGACAATCGGGTCGCCCGGGATCGGCGTGCAGCACTTGGCGTAGCTGAGCACCAGGCCTTCGGTGCCGCGAATGGCCAGCGGGCCTTCGGGGCTTGGCAACTGCTCGCCTTCGCCGAGCAGGCGGCGGGCGACCACGTAGGCCATGCGATTGCCCAGGCCGATGTCTTCCAGCAAGTCTTCGATCAGTTCGAGACGGTATTCGGCGAGCATCGCCTTGAGGCGATCGGCGGCTACTTTTTCCAGCGAGCTGTCGAATCCGTTGAGCACCTTGTTCAGCAGGCGTTCGCCCAGGCTGATGGATTCGGAGCGGCGTTGCAGTTTGAGCGCGTGGCGGATGTGTGTCCGCGCTTTACCCGTGACCACGAAGTTGAGCCAGGCCGGGTTCGGGCGCGCGCCGGGTGCACTGACGATCTCGACCGTGGAGCCGCTTTGCAGCGGTTCGGACAGCGGCGCGAGACGACGGTTGATCCGACAGGCAATGCAGCTGTTGCCGACGTCGGTGTGCACCGCGTAGGCAAAGTCGACCGCCGTGGAGCCTTTGGGCAGCTCCATGATCCGGCCTTTGGGCGTGAATACGTAGACCTCGTCCGGGAACAGGTCGATCTTCACGCTTTCGATAAATTCCAGGGAGTTGCCGGCACGTTGCTGCATTTCCAGCACGCCTTTGACCCACTGGCGGGCGCGGGCATGAGTGCCTTTGGGTTGCTCGTCGCCGCTGGATTTGTACAGCCAGTGGGCGGCGATCCCGTTGTTGGCCATTTCTTCCATTTCCCGCGTGCGGATCTGGATCTCGATCGGCACCCCGTGCATACCGAACAGCGTGGTATGCAGCGACTGATAGCCGTTGGCCTTGGGAATGGCGATGTAGTCCTTGAAGCGGCCTGGCAGGGGTTTGTACAAATTATGTACAGCGCCCAGCACGCGGTAGCAGGTATCGACCTTGTCGACGATGATCCGGAACGCATACACGTCCATGATCTCGTTGAAGGCCCGNCGCTTGCCGCGCATTTTCTTGTAGATGCCGTAGATGTGTTTCTGCCGGCCGCTGACCTCGCCTTCAATCTCGTCGATCGCCAGGCAATGGCTCAGCGACTCTTCGATCTTGTTGACGATTTCCTTGCGGTTGCCACGGGCGCGCTTGACCGCCTGGTAGATGCGCGCCGAACGCATGGGGTGCATGGCCTTGAAGCCGAGGTCTTCGAATTCGATACGGATGGCATGCATGCCCAGCCGATTGGCGATGGGCGCGTAGATTTCCAGGGTTTCCTTGGCGATGCGCCGGCGCTTTTCACCGGACAGNACTTCCAGCGTGCGCATGTTGTGCAGGCGGTCGGCGAGCTTGACCAGGATCACGCGAATGTCGCGGGCCATGGCCATGGCCATCTTCTGGAAATTTTCTGCCTGGGCTTCGGCCTTGGTCTCGAAGTTCATCTGGGTCAGTTTGCTGACCCCGTCGACCAGTTCGGCCACGGTTTCGCCAAATTGCGCGCTGAGCGCTTCCTTGGCGATGCCGGTGTCTTCAATCACGTCATGCAGCATCGCAGCCATCAGGCTCTGATGGTCCATGTGCATGTCGGCCAGAATATTTGCCACCGCAAGAGGATGCGTGACATACGCCTCGCCGCTACGGCGGCGTTGGCCGTCGTGGGCTTGTTCGGCGTAGAAATACGCTCGGCGGACCAGGTTGACCTGGTCTGGGCCGAGGTAGGCCGATAAGCGATCGGCGAGGGCGTCTATGCTCGGCATGNTGACTCCTGCCGTTGGCTGTGACCCCGCGCCGTGCTACGTCGACCAGGCATAGGCTTAGACGGCCTCGTTGGACTCGTCCTCGAACGCTGCAAACAGCGGTTCGTCTTCAACGATTTCGGCGTTGGCGATGAACTCGTAGCTCATCAGGCCTTCAGCGATTTCACGCAGGGCTACAACGGTAGGCTTGTCGTTTTCCCATTGGACCAGGGGCTCTTTGCCGCCAGTGGCCAATTGACGGGCACGCTTGGTAGAGAGCATGACCAGCTCAAAGCGGTTATCCACGTGTTCTAGGCAGTCTTCAACGGTTACGCGGGCCATGGTATTCCTCGGAGCGAATGCAAGATGCGCGCTGCCCGGTTGGGCGAGCGGACTAAACAGTTTAAAAAATCACCAGCGTTTAGGGAAGCGCTGATTTTTCGCAGGCCCTCGAACGCGCTNCAAGTGCCAATGTAAAGCCCTTGCAGCGGTTTTGGGAAGGGCTGTTTAGCCGAGCAATTCAGCCAAAAGTTTTCCGTTACGCTGCTGCTGACGCTTCTGATGCAGCTGATTGGCACGGAAAATCGCCTGCAAATCCTTCAGCGCATGGGCGAAATCGTCGTTGATGATCAGGTAGTCGTAGTCGACGTAGTGGCTCATTTCGCTGACGGCTTCACGCATGCGGCCTTCGATGATCTCGTCGCTGTCCTGGCCACGGTTGGTCAGACGCTGGTGCAAGGCTTCCAGAGAGGGCGGCAGAATGAAGATCGAGCGCGCCTTGGGCATCAACTGACGCACTTGCTCAGCGCCTTGCCAGTCGATTTCCAGGATCAGGTCGTGGCCTTCGTCCAGGGTCTGCTGCAAATGGCTTTGCGAAGTGCCGTAGAGGTTGCCGAAGACTTCGGCACGCTCAAGGAAGTCGCCGTGTTCGATCATCTTCACGAACTCGGTGCGCTCGACGAAGTGATAGTGCACGCCGTTTACTTCACCCGGGCGCATGGCGCGGGTGGTGTGCGAGACCGAGATGCGGATTTGCTCGTCAGCGTCGGTCAGGGCCTTGACCAGGCTGCTCTTGCCCGCGCCCGAAGGGGCGGAAATGATGTAAAGGGTGCCGGTGCTGTGGGTCATGG
>NZ_NMOJ01000013.1 GCF_002251635.1 Pseudomonas mandelii
ACCGATTTCAGTTCGCTTTACCGACGAGGAAAACAACAATGTCTCAAACCACCGACCGTCTCTGGGGTGCGCGCTTCAAAAGCGGCCCATCCGAAGCCCTGGCGGCCTTGTCCCGTTGCCCCGAGCGCTACTTTCGCCTTACCCCGTATGACCTCGCCGGTTCCAAGGCGCATGCCCGTGAATTGCAGCGCGCCGGGCTGTTGAGCGAGCAGGAAACCCTGACCATGCTCGACGCTTTGACGCGCATCGGTGATGACTTCCGCGCCGGCAGCATCGCGCCGACCCTGGACGACGAAGACGTCCACACCTTTATCGAACGCGTTTTGACCGAGCGCCTGGGCGCCTTGGGCGGCAAGCTGCGCGCCGGGCGTTCACGCAACGACCAGACCGCCAACGACCTGCGCCTGTTCCTGCGGGATCACGTGCGCACCCTGGCCGTCGAAGTGTTGGCCTTGCAGCAAGCGCTGGTGGAGCAGGCTGAGCAGCACGTCGACAGCATTTGCCCAGGCTTCACTCACTTGCAGCAGGCGCAACCGATTGTGTTTGCCCACCACTTGTTGGCGCACGCTCAATCGATGCTGCGTGACGTGCAACGCCTGGTGGACTGGGACAATCGCACCTCGCTGTCGCCACTCGGCGCGGCAGCCATGGCCGGTTCCGCCATCGCACGCCTGCCGCAGCAGTCGGCCAAGGAAATGGGCTACACCGGGCCGTGCGAAAACTCGATCGACGCCGTCGCCAGCCGCGATCACGTCGCCGAGTTTCTGTTTATCGCCAGCATGCTCGGGATCAACATTTCCCGCCTCGCCGAAGAGTTTTGCCTGTGGTCGTCGCGGCAATTTCGCTGGGTTGTATTGGACGATGCCTATGCCACAGGCAGCTCGATCATGCCGCAGAAAAAGAACCCGGACATTGCCGAACTGGCGCGGGGCAAGGCTGGGCGTTTGATNGGCAACCTCACTGGCTTGTTGTCGACGTTGAAATCCCTGCCGCTGTCGTACAACCGCGACTTGAGCGAAGACAAGAACGGNGTGNTGGACAGCGTCGACACCTTGCTGCTGGTGCTGCCGGCGATGGCCGGGATGGTCGCGACCATGAAGGTGCAGGTGGAAGAGCTGCGTCGCCAGGCACCGCTGGGCTTCACCCTCGCCACCGAAGTCGCCGACTGGTTGGCGGTGCGCGGCGTGCCGTTCAAGGAAGCGCATGAAATCACCGGCGCGTTGGTTCAGGCCTGTGAGAAACACGACATTGAATTGTGGGAAGCGTCCCCGGCGCTGCTGGCCGAGATCGACCCGCGTCTCAAACCGGAAGTGCGCGACAGCCTGACCCTCGAAGCCGCCATCGCTGCCCGCAGTGGCTGGGGCGGCACCGCGCCGCAACAGGTGCGCGAGCAGATCGGCCGTTTGAAAACTGCACTAGCGGCGCAGCAAGAGTGGACCGAGAACTATCAGGGTTTCCGCCTTTAAGGCAGAACACAAAACCTGTGGGAGCGAGCTTGCTCGCGATAGCGGTGGGTCAGTCAACATTGATCTTGAATGTAACGCCGCCATCGCGAGCAAGCTCGCTCCCACAGGGATAGTGGTTGGCCTGAATTACCAAGTGTACGGAGAAACAACATGAGCCAGACTCAGGCAGAACGACTCCAGTCGGAGCGAAAACTGGCGGAAAACCAGTTCGATATCACCCAGTACCACCACGTGCCCCGTCGTTATTACGGGCGAATTTTCTTCGCCACCGTCATCGTTATCGCGATCATCGGCCTGGTGCGGGCCTTTGCCGAAGGCAAGATCGAATGGTCGTACATCGGCCAGTTCCTCACCTCGCAAGCGATCATGTGGGGCCTGGTCAACACCATCGTCATGTCGATTCTGGCGATGGCGCTGGGTGTGGTGATCGGGGTGATCACGGCGATCATGCGCATGTCGGCCAACCCGATCCTGCGGTATGTGGCCATCACCTACACCTGGCTGTTTCGCGGTACGCCGCTGATTTTGCAACTGCTGCTGTGGTTCAACCTGGCGCTGATATTTCCCACCATCGGCATCCCCGGTCTGTTCNAAATCGACACCGTCGCCCTGATGACGCCGTTCGTGGCCGCCCTGCTCGGCCTCAGTATCAACCAGGGCGCCTACACCGCCGAAGTGGTGCGTGCCGGCTTGCTGTCGGTGGACACCGGCCAGTACGAAGCCGCCAAGTCGATCGGTATGCCGCGCTTGCAAGCGCTGCGTAGGGTGATTCTGCCGCAGGCCATGCGGGTGATCATTCCGCCGGTAGGTAACGAGTTCATCAGCATGGTGAAAATGACCAGCCTGGCCAGCGTGATCCAGTATTCGGAGCTGTTGCACAACGCGCAAAACATCTACTACGCCAACGCCCGGGTCATGGAGCTGCTGATTGTGGCCGGCATTTGGTACCTGGCCACCGTCACCGTGCTGTCCTTCGGTCAAAGCCGTCTGGAGCGTCGTTTCGCTCGCGGCGCCGGCAAGCGTTCNTGAGATTTGCCCCATGAGAAGCATCGTCAAGGCCGTCAACCTGAACAAGTATTACGACGAGTAT
Organism: Pseudomonas mandelii; assembly: GCF_002251635.1. GTDB lineage: Bacteria > Pseudomonadota > Gammaproteobacteria > Pseudomonadales > Pseudomonadaceae > Aquipseudomonas > Aquipseudomonas mandelii_B. Next base: position 2,557 of record NZ_NMOJ01000013.1, read on the forward strand.
CACGCGCTGCGCGACATCAATATCGAGGTCGAGCAAGGCGAAGTGATGTGCATCATCGGCCCGTCCGGCTCGGGTAAAAGCACGCTGTTGCGCTGTGTGAACCAGCTGGAAAAAATCGACAAGGGCGGCCTGTGGGTCGACGGCGAACTGGTGGGTTACCGCGTTGTCGGCAACAAGCTGCATGAGATGAACGAATCACAGATCGCCCGNCAACGCCTGTCCACCGGCATGGTGTTCCAGCGTTTCAATCTGTTCCCGCACATGACTGTGCTGCAAAACATCATCGAAGGGCCGTGCCAGGTGCTCAAGCGTTCGCCCAAAGAGGCGCATGAAGAAGCCGTGGAATTGCTCGCTCGCGTCGGCCTGGCCGACAAGCGCAACAGCTACCCGATGGAATTGTCCGGCGGCCAGCAACAGCGTGTGGCCATTGCCCGTGCGTTGGCCATGCGCCCCAAGTTGATGTTGTTCGACGAACCCACGTCAGCCCTCGACCCGGAGCTGGTAGGCGAAGTGCTGTCGGTGATGCGCGATTTGGCCACCAGCGGCATGACCATGATTGTGGTCACCCATGAACTGGGCTTCGCCCGTGAGGTTTCCAACCGCATGGTGTTCATGGACGGCGGGCAGATCGTGGAGGCTGGAAGCCCCGAAGAAATACTAATAAGTCCGCAAAACCCGCGCACCCAAAGCTTCATTTCTGCCGTTCGAACCTAAGCGTCCTTTAGCGCTCACAACACTCATAAGAGAACGACCATGAAGAACATCGTTATCCCAGCAGTACTCGCAAGCATTATGGCCTCCGGCTTCGCGTTCGCCGCTGAGCTTCCAGCCAGCCTCAAGGAAAAAGGCGAGGTCGTGGTAGCGATCGTGCCGAACTACCCGCCGATGGATTTCAAAGACACCGCCACCAACAAGCTCACCGGCCTGGATTTCGACCTGGGCAACGCCCTGGCCGAACGTCTCGGCGTGAAGATCAAGTGGCAGGAAACCGGCTTCGAGCAAATGCTCAGCGGCCTGACCACCAAGCGCGTGGACATCGTGCTGTCGGGCATGAGCGACACGGCCGAACGCCAGGCCAGTGTGACCTTCGTCGACTACTTCACCAGCGGCCCGCAGTTCTACACCTTGCAGAAAAACAAGGACTTCAACGAGATCACCGACCTGTGCGGCAAAAAAGTCGGCACCAGCCGCCGTACCACCTTCCCGGCCGAGATTGCTGAATACAGCAAGGCCCACTGCGAAGGCGCCGGTAAACCGGCCATCGTGGTGGTCGGCACCGAAGGCTCGGCCGATGCCCGCGCGCAATTGCGTCAGAGCCGTATCGACGCGGCGATGCAGGGCAGCGAAACCCTGCCGTATCTCAAGACCCAGGAAAAGGACATGTACAAGACCGTGGGCCTGCCGATCTCCCAGCAGTTCACCGGCCTGGGCGTGAGCAAGAAAAAGCCTGAGTTGAGTGAAGCGGTGAAGGTGGCGATGCAGAGCATGGTGGATGACGGCACTTACCAGACCATCCTGAAGAAATGGGATCTGGAACTGGGTGCAATCAAAACCGTAACCATCAACGCCGGCAAGTAATGCTTGCCCTGTAGGAGCGAGACTTGCCCGCGAAGAGGCCATGTCAGTCGACATCAATGTTGAATGTGCTGCCGTCATCGCGGGCAAGCCCGCTCCCACAGGTTCTGCGTTTTACCTATAGATAAATGGAGAGCCACTGATGTCCTCCTCGCCACAACCCACCTGGCCCGACCAGCACACAGCCTGCCTCGCCCTGGCCTTCGATCTCGATGGCCCGACGGGCGATGCGATGCTCAACGGCTCGATCTGGCGCAAGCCCGAGTACTTCGGTTTCGGCGGTTATGGTCCTTACCGGGCGCTGCCGCGGATTCTCGATCTGCTCGACGAATACCGGATCCCGACCACGTTTTTCGTCCCGGCCTGGGTCGTGGAAAACTGGCCGAAGCAATGCCAGGCGATTGTCGAGCGCGGGCATGAGGTGGCGTACCACGGCTACAAACACGAATCCTTTTACGCCCTGACGCTGGAACAGCAAAAGGACGTAATGAACAAATCCCGCGAGGTGTTCTGGAAGCACCTGAACATCCGCGCCGAAGGTTTCCGCACGCCGTCCGGCGACTGGCGGGCCGAGACCCCGGCCATGCTGGTGGAAGCCGGCGTGACCTACTCCAGCAGCATGCGCGGCGATGACCGCCCGTACCTGGTAAAAGTACCGGGCTACGAGACGCCGCTGGTGGAAATCCCCGGCCGCTGGGAAATGGACGACTACGCCTCCCTCGCCTACACCCGCGCGCCGGACTTCCCTTCCGGGCTGGACCGCACCGCCAGCTACGCACTGACCCTCGACAACTGGTGCCGCGAATACGACGGCGCGATGAATGAAGGGCTGTGCCTGACCACCCTGTTCCACCCCAAGATCACCGGCAAGCCGGGGCGCATCCTGCTACTGGAAAAACTCTTCGAACACATGCGTCAGCGCGACGATGTGTGGTTCGCCACCTGCCGCGATGTCGCCCAGTGGTGGCTCAAGGAGCATCACCATGGCTGATTCCACCGTCTGGCCCCAAGGCTACCGCTGCGCCGTGGTCCTGACCGTCGACTACAACGACATTCACGGCATTCTGACTCAGGCGCCTGAAGTCGCCGGGCGCGACAAGACGCTGTCGGTCTGGCGTTACGGCACCCAGCGCGGCGTCGAACGTTTGCTCGGTTTGTTCGCCGAACTCGGGGTAAAAAGCAGCTGGTGCATCCCGGGTATCGTTGCCGAGGAAAACCCGCAACACCTTCGGGCGATTCAGGCCGGCGGGCATGAGATCGCCTGCGCCGGCTATCGCCACCGGAACTACGACCTGCTCGATCTGGCGGGACAAAGCGCCGAGATTGCCAAGGGTTGCGAAGCGCTGGCGGCGCTGACCGGCCAGCGTCCGACAGGGTTTCGCATCCCGGCCGGTAACGGTGCGCCGGGCTTCATCGAGGTGTTGAGGGACCAAGGCATTCGCTGGTCTTCGTCGTGGCGCGGCGATGATTTGCCGTTCGCTCACCCCACGGCCCCCGAAGTGATCGAGCTGCCGTTGCACTACGAACTGGAAGACGAACCCTACTTTGCCTTCAACCTCAGCCCGGCGGTGCCACCGGCGCAATCGCGGATCGCCTCTTATAGCCACACCCTGGGCAACCTGCAACTGGACTTCGCCGGGTTTCACCGGTTTGGCCTGTGCTACGTGCTGCGCCTGCACCCGGAAATCATCGCCACGCCGGGGCGGATTGGCGTGTTGCGTGAGTTGCTCCAGGGCATCCAGCAGCACGATGACGTGTGGATCGCCACGGCCAGCGAGGTCGCGCAATGGTGGGCCGATTCGGCTGTCACCGTGACCGACGATCACCCGGCATCGGTGTATGAGCGGCATTACCGGGATTACCTCGTATGACTGAACGCATGCAGCGACTCGCGCAGTTTTGCGTCGACACGCGCTTTGAAGACTTGCCACCGGCCCTGGTGGCGCAAGCCAAACGACACATCCTCGACACCTTCGGCGCGACATTGGCCGGGGCTGACAGCGAAGTGGCGAAACAGGCGCGTCTGGTGTTTACCGGTGAGTCCGGCAACACGTTGGTCTGGGGCACTGACTTGCGGCTCGGCGCCGCTCAGGCGGCGATCCTCAATGGGATCGCCGCCCATGCTCTGGAACTGGACGATACCGGTGGTTGCGATCACTCCGGTGCGGTGGTGCTGCCGGCGGTCATGGCAGCGGTGTCGATGCAGACGGCACCGGTCAACGGTCGCGAGTTGATTACCGCCGTAGTGATTGGCTACGACGTCAGCCGTCGCGTGCTCGAAGCCTGCGGCGGTTACTCGGCGCACAACGGCGCGGGCTGGCATTCGACCGCGACCTGCGGGGTGTTCGGCGCAGCGGCGGCGAGCGCGCGGATTCTCGGGCTGGACGCCGCGCAAACCGTGTCGGCACTGGGCATCGCCGGCAGTTTCAGCGGTGGTTTGTGGGCCTTCATCCACGACGGCTCGCAGAGTAAAAAGCTGCACAGCGGTCGAGCAGCCGAGGGTGGATTGCTGGCGGCGCGGTTTGCTCAACAAGGCATCAGCGGGCCGAAGCAGTTGTTCGAGGATGTCTGGGGCGGTTTTCTCAGAACCCTGGCCGGCGTGGCCTCAGACCCGACCGCGCTCGATGCGGATCTGGGCGTCGTGTGGAAACTCGCCCGCTGCTCGATCAAGCCCTACGCCGCGTGCCGGGGAACTCATTCGGCAATCGATGCGTTGGGGTTGTTACTGGATCAACTGCAGGTCGGCGCCGATCAGATGGAAGACATCGAAGTCTCGTTGTGCGGGTTTCTTCAGGACATGTGCGGTGGGAAGGATGTCAGCACGCTGGCGGCGGCACAGATGAGTTTGCCCTATGCCCTCGCCGCCCGGCTGGTTCATGGCCATTGCCGGCTGGAAGCCTATGACGAGGCACAACGTGTCGACCCCCGGATTGCTCACTGGATGTCGCGCATTCGTCTTGAAGTGGATCCGCAACTGTCAGAGGATGGCGAGCCCGTCATCCGCGTGCGGACGGTGGACGGTCGGCAGGCGAGTCTTTGTGTCGACCCGCCATTGGGTGCGCCGGGGAATCCGTTGAGTGATGCGGCGCTGGAGGAGAAGTTTTTCAGCTTGGCGACGCGGGTGATGCCGCGGGAGCAGGCTGGGGAATTGCTTAAACAACTGTGGCGGTTGGATGAGCTGGAATCGGTTCGTTCTCTGGATCGGTGGCTGTCTTGAATTTTGTGTTGACCAAGGTGGCCACATATTTTGTGTTCACACCAACGCCTGTGGGAGCGAGCTTGCTCGCGATGGCCGCGACTCGATTCCACGTCGAACACCATAGAATCTGAATAAGGACATTTGCCCCACCGTGGCCACTTACTCGCTCGTAATCCGTCGGCTGATGATCGTTTCGCTGACCATCGTCGTCAGCCGCGCCATCACCAGCCCGCTGCTCACGCTGTTCCTGAGCAACCGACTGGGTCTCAATCAACAGGACATCGGCCTGCTGATGGGCATCGCGGTGTTCATCGCCACACTGCTCGGCCTCTACGGCGGCTACATCATCGACCGCCTGGAAAAGCGCAAGCTGCTGATCCTGGCCATGCTCTCCAGCTCCATCGGTTTTCTGTTGCTGACCTTTGCCAGCAACCTCTACCTCACCACCCTGACCCTGGTCATCACCGAAGCCGCGTCGGCATTATTCCTGATCGGCTCCAAGGCCATCATCAGCGAGAACCTGCCCGTCGGGGATCGCGCCAAGGTATTTTCACTGCGCTACACACTGACCAACGTCGGCTACGCCACCGGCCCGATGGTCGGCGTGGTGATCGCCGGCCAGTACCCGATTGCGCCGTTCCTGATTGCCGGCGGCATCGCGTTCTTCAGCATTTTCCTGATGATCGGCATCCCCAGGGACTCGTCGCAGACACCCCCGATCGGCCAACCCCAAAGTTTTCTCAAGACGCTGATTACTCTGAAGAACGACCGCACCCTGATCATGTTCACCTGCGGTTGCCTGCTCAGCACCGTGGTCCACGGCCGGTTCACCTTGTACTTGTCGCAATACCTGCTGGTGACCCAAGACTCCAAGCGCGCGCTGGAAACCATGGCCGCGCTGCTCGCCTGCAACGCCATCAGCGTGATCCTGCTGCAATACCAGATCGGCCGTTTCCTCAAGCGCGAACAGCTGCGTTACTGGATCGCAGGCGGCACCAGCCTGTTTATCGTCGGGCTGATCGGCTTCAGTCTGGCCGACAGCCTGGTGAGCTGGTGCGTGGCGATGTTCATCTTCACCCTCGGCGAAATGATCATTTACCCCGCCGAATTTCTCTTCGTCGATACCCTGGCCCCGGAAGAACTGCGCGGCAGTTACTACGGCGCACAGAACCTCGCGGCCCTCGGCGGCGCGCTAAGCCCGGTGATTTGCGGTTTCCTGCTGATGCACACACCGGCGCCCACCATGTTTTATGCCTTGAGCGCGCTGACAGCCATGGGCGGGTCTCTGTGTTTCATGAGCGGTCGTCGAGTCGCGTTACAGCAAAAATAATGCACTCAAACTGCATTAATATGAATTTGTCAGCATCGGGAATGCACGGCACACTGTGCCTCGTTCCTCCCCCAATAGTTGGAACACCTTCAAGGGCTTTCTGGGTTTCCCAGATAAGCCTTTTTTTTTCCTGGTTTTTTACCAACGGATCGTTTGCCTCATGCTCGCTCGCTGGTTACCTGCCGCCATCAACACCCGTCCTTCCGAATGGAGCCGTGCCGCCATCGGCATGTCCCTGGGCACGCTGTTCAGCGTCTGGCTGTGCGCGCAAGTGTTCGGCATGGAAGTGGCCCAGCATTTGATCGGGCCGTTGGGCGCATCAGCGGTGTTGCTGTTTGCCGTTTCTTCCGGCGCCCTCGCCCAGCCGTGGTCAATTCTTGGCGGATATTTGAGTGCTGGCGTCGTTTCGCTGCTGGTGGCTCACGTCCTCGGACGAACCCTCGGCAGCGCCTGCCTGGCGGCGGGCATGGCGCTGATCCTGATGTGCTGGCTGCGTTGCCTGCATCCACCGGCCGGCGCCTTGGCGCTGCTGTTGGTCCTGGCAGACCCGGCGACCATCGCGCTGGACTGGAAAGCCCTCGGCCCGGTGATGCTCGGCGCATCGACCCTGCTGCTCAGCGCTCTGGCCTACAACAACCTGACGCGCATTCGCTACCCCAAGCGTGCCAGCGAGCCGGTGGCCGTGGTTCCGGCCGATCATCCCCCGATCGACAGCCAGGCCATCACCGCACAGGACTTGAAACTCGCCTTGGCGGAAATGGAAGCATTCTTCGATGTCACCCCGGAAGACCTTGAACAACTGATTCATATCAGTGAGTTACACGCCAAACGTCGCAGTATTGGTGAGGTGCTGTCCAATCGTGCATAGCGTCACAAGGATCGACCAACGGTCAGTGCAGGACCTTGCCTGCCGATAATCTGCGACTATGCCCTGCAACATAGAATCTCCCCCATTTAGAGCCATGCAAATATGCAGGAAGAACCTGCATATATCCCGGTTGTACATCACAAATTTGCACTGTTACGATCCAGCATCGCTCGCGCGCGAGCTTCTCTATAAAGAACAATAAAAGCAGGGAGTTAGTGATGACTGCTCAGGTTTCATCGAAGGCGACTTCGTCCATGGATGCCACGCAAAACGAAGTGCTGGCCGAGGTCCGCAACCACATCGGTCACCTGACCCTCAATCGCCCCGCCGGTCTCAACGCCATTACCCTGGACATGGTCCGCCACCTGCAGCGCCAGCTCGACGCCTGGGCGCAGGATCCGCAGGTTCATGCAGTGGTCTTGCGCGGTGCGGGCGAGAAAGCGTTCTGTGCCGGCGGCGATATTCGCTCGCTGTATGACAGTTTCAAAAGCGGCGACACGCTGCACGAAGAGTTCTTCGTCGAGGAATACGCCCTCGACCTCGCCATTCATCACTACCGCAAACCGGTGCTGGCCTTGATGGACGGTTTCGTCCTCGGCGGCGGTATGGGTCTGGTGCAAGGCGCTGACTTGCGGGTGGTCACCGAGCGCAGCCGCCTGGCCATGCCGGAAGTGGCCATCGGCTATTTCCCCGACGTGGGTGGCAGCCACTTCTTGCCACGGGTTCCCGGTGAACTGGGGATTTACCTGGGCGTCAGTGGCGTGCAGATCCGCGCGGCCGATGCGCTTTATTGCGGCTTGGCCGACTGGTACCTGGAAAGCGAAAAGCTCAGCTCGCTCGACGAGCAACTCGATCAGCTCCAATGGCACGAAACGCCGCTCAAGGACCTGCAAGGCCTGCTGGCGAAACTCGCGGTGCAACAACTGCCCGATGCGCCATTGGAAGCGTTGCGCCCGGCCATCGATCACTTCTTCGCCCTGCCCGACGTGCCGAGTATTGTTGAGCAACTGCGTGAAGTCACGGTCGCCGACAGCCACGAGTGGGCCACGACCACCGCCGACCTGCTGGAGAGCCGTTCGCCGCTGGCGATGGGTGTCACCCTGGAAATGCTGCGCCGTGGTCGGCACTTGAGTCTCGAAGACTGTTTCGCCCTTGAGCTGCACCTGGACCGTCAGTGGTTCGCGCGCGGCGACCTGATCGAAGGCGTGCGCGCCTTGCTGATCGATAAAGACAAGCAACCACGCTGGAACCCGCCGACCTTGCAGGCGCTGGACGCCGAGCACGTCGCGAGTTTCTTCAGCGGTTTTAAACAGAGCGGGAACTGAGCCATGCACGATATCGAATTGAGCGAAGAGCAAGTCATGATCCGCGACATGGCCCGGGACTTTGCCCGCGGCGAAATCGCGCCCCATGCGCAAGCCTGGGAAAAGGCCGGCTGGATCGATGACGGCCTGGTGGCGAAGATGGGTGAACTGGGCCTGCTGGGCATGGTGGTGCCGGAAGAATGGGGCGGCACCTATGTCGACTACGTCGCCTACGCCCTGGCGGTGGAAGAGATTTCCGCCGGCGACGGTGCCACGGGCGCGTTGATGAGCATCCACAATTCCGTGGGCTGCGGCCCGGTACTCAACTACGGCACCGAAGAACAGAAACAAACNTGGCTGCCCGACCTNGCCAGCGGCCAGGCCATTGGCTGCTTCTGCCTGACCGAACCCCAGGCCGGCTCCGAAGCCCACAACCTGCGCACCCGCGCTGAACTGCGTGANGGGCAATGGGTGATCAACGGTGCCAAGCAATTCGTCAGCAATGGCAAGCGGGCAAAACTGGCGATTGTGTTTGCCGTGACCGATCCGGACCTGGGCAAACGCGGCATCTCAGCGTTTCTGGTGCCGACCGATACCGCCGGTTTTATCGTCGACCGCACCGAACACAAGATGGGCATTCGCGCCTCTGACACCTGTGCAGTGACACTCAGCGAGTGCACAGTGCCCGAAGCCAACCTGCTGGGTGAACGCGGCAAAGGCCTGGCCATCGCCCTGTCCAACCTCGAAGGCGGGCGCATCGGTATTGCCGCCCAAGCATTGGGCATCGCACGGGCCGCGTTTGAGGCGGCGCTGGCGTACGCCCGTGATCGCGTGCAATTCAACCAGGCAATCATTGAGCACCAGAGCATCGCCAACCTGCTGGCAGACATGCAAACCCGGCTCAATGCCGCACGCCTGCTGATCCTGCACGCCGCGCGCCTGCGCAGTGCCGGCAAACCATGCTTGTCGGAAGCCTCCCAGGCCAAGCTGTTCGCCTCGGAAATGGCCGAAAAGGTCTGCTCTTCAGCGATGCAGATTCATGGCGGCTATGGGTATCTTGAGGATTACCCGGTGGAGCGTTACTACCGGGATGCCAGGATTACGCAGATTTATGAAGGGTCGAGCGAGATTCAGCGGATGGTGATTGCCCGGGAGCTGAAGAATTATTTGGTGTAAGCCCTAAAAGCATCGCGGGCAAGCCCCTTCCCACAGGGTTCTCTGGTGTACACAAGAGCTGTGAACGCTGGAGATCCACTGTGGGAGCGGGCTTGCCCGCGATGGCGTCAGTGAAAGCGCCGCATTACTTGCCTTTGAATTCAGCCTCGCGCTTGGCAACAAANGCCGCCATGCCTTCCTTCTGGTCTTGCGTCGCAAACGCCGCATGGAACACCCGGCGTTCAAAGCGCACGCCTTCGGACAGGCTCACTTCAAACGCGCGGTTCACACTTTCCTTGACCATCATGCTGATCGGCACTGACTTGCCGGCAATCAGTGTGGCGACTTTCAGCGCCTCTTCCAGCAGTTCATCGGCCGGCACAATGCGCGCGACAATCCCGCAGCGCTCAGCTTCCACCGCATCGATAAAGCGCCCGGTCAGGCACATTTCCATGGCCTTGGCCTTGCCCACTGCGCGGGTCAGGCGCTGGGTGCCGCCCATGCCCGGCAATACACCGAGGTTGATTTCCGGCTGACCGAACTTCGCCGTATCACCGGCCAGGATGAAGTCGCACATCAACGCCAGTTCGCAGCCGCCGCCCAGGGCGAACCCATTAACGGCCGCAATGATCGGCTTGCGGCGGTTGGCCACGCGGTCACTGTCGCTGAACAGGTCGTCGAGGTAGATCTGCGGGTAAGTCAGCTCGGCCATTTCCTTGATGTCGGCACCGGCAGCGAAGGCTTTTTTGGAGCCGGTTAACACGATGCAACCGATGTTCGAATCGGCTTCCAGTCCATCGAGGGCATGGTTCAGTTCGCTGACGATCTGCGCATTCAACGCGTTCAGAGCCTGCGGCCGGTTGAGGGTGATCAAGCCCACACGACCGTGGGTTTCCAGCAAAATCGTTTCGTAGTTCACAAGTAGCTTCCTTCTCAAAGATTGCGCGAAATAACCATGCGCTGAATATCGCTGGTGCCTTCGTAAATCTGGCAGACCCGCACATCGCGGTAGATCCGCTCCAGGGGGAAGTCGCTCAGGTAACCGTAACCGCCCAAGGTTTGCAAGGCGGCGGAGCAGACTTTCTCGGCCATTTCCGAGGCAAACAGCTTGGCCATCGACGCTTCGACCAGCGCCGGCTTGCCGCTGTCACGCAGCGCGGCGGCGTAATGCACCATTTGCCGGGCGACCGTGATTTGAGTGGCCATGTCCGCCAGGCGGAACGCCACCGCCTGGTGCTCAATCAACGCTTTACCAAAGCTTTCGCGCTCACGGGCNTAGTCGCGTGCTGCTTCAAACGCGGCGCGGGCCATGCCCACCGATTGCGAGGCAATACCCACACGCCCGCCTTCGAGGTTGGCCAGGGCGATCTTGTAGCCTTCGCCCTCCTCGCCCAAGCGATTGGCGACGGGCACCTTCACATCCTCAAACAGAATCTGGCAGGTGTCGGACGCGTGCTGACCGAGTTTGTCTTCGACCCGGGCGACTTTATAGCCCGGCGAATCAGTCGGCACGATCAGCGCCGTGATGCCACGTTTTCCGGCACTCGGGTCGGTCACGGCAAACACAATCACCACCCCGGCGTTCTGCCCGGAGGTGATGAATTGCTTGCAACCATTGAGCACGTAATGGTCGCCTTCAAGGCGCGCACGGGTTTTCAGGCTACTGGCATCAGAGCCTGCCTGTGGCTCGGTCAGGGCAAAGGCGCCGAGCATCGCGCCGCTGGCCAGTGGCTTGAGGAAGCGTTCTTTCTGATCGTCGTTGCCGAACTTGAGAATCGGCACGCAACCCACCGAGTTGTGCACGCTCATGATGGTTGAGCACGCGCCGTCACCGGCGGCGATTTCTTCCAGCGCCATGGCATAGGCCAGGTAGCCGGTGTCGCAACCGCCCCACTGGTCCGGCACCAGCATGCCGAAAAAGCCCAGCTCGGCCATTTCGCCGATGGCTTCCTTGGGGAAACGGTGCTCGCGGTCCCATTCGGCGGCGAACGGTTTCAGGCGTTCCTGGGCAAATTGCCGGGCGGCGTCGCTGATCTGAAGTTGTTCGTCGTTGGGAATCATGACCAGTCCTTAATTGGGTTGAACGCAAAACCTGTGGGAGCGAGCTTGCTCGCGATGGCGGACTCAAATTCGACATTATTTATCGACTGATACACCGCTATCGCGAGCAAGCTCGCTCCCACAGGGATTGGTGGCAGCCTTAGTAAAGGCATTCCACAGCCATGGCCGTGGCTTCACCACCGCCGATGCAGATGGCGGCAACGCCACGCTTGAGGCCTTTCTGGCGCAGGGCCGAGAGCAAGGTCACCAGAATGCGCGCGCCGGAGGCGCCGATCGGATGCCCCANGGCACAAGCGCCGCCGTGCACGTTGATCTTCTCGTGGGGGATTTCCAGTTTGGTCATGGTCACCAGACTGACCACCGCGAACGCTTCGTTGACTTCGAACAACTCGACGTCGTCCACGGACCAGCCGGTTTTGCTCATCAGCTTGCGAATTGCGCCCACCGGCGCCACCGGGAACAGCCCCGGCTCATCGGCAAATGCAGCATGCCCGTGGATCACCGCCAGCGGCTTGAGACCGCGCTTTTGCGCCTCGGACTGGCGCATCAGCAGCAACGCCGCCGCGCCATCGGAAATCGAACTGGAGTTGGCCGCCGTCACGGTGCCGCCTTCACGAAACGCCGGTTTCAGAGAGGTAATCTTGTCCAGTTTGGCTTTCGGTGGTTGTTCGTCGTTGCTGATCAGCACCTGCTCTTTTCCGACAGTCACGGTAATCGGCACGATCTCGTCCTTGAAGCTGCCGTCCTTGATCGCCTGCTGCGCGCGGGTGGTCGAGGCAATGGCGAACGCGTCCTGGGCTTCACGGGTAAACCCGTTGTGCTCGGCGCAGTCTTCGGCAAAGGTGCCCATCAGGCGGCCCTTGTCATACGCATCTTCCAGGCCGTCGAGAAACATATGGTCGAGCACCTTGCCATGGCCCATGCGGTAGCCGCTGCGCGCACGGTCGAGCAGGTACGGCGCGTTGGACATACTCTCCATGCCACCGGCGATCACCACTTCGACACTGCCGGCAACNAGCATGTCGTGGGCCAGAATCGCCGCTTCCATGCCCGAGCCGCACATCTTGTTCAGGGTGGTGCAGCGGGTCGATTTATCCAGCCCCGCGCCCAGCGCGGCCTGACGCGCCGGGGCCTGGCCGAGGCCGGCGGGCAGTACGCAGCCAAACAGCACTTCCTCGACCGCTTCAGGCGCGATACCGGCGCGTTCAACCGCTGCACGAATCGCGGCAGCACCGAGTTGCGGTGCGGTCAGCCCTTTGAGGTCGCCCTGGAAACCGCCCATGGGCGTGCGCACGGCGCTGACGATGACNATCGGATCGTTGGCAATAGTCATGANANNTCTCCTTATTTGGCCGCCATGCGCAAGGCACCGTCGAGACGGATCACCTCGCCATTGAGCATGCTGTTTTCAATGATGTGCCGCACCAGCGCAGCGTATTCGGACGGTTTGCCCAGACGTGGCGGGAACGGCACACCGGCCGCCAGGGAGGCGCGGACTTCCGGGGTCATGCCGGCCATCATCGGCGTTTCAAAAATGCCTGGGGCGATGGTCATCACACGGATGCCGAAGCGCGCCANTTCGCGCGCGGCGGGCAAGGTCAGGCTGGCAATTGCGCCTTTGGACGCGGCATACGCGGCCTGGCCAATCTGGCCGTCATAGGCCGCCGCCGAGGCGGTGTTGATGATCACGCCGCGCTCACCGTCGGCATTCGCCTCGGTGTCGGCCATTGCCGCAGCAGCCAGGCGCAACAGGTTGAAGCTACCGATCAGGTTGACGTTGATCACCTGGGCAAAGCTGGCCAGGCCGTGGGGGCCGTTCTTGCCGAGGATCTTCTCTCCACGCACGATGCCGGCGCAATTGACCAGACCGTTCAGGCCGCCGAAGGCTTTCACCGTCGCCTGCACAGCGGCTTCGGCGGCGGCTTCGTCGCTGATATCGGCCACCACGCTTTGCGCGCCGAGACGTTCAGCCTGGGCTGCCACGGCCTCGGCGTTCAGGTCCACCAGCATCACTTTGGCACCGGCCGCGATGAGCATGTCAGCGGTGGCCGCGCCGAGGCCCGAGGCACCGCCTGTGACGAGAAAAACCTTGTTTTCGATCTGCATCATTGTTTCCTTGGTTCGAGCTAAACGTTCTTCGCCGCGGCCTCATGAGCCTTGGCGATTTCCTGGTTGCGCAAGATAAAGCGCTGCAATTTGCCGCTTGGGGTTTTCGGCAACTCGCTGACAAATTCGATTTCACGCGGGTACGAATGCGCGGCCAGACGCTTGCGCACGTGTTGGCGCAGCTCTTCGGCCAATTCCGGCGTCGGGCGGTATTGCGAACAGATCACCACAAACGCTTTCACCAGTTCGGTGCGCTCCGGGNCGGGNTTNCCGACNACGGCGGCTTCGATCACTGACGGGTGTTCGATCAACGCACTTTCCACATCGAACGGGCCGACGCGGTAGCCGGAAGTGGTAATCACGTCATCGCTGCGGCCGACGAAGCTGATGCTGCCGTCCGGGTTCCACTCGACGGTGTCGCCGCTCAGGTAATAGTTACCAACGAAGGCCTTGGTTGGCGCGCCTTCATAACCGGCGAACCAACACATCGGCGACTGGGTGCGGTCAATGGCGAGGATGCCTGGCTGGCCGACGCCGAGTTCCTTGTATTCATCATCGAGCACTACGATGCGGTGGCCCGGCGAGGCAAACCCTGCNGAGCCGACGTGCACCGGGTGCGCCAGGCCATGGTGGTTGCAGAGCACCATGCCCAGTTCGGTCTGGCCGTAGTGGTCGTGAATAGTGACGCCCAGGTTATCGGCGAACCAACGGATGACCTCCGGGTTCAGCGGCTCGCCGGCGCTGCTGACGATGCGCAGCTTGCCCTTGATCGAACGGGCGAACTGCTCACCACCGGCAATCAGCAGGCGATACGCCGTGGGAGAGCCGGTCAAGTTGGTAATCCCGTATTTATTGATCACCCGGCAGGTGCTTTCGAGGGTGAAGGGGCCATCGTAGAAGGTGATCGGGTGGCCCATGGACAACGGCCCGGTCACGCCGAAATAGATGCCGTAGGCCCAGCCCGGATCGGCGACGTTCCAGAACGCATCTTCGGGGCGCAGGTCCACGGCGTCACGGGTGTAGCGCTGGAACGCAACGATCGCCTTGAGCGGCACCGACAGCGCTTTCGACGGGCCGGTGGTGCCCGAGGTGAACATCAGCAGGAACGGGTCTTCGCCGGTCAGCAACACCGGTTCGCATTCGGAGGAATAATTGGCCAGTTCGGCCCAGAAGCTGTAATCGCCACGAACGATGCCTTGGCCTTTCGCACCGGCGACGGTGACGATGGTCGGGCAGTCGGCGACTTCAGCGAGTTTGGGGCGATTGACCGCGTCGGTCACCACGACTTTGGCCCCGGAGCAACTGAGACGGTGCTCGATGGCTTTCGGGCCGAAGGCGGTGAACAACGGCTGATAGACCGCGCCGATGCGCCAGGTGGCGAAGACGGTGATCAGCAATTCGATGTTGCGCGGCAGCAGGCCGGCGACCTTGTCGCCTTTCTTCACGCCCTGGGCCAGGAGGAAGTTGGCAAAACGCGCGGCTTTGTCCTGCAAGTCTTTGAAGGTGTACGTCGCGCTGGCGCCGTCGCGGCCTTCCCAGAACAGCGCAATGCGCCCCGGCAAGGCATGCCGGTCGCAACATTCGACACAGGCGTTGAGGGCAGTCAAATCACCGGCCAGGGCGGCGTCGACGGTGTGCTGATAATTGAACTGTGACGTGGCAGACAAGTAATCGCGCATTGCCAGAATCCCTCTGTATTTTTATTAGGTTGGGGGAACCGTAAAAACCACAGAAATACTCACCCCGCGCGGGGATCGGGGCAATGGTCAAAGCTATCAAGTTGTTTGACTGGTTTGGCCAAGGTTCAAGAGGTNNAAGTGACCTATTGGCTTATCGCTTCGTTCAATATCAAACTGCGGTAATGCCCGGGGTTGGACCCCGACCACTTGCGAAACGCCTTGTAGAACGAACTGGTGTCGGCAAACCCCAACCGCCCGGCGATTTCGGCAAAACTGACCTGTGGCTCAGCCAGCCAGACAATCGCCAGTTCCTTGCGCACGCTGTCTTTNAGNCCCTGGTAGGTCTGCCCTTCCTCCGCCAGCCGCCGGCGCAAGGTCGAGGCCGACATGCACAGTTGCTGCGCCAGCGGCTCGGTCTCCGGCCACTGATCGGCAGGCAACTGGCGCAAATCATGCTTGATCCGGCTGGCCAGGCTCTCCGGGTCGCGGTACTTGACCAGGATGTTGGCCGGCGCATGCGCGAGAAAACGCTTGAGGTCCTCCGGGCTGCGCTTGATCGGCAGGTCCAGGCAGTCGGCAGAAAAGATCATGCGCGTGCGCGGCCGGTCGAAACGCAGGTTTTCGGAGAACATCACCTGATAGTCATCGCAGAAATCCGGCGCTGGGCAGCGCAATTCGATGGCCAGAATCGGTATGCGCCGTCCCGCCAGCCAACAGGCAACGCCGTGCACGATCATCCAGTAGGTGAAATAGGTGAAGGCGCGGCGCGGGTCCTGGTCGTCTTCCAGCAACACGATCTCCGCCAGGCTTTGCTGACGAACCAGTTGCGCAGGCATGCGTTCGAGCATCAGCGACAAAAAGCTCAGGCCTGAGGTCAGGCCCGCAGCCAGGCTCGGCTGGATCATCGAACTGCGGCAAAGAAACTCAAGGCTGCCGGATTTGAGCTTGCGCGGGTCCATGCCAAAAAATTCATCGTCCCCGCGCCGGGCCAGCAAGCGCCATAGCCGCGCATAGGCAGTGGCCGGGACCCGGGCATGGGTGGTGTGCAGCAGCGCCGGATCGATGCCGACCTTGTTCAATACCTCGTCGGTGGCGGCTCCTGGGGCGCAACTTTGCAACAGGGCTTCGCGCACCAGTTGAATGGCGATGGTGTCTTTTTCCGACATTGAGCGAGGTGGGCCTTGTTTTTGTTTGAGTGCCGGCATATTAGCGCAGCCGTCAGCCCAATGCAGATCCTATGAGCAGCCAAAAATCCCTGTGGGAGCGGGCTTGCCCGCGATGACGGCTGCACATTCAAAATATATGTCGAATGACACTCCGCCATCGCGGGCAAGCCCGCTCCCACAGGGGGACGGTGTGATCTTTAAATCTGTTCAGGTTAGGTTCAGGTAAATGTCAATGAATGCCATTTGGGAATGAGTGTCATTATGTTACAAATTAGCACCCTNTACAATCCTGATGCGGTGCCGAATGCTCGTTCCCTTTTTAATCATGCTGCGCGAAGGCATTGAAGCCGCATTGATCGTTGGCATCATCGCCAGCTACCTGCAACAAACCGGTCGCGGCCAGTGGATGCCCGCCGTGTGGATCGGCGTGTTCCTTGCCGCCGCCCTCGCCTTGCTGGTAGGCGGTGGCCTGGAACTGGTGAGCGCCGAATTCCCGCAGAAACAACAGGAGTTGTTTGAAGGTGTGGTCGGCCTGGTGGCTGTCGGCATTCTCAGCTCCATGGTCTTCTGGATGCGCAAAGTGGCGCGTTCGATCAAGCACTCGCTGCACGTCTCCCTCGACCACGCGCTGACAGGCTCCAGGCATCAGGTGATTGCGCTGATCGCCATGGTGTTTTTCGCCGTGGCCCGCGAAGGCCTGGAAACGGTGTTCTTCCTGCTGGCGGTGTTCCAGCAGAGCGAAGGCCCGGGCGCACCGATTGGCGCCCTGCTCGGCCTGATCCTGGCGATCATCGTCGGGTTCCTGATCTACAGCGGCAGCATGCGCCTGAACCTCGGCGCGTTTTTCCGCTGGACCGGCCTGTTCATCCTCGTGGTGGCGGCGGGCATTCTCGCCAACTCGGTGCAGGCGCTGCATGAAGCCGGAATCTGGAATCACCTGCAAACCGTGCTCTTCGACTTCAGTGCGACGCTGCCGATGGACGGCCCGGCGGGTTCGGTGCTGGCCGGCATGTTCGGTTACCAGGACGCGCCGACGGTCAGCACCCTCGGGGCCTATCTGATTTACCTGGTGGTGGCGTTGGTGATGTTCTTTCTCCCTGCGCCCGCACTCGCTAAACAACCTTCTTCCGTTTCCAGCCAGTAAGGGCACCCATGCCAAATCAAGCCCCTCCCCAGGCCTCGCCTNCCCGCGCCTTGCGCTGGGCGGTGGCCGGCTCGGTGGTGGTGATGATCGCTGCCGGTGGCCTGTTCTACTACGCCTCGAAAATGGCGGCAGCCAAGCGCCAGACCAACCATGACGAAGTGGTGGTGACCATTCACTCGCACAGCTGCGAGCCGAATGCGCTGACCGTTCCGGCGGGCCGCGCCAGTTTCCGCATCATCAACCGCTCCGACCGCGCGGTGGAATGGGAAATCCTGGACGGTGTGCTGGTGATTGAAGAGCGCGAAAATATCGCCCCGGGTTTAAGCCAGATCATCAACGCCAACCTGCTGCCCGGCGACTATGCGATCACGTGCGGTTTGCTGAGCAACCCGCGCGGTACCTTGCACGTCACACCGACGGCGGCGTCCGATGCCCAGGCCAAGGCCAAGCCGTCGATGGTGGCCTTTATCGGTCCGCTGTCGGAGTTCCGCGTGTACCTGAGCAGCCAAGGCAGTGNNCTGATCAAGGCGGTGACCGCCCTTGAGCAAGCCATCGCAGCTGGCGACCTGAGCCAGGCACAAGCGCTGTATGTGCCCGCTCGTGCGGCCTATCAACGGATCGCCCCGGCCGCCCAGCGTTTGGCTGAACTGGACAACGCGATCAATGCCCGCGCCGATTACTTCGAGAAACGCGAGCAGGATCCTGCCTTCAGCGGTTTCCACCGCATCGAATACGCGCTGTTCCAGCAACGCAACCTCGACGGTCTGGCACCGGTTGCCCAGCGCCTGAGCAGCGATGTCACCACCCTCAAACAGCAACTGCTGGCCCAGTCGCTGCCACCCGAGCAACTGGTGAGCATTGTGGTGCGCAACCTCAATAGCCTAGCGGATGTGCGTGCCAGCAGCGGCGAAGAAGAACGCTACAGCCACACCGACCTGAACGGATTTGCTGGCAACCTCTTCGCTGCGCGCAAAGTCGTCGACCTGTTGCGCCCGTTGCTGACTAAGTCCGCCGCCGAGTTGCTGCCGAAGATCGACAGCGCGATCACCGCCCTCGACGCCGAACTCAATGGATTGAAGGTCCAGGACGATTACGCGAGCTACGACACAGTCACTGCCGAGCAGCGCAAACAGATCGCGGACAAGGCCAAGGCGCTGGCCGACGCACTCGATGGAATCGATCCCGCCCTCGGCCTTTCCGGCCTTTAAGCAGAAGACTCAAACCGATGAACGATTCAGAACACTTTAACCTCCAGCGTCGCCGGGTACTGATGGGCATGGGCGCCGCCGGTGTCGCGCTGGCAGGCTCCGCACTGAGCTGCCCGGCGATGGCTGCAAGCCCCGCGCAAGTCACCGAAGCGCCGAGCAGCGACAAGACCGAAGACCGCCACGCGTTCCACGGCAAGCACCAGAGCGGCATCGTCACTCCGCGCCCGGCCTGCGGCATGCTCGTAGCGTTTGATGTGCTGGCCAGCGACCGCGAGGACCTGGAGCGCCTGTTCCGCACGTTGAACGAGCGCATCGGGTTCCTGATGCAGGGCGGCCCGGTGGCGCAAGTCGATCCGAAACTGCCGCCGGTGGATTCGGGCATCCTCGGCCCGGTGGTCACGCCGGACAACCTGACCATCACCGTCTCGGTGGGTGAGTCGCTGTTCGACGAGCGCTTCGGCCTCGCCGCTGCCAAACCGAAACGCCTAATCCGCATGGTCGGTTTTCCCAACGATGCACTGGAAGCCGATTGCTGCCACGGCGACCTGAGTCTGCAGTTTTGCGCCAACACGCCGGACACCAATATCCACGCCCTGCGCGACATCGTGAAGAACCTGCCGGACCTGCTGCTGGTGCGCTGGAAGCAGGAAGGCAGCGTACCGCCCCAGGCCCCNGCGAAACCCGGTGTGCCGGCGCAGAGCGCGCGCAATTTCCTCGGTTTTCGCGACGGCTCGGCGAACCCGGATTCCAACAACGCCAAGGCCATGGACAGCATCGTCTGGGTGCAACCGGGCAGCGACGAACCNGCCTGGACCGCCAACGGCAGCTATCAGGCCGTGCGGATCATCCGCAACTTTGTCGAGCGCTGGGACCGTACTCCGCTGCAAGAACAGGAAAGCATTCTCGGCCGCATCAAAGCCACCGGCGCGCCGATGGGCGGCGACCATGAAACCCAGGTCCCGGACTACGCCAAAGACCCGGAAGGCAAGTTGACCAAGCTCGATGCCCACATCCGCCTGGCCAACCCACGCACCCCGCAGACTCAGGCCAACCTGATCCTGCGTCGGCCGTTCAACTACTCCAACGGCGTCAACAAAAACGGTCAGCTGGACATGGGGCTGTTGTTCATCTGCTACCAGGCTGACCTGGAGAAAGGCTTTATCAGCGTGCAAACCCGCCTCAACGGCGAGCCCCTGGAGGAATACCTCAAGCCGGTCGGCGGCGGGTACTTCTTCACCCTGCCAGGGGTGGCGGGCCCCAAGGATTTCATCGGTCGCTCGCTGCTTGACGCTACCTCACCCAAAACGAACACCTGAACAACCCCCACACGGAACCGTCCCATGAAAAAGTCGCCACTCGCGTTATTGCTGACCCTAGGCTTGCTCAATACCCCGCTGTCGGCTTTCGCGGCGACGGCGCCGCTGGAGTTGGTGCAGCCGATTTCGGATTACAAAATCTACGTCACCGAGCAACTGGATGAGCTGGCCAGCCACACACAGCAGTTCACCGATGCAGTGAAAAAAGGAGACTTGGCCACTGCCAAGAAGCTCTACGCGCCAACCCGCGTGCACTATGAGTCCATCGAGCCGATAGCCGAGCTGTTCAGCGACCTCGATGCCTCGATCGACTCACGCGTTGATGACCACGAAAAAGGCGTGACCGCCGAAGACTTCACCGGCTTCCACCGCATCGAGTACGTGCTGTTCTCGGAAAACAGCACCCAGGGTCTCGATGAACTGGCCGATGGCTTGAACAAAGACGTCAAAGACCTGCAAACCCGCGTCGCCGGCCTGACCTTCCCGCCGGAGAAAGTNGTCGGCGGTGCCGCAGCATTGCTGGAAGAAGTCGCCGCCACCAAGATCTCCGGTGAAGAAGACCGCTACAGCCACACCGACCTGTATGACTTCCAGGGCAACATCGACGGCGCGAAGAAAATCGTCGACCTGTTCCGTGGCCAGCTCGAGAAGCAAGACAAGGCCTTCCTGGCCAAGGTCGACAAGAACTTCGCCACCGTGGACAAAATCCTGGCCAAGTACAAAACCAAGGATGGTGGCTACGAGACCTACGACAAGGTCAAGGAAACCGACCGCAAGGCCCTGGTGGGTCCGGTCAATACCTTGGCCGAGGATTTGTCCACTTTGCGTGGGAAACTTGGTTTGAACTGAGGATTTTCTAGCGTCTGTTCGGGCCCCATGTTTGACACATAACCCTGTGGGAGCGAGCTTGCTCGCGAAGGCATTATCACTGCCACCGATATTCCTCCTGCCTTGCACATAACCCGCGCTAACATCCCCCGCCAATAACAAAAGCTCACGGAAGACTCACCATGACCACCCCTGCCTTCGACCTGCGCCCACTCATGGTCGCCAACATGGCTTGTTCCATGTCGATGATGGCGTTCGTCTCCCTGATCGGGCCGATCGCCCGGGTGTTAGGCCTGGCCACCTGGCAGGCCGGCGCGGCGGTCACGGTGTCCGGGGTGATCTGGATGTTGCTCGCCCGCCCCTGGGGTCAGGCCAGTGACCGCTATGGCCGACGACGGATTCTGTTGATCGCCACAGCCGGCTTCACCCTCGCCTACTGGGCCTTGTGCCTGTTCATCGATGCCTCGTTGCGTTTTCTGCCGTCGGCGCTGTTGGGGTTTATCGGGTTGATGATCGGTCGCGGCCTGATCGGCGTGTTCTATGCCGCGATTCCGGTGGGCGGCAACGCGCTGATCGCCGACAACATCGAGCCGCAACACCGCGCTAAAGCCATGGCGGCCCTTGGCGCGGCCAACGCCTGCGGCCTGGTGATCGGCCCGGCGATTGCGGCGTTGTTGTCGCGCTTCAGTCTGAGCTTGCCGTTCTATGCCATGGCGATCCTGCCGTTGCTGGCGTTTGTGGTGCTGCACTACAAGCTCAAGGGTCAGGAACTGCACCTGCGGCAAGCGCCGCGCAAGGTTCATCTGAACGATCCACGATTGCGCCGCCCAATGGCCGTCGCGTTTGTGGCGATGCTCTGTGTGTCGATTGCGCAGATCACCGTCGGCTTCTTCGCCCTCGACCGACTCGGCATGAACCCGGCCGATGCCGCGCAAACCGCTGGCATCGCCCTGACCATGGTCGGTTTCGCGCTGATCTGTTCGCAACTGGTGGTGCGGCGGCTCGAATGGCCGCCGCTACGGCTGATTCGCGCGGGCGCACTGGTGGCGGCCGTGGGCTTTGCCGGCAGCATCCTGGCGGATGCCGCGTGGGGTTTATGGCTGTGCTTTTTCGTCTCGGCGGGCGGGATGGGGCTGATCTTTCCGTCGTTCGCCGCATTGGCGGCCAACGCGGTCGACGCCTCGGAACAAGGCGCCACCGCCGGTTCGATTGGTGCCGCGCAGGGCTTTGGCGTGGTCATCGGACCGCTGGCGGCGACGCTGATCTACGACATCGAACCGCGCCTGCCCTACCTGGTTGCCGCTGCGCTGTTGCTGCTGGTGGCATTGTGGCCACAGCCTCGGCAGCACTGAGCCTTACAAAATACGATAGAGCAACCGCTCGATCCGCACCCGACTGACACGCTTGAGGAACTTGGCCACCGCTGCCGGGTATTCCAGCAGCGTTTCCAGATCCTGATATCGCTGGATGCGCGTGGTGTTGTGGAAAATCTCGCCCAGTTCTTTACTGCGCGGCTCCAGCAGTTCGCCTTTCGGGTCGTCGATCAGCAACGCGTTCTCAAGATCGAGGCGGAACGCCCGTGGGTTGAGGTTATTACCGGTCAGCAAGGTGTAGCGCTTGTCGATCCACATGCCTTTGAGGTGATAGGTGTTGTCGCCGTCCTTCCACAAATGCAGGTTCAGCTTGCCACTGTCGATGCTGTGTTGATGGCGTTTGGCAAAGCGCCGCAGGCTGATCTCGTAAAGGTACGGCAGCGCGGCGATCACCTTGAACGGCTCACTCGGCGGGATGAAGAAGTCGTTCGCGGTCTTGTCGCCGACCACGATGTCGATTTTCACGCCGCGCCCCAGGGCCCGGTTGATTTCCCGGGTCACCGCCAATGGCAGGTTGAAATACGGCGTGCAGATGGTCAGCTGATGCTGGGCGCTGGCGATCAACTCGCAAATCACTCGGCTCAANGGGTTGTTCTTGCCTACACCGAGCAACGGACTCACCGACAAGCCACCCTTCACCGTGCTGCCGGCCGTGGTGTCATACGCCGCGTGCTTNAGGCGGCTGCGCAGGTCGCCGATATCGTTGCGCAGGCTGCGGGTGGTCGGCGGGTTCGGCAAGTCCAGGCGGTGCACGGCCTTGGACGCTACCAGCCCGTGCTCCACCAGGTGCTGCATGGAATCGGCCAGCGCGTGGTTCTGCATCAGGTGATAGCGGTCAAAACGGTACTTGTCGAACTTGTGCAGGTACACGTTGTTCAGGCTGGCGCCGCTGTACAGCACACTGTCGTCGATCACAAAGCCTTTCAAATGCAGCACGCCAAACAACTCGCGAGTCTGCACCGGCACGCCGTACACCGGCACAACACTTTCGTGGGTGCGAGTCGTNGCCTGGTACCAGGCGCTGTTGCCCGGCTGCTTGCCGGCACCGATCAAGCCGCGCTGGGCACGCAATGAATCGACCACCACCACAACGTCCAGCNCCGGACGCGCCAGTTTGGCGGCGTGCAAGGCATCAAGGATTTCCTGACCGGCCTCGTCCTGTTGCAAGTACAGCGCAACGATATAAATGCGTTGGGTGGCACTGGCGATTTTTTCCAGCAGGCAACGACGGAACTCGGCAGCGCCGGAAAGAATGGTGACGGCATCGGCGGTCAGCGGAAAACTGCGCAGTTTAGGCAGCAGAGAGCGTTTGAAAAGCGACGGCATAGGGCTCGCAATGGGTCAATTCCGAATAGCCCGAGAGCTTACACCATGTGTGGCGAGGGGGCTTGCCCCCGTTCGAGTGCGAAGCAGTCGCAAGCCTGCCAGCAAGGTGTGACTGAAGGAACGTTGGGGGCCGCTTCGCAGCCCAACGGGGGCAAGTCCCCTCGCCACAATAGATCTTTCTAAAAACTTGTTGACCAAGGAGAACGATCGTTCTACTGTTCGCCACATGAACGAACTTACCAGCAACGACACACGCGACATCATTCTGGATGTCACCGAAAAGTTGATCTACAAAAGTGGCATCGCCGCCACCGGAATGGATCTTCTGGTGAAAACCGCCGGCGTTTCCAGAAAAAGTATCTACCGCTACTTCGCCAACAAGGAGGAGCTGACCGTCGCCGCCCTGCAACGCCGCGACGTGCGCTGGATGAAGTGGTACCGAAGTGAAGTCGACCAGGCTGAAACCCCGGCCGACCGCCTGCTCAACCTGTTTACCGTGCTCAAGGCCTGGTTCGCCTCTGAAGGCTTCCGGGGCTGCGCGTTCATCAATACCAGCGGTGAAACCGGCGACCCGCTAGACCCGGTTCGCCTGGTTGCCAAAGACCATAAACAGAAGCTGCTCGACTACGTGCGCGAGCTCTGCACCGAACATGGCGCTACCGACCCGGAGATGCTGGCCAAACAGCTGCTGATCCTGATTGACGGCGCCATTACCGTAGCGCTTGTGATGGGTGATCACAGTGCCGCCGATAATGCGCAATGCATGGCGCGAAAGTTATTGGACCTGTAACACTTGAACCAAGCCTGACAACTTGCTGGAACTTTAACTTGAAAGGGAGACTATAAATGTCTAACGCCGAAGTTCGTCCGCCATTGCCGCCGTTTACCCGTGANTCCGCCATCGAGAAAGTCCGCCTGGCCGAAGACGGCTGGAATTCCCGGGACCCGCAGCGGGTGTCGCTGGCTTATACGCCGGACACGCAGTGGCGNAACCGCGCCGAGTTCGCCTACAACCGCGAAGAAGCCAAAGGTTTCCTGACCCGCAAATGGGCCAAGGAGCTGGACTATCGGCTGATCAAGGAGTTGTGGGCGTTTACCGGCAACCGCATCGCCGTGCGTTATGCCTATGAGTGGCACGACGACTCCGGCAACTGGTTCCGGTCCTATGGCAATGAGAACTGGGAATTCGACGAGAACGGCTTGATGGCGAATCGTTTTGCCTGCATCAACGACCTGCCTATCAAGGAAAACGAGCGCAAGTTCCACTGGCCGCTGGGTCGCCGCCCGGATGATCACCCGAGCCTGTCCGATCTAGGCTTGTAAACACATATCCCACTGTAGGAGCCGGCTTGCTGGCGATAGCGGTCATCCAGTCGACATCATCGTTTACTGACAAACCGCTTCGCCAGCAAGCCGGCTCCTACAGGGATTTTGTGGTGTTGGACCGCAGCCAAAGTGATGTGTTGTCAGGGATGACGCCTGCTCGCGATGAGGTCAGACGGCTCGCCGCAATGTTTGGATCTAGGTAAGATATCGGCCCTTCCCCGCAGCCCCTTTGCTGCACCCCGCCGAATAAGCCGATTTCCATGCCTTTCGAACTCAGCGTTGACCTGACCACCCTCGCCATTCTCGCCGTCGTTGCCTTTATCGCCGGTTTCATCGACGCCATCGCCGGCGGCGGCGGCCTGCTCACCACGCCGGCCCTGCTGACCGCCGGCNTGCCGCCGCACCTGGTGCTGGGCACCAACAAGCTGAGTTCGACCTTCGGCTCCGCCACCGCCAGTTTTACCTTCTACCGCCGCAAGCTGTTCCATCCCCGGCAGTGGGTGCACGCCATCGTCGGTACGCTGGTCGGTGCGCTGACCGGTGCCGTGGTCGCCCACTACCTGCCCGCCGAAACCCTGAACAAAATGCTCCCGGTAATCGTGTTCGGTTGCGGTGTGTACCTGNTGTTCGGCGGCACTCCAAAAGCGCCGCTGGACAGCGATGCGCCGATCAAGAAGAAGTGGCAATCGACCCAAGGCTTCGGCCTGGGCTTCTACGATGGCGTGGCCGGGCCCGGCACCGGCGCGTTCTGGACGGTGAGCACGATGCTGCTGCACCCGATCGACCTGGTCAAAGCCAGCGGCGTGGCGCGCAGCATGAACTTCGTCAGCAACGCGGCGGCGCTGTCGGTGTTCATCTTCAACGGTTCGGTGGACTGGATCATCGGCCTGAGCATGGGGCTGTCGGTGATGGTCGGCGCATTCTTCGGGGCTCGCACCGCCATCAGCGGCGGCGCGAAGTTCATTCGCCCGGTGTTCATCACCGTGGTGCTCGGCCTGACCGTGCGCCTAGCCTGGCAGCACTGGTTCAGCGTGGCCTAAGCGCCGAGCCAGGTAGAGGTCGATCAGGTAGCGCGCAATCGAGCGTGACGCCGGCAACGGCGGCAGGTCGTGGATGTTGAACCACTGCGCGTCTTCGATCTCGTCTTCCTGACAGACAATCTCGCCACCGGCGTACTCGGCGTGAAAACCGAGCATCATCGAATGCGGGAACGGCCAGCACTGGCTGCCCATGTACTGGATATTCTTGACCTCCACCTGCACTTCTTCGCGTACTTCGCGAATCAGGCAGTCTTCAGCGGATTCACCCGGCTCGGCAAACCCCGCCAACGTGCTGTAGACCCCGGTCACGAAGCGTGGCGAACGGGCCAACAGCACCTCATCGCCCCGGGTCACCAGCACAATCATGCTCGGCGAGATGCGCGGGTAATAACGCAAATCACACGGTTCGCAGTACATCGCTCGCTCACGGGGAACTTGCGTCGCCGCCTGCCCGCAATTTCCACAAAAGCGATGCTCGCGGTACCAGGTGCCGATCTGTGCGGCATAACCGAGCACCTTGTACACCGTGTGATCGCCGTCGAGCATGAACGCCCGCAGGCCTTTCCAGTTGCAGCCCGGCACTTCGCTGTGGCTACGCAGTTCCAGCAGATAGACCGGTTCGCCATCCAGGTGACCGATGCCATGTTCGGCCAGGATCGACAGGTCCTGGCGCTTGAGCCATTCCCTGGGAAACAGCGGGCCGTTGGTGTCATACAGAAAGCCTTCGGGGCTGCGAGCCACGGCCCAGCCGCCGGGTTGATCGGTGTCCAGTACAGCGGTGGTCCAGCGTGAAGTCATTTTTAATCAGTCCAGAAATTCGGGTTTCTGTTTGCTCATGTGGGCGGCCATGGCCACGCGCAAATCGTTGGATTGCANCATAGCCGAGTTCCAGGTGGCAACGTATTCCAAACCATCATTGACCGTGTGGTCGCGCATGTAGCTGATCATCGCTTTGGTGCCGGTGACCGCAATCGGCGACTTGCTGGCGATTTCCCGGGCAATGCCCATCACCCCGTCCAACAGGCTGGCATTGTCGCTGTAAACGCGATTGACCAGACCGATGTTGCGCGCTTCCTCGGCGCCAAAGGTGCGACCAGTGTAAGCCAGTTCACGCAACATACCGTCGCCGACAATGCGCGGCAGGCGTTGCAAGGTGCCGACGTCAGCGGCCATGCCGATGTCGATTTCCTTGATGGAAAATTGCGCATCCTCGGCGGCGTAGCGCATGTCGCAGGCGGCAATCAGGTCGATGGCGCCGCCCAGGCAATAGCCCTGAATCGCCGCCAGCACCGGCTTGCGGCAGTTATCGACGGCGTTGAAGGACGCTTGCAGTTCCAGGATCTTGCGGCGCAGCAGGCGTGCATTGCGGCCTACGTCCTTGCCGAACTCGTTGGCCACCGAGGCAAGCATCATCAAGTCGATGCCCGAGGAAAAATGCTTGCCGGCGCCGCTGAGCACCACGGCGCGGACGGCGTCGGTGTCTTCGACCCATTGGAAGATGTCGATGATTTCGGTCCAGAACGCCGCGTTCATCGCATTGATCTTTTCCGGGCGGTTGATCTGCACATGGGCNATTTTATCGGCCAGTTCGACGGTGAACGCGGTGTACTGAGACATGGCAGTGATCCTTTTACCGGGCAAAAATGAGGACCGGACTATAACAAGGCATTGCGTGGGGGAGTAAGGCAGTGGTTCGGCCAAAAGCGGGACTGGCTTCAGAATCCCGTGGGTCTGGGCTGGCCNNNGACTGGCTTCAGAATCCCGTGGGTCTGGGCTGGCCTACTCGCGATGGGCCGCACCGCCGATCTAACTGCCCTTCACCGCCACAAACGCCACGGTTTCATAAGGCACGGTCACCACATCCTTGCCGCGCAGCTCAGGCTCCGCGGCAATCAACGCCCGCATCTGTTCATCGACCTTTTGCCGCTGCTCCTCGGGCAACGCCGCAATAAAACTGGTCGAGCGCACGCGATTGAAGATCACATCCTCCGGCGCGCCCGTGTGCCCATGGCTGAAATGCCGGACCTGCAACGGCCTGAACGCCGGATGAGGAAAGGCCTGACGCCAGGCTCCCGTGTAGTAGCGCGGCGTATCGCCTTCCAGCGCGTTGACGATCGCATCCAGTTTCGGCACCCAACTCACTTTGGTATCGCGCAGGTTCCACACCAGGCCCAGCTTGCCGCCGGGCTTGAGGACCCGGGCGATTTCGGTCAGCGCTTCGGTGCTGGCAAACCAGTGAAAGGCTTGGGCGCAGACCACCACGTCCACTGAAGCATCCGGCAGTGGCAAATCCGTGGCGGTGCCGCTCACCGCCAACACATCGGGGAACGCGTCGGACAACCTCTCAAGCATCTGCGGCACCGGTTCCACGGCAATCACCTGCGCGCCGGTCGCGACCAGGCGCCCGGTGAATTTACCGGTGCCCGCGCCCAGATCGATCACGGTTTTGTCCGCGTTCAATCCCAGGGTATCGCTCAGCCACTCGGCCACTTGCGGCGGATAGTCCGGGCGGCCGCGAACGTAGGCGTCGGCCCCCGATTTGTAGCCCGCTGCGGCAGAATGATGGACCTGATCTTTCATGGCAGTGCTCCCGATCGACAACGAATGCTGTCGAGCATAGCGCCTCGATTTGCGCTTTCCCCGCCAAAGAAATGAATAATTGTTCACCCTGCGGTGTTCTCCAATCAACGCCCCATGAGAATTGCCCTTGAGGCCGCCGCATGCTGCCGGGGCGTGGTTTACACTGAATCGAATCAACTCGCCGAGCATTTTCCATGACTATCCGTTTTGCTCTTTTCACCACCCCGCTGTTGCTCGCCGTTGCGTTGTCCGGTTCACTGGCCCTGGCCAATGGCGAAGATGACGCCCCGGCCAAACCCAACTGCCCCAAAGGCCAGGTGTTCGACACCAAGTCGCAGAAGTGCGTCATGCAGACCAGCAGCCTGGTCCCGGACGCCGACCGCACCGATTACGCCTACCGCCTGGCCAAGGACGGTCGCTACGAAGAAGCCCTGGCCCTGCTCGATACGCTCAAGAATCCGAACACGGCCAAGGCCCTGAACTACCGCGGCTATGCCACGCGTAAACTGGGGCGTACCGACGAAGGCATCGGTTATTACCTGCAATCGGTCAAACTCGACCCGCAGTATGCGCAAGTGCGTGAATACCTCGGCGAGGCTTACGTGATCAAAGGTCGGCTGGACCTGGCGCAAGAGCAATTGCAGCAGATCAAATCGATCTGTGGCAGCACGTGTGAGGAATATCAGGACCTGGCCGAAGCCATCAACGATTCATCGAAAACCTGACACACCGGACAGACGGAGGTCGCCATCGCCAGCGATCAGGCAATACGAACAGAACTGGGCCAGCATTTGGCGCGTTTATGGCGTTACGGCCTGTTGCTGTCCCGGCAACGGCATGTGGCCGAAGACCTGGTGCAAGCCACCTGCGTTCGGGCACTTGAACGTGCCGGGCAGTTTGTCCCTGGCACTCGCATGGACCGCTGGTTGTTGAGCATTCTGCATTCGATCTGGCTCAACGAAGTGCGCTCCCGACGGGTGCGCCAGGGTCAGGGCCTGGTCGATGCCGATAGCCAGTTGTCGTTTGACGGAGAATCCGTGGCGCAGACCCATGTGCTCGCCGCCCAGGTCATCCGCCGCGTCGACGCACTGCCCGAGGCCCAGCGTGAAACGGTGTACCTGGCATACGTTGAAGGCCTGTCGTATCGCGAAGTCGCCGAGGTGCTGCAAGTGCCCATCGGCACCGTCATGAGCCGCCTCGCCGCCGCACGGGTGAAACTGGCCGAATATCCGCCACTGCACACAGTGCCGAACCCTTTCACGGGAGAACGTCGATGAACGAGCGCGCGATACCTTCGGACGAGCAACTGGTGGCGTACCTCGACGATCAGCTCGACGCCGACCAGCGCACCCGCATCGACGCAGCCGTCGCCGAAGACTCGACACTCAACTTGCGCCTGCAATGGCTGGCCCGCAGCAGCCTGCCGTTCAAGGAAGCCTACGACGAACTGGCCCAACAAGCGCCCGTCGACCGCTTGCAATCGATGCTCGACACCCTGCCTTCGCCCGAACGCCCTGCCATGAATCGACGCTGGTTCCTCGCCGCTGCGGCGAGCCTGGTGGTGAGCGGCGTGGTGGCGGATCGATTGTTCCTTGCCTGGCAATTGAGCCAGGAAAAGAGCAACTGGCGGGGCCTGGTCGCCGACTATATGTCGCTGTACGTGCCGCAAACCCTGGAACATTTGCCCGAAGATGAAGCCTCACAACGGGCGCAACTGCGAACAATCGACGCGCGCCTGGGCCTGAGCCTGACGCCTGCGCAACTGGCCCTGCCACGGTCCGAATTGAAGCGCGCGCAGATCCTCGAATACGACGGCATGCCGATCGCGCAGATTACTTATCTGGACCCGGCACATGGTCCGATTGCCTTGTGCGCCAAGCGCTCCAACAGTGGCAGCCGGCATTTCGCCCATGAAATTCGACACAGGATGAATGTGGTGTATTGGGCAGACATGGAACATGCGTGGATGCTGATCGGGCATAACCCGGCAGCGGAACTGGAAGGCATGGCGAAGTTGTTGCGAAGTCGACTTAGCGTGTGAGCGAAGTTGTCCTATGCTTGGCGTCTGTTTTTCCAAGGAGGAACCTACCCATGCCAAACCCTTCTCGCACAGCCTTGCTGGTCATCGACGTACAGAACGACTTCATCCCCGGCGGCCAACTGCCGGTGCCTGAGGGCGACCTGATCGTGCCCTTGATCAACCGCCTCGGTGGCCAGTTCAAACAGGTCATCATCGCCCAGGACTGGCACCCGCCCGGCCACGCCTCGTTTGCTTCAAGCCATCCCGGCCGCAAGCCTTACGAGGTCATCGAGCTGCCTTACGGCCCGCAAATACTGTGGCCGGATCATTGTGTTCGAGCGACAGACGGGGCCGGGTTGCACAAGGATCTGGACCTGCCCCACGCACAACTGATCATCCGCAAAGGCTGTAACCCGGACATCGACAGTTATTCGGCGTTTCTGGAAGCGGATCGCACGACCACCACCGGGCTGGCCGGCTATCTGAAAGAACGTGGCATCGACACCGTTTACCTGGTCGGACTGGCACTGGATTTCTGCGTGATGTTCTCGGCGCTGGATGCGCGGGCGGCGGGGTTCAATGCGTTTGTGGTAATGGATGCGTGCCGCGCGATTGATCTGGACGGCTCGCTGGCGGCGGCGATCGAGCGGATGCAAGTGGCAGGGGTCGGGTTGATTCCCTCCACCGAAGTGCCAGGCTAACCCCCTTGTAACAGCTGCCGAGCAGCGCGAGGCTGCGAAGCAGTCGTAAAACCAGGCAGCCGGTTCTATCAGGAAAACCGCGTACACAGGATTTGCGCGCTCACTCACCGATAACCAAGTCTGTTCCGTTTCGGCCCCACACTAATCAGCCACTCTGAAATTATCGAGTGAGAACCAGTCCGGCGTAGGGCAGTGAAAATCCAGCCGAGCGATACCCGGTGCATCAAACGAAACATTCACCGGACCACCGTATGATGTCCCCAGTTTCTGTGTGCCCAGCAAGGCTCCAGCGGCGGTGTAATACGACACGGTGCTGTTGTCGTAATTGGAGCTGACGTGCCAGAAACTGATCCGTGAGTAACTGTTCTTGAGTTTCAATTCCACGTTCACCGCCGCTGCGCCAAACGCTTCGCGACCGATGCTCAGCACCTGGTTTTCTACCTGTCCGGGAAACGATTCGCCAATTTCAGTGCGGGGGGTGACGGCAACCTCGCCTTCTCCCGACTTGAACGTGATCCGCATGCTGGACAGATCAATGACACCGCCGTGCCGCACCGTTTGGGTGGGCGCACCGTCAAAGTCCTCCAGAGGCTGAGCGGGCAGGTTCAATACTGTCAGTTCCTGCGTGGCAAACACCACGGCAGCGCTTTCATCGTCCTTGCCGTCGAACCCCACTTTCAACACCATTTGCAGCTGGCTTCCGGGCTTGAACTTCAGCAGCAGATCCCGTGGCACCGTGTTGTCCAGCCCGCCTATCTCAACATTCGTGACAGGTGCGCCCTGAGCGATAGGGATGACGTACTCGTTGCCATTTACATCAACACCGTGCAGGCGAAACCAACGCAATTGCCCAAGTCCTATCCCGGGCCATGGCGCGCATTGCGCCTGCACTGGGCCCGCAAACGAGCCGAGATCCAGCACCTTATTGCCGAGGGCTTGAGGGATCGACGGCTTTGGCAGGCGCGGATCCTTGTCATTTATTCGATTGATCGTCACATCCAGTGAATCACTGGCTTGCGCCGCAGTATCGCGGAGCAACGCCCAGGACAGGCTCATGACCGCACCATGATTGGCCATCAACATCTGTGGCTTGAGCAGAAAGTTCGCCCGATGGTTTTTGTTGAAGGCTATGGCGGCGAACGTCGGCGAGCCAAGACCGGGTGTACCTTCGGCCAACAGTCGGGCCTGATCACCGGGAACATCGTCAAGAAATTCCACACGAGCGGTCACGCCATCAACAAAGTCCAGTGGGTCCAGTGGAGTGCCCGCCCCCACCAGCGTTGGCGGTTGCAGCAAGGAGACAGCCTTGCCTTTGACGTCGACCTTCAACGCAATGGAACGATCAAGCCTATTGCCCTGACTCATGCGGGTGTAACTGAACACGGCAGTCCCGCCCGCAACTCGGGCGAATCGATCGTATGGAACGGACAGCGAATACATGAAAGGGACATTCTTGATTGTTTCAATGAGCGTCAACACGTCTTCCGGTTCCGATCCGTCGGTGCTGCGGAAGCGGCAAGTGAGGTGGATTTCGTCGTCTTTCAACCAACCGCGCGGCACGTAAACCTGTGCCGTGGCCGGTTTGCCCGCGAGTTTTTCAAGCTCGATGGTATCGGGATCGTCTTCGGCATCGGCGGGGTCTTCACTGACGATCGGTGGGTCATACCACGTGCCCTTCAGGTTGACGTACAGATACAGACTGGCCGAGTACGGGCTGTTGACATCCGGCCCGTTACCTACGCGATCGATCACTGTGTAATTGATGCGAAAACGCGGATTATCGCCAGCCGCAACAAATGTCGCTTCGTCGACCGTCATCTCAAGCCAACCCTGATCGACTTCAGGCTGGGTCACCGTGTGGTTGAGCACAATGGAATTGCAATCGAGCCGAATCTGGTCAAACGTCCTCATCAACGGATAGGACAGCGTGACGATAACGCCTTCGCTCGCCCGCTCAGGGTCCACGCCTTGATCCAGCACTTCTGACTCGACTTCAATCGATAGCTCCGAATGACCTTCCTCGCCAGGAAACTGATCCACGAGGCCGGGGCGCTGCGCATGGAATAACACTTGCAACGGCGCCGAAGCGTCGATCTCGGTGCCTGCGCGATCAAGCAAGCAATCGAGCGTATTGAGCCCGTCCGTCCAGTGCCGGGTCTGCACGTAAACAGTCGCACGCGTGTCTTCTTCACCCGCCATCACGGGGAATGAGGCCACCGTTGCGCCGTTGAGCTGCAGCTTGAAGGTGTCACCGGCTTGTGCGAGGGACGAAGGCTCGATGAACACTTTGACCCCTTCCGGATACAGGTAAGTCAACGCCAGTGGAAGCCCGGCGTCGGCGCCGTCCGGCCCCGGAATCGGTTCTTTCATTCCCGGAATGAGGGGTTTGTCGAGGGTGAATGTGGTCATCGTATTCATGGGAAAGTCCCTGTAGGCCGGGCTGCGATGGCTGGATAGAAAAGAGCACGTCCTTTTTATTCAACACCGCCCGGCCGATGACCGCTACTGTCAGATCTGACAGGTACAGTCGAGCGCGACCCTGGCTCGAACGAAGCCTCGCAGGCTCGACAGCTGCTACATCGCGTGCGTCAGGCGGCGGTAGGCAGCCACAAACGAAAACGCGCACCACCCAATGGCGAAGGCTCCACCGTCAGCGTCCCACCCTGCGCTTCCAGCGCCCGACGACTGATCGCCAGCCCCAGACCAAACCCGCCCGTGGCCCGATCCCGGCTACGATCCAGCCGATAGAACGGTTCAAAGATCCGCTCGCGCTCATCGTCGGGAATGCCGATGCCGTCGTCATCGACCCAGATTTCGCAGCCTTTCGGACAGACCTTTACGCCAATCTGAATGCGCTTTTCGCAATAGCGCATGGCGTTGCGCAGCAGGTTTTGAATGGCACGAGCCGTCAGTCGCGGGTCCAGCACGAAGCGCTCGAGTTGCCCATGCAGCAGCACGTCGATCACGATGTCCGGCGACTCCAGTTCTTCATCGACACTGCCCAGAATGCTGTCGATAAACTCGTCCAGCGACACTTCGACCTGTTCCGGCAGCCGCGCCGGGTTTTGCAGTCGGCTGTAGGACAGCAACTCCAGGACCAATTCATCCAGTTCCCGTATGTGCGCGACCAGCCCCAGCAGCCGCTCGCGACTGGCCTGGGGCAAGTCTTCCGACAGGGCCAGGGCCAGGCCGAAGTCCAGGCGCGTCAGCGGTGTGCGCAGTTCGTGGGAGACCGCATTGAGCAGGTCACGCTGCTGGTTGAGCAGGCGCTCGATATCGTCGGCCATGGTGTCAAACACCGTGGCCAGGCTGCCGATGTTGGAGTGTGGGGAAATCTGCGTGCGCTCGCCGAGGTGACCTTTGCCGAAACGTTCGGCGGTGCCTTTGAGGCGCTCCAGGTCCCGCCAGTGCGGGCGTAGCCACAGCAACAGGCAGGCGAGCATCGTCGCGCCGATCAGGACGTTGATGCTCCAGTACAACAGGCTGACGTCCATCGGGTCCGGCGGCACGACCATTTCGACAACGCTCTGCGGGTTCAGCGGCGCCACGGCGAGTGTGCGCCAGCCCCAGTCGCCGATGCGCACGACGTTCTCGCCACGCTGTAATCGCTGGCGTTCGTCGAGGGTGAAATCGGGGTCGTCATGGCGGGTGAGGACGATGCGCAGCGGGGCGAATTCCTTGTCCATCTCGCTCGCCAGCGCCGGCCACTGCGCTTCGGGCACAGCGTGGAACTGTTTGACGATGAGGGTTTGCAGCCCGCGCGAATAATCGAGGTTATAGGTGACGAACCGTTCATGGAAAACCTTGATGACCAAGTCCGGCACCAGGTAAATCGCCGCGCTGAACGAGACGATGGTCACCAGGTANAGGCGTAGCAGCGCACGAAACATGGATCAGCATTCCCACTCGGAACGGCTGAACAAGTAACCCTTGCCCCACACGGTCTTGATCTTGCGCGCTTCGCCGGCATGGTCGTCGAACTTACGGCGCAGCTTGGAAATGGCCACGTCCACCGAGCGGTCGGTACCGTTGAACTCGATACCGCGCAGGCGTTGCAGAATCTGGTCGCGGCTGAGCACTTCACCGGCATGCCGGGCCAGCACCACCAGCAGGTTGTATTCACCGCTGGACAGCTCCACCGCTTGCTCGCGCCACGTCACCGTGCGTTCGGACAGGTCGATACACAGGTTGCCCATGATGATCTGGTCGTTGGCAACCTGGGGGTCGGACAGGCTGCTGCGGCGCAACAAGGTGCGCACTCGCGCCAGCAATACGCGCGGCTCGCAGGGCTTGGTGACATAGTCGTCAGCGCCCATTTCCAGGCCCAGCACCTGATCGTGGCTGTCGTCTCGCGCGGTGAGCATCAGGATCGGCAAGCCCGCCGAGTCGGCACGCAGCAAGCGACACACCTGCAGGCCGTCAAGCCCCGGCAACATCAGGTCGAGGATCACCAGGTCCGGCGGGTTAAGGCGTGCGCGCTCGCGCACGTGGTCGCCACGGCTGATGACACTGACTGAATAGCCATTGCGTTCCAGGTAGCTGGCAATCAGTTCGGAGAGCGCGGTGTCGTCTTCGACCAGGAGGATGTTGGGCATGGGTGTTTCCAGAAAGTGCAGTGGCGCCCGGTCAGGCCTCATCGCGGTCAAGCCCGCTCCCACAGTGTTCGGTGGTGTTCACAAAGTCTGTGCTCACACCAAATCTCTGTGGGAGCGGGCTTGCCCGCGATGGCGGCCTGTCAGGCGCAAAAAGTTTCAAGCGGCCAAGGATATACGCCCCCGCACGCCCGTGAGCAAAACCCTTACACAATTTCACACAGCACCAACAAAGCTTCACCGCTACTCTCCTCGCCTCCCCGTAGGATGCGGGCAGTCATTATTGGGGTAATTACATGTCAAAGAACCTGCTTGCCAAGCTCAGCCTGATGGCGCTGGCGTTGACGCTGAGCGCTTGTGACAAGTCCTCGAACGCTGAAGAACAGGCGCCTCTGGCCACGGTTCGTGTCGAAACCGTCGAAGCCCGGCCCCTGTCGATCACCAGCGAACTGAGCGGGCGGATTGCCGCGCCACGGATTGCCGAAGTCCGCGCCCGGGTCGCCGGCGTCGTGTTGCAACGCACCTTTCGCGAAGGCAGCGACGTCAAAAAAGGCGATGTGCTGTTCCGAATTGACCCGGCACCCTTCAAGGCTGACCTCGACAGTGCCGAAGCCGCGCTGCGCAAGGCTGACGCCAACGCGTTCCAGGCCAGATTGCAGGAGCAGCGTTATGCCCAGTTGATCGAAGGCAATGCCATCAGCGGCCAGGATTACGACAACGCCCGGGCCAGTGCCCGGCAAACCGCCGCCGATGTCGCCGCCAGCAAAGCCGCTGTGGACCGGGCGAAGCTGAACCTGGGCTACGCCACCGTCACTGCGCCGATCTCCGGCCGAATCGGCCGCGCGCTGGTGACCGAGGGTGCACTGGTGGGCCAGAACGAAGCCACGCCACTGGCGATCATCCAGCAACTGGACCCGATTCACGCTGACCTGACCCAGTCGACCCGCGAGCTGAATGACCTGCGCCGCGCCTTCCGTGCCGGCAGCTTGAAGCAGGTCGGCCAGGACCAGGCCAAGGCCACGCTGATCCAGGACGACGGCAGCCTGTACCCGCTGCCGGGCAAATTGCTGTTTGCCGAGATCAGCGTCGACCCGGGCACCGGGCAGATCATCCTGCGCAGCGAGTTCCCCAACCCGGACCTCGACCTGCTGCCCGGCAGTTTTGTGCGCGTGCGCCTGGAACAAGCGGTTGATAAGCAAGGCATCAGCGTGCCGCAACGCGCCATTACGCGTGACAGCGCCGGTATTGCCCAGGTGTTGGTGATTGACGCCGAACAGCGCATCGGCCAGCAAACGGTAGAACTGGGCGCGGTACAGAACGATCGCTGGATCGTCACCGGCGGCCTCAAACCCGGCGACCGCATCGTCACCGAAGGCCTGCAACACGCCAAGCCCGGTGAGAAAGTCCAGATCGACAACACCCCTCTTCCACTTGCCCAGGTTTCTGGTCAGTAAGCAGGACGCTTTTTATGCCGCAGTTCTTTATCGATCGCCCGGTGTTCGCCTGGGTGGTTGCCCTGTTCATCTTGCTGGCCGGCGCATTGGCCATTCCTCAGTTGCCGGTGGCGCAATACCCTGACGTCGCACCGCCGCAGATCGAAATCTACGCCGTTTACCCNGGCGCTTCGGCCCAGACCCTGGATGAAAGCGTAGTCAGCCTGATTGAGCAGGAGCTCAACGGCGCCGATCACCTGCTGTATTTCGAATCCCAGAGCAGCCTGGGTTCGGCCACGATCACCGCCACCTTCCAGCCGGGCACCAACCCGGAAATGGCCCAGGTTGATGTGCAAAACCGCCTTAAAGCGGTAGAGCCGCGCTTGCCGCAAGCGGTGACCCAGCAAGGCTTGCAGGTGGAAAAGGTTTCCGCTGGCTTCCTGCTG
Source organism: Pseudomonas mandelii (assembly GCF_002251635.1). Classification (GTDB taxonomy): domain Bacteria; phylum Pseudomonadota; class Gammaproteobacteria; order Pseudomonadales; family Pseudomonadaceae; genus Aquipseudomonas; species Aquipseudomonas mandelii_B. Next base: position 40,333 of record NZ_NMOJ01000013.1, read on the forward strand.
CTGGTCACCCTGACCTCCAACGACGGCAAGCTCGATGACGTCGCGCTCAGCGATTACCTGGCACGCAACGTGATGAACGAGCTCAAGCGCCTGGACGGTGTGGGCAAAGCCCAGCTGTATGGCGCCGAGCGCGCCATGCGTATCTGGATCGACCCGCAGAAGTTGATTGGCTTCAACCTCACCCCGGCCGACGTGAACGCTGCAATCAGCGCGCAGAACGCCCAGGTCTCGGCGGGCAGCATCGGCGATTTGCCGACGCGCTCTACCCAGGAAATCACCGCGACCATTCTGGTGAAAGGCCAATTGTCGACGCCGGAAGAATTCGCCGACATCGTCCTCAAGGCCAACCCCGACGGTTCCACCGTGCGCATCAAGGACGTGGCGCGGGTGGAGATCGGCAGCCAGGAATACCAGTTCTCCACACGCCTGAANGGCAAGCCTTCCACCGCCGTCAGCGTGCAGTTGGCGCCGGGCGCCAATGCGCTGAGCACCGCGACCCTGGTGCGAGCGAAGATGGATGAACTGGCGCGCTACTTCCCGGCGAACGTGGAATACAAGATTCCTTACGACACCTCGCCGTTCGTTAAAGTCTCGATCACCAAAGTGGTTTACACCCTTGNCGAGGCGATGGCGCTGGTGTTTGCGGTGATGTACCTGTTCCTGCAGAACGTGCGCTATACCTTGATCCCGACGCTGGTGGTGCCCATTGCACTGATGGGCACCTTCGCCACCATGTTGTTGCTGGGCTTCTCGATCAACGTGCTGACCATGTTCGGCATGGTGCTGGCGATCGGCATCCTGGTGGACGATGCGATTGTGGTAGTGGAGAACGTCGAGCGGATCATGGCCANCGAGGGCCTGTCGCCCAAAGAGGCGACGCGCAAGGCAATGAAGCAGATCACCGGGGCGATCATCGGCATCACCCTGGTGNTGGTCGCGGTGTTTCTGCCAATGGCGTTCATGCCGGGTTCGGTCGGGGTGATCTACCAGCAGTTCTCGCTGTCGATGGCAACCTCGATCCTGTTCTCGGCGTTCCTCGCCCTGACGTTGACCCCGGCCTTATGCGCTACCTTGCTTAAACCGATTGCCAAGGGCGAGCACCACGAAAAGAGCGGATTCTTTGGTTGGTTCAACCGTGGTTTCGATCGTTTGACCGAGCGTTATCAAGGTTGGGTGGCCTATGCACTGAAACGCACAGGCCGTTATCTGCTGATCTACGGCGTGCTGCTGATCGGTCTGGGCCTGTGTTTCAGTCGCCTGCCCTCCTCGTTCCTTCCGGTTGAGGATCAGGGCTACACCATCACCGACATTCAGCTACCGCCAGGTGCGAGCAAAAACCGCACGGTCCAGGTCGTGGAGCAGATTGAAGCGCACAACGCCACAGAACCGGGTGTCGGCGACAGCACGGTGATTCTCGGTTTCAGTTTTTCCGGCAGCGGACAAAACGCCGCACTCGCGTTTACCACGCTGAAGGATTGGTCGGATCGGGGCAGCGACGACTCGGCGAGTTCGATTGCCGACCGTGCCAACATTGCGCTGAGCCAGATAAAGGATGCGGTGGCCTTCTCGGTGCTGCCGCCGCCGGTNGACGGCCTTGGCACCTCCAGCGGTTTCGAGTTCCGCTTGCAGGACCGTGGCGGTGTCGGCCATGCCGCGTTGATGCAGGCACGTACCGAGTTGCTGGCGGCCGCCGAGAAAAGCCCGATCCTGGCCAACGTGCGCGAAAGCGCCCTGGCTGAAGCGCCGCAAGTGCAGTTGCAGGTTGACCGCAAGCAGGCCAACGCCCTTGGGGTCTCCTTCGCGGACGTGGGTAATGTGCTGTCCACGGCAGTCGGCTCGGCTTACATCAACGACTTCCCCAATCAGGGGCGGATGCAACGGGTGGTGGTTCAGGCTGAAGGCGATCAACGCAGTCAGGTGGACGATCTGCTGAAGATCCACGTGCGTAACGACGGCGGAAAAATGGTGCCGTTGTCGGCATTCGTCGAAGCCAAATGGACCCAGGGCCCTGCGCAGTTGACGCGTTACAACGGCTACCCGGCCATCGCCATTTCCGGCGAGCCGTCGCCTGGCCACAGCACCGGCGAAGCCATGGCGGAAATCGAGCGCCTGGTTGCGCTCGGCCCGGCAGGGTTGGGTCAGGAGTGGACAGGGTTGTCGTTGCAGGAACGTTTGTCCGGCAGTCAGGCACCGATNCTGTTGGGCCTGTCGCTGTTGATCGTGTTCCTGTGCCTGGCCGCGCTGTATGAAAGCTGGTCGATTCCAACGTCGGTATTGTTGGTGGTGCCGCTGGGTGTGCTCGGCGCCGTATTGGCGGTGAGCTTGCGCGGCATGCCTAACGATGTGTTCTTCAAGGTCGGCCTGATCACCATCATTGGCTTGTCGGCGAAGAACGCGATCCTGATCATCGAGTTCGCCAAGGACTTGTATGAGCANGGGCAAGACTTGATCGACGCCACGCTGCAAGCCGCGCGCCTGCGATTGCGGCCGATTGTGATGACGTCGCTGGCATTCATTCTTGGTGTCGTGCCGTTGGCGATTGCGACCGGGGCCAGTTCGGCGAGTCAGCAAGCCATCGGCACCGGGGTGATTGGCGGGATGATCACCGCGACGCTGGCGGTGGTGTTTGTGCCGGTGTTTTTTGTGGTGGTGATGAAGCTGGTCCGCAAGCGCCATAAAGACATCTGACCCACCGGGGGCGTGTTGTTTTCTCCAGTGTGGTCAGAACAGACCACACTGGACTAAGGTGTTTGCATACCCTGGTCCATCGAGCACCCATGCCCTTTCTCGCCCGCACCCACCCTCGTCTGTCCGCTGCCGCCACCCTTGGCGTCGCGGTGGGCATCCTGGCGCCCGCCGACACGATCATCAGCAAAATCCTCATTGGCTGGAATGTCGGGGTCTGGACCTACCTGATCCTGATGTTTTGGCTCGCCGCCCGCGCCAAGGCGCCGGACGTGAAACGCATTGCCGAGATCGAAGACGAAAACGCCGGGTTGGTGCTGTTCATGGTGTGCATCGCGGCGATTGCCAGCCTGGCGACCATCACGCTGAACCTGGNCGGCAGCAAGGACATGGAAACCACCCGCAAGCTCCTGCATTACGGCTTCACCGCACTAACGGTCATCGGTTCATGGCTGCTGATCGGGGTGATTTTCAGCGTGCATTACGCTCGTCTTTTCTACACCTGGGACGGCAAGGACCTGGCGTTGCGTTTCGCTGAAGGACTGGAAACGCCCAACTATTGGGACTTCCTGTACTTCTCGTTCACCATTGGCGTGGCGGTGCAGACGGCCGATGTAGGCGTTGCCACGCGGAGCATGCGCAAGATTGTGCTGGCGCAATCATTGATCGGTTTTTTGTTCAACACGGCGATTCTGGGGTTCTCGATCAATATTGCGGCAGGGTTGTTTAACTGATGGCTGCACAAACGTTCTAGTCATTGTTCCCGGCGTGCGCGTTAAATAAGTCGGCAATCGGTTTAACAGGTGCACCATGACCACTCACAACTGGATCGACCTGACCCAGCACGCCGACACCGGCATCGAGGCCCTACGCGCGCATTTCGAGGGCCACGCTTACGATCCGCATGGCTGAGTTTCGCCACCACCATGGCCAGCGACACCCGGCGGGCTCAGGCCACCAGTGTTGCCTTGGGGTTGGGCGAACCGCTGAATCAGACTTGAGTTTTGTATTTTTACGACATCCACGACGGAGAGGCGCCGACGGAGGATGGGTTCACCTACCGCATGTTGTATCTCGATCCACAGTGGCTGGAACGTGAGTTGAGCGCGCTGTTCGAAGACGCGCCGCTTAATAGTCAATTGAGTTTCGCCACCACCCTGGCCAGTGATACAAGGCTGGCTCACGCCATCAGCCTCGCCTTTGAAGCCTTGCACGGGGCGGAATTGAGAATCGTGCGCCAGAGCGCTCTTGACGGGTTACTGGAGCGCCTCACCACTCACTTGCACTGGCGCACCCGTTATGCGGAAGACCCGCGCCTGCCCCGGGTGGCGCAGAAGGCCCGGGAGTACCTGCATGCCAACGCCCGTTACGACATCGGTCTCGATCAATTAGCTGCGGCAACTGGCGTAGATCGATTCCGTTTGACCCGCGCGTTCAAGGCCGCTTATGGCATCGCACCCCATGCTTACCTCGTGCAATTACGCCTGGCCACCGCGCGTCGCCTGCTGGCCCGCGGAGAACTACCGGCCACAATCGCCATGGAATTGGGGTTTTCCGATCAAAGTCATCTGGGCCGCTGGTTTGTAAGAGCCTATGGCCTGACACCCGCGCTGTACCGCAAGCGCTGCTCAAATCTTCCAGACAGGTGATACGCCGATTGTGAAGATCGTCATCATCGATCTTCACCGGAGTTTGCCCACGATGCTGCCCTCTTTCCCGACGTTCCTGCCTTTCCTGCTGTTTGCTTTCGTGGCGTCGATCACGCCCGGCCCCACCAACATTCTGGTGCTGAGTAACAGCGCCCGATATGGACTTTCTGCCGCACTGCCGATCATTCTCGGTGCCTGTGCCAGCGCCGCCACCCTTGTTTTGGTGGTGGGTACCGGAGCTGGTTCGTCGCTGAGCGCGTTGCCCGCCGTGCAAACCGCCATGCAATGGATCGGAGTGATGTGGCTGAGTTACCTCGCGTGGCAGATTTTCAGCGCCCCGGCGCAATCCGTTGCCGCGCAGGAAACCAAGGCGCGACTTGGAGCGGTGGGCGCCGCCAGCTTGCAATTGATTAACCCGAAAACATGGATGATGGCCCTCGCCGTCGTCAGCGTCTTTGCCGGAACGGGTGAACATCGGCTGGTACAGGTGGTGTATCTGTCGCTGGCATTTTTCCTGATTTCCCTGCCTTGCCTCGGCGTATGGGCACTGCTCGGCGCAGGCTCCATGCGCTGGTTACGCTCGCCGCAGGCGATGCAACGTTTCAACCGAAATTAAGCGCCGAGTTCAGTGGTGTGGCTACTGTCAGATCTGACAGGTAAAGCTACCGTTCATCGGCTTTTTCCCCACGCACTGAGACTCCACTGGCTTGACGCATCCTCACGAATGGTGTCTTCTGAAACCGGTTTCATAACCAGCCTGCACAAACTCCAACAACAAGGTTGAAAACCGTGAACGACTTCTCCGCCGCCCAGCGCAGCCGCGTCACCATGCTTGACGTCGCCGAACACGCCGGCGTNTCCAAGGCCAGCGTCTCGCGCTTCATCGGCGATGACCGCGCCCTGCTCTCCGATGCCATTGCCTTGCGCATCGAGCAGGCGATTGCCCAACTCGGCTATCGCCCCAACCAGATGGCGCGGGGCTTGAAACGTGGGCGCACTCGCCTGATCGGCATGCTGGTGGCCGATATCCGCAACCCCTATTCCATTGCCGTGATGCACGGCGTCGAAACCGCCTGCCGTCAGCACGGCTACAGCCTGGTGGTGTGCAACACCGACCGCGATGACGAGCAGGAGCGCCAGCATCTGGCAGCATTGCGTTCGTACAACATCGAAGGGTTGATCGTGAACACCCTTGGCCATCACCTCGACCAGTTGCTNGAACTGCATCGGGAGATGCCGATGGTGCTGGTGGATCGCAAGGTCGAGCAGCTTGAAAGTGATCTGGTCGGGCTGGACAACCCGGCCGCTGTGGAAATGGCCATCGCCCACTTGCAGGAACGCGGCTATCGCGACGTGCTGATGGTGACCGAACCGTTTGACGGCACCAGTTCGCGGATTGAGCGGGTCAGTAGTTTCAAGGCACAGATCGGGCAGCGTCCGACGCTGGCCGGCACGGTGGTGGAAACCGGTAGCGAGCTGACTGCGCAGTTGAAAACCTTCCTGGACACCCCCGGCCCGGGTCCCAAAGCGTTGTTCTGTGCCAACGGCATTGCGGCGTTGGCCGCCACCCATGCGTTGCGTGAGTTGCAGTGCGATCTGTTCGAGGATGTCGGGCTGATCGCTTTGGATGATCTGGATTGGTATCCGCTGGTGGGCAGCGGGATAACGGCGCTTGCCCAGCCGACGGCAGAGATTGGCGCAAACGCGTTTGAGTGTTTACTCAAGCGGTTGCGCGGGGACGACGGCCCGGTGCGGACGATGGATTTTTCGGCGCGGTTGGTTGTGCGAGGGTCGACCCTGGGGGATTTGCGGTGAATCTGCGGGCATCTTCGCGATTCGGAATCTGCGGGCATCTTCGCGATTCGACTTGCCCGCGATGGGGCCTTCAAGAACACCCCATCACTCAAGCAGTCCTTTTTTTTGAACAAAAATGAAACCGGTTTCAGAGGTGCAAAACAATGAATAAACCACCCGTTTCCATCAGCCTGTCGAGCTACGGCGCCGATCTGGTCCGCCAACGCGGCCAAGGCAGTTTTATCGAGGTATTGGCCGCTGCCGGCGCCACACGAATTGAATGGCGCGAAGAGTTGCTGACCGATGAAAACCCGCTGCAACTGGCCGACGCCACCCAGGCACAAGGCCTGGAAAGCATCTATTCCTCGCCGATGGAACTGTGGCTGGCCGGTCAGTCGAAACCCAATCCTGAACTGCTCACCACCCTCCAGCGCGCTGAAACCTTCGGCGCCAAATGGCTGAAAGTTTCTTTGGGCTACTTCACTGACAACAACGATCTACAAACCTTGAGCCGGATCCTCGCGCAAAGCCCGGTGCAGCTGCTGGTGGAAAACGACCAGACCCTGCACGGCGGTCGTATCGAGCCGTTCCAACGCTTCTTCGGCGAGGTCGAGCAACACCGACTGCCGATCAAGATGACCTTCGACATCGGCAACTGGCAATGGCAGGACCAGTCCGCCATCAATGCTGCGCGGTTGCTCGGTCGGCATGTCGGCTACGTGCATTGCAAAGCCGTTGCGCGCCGGGCCGACGGCAAACTGGTCGCCATCCCGCCAGCGGCCAGCGATGTGCACCTGTGGGAACAACTGTTGCGCCACATGGCCCAAGGCGTTATGCGCGCGGCGGAATATCCGTTGCAAGGCGATGATCTGGTGCAACTGACCACCGACCACGTCGCCACCCTCGCCCGCCTCGGTCAATCCCGCCTGGAGAGTGCCCATGTCTGAGTTCGATATCCTCTCGTTCGGCGAAACCATGGCCATGTTCGTTGCCGAGCAGAACGGTGATCTGGCGGCCGTCAGCCAATTCCACAAGCACATTGCCGGAGCGGACAGCAACGTCGCGATCGGCCTGTCGCGGCTGGGGTTCAACGTGGCGTGGCTGAGCCGGGTCGGGGCTGATTCCCTCGGGCGGTTTGTCGTCGATACATTGGAAAAAGAAGGCCTGGATTGCAGCCATGTCGCCATCGACCCGGCGCATCCGACCGGGTTTCAGCTCAAGTCCCGTACCGACGATGGCAGCGATCCGGCGGTCGAGTATTTCCGTCGCGGTTCGGCGGCCAGTCATTTGTCGGTGCAGTCGATCTCCCCGTCGTTGCTCAACGCGCGACATTTGCACGCTACCGGCATTCCTCCGGCGCTGTCTGCGTCGGCCCGGGAAATGTCCTTCGAGTTGATGACCCGCATGCGTAATGCCGGGCGCAGCGTGTCATTCGACCCGAACCTGCGCCCGTCTCTGTGGGCCAGTGAGCAACTGATGATCCGCGAGATCAACCGCCTCGCCGCCCTCGCCCATTGGGTGTTGCCGGGGTTGAGTGAGGGCCGTTTGCTGACCGGATTTGAAGACCCGGAGGACATTGCGGCGTTTTATCTCGATCAAGGTGCAGAAGCGGTGGCAATCAAGCTCGGGCCGCATGGCGCGTACTACCGCACGCAACAGGATCAGGGGTTTGTCGCGGGTGTGCCGGTGGCAANNGTCGTGGACACCGTCGGCGCCGGTGATGGCTTTGCCGTCGGCATGATCAGCGCCTTGCTCGACAACCTCAGCTTCCCCGAGGCCGTACAGCGGGCCAACTGGATTGGCAGCCGTGCGGTGCAGAGTCGGGGGGATATGGAGGGGTTGCCGACCCGATCCGAGCTGTTCGCAGAGTTTGACGCCTCCAATCGCGAGCAGGCCCGCACAGNCCCGATCCGAGCTGTTCGCAGAGTTTGACGCCTCCAATCGCGAGCAGGCCCGCACAGTCACTGAAGATTTCTAACCCGTTACCTGCTGCGACAAAAACAACAAGCTCAGGAGCACCNCCATGGACACCTTGAAACTCGCCACCCGCCGCTGGTGGTACATCATGCCCATCGTGTTTATCACGTATAGCCTGGCGTACCTGGACCGCGCCAACTACGGCTTCGCCGCCGCCTCCGGGATGGCCGAAGACTTGATGATCACCCCCGGCATGTCNTCAATGCTCGGGGCGCTGTTTTTCCTCGGTTACTTTTTNTTTCAGGTACCCGGCGCGATCTATGCGCAGAAGCGCAGCGTTAAAAAACTGATTTTCGTCAGCCTGATCCTGTGGGGCGGCTTGGCCACCCTGACCGGCGTGGTGTCCAACGCCTATATGTTGATCGCGATTCGCTTCATGCTTGGGGTGGTGGAAGCGGCGGTGATGCCGGCGATGCTGGTCTACCTGTGCCACTGGTTTACCCGTGCCGAACGCTCGCGGGCCAACACGTTCCTGATCCTCGGCAACCCGGTGACCATGCTTTGGATGTCGGTGGTGTCGGGCTATCTGGTGCAGCATTTCAGTTGGCGCTGGATGTTTATCGTTGAAGGCCTGCCGGCGGTGATCTGGGCGTTTATCTGGTGGCGTCTGGCCGATGACCGTCCGGCCCAGGCCAAGTGGCTGACCGACCAAGAGAAGCACGACCTGGAAAGCGCCCTCGCCGCCGAACAGGTCGGTATCAAAGCAGTGAAGAACTACGCCGAAGCCTTCCGCTCGCCGAANGTGATCATCCTGGCCCTGCAGTTTTTCTGCTGGAGCATCGGCGTGTACGGCTTTGTGCTGTGGCTGCCGTCGATCCTCAAGGCCGGCGCGCAGATGGACATGATCGAAGCCGGCTGGCTCTCGGCGCTGCCTTACCTGGCAGCCGTCATCGGTATGCTCGCGGTGTCCTGGGGCTCGGACAAGCTGCAAAAACGTAAACGTTTTGTGTGGCCGCCGTTGCTGATTGCGTCCATCGCTTTCTACGCGTCCTACGCCCTGGGCGCCGAGCACTTCTGGTGGTCCTACACCCTGTTGGTGATCGCCGGGGCCTGCATGTATGCGCCTTATGGCCCGTTCTTCGCCATTGTCCCGGAGATCCTGCCGGCCAACGTTGCCGGTGGCGCCATGGCGCTGATCAACAGCATGGGCGCGCTCGGNTCGTTTGGCGGTTCCTATCTGGTGGGTTACCTCAATAGCAGCACCGGTTCGCCCGGCGCNTCTTACTTGCTGATGAGCGGCGCGTTGATGCTCTCGGTGGTGCTGACGATTTTCCTCAAGCCCGGCGCCAGTGACCGGGTTGTGGCCAAAGCCGCTGCACCACAGCCAGTGACGGCTCACCCTTGAATTTGAAGTTGAGATGATGACGATGAAAAAGCAGGTCGTGCTGTACAAGAAACTCTCGCCGCTGTTGATGGCTCGCCTGCATGAGCACACCGACGTGACACTGATCGACAACCTCAACCCGGAGGGCATCGAACAACTGCGCGCCGCCCTGCCCCGTGCCCATGGTCTACTCGGCGCCAGTCTGAAACTGGATGCACAATTACTGGACCTGGCGCCCGATCTTGAAGCCATCGCCAGTGTCTCGGTCGGTGTCGACAACTACGACATCGACTACCTGACCCAACGCGGCATTCTGCTCAGCAACACCCCGGACGTACTCACCGAAACCACGGCGGACACCGGCTTTGCGTTGATCCTGGCCACCGCCCGCCGCGTGGTNGAACTGGCGAACATGGTCCGTGCCGGTCAGTGGAACCGCAATATCGGCCCCTCGCATTTCGGCAGCGACGTGCACGGCAAGACCCTGGGCATCATCGGCATGGGGCGCATCGGCGAGGCGTTGGCCCAGCGCGGCCATTTCGGCTTTGGCATGCCGGTGATCTATCACAGCCACTCGCCGAAACCGGCGGTTGAACAACGCTTTGATGCTCAGTACCGCAGCCTGACTGAACTGTTGCAACAGGCCGATTTCATTTGCCTGACCTTGCCGCTCACGGCTGAAACCGAAGGGTTGATCGGCGCTGAGGAGTTTGCCTTGATGCGCCCCGAGAGCATTTTCATCAACATTTCCCGGGGTAAGGTGGTGGATGAAGCGGCGCTGATCGAGGCGTTGCGCACCGGGCAGATTCGNGCGGCGGGGCTGGATGTGTTTGAGCGTGAGCCGCTGAATCACGATTCGCCATTGTTGACGTTGAACAACGTGGTGGCCACGCCGCATATCGGTTCGGCGACNCACGAGACGCGCGAGGCGATGGCCGAATGTGCGGTGGAGAATCTGCTGATGGCGTTGGCTGGGGAACGGCCGAAGAATCTGGTGAATGTCGGGGTGTGGTCCAGGGCGTAAGGATTTCGGCGTCTGTTAGTCAGTCTTCGCGGGCAAGCCCGCTCCCACAGGGTTCTGTGAACACCGCAGATCNGG
>NZ_NMOJ01000130.1 GCF_002251635.1 Pseudomonas mandelii
AGGGTTGCCTTACTCAATATTCTGTACTTGTTCGCGCATCTGCTCGATCAACACCTTGAGGTTGACCGCTGCCGTGGTGCTGCGCGGATCAAACGCCTTGGAGCCCAGTGTATTGGCTTCGCGGTTGAGTTCCTGCATCAGGAAGTCCAGGCGCCGACCGGCGGCACCGGCGGATTTGAGCACCCGGCGAACTTCAATGATGTGCGTGCTCAGGCGATCCAGTTCTTCGGCCACATCGCTCTTTTGCGCGAGCATGACCATTTCCTGTTCCAGGCGCTGCGGGTCCATCTCGGCTTTCATGTCGGCGAAGCGGTCGAGGACTTTCTGGCGTTGGGTGGCGAGCATCTGCGGCACNAGTTCACGCAGGGTGACCACATCTTCTTCAATGGAGGTCAGGCGATCGTTGATCAAGCGGGCCAGCTCCGCGCCTTCGCGCTCGCGGCCGGCCTTGAGTTCTTTCAGGCCTTCGTTGAACAGCGCCAGGGCTTCGGCATTCAAGGCTTGCGGGTCGGTGGCGTCGCCCACCAGCACGCCGGGCCAGGCCAGGACTTCCAGTGGATTGAGCGCGGCCGGATTCTTGATCAGGCCGGCGATGGTNTCGGCGGCGGCGACCAATTGCGCGGCGCGCTCGCGGTCCACTTGCAGGGGTTTGTCGGTGTTTTCTTCGGTGAAGCGCAGAGTGCATTCNAGCTTGCCACGGGAGATGCCCTGGCGCAGCGCTTCACGCACGGCGCCTTCGAGGTCACGGAAGGACTCCGGCAGGCGCAGGTGCGGCTCCAGGTAACGGCTGTTGACCGAGCGCAGTTCCCAGCTCAGGGTGCCTTGGACGCCGGCTTTTTCGACGCGGGCGAAGGCGGTCATGCTGTGCACCATGGAGGTACCTCGCAATTCAGGTTTGCGTTACCAAAGGTTTCGCGAGACCCGATATCTGTGAATTAAAGCCGACAGGCAGCAAAGGCGCAGGATTGTAGCGCAGTGGGGTGGATGCGCCCAAACATACGGTGTGACAAAGGGCGGCAGGCCGTCGGTAAAGCGCTGTTCTACGCTCTAGTCAGCGCCTTCAATCGTCGGACGGATTTTTTAGAAGTGCCCAGTCTTGGCGCGCGGCTCTATAATGCTCGGCAGTTTTTCGTCCTCCGTACAGGTATCCCCTATGAAACGTCCAAGTGGTCGCGCTGCCGATCAGCTCCGCTCGATCCGCATCACCCGCAACTACACCAAACACGCCGAGGGATCTGTACTGGTCGAGTTTGGCGATACCAAGGTTATCTGCACCGTCAGCGTCGAAAACGGCGTGCCGCGTTTCCTCAAGGGCCAGGGCCAGGGTTGGTTGACTGCCGAGTACGGCATGCTGCCGCGCGCCACCGGCGAGCGTAACCAGCGTGAAGCCAGCCGCGGCAAGCAAGGCGGCCGTACTCTGGAAATCCAGCGTCTGATCGGCCGCTCCCTGCGTGCCGCCCTGGACATGTCCAAGCTGGGCGACGTCACCCTGTACGTCGATTGCGACGTGATCCAGGCTGACGGNGGCACCCGCACCGCTTCCATCACCGGTGCCATGGTGGCCCTGGTCGATGCACTGAAAGTGATCAAGAAGCGCGGCGGCCTTAAGGGCGGCGACCCACTCAAGCAGATGATTGCTGCAGTGTCGGTCGGCATGTACCAGGGCGAGCCTGTGCTGGACCTGGACTACCTGGAAGACTCGGCTGCCGAGACCGACCTGAACGTGGTGATGACCAGCACCGGTGGTTTCATCGAAGTCCAGGGCACAGCCGAAGGCGCGCCGTTCCAGCCGGAAGAGCTGAACGCTATGCTTGAACTGGCGAAGAAAGGCATGACCGAGATCTTCGAACTGCAAAAGGCCGCACTGGCCGACTGATCGGATGTTCCACGCAAGGAGGACACCATGAGTGACGAGCAGCAGCTACTTCCCATCCCGAGCAAAGAGGTTCGGCAGTGGGCAATGTTTTGTCACTTGTCCGCCTTGCTGGGGATATGGATTCCGTTCGGTACGCTGATCGGCCCGCTGATCCTCTGGCAGATGAAGCGCGAGATGGACCCGTTTGTCGATGCCCAGGGCAAGGAGGCGCTGAACTTTCAGATCACCGTCGCTATTGCCTCCGCCATCTGCTTCCTGTTGATGGTGGTGATCGTCGGGTTCTTTCTGTTGGGTCTGGTGGCGATTGGTGCGTTGGTGTTGACGATCATCGGTGGTGTGAAAGCCAATGAGGGGGTGCCGTATCGGTATCCGTTCACCTGGCGGTTGATCAAATAACGATCGATGAGAATCCCTGTGGGAGCGAGCTTGCTCGCGATAGCGGTCTGACAGTCACTGCATCAGTGCCAGTTCGACCGCTATCGCGAGCAAGCTCGCTCCCACAGTAAAAATCAGCGCGCACAAAAAAGCCGACACTGCTGTCGGCTTTTTTGTGTCTGCGAAACGAC
>NZ_NMOJ01000131.1 GCF_002251635.1 Pseudomonas mandelii
CTCAGATGGTCAGTGTCCAGTCGTAGTCCACGATCAGTGGTGCGTGCTGCGAAAAGCGTGGCTGGCGCGGCAGACGTGCGCTGCGAACAAACCGGCGCAGACCTGGGGTCAGCAACTGGTAGTCGAAACGCCAACCCAGGTTGAGCATCTCAGCCTGTTCGTTATCTGGCCACCAGCTGTACTGGTCGCCTTCACGGCTGACTTCGCGCAGGGCATCAACATAGCCCATGTTGCCGACAATCTCGTCCATCCAGGCACGTTCTGGTGCCAGGAAACCCGGGGATTGCTGGCTGTCGCGCCAGTTCTTGATATCCAGCTTCTGTTGCGCCACGTACAGCGAGCCACAGTAAATGTACTCGCGACGTTTGCGTCGCTGTTTATCCAGATAACGGGCGAAATCGTCCATTAGCTTGAACTTCTGGTTCAAGTCTTCATCGCCGTTCTGCCCCGAAGGGAGCAGCAAGGTCGCGATGCTGACCTTGTCGAAATCGGCTTGCAGGTAGCGCCCGTAGCGGTCGGCTGTCTCGAAGCCGAGGCCGCTGATGACCGCCTTGGGTTGCAACCGCGAGTACAAAGCCACACCACCTTGGGTGGGCACTTCGGCATCGCAGGCATAAAGGAAGTAGCCATCCAGTTGGAAGGCTGGGTCGTCCAGTTCAAAGGCGGAGGCGCGGGTGTCCTGCAGGCAGATGACGTCGGCATTCTGTGCTTGCAGCCAACTGAGCAAACCACGCTCGACTGCAGCCTGAATACCATTGACGTTCACACTGATGATCCGCATAAATGGCCCCAAAAATCGCGTGCGTGTATGATACACGCCGTCTACCTAATTAGCTAAATCCGTGGTATCTGAGGCTTTTTTCATGCAGGCGTATCAACGCGATTTCATTCGTTTTGCCATCGATCGCGGCGTTTTGCGCTTCGGTGAGTTCACTCTGAAGTCCGGGCGCACCAGCCCCTACTTCTTCAATGCCGGCTTGTTCAACTCGGGTTCGGCCCTGGCTCAGCTGGGTCGTTTCTACGCGGCGGCCATCGTCGAGAGCGGNATTTCNTTCGATGTATTGTTTGGCCCGGCGTACAANGGCATCCCGCTGGCGGCCGCGACTGCCGTGGCGTTGGCTGAACATCATGGGCTTGATCTGCCGTGGTGCTTCAACCGCAAAGAGGCCAAGGCCCATGGCGAAGGCGGCAGCCTGGTAGGGGCTCCGCTTAAAGGCGACGTGCTGATTATCGACGACGTGATCACTGCCGGCACCGCGATCCGTGAAGTGATGCAGATCATCGCTTCCCAGGAGGGCGCCAAGGCGGCTGGCGTGCTGATCGCCCTGAATCGCCAGGAGCGCGGCAACGGTGAGTTGTCGGCAATCCAGGAAGTGGAGCGTGATTTCGGCATTCCGGTGGTGAGCATCGTGTCGCTGAACCAGGTGCTGGAATTCCTCGCGGACGATCCGCAGCTCAAGCAGCATTTGCCAGCCGTTGAAGCCTATAGGGCTCAGTTCGGCGTCTAAAGAAAAGGCCCTGTGAGAACAGGGCCTTTTTGTATCGGGAAAAAAACGACTGTGCTTATCTGTTTGGCTCGGTACTACTGAATCACCGAGGTGCCTGCATCGCAGGCATGCCAGCTCCCACAAAAAAGGCCCCGCTCAATCTGATTGAGCGGGGCCTTTTCGTTTGCAGCGTTTAAGGGCGCTTGCGATTGCTGATCAGCGTACCCACACCGGTATCTGTGAAGATTTCCAGCAGGATCGCATTCGGCACCCGGCCATCCAGGATCAGCGAGCTGCCGACGCCGCCTTGCACTGCTTCCAGCGCGCAACGGATCTTCGGCAGCATGCCGCCGTAGATCGTGCCGTCGGCGATCAGCTCGTCCACCTGTTGGGTTGTCAGGCCGGTCAACACCTTGCCTTCCTTGTCCATCAGGCCGGCGATGTTGGTCAGCAGCATCAGCTTTTCAGCTTTCAGCGCCTCGGCCACCTTGCCGGCCACCAGGTCGGCGTTGATGTTGTAGGACTCACCGTTGGCACCCACGCCGATCGGCGCGATCACCGGGATGAAGTCGCCTCTGACCAGCAGGTTCAGCAGGTCGGTGTTGATCCCGATGACTTCGCCTACCTGGCCGATGTCGATGATTTCCGGCTGGGTCATTTCCGGCGTCTGACGGGTAACGGTCAGTTTTTTCGCGCGAATCAGCTCCGCGTCCTTGCCGGTCAGGCCGATGGCGCTGCCGCCATGACGGTTGATCAGGTTGACGATGTCCTTGTTCACCTGGCCGCCGAGGACCATCTCCACCACGTCCATGGTCTGCGCGTCCGTGACGCGCATGCCATCAATGAAGTGACTCTCGATCGACAAGCGCTTGAGCAAATCGCCGATTTGCGGGCCGCCGCCGTGCACAACTACCGGGTTGATCCCGACAGCTTTCATCAACACGATGTCGCGGGCAAAGCCGGTTTTCAGCTCCTCGCTTTCCATGGCATTGCCGCCGTACTTGATCACCAGCGTCTTGCCGACGTAGCGTCGAATGTAAGGCAACGCTTCGGACAGGACCTTGGCAGTATTGGCAGCGGCTTCGCGTTCGAGGGTCATTCAGGGCTCCGGT
>NZ_NMOJ01000132.1 GCF_002251635.1 Pseudomonas mandelii
TCAGAANATCAGAACGGTAATTGGAGATCAGGGGCAACACGTTTCAACTGGGCGTGGAACACGTCCTTGATGCGCTGCAACTCAGCCTCGGTATCCGCCTCGAAGCGCAGGACCAGCACCGGTGTGGTGTTGGACGCGCGAACCAGGCCCCAGCCTTTGGCGTAATCGACTCGCACACCATCAATGGTGGTCAGGTTGGCGCCTTCACCCCATTGCGCATCGTGCAGTGCGTCAATGATGCTGAATTTGCTCTCCTCGGTCACATGGATATTGATCTCTGGCGTAGAAATATCATTCGGGAAGGTCTGAAACAGCTCCTGCGCCGTGGATTTTTCCTTGCTGAGGATCTCCAGCAGACGGGCGGCGCTGTAAATGCCGTCGTCAAACCCGAACCAGCGCTCCTTGAAGAACACGTGGCCGCTCATTTCGCCGGCCAATAGCGCACCGGTTTCCTTCATTTTCTTTTTGATCAACGAGTGACCGGTCTTCCACATTAGTGGGCGGCCCCCGTATTTCTTGATCAGCGGGGTGAGGCGGCGGGTGCATTTCACGTCGAAGATGATTTCGGCATTCGGATTGCGCGCCACCACGTCACGGGCGAACAGCATCAGCAGGCGGTCTGCGAAGACGTTCTCGCCGGTGTTGGTCACCACCCCGACGCGATCGCCGTCACCGTCGAAGGCCAGGCCTACGTCGGCACCGGTTTCCTTGACCTTGGCGATCAGGTCCACCAGGTTTTCAGGTTTGCCCGGGTCCGGGTGGTGGTTGGGGAAGTTGCCGTCAACGTCGCAGAACAGCGGGATGATTTCGCAGTTCAGGGCTTCGAGCAGCTGCGGGGCGATCACGCCGGCTGCGCCGTTGCCACAGTCGACCACGACTTTGAGGCGGCGAGCCAGTTTGATGTCCTGGACGATTTCGGTGTTGTAGCGGTCGAGGATCTCGACCTGGGTGACGCTGCCTTTACCGCTGGTCAGGTCGTTGTTCTTCAGGCGGTTGTGCAGGGCCTGGATCTGTTCGTTGGCCAGGGTGTCGCCGGCGATGACGATCTTGAAGCCGTTGTAGTCCGACGGGTTATGGCTGCCGGTGAGCATCACCCCGGATTTGCCGGCCAGTACGTTGGCGGCGTAGTACAGCGCAGGCGTTGGCACCAGGCCGACGTCGCTGACGTGGCAGCCGCTGTCGGCCAGGCCCTGGATCAGCTGTTCCACCAGCTCCGGGCCGGACAAGCGGCCGTCACGGCCTACCGAAACATTGGGCTCGCCCTGGGCCAGGCTTTGGGCACCGATGGCGCGGCCGAGCCAATAAGCGGTCTCAGCGTTCAGGAGTTCCGGGACGGTGCCGCGAATGTCGTAGGCGCGGAAGATGCTGTCCGGGAACTTGGGTGCGACTGTGGCTGGGCTGCTCATTACTGGAAATGCTCCATCTCGAAGGTGGCTGGACCTGTCTGCGAAGAACTCGTCAGCAGGCGCAAACTGAAGGGTATGACGGCGTTTTCCACTGAGAGTTCGTGGTACGAAAAGGCCATGACACCGGTTTCACTGAGCATCTGGACGGCCAATGCCTTGATTTCCAGTGTTAAACCTTGCAGATGACGTTCGTGCAATTTTCAGTGCGAAACCTGTGGGAGCGAGCTTGCTCGCGACTCCGTTGTCGAATGTGCAACCGTCATCGCGAGCAAGCGCGCTCCCACAATGAATTCCTTAACTCTTTTGGATCAGTGGCTGCCGGAATGCCCAAAACCGCCAGCACCGCGCTCGGTTTCAACGAACTCTTCGACCATCTCGAAGTGCGCTTGAACCACCGGCACCAGAACCAGCTGCGCCAGGCGCTCACCGACCACCATGTTGAACGAGGTGTTGCCACGGTTCCAGCACGACACCATCAGTTCGCCCTGGTAATCCGAGTCGATCAGGCCCACAAGGTTGCCCAGCACGATGCCGTGTTTGTGGCCCAGGCCGGAGCGCGGCAGGATCAACGCCGCCAGGCCAGGGTCGCCGACGTAGATCGACAGGCCGGTCGGGATCAGCACGGTTTCACCCGGCTTGATGACGGTGTCTTTTTCCAGCATCGCGCGCAGGTCGAGGCCGGCGGAGCCTGGCGTGGCGTATTGCGGCAGCGGGAATTCGGTNCCGATGCGTGGGTCGAGGATCTTGGCTTGCAAAGCGTGCATGTAAATTAAACCTGGTTCAGCCGTTGGGCGATAAATGAGATCAGTTGGCGGGCAATCTTGCCTTTGCTGGTCTGGGCGAAAACGGTGGCGTGCAACTCGCGGTCGATCACGCTGCAGGCGTTTTCTTCGCTGTTGAAGCCAATGCTCGGGTTGGCGACGTCGTTGGCGACGATCAAATCGAGGTTCTTGTCTTTCAACTTGCGGGCAGCGTAGTCGAGCAGGTGTTCGGTTTCAGCGGCGAAACCGACACTGAACGGCCGGTCCGGGCGGGTGGCGATGGTCGCCAGAATGTCCGGGTTGCGCACCATTTGCAGGAGCAGGCCGTCGCCGCTTGTAGGGTCTTTCTTAAGCTTTTGCGGGGCGACGACTTCCGGGCGGTAGTCTGCAACCGCTGCCGAGGCGATAAACAGGTCGCAGGGAATGGCTGCTTCACAGGCCGCCAGCATGTCGCGAGCGCTGACCACGTCGATGCGCGTGACGCGATCCGGGGTCGGCAGGTGCACCGGGCCGGTAATCAGCGTGACTCGGGCGCCGGCTTCTACCGCGGCTTCGGCCAGGGCAAAGCCCATTTTGCCGGAGCTGTGGTTGGTGATGTAACGCACCGGGTCGATGTTTTCCTGGGTCGGGCCAGCGGTGATCAGTACATGTTTGCCGGTGAGTGCCTGGCGCTTGAAGCAGTCCGCCGCGCATTGGGCGAGCTCGACGGCTTCGAGCATGCGGCCCAGGCCGACGTCACCGCAGGCCTGGCTCCCGGAGGCCGGGCCGAACACTTTGAGGCCACGGCTTTGCAGGAGCTGGGTGTTGGCCTGGGTGGCCGGGTCGCGCCACATGGCCTGGTTCATGGCCGGAGCGATGGCGACCACGGCATCGGTGGCCAGCACCAGCGTAGTCAGCAGATCGTCGGCAATACCTTGTGCCAGTCGGGCGATCAGGTCCGCCGTAGCGGGGGCGATCAGCACCATATCGGCCCACTTGGCCAGCTCGATGTGCCCCATGGCAGCTTCAGCCGCCGGGTCCAGCAGGTCCAGGTGAACCGGGTGGCCGGACAGGGCTTGCATGGTCAGTGGGGTGATGAACTCACTGCCACCGCGTGTCATGACCACGCGCACTTCGGCGCCTTGGTCCAGGAGCCTGCGAACCAGCTCTGCGCTCTTGTAGGCGGCAATGCCGCCGCCGACGCCGAGAACGATGCGTTTCCGATACAGCCGCTGCATAGGTCTGCCTTTCATTTCGTTGATGACTGCGTGGCGATACCCCCTCCCCAGGAGTGAAATCGCTCGCAAAAAAGATGGGCTACGATATCACAGCGACCGCTATGGAACAGCGGCGCGCCCACAGACATGGAGGTGCTATGAGCATTCGCGATTGGCCGGCGGCGGAGCGGCCGCGGGAGAAGTTACTGGAGCAGGGATCGGCAAGCCTTTCGGACGCCGAGTTGCTGGCCATCTTTCTACGAACCGGCGTAACCGGCAAAAGCGCGGTGGATTTGGCGCGACACTTGTTGCAGCAGTTTGGAAGCCTGCGCACGTTGCTTGAGGCCGACCTTCGGACCTTCAGCGGCGAGCTCGGACTTGGACCGGCAAAGTTCGCGCAGTTGCAGGCGGTGCTGGAAATGGCCCGCCGACATCTGGCAGAACGGTTGCGGCGTGATTCGGTGATGGAGAGTCCTTTGGCGGTGCGTGACTACCTCAAGTCGATGCTGCGTCACGAGCCGCATGAGGTCTTCGGTTGCCTGTTTCTGGATTCCAAACACCGGGTGCTGGCGTTTGAAGTGTTGTTTCGTGGCTCCATCGACAACACCAGTGTGTACCCGCGACAGGTGGTCAAGCGCGCATTGGCGCACAACGCCGCCGCGTTGATCCTCTGCCATAACCATCCGTCGGGCAATCCCGATCCCAGTCAAGCCGATCGGCTGCTGACCAAGCGCCTGCAAGAGGCGCTGGAGCTGGTTGATGTGCGGGTGCTCGACCATTTCATCATCGGTGACGGCGATCCTTTGTCGATGGCTGAGTATGGNCCTGCGCTGACCCTGACGCCGATCACCTGTGGCGAGGGAGCTTGCTCCCGCTTGAGTGCGTAGCGCTCGCAATATTGGGGGCCGCTTCGCAGCCCAGCGTCGGAACGTCGCCCGGAGCAAGCCCCCTCGCCACAATGGATCGCGTTTCCCTTGAGAGGTNCGGTTACTTCAAGTTGACCTTCGAGTAGTCCTGGCGGCCGAATGGGCTGACTTGATAACCCTCGACGTCCTTGCGCGTCAGCGCGAACGCCGTCGGATGCGCCAGCGGCAGCCACAACGCCTGCTGCTGGATCTGCGCCTGGGCCTGTTGATACAGCTTGCTGCGCACACCTTGCTCGCTGGTGGTCTTGCCGGCGCTGATCAGTTTGTCCAGGGTTGGGTCGCAGTAGCGGGCGAAGTTGGTGCCGGATTTCACTGCCGCGCAGGAGAATTGCGGGGTCAGGAAGTTATCCGGGTCGCCGTTATCGCCGGCCCAACCCATGAACAGCAGGTCATGCTCACCGGCTTTGGCGCGGCGAATCAGCTCGCCCCATTCGATCACCCGAATCTCGGCCTGAATGCCGATTTCTGCGAGGTCCGATTGCAGCATTTGAGCGCTGAGGCTTGGGTTCGGGTTCAGCAGGCTGCCGGAAGGTCGGGTCCAGATGGTGGTCTGGAAACCGTCCTTGAGTCCGGCCTTGGCCATGAGTGCCTTGGCCTTTTCGACATCATGCGGATAACCCGGCAGGCCTTTGGCGTAGCTCCAGGTGTTGGGCGGGTACGGGCCGTTGGCGGGCTCGGCGGTGTCTTCGAACACGGCTTTGACGTAGGTGGCCTTGTCGAACGCGAGGTTGATCGCCTGGCGCACTTCAGGTTTGTCCAGTGGTGGATGCTGGCTGTTGATGCCGACGAACGCGGTCATGAAGGCGTCAGTCTTTTCCACTTTCAGGGTCGGTTCTTTCAGCGCGGCCTGTACGTCCAGAGGCTTGGGTGACAGGGCGATCTGGCACTCGTTGCGACGCAATTTCTGCAAGCGCACGTTGGCATCCGGCGTGATCGCGAAGATCAGTGGGTCCACCGACGGCTTGCCACGGAAGTAGTCAGGGTTGGCCTTGTAGCGAATCGAGGCATCTTTCTGGAAACGCGTAAACACGAAAGGGCCGCTGCCGATCGGCTGGCTGTTGAGCTTCTCGGGCGTGCCGGCCTTCAACAGCTTGTCGGCGTATTCGGCTGAATAGATCGAGGCGAAGCCCATGCTCAGGGTCGCGAGGAAGGTCGAGTCCGGGTAATCGAGAGTGAAACGCACGGTCAGCGGGTCGAGGGCGTCGATCTTCTTGACCAGCGTCGGCAGTTGCAGAGACTGCGCATGCGGGAAGCCGCTCTGGGCGATCTTGTGCCACGGGTTGGCGGGGTCAAGCATACGGTCGAAGCTGAATTTCACGTCTTCGGCGGTCAGTTCACGCGTTGGGCTGAAATACTCAGTGCGATGGAATTTCACCTGCGGGTGCAGCTTGAACACGTAGGTCAGGCCATCCGGCGACACTTCCCAGCTGTCTGCGAGGCTCGCGACCACTTTGCCGCTGGCGGTGTCGAAGTCAACCAGCCGATTCATCAGCACATCGGCCGACGCGTTGGTGGTGGTCAGCGAGTTGTATTGCACCACGTCGAACCCTTCCGGGCTGGCCTCGGTGCAGACGCTCAGGGCGGCGGCATGGGCCAGCGGGCTCAGCAGGAGCGGGGCNAGCAATAGCGGTAGGGCAGCGAGGCGCATATTCGGTTTCCTTTNCAGATCGAAGGCCCATCTGCAAGTGCAGTCTGGAAAAGGCTTACCCTAGTGGGCTCTTTTGCAAATGACTATCCCCTTTTTCATTTTAAGGGGACTATGTGCGCTTGTTTTCGGTGATGCGGGCCGAGGAAAACCCGAAATCGGTCGGTTGGCCGATTCTCTGCGACGAGCGGTCTTCATCGACCACAGCCTTTATCCAAGGCGCTCGGCGCCCGAAAAATGGGGAATTTATCAAGTCCGCGCACACGGAATGTTGTTGCTCTCCAGTCTTTCTGGTATAAAGCAGCGCTCTTTTCTAGGGGCCCGGTTCCTTCGCTAGTAGGTGTAGCCGGTAAGACCCTAAAGAAACGCGGCGCCTGGCGCCAAATGACTGAGAGATTAAGCGGCCAACCCATGCCGGGTTGGGCATGTGGTTTTAGAGGGCTGAGGCATGTCGAGAGTCTGTCAAGTTACCGGTAAGGGTCCGGTGACTGGGAATAACATTTCCCACGCAAATAACAAAACCCGTCGTCGTTTCCTGCCGAACCTGCAGCATCACCGCTTCTGGGTTGAAGAAGAGAAACGTTTTGTTCGCCTGCGTGTATCTGCCAAAGGCATGCGTATCATCGACAAGCGTGGCATCACTGTCGTGCTGGCCGAAATCCGCGCCGCTGGCAAGATCTAAGGAGCTTTATCATGCGTGAATTGATTCGAATGATCTCTAGCGCCGGTACTGGTCACTTCTACACTACCGACAAGAACAAGCGTACTACCCCGGACAAGCTCGAAAAGAAAATGTTCGACCCGCGCGTTCGCAAGCACGTGATCTACAAAGAAGGCAAAATCAAGTAATTGATTTTCTTCCTTGTGAAAAAAAGCCCGTATCTCACGATGCGGGCTTTTTTTTGCCTGTGATTTCTTGATNGTNTGTCAAGTTACCGGTAAGGGTCCGGTGACTGGGAATAACATTTCCCACGCAAATAACAAAACCCGTCGTCGTTTCCTGCCGAACCTGCAGCATCACCGCTTCTGGGTTGAAGAAGAGAAACGTTTTGTTCGCCTGCGTGTATCTGCCAAAGGCATGCGTATCATCGACAAGCGTGGCATCACTGTCGTGCTGGCCGAAATCCGCGCCGCTGGCAAGATCTAAGGNAGCTTATCATGCGTGAATTGATTCGNNTGATCTCTAGCGCCGGTACTGGTCACTTCTACACTACCGACAAGAACAAGCGTACTACCCCGGACAAGCTCGAAATCAAGAAATTTGATCCGGTTGTTCGCAAGCACGTGATCTACAAAGAAGGCAAAATCAAGTAATTGATTTTTCCTCCTTACGAAAAAGGCCCGTATCGCGAGATACGGGCCTTTTTTGTTGCCTGCGGATATGCGTTGCCTGTCAGGGCCTCATCGCGAGC
>NZ_NMOJ01000133.1 GCF_002251635.1 Pseudomonas mandelii
AAGCTCGTTCTCAGGCNTTCTGTTCGAACGCCACATAAATCTTGCGGCACGTTTCCAGCACTTCCCAGGTGCCCCGGAACCCGGCCGGGATCACGAAGCGATCACCCGCGCGCACGGTCTTGCTGTTGCCGTCGTTGTCGCGCAGCACTGAAACGCCCTGAACGATTTCGCAGTATTCATGCTCAGTGAAGTTCACATGCCACTGGCCGACCGCGCCTTCCCACACACCCGCATTCAACTGGCCGCAAGGGCTGTTGTAATGGTTGTAGANCGCTTGTTCGGGGTCGCCCTTGAGGACTTTTGCCGGGTCCGGCCGATAGCGATCGGGTTGGGTGGTGGCCTGGCTGAAGTCGACGATATCCTGGATGCTCATTGTTGTTATCCCCCGTGATTGCGGCGCGATGGCTGGAAAGTCCAAAGTCTATGTTTATTAAAATGAACATCGCAAGGCCGTTTGACCGCCATGTGTCAAATATATTGAAACATCNCCTGCCGCTGGTTTAGGGTGGCGGTTGCCTTGGGCCGAAAAATCAGGCTGGCTGGGCAGAATTCCTGACAGCGTCTGCGAAGATCGCGGGGCGCTCGTATTCAATAAGAGGAGGACACTCGTATGACCACCCTGACTCGTGCCGATTGGGAGCAACGGGCTCGCGATCTGAAGATCGAAGGCCGCGCCTACATCAATGGCGAATACACCGATGCCGTCTCCAGCGAGACCTTCGAATGCATCAGCCCGGTCGATGGCCGCCTGCTGGCCACCGTTGCGAGCTGTGACGTCGCCGACGCCCAGCGTGCCGTCGAGAATGCCCGCGCCACGTTCAATTCCGGCGTCTGGTCGCGCTTGGCGCCAACCAAACGCAAAGCCACCATGATCCGTTTCGCCGCGTTGCTNAAGGANAATGCCGAAGAGCTCGCGCTGCTTGAAACCCTGGACATGGGCAAGCCGATCACCGACTCCCTGGAAATTGACGTGCCTGGCGCAGCCAATGCGCTGAGCTGGAGCGGCGAGGCTATCGACAAGATCTACGACGAAGTTGCCGCCACCCCGCATGATCAACTGGGTCTGGTGACTCGCGAGCCGGTCGGTGTTGTCGGCGCGATCGTGCCGTGGAACTTCCCGTTGATGATGGCCTGCTGGAAACTCGGCCCGGCGCTGTCCACCGGTAACTCGGTGATCCTCAAGCCATCGGAAAAATCGCCGCTGACGGCTATTCGCATTGCTGCGCTGGCCGTCGAAGCCGGCATTCCGAAAGGCGTGCTCAACGTCCTGCCAGGTTACGGTCACACCGTCGGCAAGGCTCTGGCGCTGCACATGGACGTCGACACCCTGGTGTTCACCGGTTCCACCAAGATTGCCAAGCAACTGTTGATTCGCTCCGGCGAGTCGAACATGAAGCGCGTGTGGCTGGAAGCCGGCGGCAAGAGCCCGAACATCGTGTTTGCCGATGCGCCGGATTTGCAAGCCGCTGCCGAATCCGCCGCTGGCGCCATCGCCTTCAACCAGGGCGAAGTGTGCACCGCCGGTTCGCGCCTGCTGGTGGAGCGTTCGATCAAGGACACCTTCCTGCCGCTGGTGATTGAGGCCCTCAAGGGCTGGAAGCCGGGCAACCCGCTGGACCCGGCGACTAACGTCGGCGCACTGGTGGACACCCAGCAGATGAACACCGTGCTGTCGTACATCGAAGCCGGCCACGCCGACGGCGCCAAACTGGTCGCGGGCGGCAAGCGCACGCTGGAAGAAACCGGCGGNACCTACGTTGAGCCGACGATTTTCGACGGCGTGACCAATGCGATGAAAATCGCTCAGGAAGAGATCTTTGGCCCAGTGTTGTCGGTGATCGCATTCGACACCGCCGAAGAAGCCGTAGCGATTGCCAACGACACCCAATACGGCCTGGCCGCAGCGGTATGGACGGCGGACATCTCCAAGGCGCACCTGACCGCCAAGGCCCTGCGCGCCGGTAGCGTGTGGGTCAACCAATACGATGGTGGTGACATGACCGCGCCGTTCGGTGGCTTCAAGCAATCGGGCAATGGCCGCGACAAGTCGCTGCACGCGTTCGACAAATACACCGAGCTGAAGGCGACCTGGATCAAGTTGTAAGCACCACACAACGAAGATCCCCTGTGGGAGCGAGCTTGCTCGCGATAGCGGTCTGACAGTCGACGTCAATGTTGAATGTGAAACTGCTATCGCGAGCAAGCTCGCTCCCACAGTGTTTTGTGCTGTACATAAAATATCCACAGGAGCGTGGAACATGCGTTGGGCGACTTATTTCGCCGTGTTGGCTTCGGTACTCAGCGTCGGCCTGGCCCTGGGCGTCAGCATGCCGCTGGTGTCCCTGCGCCTCGAAGGCTGGGGCTACGGCAGTTTCGCCATTGGTGTGATGGCAGCCATGCCGGCCTTCGGCGTGCTGCTGGGGGCGAAGGTCTCCAGTCGCATGGCCTCATGGCTTGGCACGGCCAACCTCATGCGCCTGTGTCTGTGGGCTGGAGCGGTGTCCATCGGCTTGCTGGCGCTGTTGCCGAGCTATCCGGTGTGGTTGGTGTTGCGNCTGATGATCGGGGTGATCCTGACCATCGTGTTTATCCTCGGCGAAAGCTGGATCAACCAGTTGGTGGTGGAGCAATGGCGCGGGCGTCTGGTAGCGCTGTATGGCAGCAGTTATGCGCTGAGTCAGCTGGCTGGGCCGCTGCTGCTGGGTGTTTTGGGCACCGAACACGATTACGGCTTCTGGGTCGGCGTCGGCTTGCTCATGGCCGCGCCGCTCCTGTTGCTGGGCCGCAGCGGCGCACCGTCCAGTGAGGCTGCCAGTGTGACGTTTGGCGACTTGTGGGGCTTCTGCCGTGGCTTGCCGGCGATTGCCTGGGCGGTGTCGCTGTTCGCGGCGTTTGAAGCGATGATTCTGACCTTGTTGCCGGTGTATTGCCTGCGTCAGGGTTTCACCACGGAAATCGCGCTGGCGATGGTCAGCACCGTGGTGGTGGGTGATGCCTTGCTGCAACTGCCGATTGGCGCACTGGCGGATCGTTTGTCGCGACGCACGCTGTTCACCGGATGTGCAGCAGTGTTGCTGATCTCGAGCCTGGCGATCCCGTTGCTCATCGATACCTTGCTGATCTGGCCGTTGTGGGTGCTGTTTGGCGCCAGCGCCGGGGGATTGTTCACCTTGTCACTGATCCTGATCGGCGAACGCTATCGCGACGACGCGCTGGTGCGCGCCAACGCTCACGTGGCGCAGTTGTGGGGCATCGGTTGCCTGATCGGGCCGCTGGTGGCCGGTGCGGGCAGCCAGTGGATCAATGGGCATGCATTGCCGTTGTTGATGGCGGCGGGAGCGTTCGGGTTGGTGATTCTGTTGATGCGTCAGGGCGCGTTTGGCACGGTGGCCGAGCCTGCTTAGGGCCAAGCTTCCGGCCAGCCACGTTCACCTGTGGGAGCGAGCTTGCTCGCGATAGCGGACTGACAGTCGACGTTTGCTCGCGATAGCGGACTGACAGTCGACGTCAATGTTGAATGTGAATCTGCTATCGCGAGCAAGCTCGCTCCCACAGGGATGTTCGTCTTCTGTCAAAGCATCCGCTCCAGGCCGACCGCTGTGCTGAACCAGGAATTGAAGCGGCGCCATAGACTCCCCGGCTCCTTGGTCAGCGTGTGCATCTTGCCGTCGTCTTCCGTCTCCCAGACGATCCGGTCATTCTCCAGTTTCACCTGATAGCTCAAGGTCGGCGCCATACCCTCCATGGCCGCTTTGCGCACATGCGCGGCGAGTTCGGGGCTGTCCACCAGCACGCCGACCTCGGTGTTCCACAGCACCGAGCGCGGGTCGAAGTTGAACGAGCCAATAAACGACTTCTNCTGGTCGAAGATCATCGCCTTGCTGTGCAGGCTGGAATCGGAACCCCGGAAGGACTTGCTGTAGAAAATATGCGGCCCGCTGCCGCCGCCTTCGCCGGGCTGGCGGCGCAGCTCGTAGAGTTTCACGCCGTGTTCCAGCAAAGCCTTGCGATAAGGCGCGTAGCCGCCATGCACGGCCGGCACGTCCGTGGCCTCCAGAGAATTGGTCAGCAGGCTCACCGACACCCCGGCGTCGGCCCGCCCGGTGAGGTAGACCAGCCCCGGCTGCCCCGGTACGAAGTAAGCCGAGATCATGATCAGCTCTTTGCTGACGCCCGTAAGCTCCGGTGCCAGTTGCGTGGTCAGCAGCAAGTGGGGGTCTGGGTCAGCTTCGGCCAACACCTTGCTCGGCGCATCCCACAATGCCTGGTTCCACGCCCAGATCAGCTCGCGGCGCCAGATGTCCAGGCGTGGCTTGGTGGTGTAAGTCATCAACTGCTGATACAGCGCGTGATTCTGTTTGCGGGTTTCTTCCAGCGATTCTTCCAGGCGTGTGCGGGTGTTCTGCAGGTCCTTTTGCGTCGGTTTGCTCGACAGGAATTCGTCGATCGGTTTGCTCAGCGCGCTGTTCCAGTACTGGTCGAAGCTGTGGCCAAGCTGCTCGGCCACCGGCCCGACGCCGAGCATGTCGATGTCGGTGAAATTCAGGTTGGGCTCGGCATCGAAGTATTCGTCTCCCAGGTTGCGGCCGCCGACGATGGCCGCGCTGTTATCCGCCAGCCACAGCTTGTTGTGCATGCGCCGGTGTTGCAGTGACAGGTTGAACAAGCGGCCCATGGTGCGCGTCACGCCNGTGGCACGGCCCAGGTGCAGCGGGTTGAACAGGCGAACCTGGATCTGTGGGTGGGCGGCGAGGGTCGCGATGACGTGGTCGAGGCCGTCGCTGGTGGTGTCATCGAGCAGAATCCTCACCCGCACGCCGCGATCCGCAGCCTTGAGCAACTCGTCCACCAGCATCCGCGTGCTGATGCCGTCGTGCACGATGTAGTACTGCAGGTCGAGGCTGCTTTGGGCATTGCGGATCAATTCGGCGCGGGCCATGAAGGCTTCGCTGCTATTGGGCAGCAGGCGAAAGCCTGAGCGTCCCTGATATGGCGCGGCCTGGGCCTGGATTGAGCGGCCGAATGACGAGTCGCTGGCGGGCAGCGCCTGGCTCGGTTCGCGTTGAACGTCGAGGTTGGCGCAACCGCCCAGGAACGAGGCGAATAACAGAAGAGCGAGCAGGGGCTGTCTGACTCTCACGTGAGAACGTTCCGATTGGCGGCAAAGGTCGGCATATGGACGCTGGATTCCTGAGAAAGGTCAGTCAGTGATGTGATCCGTTTCTGCCAGCAGTTTGATCGCTGCGGCGCCGACCTTGCGCACGGCTTCTTCGATCAGCGGTGTTGGCTTGGCAGCGTAGTTCATCCGCAGGCAGTTGCGGTACTTGCCCGAGGCGGAAAAGATGCTGCCGACGGCAATCTGTACGCCTTGATCGTGCAGCGCGCGATTCAGTTTCAGGGTGTCGAAGCCGTCCGGCAGCTCAACCCACAACATGAAGCTGCCTTGCGGGCGGCTGGCGCGGGTGCCGGCGGGGAAATAGCGCGTGACCCAGTCGATCATCAGGTCCCGACTGCGTTGGTATTGCGTGCGCATCCGCCGCAAATGCGGTTCGAAATGCCCGGNTTTGAGGAATTCGGCAATGGCGATCTGCGGCTGTGTCGCCGTGGAGCCAGTGCTGATGTATTTCATGTGCAGCACCCGTTCCAGGTAACGGCCGGGTGCAACCCAGCCGATGCGCAAACCGGGCGCCAGGGTTTTCGAGAACGAGCTGCAAAGGAGTACGCGGCCATCTTCGTCAAAGGACTTGATCGTGCGCGGGCGCGGGTAGCTGTAGGAAAGTTCGCCATACACATCGTCTTCGATAATCGCCACGTCGAAACGCTGTGCGAGCGTCAACAACGCGCGTTTGCGCGATTCCGGCATGATGTAGCCCAACGGGTTGTTGCAGTTGGGNGTCAACTGTATGGCCTTGATCGGCCATTGCTCCAACGCCAGTTCGAGCGCGTCGAGGCTGATCCCGGTGATCGGGTCGGTAGGGATTTCCAAGGCTTTCATGCCCAGGCCCTTGAGGGTCTGCATGGCGCCGTGAAAGCTTGGCGAGTCCACCGCCACAATATCCCCCGGCTCGCAGATGGCGCGAATGCTGGTGGACAGCGCTTCGTGGCAACCGGTGGTCACCACCAGGTCATGGGCGGTCAATTGGCAACCGGAATCGAGCATCAGGCGGGCAATTTGCTCGCGCAGTTCGAGGGTGCCATAGATGTTGTCGTAATACAGGCCGGGCATGTCCTGGCGGCGGCTGATGCGCGCCAGGTTGCGCAGCAACGGTTTCATGGTCGGCGTGGTGATGTCTGGCATGCCGCGACCCAGTTGCACGACGTCCTTGCGCGGGACGGCGCGGATCAGCTCCAGCACCTGATCCCACTGGGAAATATCGACTGGGCGCTGGGCCGGGCGGCCAATAGCCGGCAGCTCCGGCAGGTCGCGACCTACCGGCACAAAGTAACCGGATTTGGGTTTGGGTGTCGCCAGCCCACTGTCTTCCAGCACCCGATACGCTTGCTGCACCGTGCTCAGGCTGACCCCGTGCTCGACACTCAACGCTCGTACCGAAGGCAAGCGATCGCCGGGGCGATAGAAGCCCTGCTCTATACGGGTGCCGAGCAATTCGGCGAGGTTGACGTAAAGGGTCATGGCGCAGTCTCGGTGTGAGTGATTCGATTAACCAATACAGATCGGGCGAAATTATAGGATTCAGACGCTAAATCGATAAATCTGTATGGAGTTAATACAGTCTTGTTGAATCTGTAATGCTTTTCGCCGTCCGCGCATCATGAAAGCTCTGGCTACCCAAGTAAACAGGAGCAATCAAAATGAACGGCTTGAGCGATGTGCGGCTGACGATACACAGTCAGGAACTGGCGGCGGGGCAAATCAACGGTGCACGCGAGGCGGTCATGCGCAACGCACCGTCCGGCCTGAGTCGCTGGGGTCTGTTCTGGCATCGCCTGCACACGCGCAAGGCGTTGCTGGTGCTCACGCCGGAGCAGCTCAGGGATGTCGGGCTGAGTCAGGAGCAGGCGCGGGAGGAGGGGCTGAAGCCTTTCTGGCGGATTTGAGTGTTGCGGTGTTCTTGCGGGCCTCTTCGCGGGCAAGCCCGCTCCCACAGGGTTGAGTGGTGAACACAAATTTTGTGGACACCGAAGACCCTTGTGGGAGCGGGCTTGCCCGCAAAGACGTCGGTACAGGCACTGAAAATCTTTCAGACCAACTCTTTGAGCCGATGCCACAACATCCCCAACGCCAGCAACGGCGAGCGCAAATGCTTCCCGCCCGGGAAGGTGATATGCGGCACCTTGGCAAACAGATCAAACCCGCCCCCCTGTTGCCCGCTGATTGCCTCGGCCAACAACTTGCCCGCCAGGTGCGTGGCATTCACCCCATGCCCGGAGTAAGCCTGGGCGTAATACACATTCAGTTGATCGGCCAATCGGCCGATCTGCGGCAGACGGTTGGCGCCGATGCCGATCATGCCGCCCCACTGGTAGTCGATCTTTACGTCGCCCAGTTGCGGGAACACCTTGAGCATCTTCGGNCGCATNTACGCGCCAATGTCCTTCGGGTCGCGGCCCGAATAATGGCAGGCACCGCCAAACAGCAAGCGTCGATCCGCCGAGAGTCGGTAGTAATCCAAAGCCACCCGTTGATCGCAGACCGCCATGTTCTGCGGCAGGAGCGAGTGCGCCAGTTCTTCACTCAACGGTTCGGTGGCAATGATGTAGCTGCCGGCGGGCAGCACTTTGCCGCTGAGCTGCGGGTTGAGTTGGTTGAGGTAGGCGTTGCAGCCCAGCACCAGCGTCTTGGCGCGAACCGAGCCTTGGGCGGTATGGACTTTGACCTCGGGGCCATAATCGATACGGGTCACCGCCGAATTTTCGAACAGCTTTGCTCCCAACTGTTGCGCGGCGGCCGCTTCGCCCAGCGCCAGGTTAAGCGGGTGAAGATGGCCCGAACCCATGTCGATCAAGCCGCCGACGTAGCGGTCCGAACCCACCACGCTGTGCATTTCATTGAGTTGCAGCAGCCGGGTTTCGTAGCGGTAGCCAAGGCTGCGCAGCTCTTCGGCGTCTTCGGCGAAACCTTCTAGGTCGCGAGGCTTGTTCGCCAGGTCGCAGTAACCCCAGGTCAGGTCGCAGGGGATTTGATAGCGCTCGACGCGCTGGCGGACGATTTCCACCGCTTCCAGGCCCATGAGTTTCATCTGGCGCACGCCTTCCGCACCGATCACGTCGGTGAACTGATCGAGGCCATGACCGACGCCACGAATCAACTGCCCGCCATTGCGCCCGCTGGCACCCCAGCCGATCTTGTGTGCTTCCAGCAGCACCACGCTGAAGCCACGTTCGGCCAGCTCAATCGCCGTGTTCAACCCGGAAAACCCGCCGCCGACCACGCACACGTCCGCCACCAGATCGCCTTGCAGCGCCGGATGATCGGGCTGCGGCAGGCTGTTGGCGGCGTAGTAAGAGGCAGTGTGCTGGGCACGGGCATTCATGTGAGCGTCCCTGATTCGTGTGTCTATAAAATTTGACGGAGCATAAGCCGGACCTTCCGGCACGGGCAACACTGGTCGGTTCGTGCTGTCTGGATCAGGGCTTTTGCGTCAGAATCCCGGTCTATTCCGCTTTGGGTCACCGCTTCGATGAGCTGCAACAGCCAGAAAATCCGCACGCTTCGCCAGCAGATTCCCTCGTTCGAGTGCGTGCCCGGCTGCCATGACTGCTGTGGGCCGGTGACCACCTCGCCGGAAGAAATGTCCCGCCTGCCGCGCAAGACTGCTGCCGAGCAGGACGCGGCCATGGACGAGCTGAACTGTGTGCACCTTGGGCCGAATGGCTGCACGGTGTATGACGAGCGTCCGCTGATCTGCCGCTTGTTTGGTACCACCAAGACCTTGCCGTGCCCGAATGGGCGAGGGCCGGTGGAGCTGATTCATCCGCGGGTTGAGAAGCAGATTCATGAGTACATGGCCTCCACCAGGCAAGTGCTGGTTTAAGCCGCGGCAATTACTCCAACAAATCCGAGTCGACGCAATCGCGGGCAAGCCCGCTCCCACAGGGTTAGCGGTGAACCTGTGGGAGCGGGCTTGCCCGCGATGAGGCTCTGAAACGCTCCGCAAAAACATCAATCCGGAATCGGCAGGCACAAACTCTCCTTCACTTCCTCCATCACGATGTAGCTCTTCGATTCCCGCACATGCGGCAGCTTGAGCAAGATGTCGCCCAGCAGCTTGCGGTAGGAAGCCATCTCGGAAATCCGCGCCTTCACCANGTAGTCGAAATCNCCTGAGACCAGGTGGCACTCCAGCACATGGGGCAGTTTGAGTACGGCGCGGCGGAACTCTTCNAAAGTATCGCCGGATTTGTAGTCGAGGCTGATCTCGACGAACACCAGGAGACTACCCTTGAGGTGCTGCGGATTGAGCCGGGCGTTGTAGCCCATGATGATCCCTTCGCGCTCCAGCCGCCTGACCCGTTCGGTACACGGCGTGGTCGAGAGTCCGACCTTTTCCCCAAGCTCGGTGAAGGAAATGCGCCCGTCGGTTTGCAGGATGCGCAGGATATTGCGGTCGATCTTGTCCAGCTCCCGTTTGGTCTGGGTGTTGGTACGCATAGGGGATACGCCTCTGTGAAAAGGGTTTTTGCCGAGAATTGTCGCCAAATATAGGCAGTTATATAGTGAAAAGCACTGCCTAATCTTTTTTACACTGCGCACATCAGTGCTCTACAACTACAAACGTCAGCGGCAAGCCGCGATGAGGGATATGAAAATGCGCGTTCTGGTCTTGGGTAGCGGCGTCATTGGTGTGACCAGTGCGTACTATTTGGCGCGGGCCGGCTTCGAAGTCGTTGTGGTCGACCGTCAGCCCGCCGCTGCCATGGAAACCAGTTTCGCCAACGCCGGCCAGGTATCCCCGGGTTATGCCTCGCCATGGGCCGCCCCGGGCGTGCCGCTCAAGGCGATCAAATGGCTGCTGCAACGCCACGCACCGTTGGCGATCAAAGCCACTGCCGATATCGATCAATACCTGTGGATGGCGCAGATGCTGCGCAACTGCACCACCAGCCGCTATGCCGTGAACAAGGAGCGCATGGTTCGCCTGTCCGAGTACAGCCGCGACTGCCTCGACGAGCTGCGCGCCGAGACCGGCATCGCCTATGAAGGCCGCAGCCTCGGTACGAC
The DNA here is from genome assembly GCF_002251635.1 of Pseudomonas mandelii. Lineage (GTDB taxonomy): Bacteria > Pseudomonadota > Gammaproteobacteria > Pseudomonadales > Pseudomonadaceae > Aquipseudomonas > Aquipseudomonas mandelii_B. Next base: position 10,184 of record NZ_NMOJ01000133.1, read on the forward strand.
CCAACTGTTCCGCACCCAGGCTCAACTGGACGGCGCCGCGAAAGACATCGCCGTACTGAAAGAGTCCGGCGTGCCGTTCGAACTGCTCGACCGCGCCGGCATTGCCCGCGTTGAGCCGGCCCTGGCCAGCGTCACCGACATCCTCGCCGGTGCCCTGCGCCTGCCGAACGACCAGACTGGCGATTGCCAGATGTTCACCGTTCGACTGGCCGAAATGGCTGTGAAACTGGGCGTGGAGTTCCGTTTCGGTCAGGACATTCAAAAACTCGACTACGCCGGTGATCGCATCAACGGCGTGTGGATCGACGGCAAGCTTGAAACCGCCGACCGCTACGTGCTGGCACTCGGCAGCTATTCGCCGCAATTGCTCAAGCCGCTGGGTATCAAGGCCCCGGTGTATCCGCTCAAGGGTTACTCGCTGACCGTGCCGATCACCAACCCGGCGATGGCGCCGACGTCGACCATTCTCGACGAGACCTACAAGGTCGCGATCACCCGTTTCGACAACCGCATCCGCGTCGGCGGCATGGCTGAGATAGCCGGTTTTGACCTGTCGCTGAACCCACGTCGACGCGAAACCCTGGAGATGATCGTCAACGACCTTTATCCTCAGGGCGGTGATTTGACCGAAGCCACTTTCTGGACCGGCCTGCGTCCGACCACCCCGGACGGCACGCCGATCGTTGGCGCCACCCCGTTCAGCAACCTGTTCCTGAACACCGGTCACGGCACGCTCGGCTGGACCATGGCGTGCGGCTCCGGCCGTTTGCTGGCCGATCTGATGGCAAAGAAAACGCCGCAGATCAGCGCCGAAGGCCTCGATATTTCCCGTTACGGCAAC
>NZ_NMOJ01000134.1 GCF_002251635.1 Pseudomonas mandelii
ACATCAGGAGTCCGCAAAACATGTCCATCCAGCGCCAGCTCACCAATGAGCGCATGAGCCACATCGTTGTTCACAGCGGTACCGTGTATCTGGCAGGGCAAGTCGGCGACGACATGAGTGCCGGGATTGAACAGCAGACCCGTGAAACCCTGGCCAATATCGAGCGGTTGCTGGACTTGGCCGGCACCGACAAAACCAAGCTGCTGTCGGTGACGATTTACCTGAAAGACATCGACGCCGACTTCGCCGGCATGAACGCGGTGTGGGACAAATGGCTGCCCAAAGGCGTCGCCCCGGCCCGTGCGACGGTCGAGTCGAAACTGTGCGAACCGGAAATCCTGGTTGAGCTCTCGGTTGTAGCCGCTCTGCCGTAAGCCTGTCAGAAAGATAGAAAGATCCCTCTCCCGGTGTTGTTGGCGGTTCACGCCGTCAGCCAGCGCCGGTTTTTATTCCCATGACCGCCTAGAAGCCTGCCGCCATGCGTCCAGCCCGTGCCCTGATCGACCTTCAAGCCCTGCGTCACAACTACCGGATCGCCCGTGAAACCACGGGGGCCAAGGCCCTCGCCGTGATCAAGGCCGATGCCTACGGCCATGGCGCGGTGCGTTGCGCCCAGGCGCTGGAAGCCGAGGCGGACGGGTTTGCCGTGGCTTGCATCGAAGAAGCGTTGGAGCTGCGCGCAGCGGGCATTCGTGCGCCGGTATTGCTGCTGGAAGGTTTTTTCGAGGCTGACGAGCTGCCGTTGATCATCGAGCACGATTTTTGGTGCGTGGTGCATTCGCTGTGGCAGTTGGAAGCGATCGAGCAAGCCCGGTTGAGCAAGCCGATCACGGTCTGGCTCAAGCTTGATTCGGGCATGCACCGGGTGGGTTTGCATCCAAAGGATTATCACGCGGCTTATCAACGGCTGCTGGCCAGCGGCAAGGTGGCGAAGATTGTCTTGATGAGCCACTTCGCCCGCGCCGATGAGCTGCACGAGCAGGCCAGCGCCGAGCAGGTCGCGGTATTTGAAGCGGCACGTAAAGGTTTGTCGGCCGAGATCAGCCTGCGCAATTCGCCGGCGGTACTCGGTTGGCCGCAGATTCCGAGTGATTGGGTTCGCCCGGGCATCATGCTCTACGGCGCCACGCCGTTTGGTGAAGAGCAGGCCATCGCCGCGCGCTTGCAGCCGGTAATGACCCTGGAATCGAAAGTCATCTGCGTGCGTGAACTGCCGGCCGGCGAGCCGATTGGTTACGGCGCCAAATTTATCACCCCTAAGCCGATGCGCGTCGGGGTGGTGGCCATGGGTTATGCCGATGGTTACCCCCGTCAGGCACCGACCGGCACGCCAGTGTTGGTCGCCGGGCAGCGCAGCCAGTTGATTGGTCGCGTATCGATGGACATGCTTTGCATCGATCTGACCGATGTACCGCAGGCCGGCCTGGGTTCGACCGTCGAGTTGTGGGGCAAAAACATCCTCGCCAGCGACGTGGCTGCCGCCGCTGACACGATTCCCTATCAGATCTTCTGCAACCTGCGCCGGGTGCCAAAGCTCTATTCCGAGGGTTAGCGGTCAGCAGTCCGTACCGGAAGTCGACTCGCTGAACAGGATTCAGGCCAAAGTGTTGTAAATACTGAACGCTGTCGCCATGATAACGCTCAATATTTCTACAACCTGAATCTTGGAGGCTCNNGCTTGGACGTCGGCGAACGACTGCAATCCATCCGTAAACTGAAGGGTCTTTCCCAGCGCGAGCTCGCCAAGCGCGCGGGTGTCACCAACAGCACCATTTCGATGATCGAAAAAAACAGTGTCAGCCCNTCGATCAGCTCCTTGCGCAAGGTGCTGGGCGGCATCCCCATGTCCATGGTCGAGTTCTTTTCCGAGGAGATCCTCCAGGAAAAACCGACGCAGATCGTCTACAAAGCCAACGAGCTGATCGATATTTCCGATGGCGCAGTGACCATGAAACTGGTCGGTCGGGCGCACCCGAGCCGGGCTATCGCCTTCCTCAATGAAATCTACCCGCCTGGCGCCGACACCGGTGACGAGATGCTCACCCATGAGGGCGAGGAAACCGGCATTTTGGTGGAAGGCCGACTCGAACTGGTGGTAGGNCTTGAAACTTTTGTGCTCGAAGCTGGCGATAGCTACTACTTTGAAAGNACCAAGCCTCATCGTTTTCGCAACCCGTTCGATGTGCCGGCGCGACTAATCAGCGCAGCCACACCCGCGAATTTCTAAGAGAAGAGGCGTCCTGCCAGCATGGCGGAGGCACCCGAACCGTTTTTCCATTGCGCAACAAGACCCCTTCGACTTTGGGGTTGTTTCAGTGTGACGGGGTTACCGTTATACTTTCGCCGCCTGCGAAACCGTGGCCGCAGGCGTGAATAGCCACCATTGAGGGTGAACGCGTGAACCTAATTATGAAAATGCTGGCTGCACCAGCAACCGTACTGGCCCTATGGGCAGTCAGCGCACAAGCAGCGACCAACGACGATATTGCAAAGCGCCTTGAGCCAGTCGGCCAAGTCTGTGTGACGGGTCAGGAGTGCAAGGGGATGGAAGTGGCTGCTTCGACAGGTGGTGGCGGAGCCAAAACCCCGGACGAAGTGATTGCCAAACATTGCAACGCTTGCCACGGCACCGGCCTGTTGGGCGCGCCGAAAATCGGTGATGCCGCTGCTTGGGGCGAGCGCTCCAAGAAAGAAGGTGGTGTTGACGGCCTGCTCGCGAAAGCGATCTCAGGCATCAATTCGATGCCGCCAAAAGGCACCTGTGCCGATTGCTCCGATCCCGAGCTGAAAGGTGCGATCGAGAAGATGTCCGGCTTGAAATAAGCGTCCATCTCCAGCAAAAAAGCCGCTTACGAGCGGCTTTTTTGTGCCTGCGATTTGCCTTGGGGACTATTCTTTGCAGCAAAGGCCCGGCAAGCTCGGTCCAACCCCAATTCACGGAATATAAGGGAGGATCAGATGGTGCAGTTGTGTTCAATCGAGCAAGCAGTTGACGACGTACTGGCGCGTTTGCCGGCGCATATCCACATGGGCATGCCCTTGGGCCTGGGCAAGCCNAATCTGTTCGTCAANGCGTTGTTCCAGCGCATCGCGCAATTGCCCGAACGGCAGCTGACGATCTACACCGCCCTGTGCCTGGGCCGTCCGGCCTTGGGCGACGGTTTACAAAAGCGCTTCCTCGAACCCTTCATCGAGCGGGTGTTTGGCGATTATCCGGAACTGGAATTCCTCGCCGGACTGCAGCGCGACAGCCTGCCGGCCAATATCCGCGTGCAGCAGTTCTTCATGCAGCCCGGCAGCCTGCTCCACAGTGCATCGGCGCAGCAGGATTATGTCAGCAGCAACTACAGCCACGCCGCGCGAGACATCAACGCCGCCGGTTTGAACCTGGTTGCGCAGTTGGTGGCCAGCCACGCCGAACACCCGGATCGTCTGAGTCTGAGCTGCAACCCTGACATCACCCTCGACCTGTTTCCGATGATCGCCAAACGCCGGGCGGCGGGGGAGACGATCCTGTTGGTGGGCCAGGTGCACAACGATTTGCCCTACATGCCCGGTGACGCCGAAANGGGCATGGGCGAATTCGACTACCTGATCGACGAAAAGGACAGCACTACGCTGTTCTCCACTCCGAATATGCCTGTGGGCTTCCAGGACCATTTTATCGGCCTGCACGCCAGCACTCTGGTGCGCGATGGCGGCACCTTGCAGATCGGTATCGGCTCCATGGGTGATGCGCTGACCGCCGCGTTGCTGGCGCGTCAGGCCGACAATGCCGGTTACAAGGCGTTGCTGGCGGATATCAATCTTAGCCAGTGGGCGCAGTTGATCGACCGCGAAGGCGGCATCGAACCGTTCGCCAAGGGCCTTTATGGCTGCAGCGAAATGTTCGTCAACGGCCTGCTGGTACTGGCCGATGCCGGCATTATCCGGCGCAAGGTCTACCCGGATGTGGCGACGCAGCAGCAAGCCAACGCCGGCACCCTGGATGACGCAGCCCAACCTGACGGCATTTCGATCCATGGCGGCTTCTTCCTCGGGCCGCGCAGTTTTTACCAGCGCTTGCAGGAAATGACTCACGCCAAGCGCCTCGAATTCAACATGACCCGTATCAGTTACATCAACGAGCTCTACGGTCAGGAAGAGCTCAAACGCCTGCAGCGCCTGGACGCGCGCTTCATCAACACCGTGTTCACCATGACCCTGCTCGGCGCAGGCGTGGCTGATCAGCTCGAAAGCGGGCGCGTGCTCAGCGGCGTCGGCGGGCAATACAACTTTGTCGCCCAGGGCCATGCGCTGGAAGGTGCGCGGTCGGTGCTGTTGTTGCGTAGCTGGCGCGAGGCGGGTGGTGAGGTCAGTTCGAACATTGTCTGGGAATACGGCCACTGCACGATCCCGCGGCATTTGCGTGACATCGTGGTCACCGAATACGGCATCGCCGATCTGCGCGGCAAGACCGACGCGGCAGTGATCGAGGCGTTGCTGAACATCAGCGACTCACGGTTCCAGCCGGGGCTGATCGAGCAGGCGCAAAACGTTGGCAAATTGCCGAAAAATTTCCGCATCGATCCGCGTTTTGCCGACAACAGCCCGGAACGCTTGCAGGCGATTCAGGCGCGGCATGCGAAGTTGTTTCCGGAGTATCCGCTGGGGTGTGATTTCACGGCTGAAGAGCGGGACTTGTTGCGGGCGNTGAACTGGCTCAAGAGCAAATTCAAGCTGACGGAGATTCTGGAGTTGGGCAAAGCGGCGCTGGATGCACCGGAGCCGGAGGCGTTTCCCAAGCATCTGGAGCGGATGCAGTTGGATAAGCCGGAGGGATTGAAAGAGGACCTCTTTCAGCGGCTACTGCTCACCGGCCTCAAGGCCACCGCGCAATAACAGCCAATACAAAAAAACTGTGGGAGCGAGCTTGCTCGCGATAGCGGTACATCAGCCAACAGAGATGTTGAATAGGATGGCCTCATCGCGAGCAAGCTCGCTCCCACAGGGATATGCGGTGTTACGGGTTACTCGATGAAGGTCACGACACCGCCGGCCAGCGATTGCACGCGAGCCAAGGATTCAACCCGATAACCCTGCGCATCCAGCTCCGCACGGCCACCCTGGAACGACTTCTCGATCACAATCCCCAANCCGGCCACGGTCGCGCCGGCTTGCTTGATGATCGAAATCAGCGCCTGNGATGCCTTGCCATTGGCCAGGAAGTCATCGATGACCAGCACGCGGTCGCTGCTGGTCAAGTGGCGCGGGGAGATCGCGACAGTGCTTTCCACCTTCTTGGTGAAGGAGTACACGGTCGCCGACAGCAGGTTTTCCGTCAGGGTCAGGGATTGCTGCTTGCGGGCGAAAATCACCGGCACACCGAGGTTCAGGCCAGTCATGATTGCCGGTGCGATGCCCGAGGCTTCGATGGTAACGATCTTGGTGATGCCCGAATCCTTGAACCGCGCGGCGAATTCGTCGCCGATGAGCTTCATCAGCGCCGGGTCGATCTGGTGGTTCAGAAAGGCGTCGACCTTGAGTACCTGATCGGAAAGCACGATGCCTTCTTCGCGAATTTTCTNGTGCAGTGCTTCCATGAAGCGTTCCTCTACTGGCGCCATGTGCGCCTAGCTTGTCTAAAAGTGTTCGGTTAAAAAGTGCTCAATTCTAGCGCTTTAACATCGCCCGTATATCCGCCAATGCGGTATTGCCGCGAACGGCTTTGACTTCGACAGGCGTGTCGTCGGTGCCTTCCCACGCCAGGTCGTCCGGCGGCAGCTCATCCAGGAAGCGGCTCGGCGCGCAGTCGATGATCTCGCCGTATTGCTTGCGCTTGGCGGCAAACGTGAAGGCCAGGGTCTGACGCGCGCGGGTAATGCCCACGTAGGCCAGGCGCCGTTCTTCTTCGATAGTGTCGGCTTCGATACTGGAGCGGTGCGGGAGGATTTCCTCTTCCATGCCCATGATGAACACGTAGGGGAATTCCAGGCCCTTGGACGCATGCAAGGTCATCATCTGCACGCCTTCGGCACCGTCTTCCTCTTCTTGCTGGCGTTCGAGCATGTCGCGCAACACCAGTTTGCCGATGGCGTCTTCGACGGTCATCTCGCCGTCTTCGTCTTTTTCCAGGGTGTTCTTCAGCGCTTCGATCAGGAACCAGACGTTGCCCATGCGGTAATCCGCAGCCTTGTCGCTGGAACTGTTGGTGCGCAGCCAATTTTCATAGTCGATGTCCATGACCATGCTGCGCAAGGCACTGATCGGGTCTTCGCCGGCGCACTGTTCGCGCACCTTGTCCATGAAGCGCTTGAAGCGTGAAAGGCGATCGGTGAAGCGCGTATCCAGGTGCTCGCCCAGGCCGATTTCGTCGGTGGCGGCGTACATCGAGATCTTGCGTTCGGTGGCGTAGTTGCCGAGCTTTTCCAGGGTGGTGGAGCCGATTTCACGGCGCGGCACGTTGATCACCCGCAGGAAGGCGTTGTCGTCATCCGGGTTCACGATCAAGCGGAAGTAGGCCATCAGGTCTTTTACTTCCTGGCGTCCGAAAAAGCTGTTGCCACCAGAAAGCCGATAGGGAATCTGGTGGTGCTGCAGCTTCAACTCGATCAGCTTGGCCTGGTAGTTGCCGCGATACAGGATCGCAAAGTCGCTGTAGGGCCGATCGGTACGCAGGTGCAGTGTCAGCAGTTCGACCGCTACGCGCTCGGCTTCGGCGTCTTCGTTGCGGCAACGGATTACGCGAATCTCGTCGCCATGGCCCATCTCGCTCCACAGCTGCTTTTCAAACTCGTGGGGGTTGTTGGAGATGAGTACGTTGGCGCAACGCAGGATGCGGCTGGTGGAGCGATAGTTCTGCTCCAGCATCACCACTTTCAGGGACGGGTAGTCGTCCTTGAGCAACATCAGGTTTTCCGGCCGCGCGCCGCGCCAGGCGTAGATCGACTGGTCATCGTCGCCTACCACGGTGAATTGGTTGCGCTTGCCGATCAGCATTTTCACCAGCAGGTACTGGCTGGCGTTGGTGTCCTGGTATTCGTCCACCAGCAGGTAGCGGACTTTGTTCTGCCATTTTTCGAGGATGTCGGCGTGTTCCTCGAACAGCTTTACCGGCAGCAGGATCAGGTCGTCAAAGTCCACCGCGTTGAACGCCTTGAGCGTGCGCTGGTAGTGGGTGTAGACGATGGCGGCGGTCTGTTCCTTGGGGTTGCGCGCGTTTTCCAGGGCCTGGGGCGGCAGGATCAGGTCGTTTTTCCAGGCGCCGATCATGTTCTTGATCTCATCCACGCCGTCGTCGCCTGCATATTCCTTTTGCATGATGTCGGTCATCAGCGACTTCACATCGGTTTCGTCGAAGATCGAGAAACCTGGCTTGTAGCCCAGCCGCGCATGCTCCTTGCGGATGATGTTCAGCCCCAGGTTGTGGAAGGTACACACCGTGAGGCCGCGGCCTTCGCCGCCCTTGAGCAGCGTGCCGACACGCTCCTTCATTTCGCGCGCCGCCTTGTTGGTAAAGGTCATGGCGACGATGTACTGGGCACGGATGCCGCAGTTCTGGATCAGGTGCGCGATCTTGCGGGTGATCACGCTGGTCTTGCCGGAACCGGCACCGGCGAGCACCAATAGAGGGCCGCCGACGTAGTTCACGGCTTCTTGCTGCCGGGGATTGAGTCGGGACATACAGAATCAGGGAGTCATTTGTGAAATGGGCCGGCATTTTAACAGGCTCAGCGAATTGTGCTGCTCTCTCCGACTTGTGACGCAACACGCTTTCTCTATTTGCCGGTTTTGATACTTTCAAGCAGGATGCGCGGTGAGTTTGCGGCTAATGTTCGTATTCCAGACACAAAGCCACGTGTGATAACTGATGTCGTTTGGTCATTGGTTACGGGCGCGGCATAATGCCCGCCGCCTACANNTTTGCAGAGTCTAGGGAGCTAGCTTGTCTACGCCTGTCGAACCCTTGCGTTTGCTGCTACTGGCCGATGAGCCAGCGTGGGCAGCGTTGTTGCGCGAGTGCCTGGCGCCGATGGGGAGCTCGGCCGTGCTTATCAGCGCGCCGAGCTGGGAGTCGGTCAGCAGTCTGTTCGATGACAACCGCAACGCGGTGTTGTTGACCATTCCTGCGCTTCAGCCTCTGCCTGGCCGTTGCAGCCTGCCGACGGTGTTGCTGCTGGAGCACGAGCCCCTGACGCCGCCCGATGGGGTGAGCGACTGGCTGGTGCGCGATCATCTTGATCCCGGCATGTTGCGCCGGTGCCTGCGGCATGTGCGCGAACGTGGCTTGCTGGAACACACCCTGCAACGCCTGGCCGAGCAAGACCCGCTCACCGGTATCGCCAACCGCCAGGGCTTCCAGACCTTGCTGGCCGCGCGTCTGGCGGAAAACGACGGCCGTGGCCTGGCCCTCGGTCACCTCGACCTCGACAACTTCCGTCACGCCAACGACGCCTTGGGCCATCAGGCGGGCGATCGGTTGATCCTGCAGGTGGTCTCGCGGCTCAAGAGCCAACTCGAAGCCGGTGACCAACTGGCGCGGCTGGGCAGCGACGAATTTGCCCTGCTGATTGATACTCGCCGCGCGCCTCAGCGCGCCGAATGGATGGCCGAACGCATTACCGAAGCCATGGCCGAGCCCTACTGGGTAGACGGCGAAAGCCTGTTGATCGGTTGCAGCCTGGGTGTGGCACATGCCCGCGCCCGCGCCGGTGCCGACCCGTTGATGTGGCACGCGCACATCGCCATGCAGCAAGCCAAAAGCACTCAAGGCTGCACCTTTCATATCTTCAACGAACGCATCAACCGCAATGCACGCAGCCTGGCTGACCTGGAAAGTGAACTGCGCCGCGCGCTGCGCCGTGACGAACTGGAANTGCATTACCAGCCGCGGCTGAACCTTGAGGACGGCCAGATCGTCGGCCTCGAAGCCCTGGTGCGCTGGCGGCACGCCGAACGCGGTTTGCTGNCGCCCAGCGAATTTGTCCCCTTGGCTGAACAGAGCGGTCTGATCGTACCGCTGGGTTACTGGGTCATCTCCCGGGCCCTGCGGGACATGCAGGCGCTGCGCGAGCGTGGTTTGCCGGCGCTGCACATGGCGATCAACCTGTCGTTCCGGCAGTTTCAGGACAGCCAATTGTTGTCGACCCTGAGCCGGCTGATCGCCGAGCGCGGTGTCGAGGCGCAATGGCTGGAGTTCGAGCTGACCGAAACCGCGGTCATGCGCCGCAGCGATCTGGTGAAACAGACCATGGATGCCCTCGGCCGCCTAGGCGTGAGGTTTTCCCTGGATGACTTCGGCACCGGTTTTTCGTCGTTCGTGCACCTCAACAGCCTGCCGATTGCCTTGTTGAAGATCGACAAAAGCTTTGTCGGCGGTATGGAAGAGCGGGAAGAAAACCGCAAACTGGTCCACGCGATGATCAACCTGGCGCACAACCTCAACCTTGAAGTGGTGGCCGAAGGCGTGGAAACGCCCGAGCAGCTGGAGTTGTTGCGCGGGTTTGGTTGCGATCAGGTGCAGGGGTATCTGATCAGCAAGCCGCTGCCGTTGGCGGAGTTGGTTGAATACCTGACGTTCGGCAGCAGCCAGCAGCCCGTCCTGGAAGTCGTTAACTAACCACGCGCAAATGTCGGAGCTTTTGTGGCGAGGGCGCTTGCTCCCGNNGCCGCTGCGCGACCCAGCGGGAGCAAGCGCCCTCGCCACAAAGCCCGCTCCTACAGGGGATCTCAGTCTGGCTGAGCGATTTGGAAACTGGCCCCTGACGACGGCTCGCGCCGAATCATCCGCTTCATCTTCCACTCAAACGCCAGCGTCAGGCTCACCGCCGCGCACGCCAACCCCAGCGCCAATCCCCACCAGACGCCCGTCGGCCCCCAGTTCAAGTTGAACGCCATCCACCACGCCGCCGGTGCACCGATCAGCCAATAGCAACCCAGCCCGACCAGGAACGTGGTCTTGGCATCCTTGAGCCCACGGATGCAGCCCATGGCGATGGTNTGTGTGCCGTCGAACAGCTCGAACCACGCCGCCACCGCCAGCAGGCTCACGGCCAGATTGATGACGTCTCGAAAGGCCGGGTCGTTGTGGTCCAGGAACAAGCCAATCAACTGATTCGGCAGGAACCAGAAGACCATGGCAAAACCCAGCATCGCCGCCGCGCCAAAGGCGATACCGACCCGTCCGGCCAGTCGCGCATTCAGCAACTGCCCGGCGCCGTAATGCTGGCCGATACGCATGGTGATCGCGTACGACATGCCCGCCGGCACCATGAACGCTACCGAGACAATNTGCAGGGCGATCTGGTGCGCCGCCAATTGCGTACTGCCCATGGTGCCCATGCACAACGCCGCGAAAGCAAACAGCCCGACTTCCACCGCGTAGGTGCCGCCAATGGGCAGGCCGAGGCGCCACAGCTCTTTCAGGTACTGGCGGTTAGGCCGCGACAAACCCTGGCGCAGCGGATAAGCGTCGTAGGCCGGATGCCGACGGATGTGCAGCGCCAGCGCCACGGCCATCAGGTTGGCGACAATCGCCGTGACCAGCCCGATGCCCACCAGGCCCATTTTCGGCAAGCCGAACATCCCGGTAATCAACGCGTAGTTGAGCAGGAAGTTGGCCACAGTGCCGCACAGGCTGATCACCATCACCGGGGTGGCCTTGCCGATGGCGCTGGTGAAACCACGCAAGGCCATGAAGCTCAGATAGCCGGGCAGGGCGAACGGCAGGATGGTCAGGAATTGCCCCGCCGCGTGCACGTTGGTTTCGGTCTGGCCAAACATCAACAATACGGGCTTGAGGTTCCACAGGAGTAACCCGGCCACCAGCGCCATCAACCACGCCAGCCACAAGCCGGCCTGGGTCAGGCGCGCGGCGCCGACGATATCGCCCGCGCCCTGACGGATCGCCACCAGGGTGCCGACCGCCGCGATCACGCCGATGCAGAAGATGGAAACGAACGAGTAAGTCGCCGCGCCCAGGCCGCCACCTGCCAGCGCTTCGGGACTTAGGCGCGCCATCATCAAGGTGTCGGTGAGGACCATCAGCATGTGCGCCAACTGCGAGGCAATCAACGGCCCCGCCAGCCGCAGGATGGCCCAGAGTTCGGTACGTGCTGGATGCTGCATGGTCATCACGCCTCGGTTATCAGAGTAAACAGGAGAGAGCCGATTCTCGGCGCTCTGCGGGGTTTTCACAAAGGGATAAAAAGGATGGGTGGCATGAGTCAAACTCATGCTGGCAGGTTTCTGCTAACGTGGCGTAACCGCGCTATAGGAGCTTTCCCAATGTCCCGTCGTCTTCCTCCCTTGTATGCCCTGCGCGCATTCGAAGCGGCGGCGCGGCATAGCTCGTTTACCCGCGCCGCTGAAGAATTGTCGATCACCCAAAGCGCGGTCAGTCGACACATTCGTACCCTCGAAGATCATTTTGCCTGCCGACTGTTTCACCGCAGCGGGCGCAACCTGCAACTGACCGAGTCGGCGCGGTTGATCCTGCCGGGCATCCGTGAAGGGTTTACCGCGCTCGAACGCGCCTGTAATACCTTGCGCGCCGAAGACGACATCTTGCGCATGAAAGCCCCGTCGACGTTGACCATGCGCTGGCTGCTGGCGCGCCTGAGTCGCTTCCGGCACTTGCAACCGGGCAACGAAGTGCAATTGACCAGTGCCTGGATGGACATCGACACCGTGGATTTCAACCACGAACCCTTCGACTGCGCCGTCATCCTCAGTAACGGGCGTTTCCCTCCGGACTGGGAGGCGGCGTTACTGTTTCCGGAAGAGCTGATTCCGGTGGGAGCACCGAACCTGCTGAAGGACCAGCCGTGGGACGTCGCACGCCTGGCCAGCGCTGAGCTGCTGCATCCAACGCCAGACCGTCGCGACTGGCGCAACTGGCTGGAGCGCATGGGGCTGTCGGANCAGGTGTCGCTCAAGGGTGGGCAAGTGTTTGACACGCTGGAGTTGGGCATGATCGCCGCCGCCCGAGGCTACGGCGTATCCATGGGGGATTTGCTGATGGTGGCGGAAGATGTTGCGCAGGGTCGTCTGAGTCTGCCGTGGCCGACGGCTGTCGCCAGCGGTGAGCATTATTACCTCGTCTGGCCGAAAACCCGCCCGGGAGGTGAACGTTTGCGCCGCCTCAGCGACTTTCTGCAAGGCGAGGTCCGGGCCATGGATTTACCGGATGTAGAACGCTTGAGCTGAATCGATGGAGCCCCTGCAATAGAGGCCTTGCGCCATATCCCGGCTATTTACTCAAGTATTCAGGTTTGCCGCCGAAAATCTGCAGGTGGGACCTTCGTGCAGGTTCCCTGTAATTCCCCTTATTAGAATTTTGCCGAGTGTGCATCGTGATCAGGATGATCCGGTCACTCGGCCAGGAGCTGTCATGTCTCAACCTCGTGCCCGGATCGCCTCACAGCTTGGTCTTGCGCTTGCCGTGATACTGGCGATTGTCATCACTGGCAGTACCGTGTTCGCCTTGCGTTCGCTGGACACCGCCAACCTCGCCACCCGCGAAGAGCACTTGGCCAGTGAGGCCCGGTTGCTGGCCGATCAGTTGAGTACCTTTCACGGCACGTTGCGTGAAAGCACCCAGCGCCTGAGCGGTCTGTTCGAGAAGCGCTTCAGCGCCGGCTTGAGCGTGCACCCGGATGAGCCGGTGGCGGTGGCCGGTGTGCAGACCCCGGGCTTGCACCTGGGCAGCGAAGTGTTGAACAACAACTTCAAGGAAGTGGACGAGTTCAAGCAGATGACCGCAGGCGTTGCGACGGTGTTTGTGCGCAGCGGCGAAGATTTTATCCGCGTCAGCACCTCCCTGACCAAACAGGACGGCAACCGGGCCATCGGCACCTTGCTGGACCACGCTCACCCGGCCTATGCACGCTTGATGGCGGGACAGAGCTATGTCGGTCGCGCCTTGCTGTTCGACCGCTCCTACATGACGCAATACACGCCTGTACGCGACAGCAGCGGTAAGGTGATTGCCGTGTTGTTCGTAGGATTCGATTACACCGACGCGCAGAACGCACAGTTCGAGAATCTCAAACGCTTCCGTATCGGCCAGACCGGTTCGCTGGCGCTGCTCGATGAGCAGAAGAAGTGGTTGGTGCCGATTGCCGGCGTGCAAGCGCTGGATCAAGCGGTCCCGGCCATCGTCGATCTGGCGAAAACGCCGGGCAAGGGTGATTTCTGGAGCGACAAGTCCGAAGACTTCTACAGCGTCTCGGTGCCGTTTGAAGGCGGCCCGTGGGCGGTGGTGGCGAGCATGCCGAAGTCCGAAATCCGCGCGGTGACCTGGAGCGTCGGCATTCAATTGGCCATCGGCAGTCTGCTGGCGATGTTGATTGCGGTCGGTTCGGCAGTCTGGCTGCTGCGCAGCAAACTTGCGCCGCTGGGTGATCTGGTGCGTCAGGCCGAAGCCCTCGGTGCCGGCGATTTGAGCGTGCGCCTGAGCGTGTCGAGCAATGATGAAATCGGTCAGTTGGCCCGCGCCTTCAACCAGATGAGCCAGGCCTTGTCGACCATGGTCGAGCACATTCGCAAGGCCTCGGGCGAAGTCAACAGCCGCGCCCAGGCGTTGTCCGGCCTGTCCGGTGGTGCCTATGAAGGGATGGAGCAACAGTCGGGCGAAATCACCAGCATGGCCGGCGCCGTGGAAGAGTTCAGCGCAACCTCGCTGAACATTGCCGACAACATGGGCAACACCCAGCGTCTGGCGCAGGAAAACGCACAGCAAACCCAGATCGGTCGTACGTCGATGGACGAGGCTTCCTCGTCGCTGGAGCAAATCGCTGGCGCGCTGAACAGCACGGCAACAGTGATCAATACCCTCGGCCAGCGTTCCCAGGAAATCGGCGGGATCGTCGGCGTCATCACCTCGATCGCCGAGCAAACCAACCTGCTGGCGCTCAACGCCGCCATCGAAGCCGCGCGTGCCGGTGAGCAAGGCCGAGGTTTTGCCGTGGTCGCCGACGAAGTGCGCAACCTGGCTTCGCGCACCCGTCAGGCCACTGATGAAATTTCCGGCATGATNCAAAGCATCCAGCAGGAAACCGGTAACGCCATCAGTACCATGGAGCACGGCAACGTGTTGATGCAGGAAGGCCTGTCGCGCAATGCTGACGTGGCGTCGGCCCTGGCGCGGATCGACGAGCAAAGCCGCTCGGCGGGCCAGCAGTTTGCCGCGATCACCACCGCGACCCAGGAGCAGAGCAGCACGGCAAACGTGCTCAGCAGCAACCTGCAAAGCATTGCGCTGGCCAACAGCGAGCAGCGTGAAGTGGTGTCGAACCTGGCCATTACCGCCAGGGAACTGGAAACCCTGGCGGCGGACTTGCGCCATGAGGTTGATCGGTTTCGTTGAGTCGCCTCTGTAACAACTATCGCGAGCAAGCTCGCTCCCACAAGGTCACCACTGAACCTGTGGGCGNGCCGCCGAAGCGGCCCTGGATGAAGTCATGGAAGTTGCCGCGTTGTTACTGGGGTTTGTCCGGGCAGACGACTAATCACACTTGGCATTGCTCGACACTTCCTTGCTCGCCAGTTTCAACTGCTTGCCCAGCTCAGCCGCATTGGTGCTGCTGTAAACCCGGCCGCCGGTGTTTTCAGCGATGCAACGTGACGGGCCACCGGCGCCGATTTTCACCACGTTGACCCGCAGGCGCGGTTGATCCCTGGCGATTTGGCGGGACACGGCGCACACGTCTTTCTGGCAACCGTCCTCACCGTCGACGAACATCACGATCACGGCATCGTTATTGCGCCCGTCGACGGTGCTTGCGGCGTGCGCCAGGCTGTCGGCCAGCGGTGTGCCGTCGTTGGGCACCAGGCCTCGAATCCCGTTGATCAGCCGCTGACGGTCGCCAAACTTGAACACGCCCTGGTCCGGCGTTCTTTCGCAGCCGGCGAAAGTAATCAGGCGCGTGTCGATCTTCGGGTCCAGCCCGTTGATCATGCCGGCCAGCGAGTCCTTGGCGACGTCCATGCGGCTGGGCTTGGCGAAGATCTGCATGGTGCGGTTCGCGTCCAGGTACTTGTTCAGCTCATTGCCGAAGAACCAGTCCTCATCGGCTTTCACGGACTTGATGTTCAAATCCATCGAGCCCGAGGTGTCGAGCACCACCACGAATTGCGGGATCTCTGCGTTTGGCGCTTTTTTACGGCACGCGAAGTTGTCCAGCGTCGGCGCCGGTGGCGGGGCGACGACCACAGGTTTTGGTGGCGGGACTGGTTTGGGTTCCGGCACCGGCACCGGTTCTGGCACGGGTTCCGGTTCGGGTTCTGGAACGGGTTCAGGTTCCACGACAGGCTCGGGCACCGGCTCAACCGGTTTCTCGATCGGTGTTACAACGGGCGCGACAGGCGGAACCACGACGACGGGTTCACGGTGCATGAACCACCAGTAAGCCCAAAGCGCCAGAAGCAGCAACAGCAGCGCCAGCAAGGCCGCCGCGATCCACCAGCCGCGACGCGACGGCGGTACGACCGGCACCACCGGAACCACCGGCGGCACGATCGGTTTGGGTGGACGCTGGTTCCAGCGCACCACCAGCGGCTCGCCGTTGAGGCTGTAGAGTTTGTCCAGCTCGGGCGTGCCGAGCAGGCTGCGCAGGTCATCCGCTACCGTGGGCTGACCGCGTTTTTGCAGTTCGTCCGCCAGCTGTCCAAGGGACGTCTGACGCACTTCATAGGTTTCCAGCAAACGTCGCTGCGCGTCCTCATTGAGGTCGGCATAGGGCGTGGGTTGGCCACCCAGTTCGGTCCACCATTCCAGCACGTCACCGCTGCCCATTCGCGGGATCGCGAAGAGGCTGGCGACGGTCGGCGGAAAGTGTTTCTGGATGAGGGCGACTTTGGCTTGCAGCGCACTCATCCCCTCTGGTGTGGCTTGCGCATCCCTGATGACCCGCTGCATGACGACGATTCCTGAAAAGGGTGCAGGCCGCCATCGGCAGGCCTGCGGGGTGAAAAGTTACTCTTCGTAACCGAGGCTGAATTGCAGCTGATTCACTTTCTTCTGCAAGGCCTTCAGTTGTTCCTGCTTGGCAGCCAGCGTCGCGGGTGAGGTCTTGGTCACGGGCGCCGCCTGCGAGGCCTTGAGCTGCTGCTCAAGCCCGGCAATCTGCTTCTGTACCTGGCTTTCATTGCCATGCCGGGCCTTGAGCGAGGTCAACAACTGGCCCAGTGACTGGTTCAGTGCCGCCTGGGACTTCTGCTGGCTGGCCAGGTCGGTCTTGGTGCTGAGTTGCTGGGCCTGAATGTTCTCGTACACCTGACGGAACATCGCGTTTTCCTGACGGGACGCGGTCAGGGCCAGTTCCTTCTGCTTGACCTGGTCGCTATAACCACCAGAGTAGTCGCAGTTCATCTTGGTCAGCATGCTGCTGTCGCGATTGGTCGCATCGCATTCGCCCGGCTTCGTCGCGCAACCGCTCAGGGCCAGGACGGCGGTGAGGACCGCCAGCTGTCGTAGAGTCATGTCTTAACCCAGGGTGATCGCGGAACGCTGGTTGTAAAGACCGTCGACTTCCTTTTGCAGGGCGGCGACTTTCTGGTTCATTTTCATGATGTTCATGTCCACCTGCTTGATCTCGGCACCGGCGCCTTGTGCACGCTCGGCATCCGCCACTTTGGTGTACTCGGTGACCTTGTTGCGCATGTTGCCGAGGTCTTTACGCAGGCGTGCGATGTTCGAATCGATCTCGGCGATTTGCACTTGGGCCTTGGCCTTGTCGACTTTCTTGTTGGCGATGTCCTTTTTGATCTGGGCGATTTGCGCCTGGTCATCATTGATGACTTGCTGAGCGGTCGCGGTACGGGCGATCACGTTCTGGGTGTCTTGCTCGACGTCGCTGTTCATCTTCGCCAGGCGGGTGGTGGTGTCGGAGTATTCGCTGCGACGTTGATCCAGGTAGTAGTTCGCGCCCATGGCCACGCCACACGCGGTAATCCCGGCGGCGATGGCGCAGACAGCCTTGTTGCTGCTGTTGGACAGCGCGCAACCAAGGATGCCGACACCGGCGCCGACCGCACAGGCCTGGTAACCGGACTTGCTGAAGAACTCCGCGTCATTACCCTGGGTCAGGCGCGGGTCTGCACCTTCGCTGCCACCGAGCATCGAGCTGCCGGTGTTGGCGCAACCGGTCAGCAACAGGCTGCCGGCGAGGACAAAAGCGATCTGAAGCTTGAAGCGAGTCCAAAGGCTGCGCGACATGGTGAAACTCCTTGGTGACGGTGTTGGCTGTTGTTGTTGAGGTGAGTTATTGAGTGACGGTTTTGCAGCTGGTCAGCCAGGCATCGGTGTCGATCTTCTGCTTTTGCAGGAAGGTCTTCTGATTGGCCCAGTGGGTGCGCAAATAGGGTTTGAGTTCTTGCAGCTGTTTGTTGCGGGTGATGATTTCTTCCATCACCGGGACCTGCGCTTCCAGCAGCGGCTGGCCGTACAAGGTCGCCGATTCCACCAGGCTGCTGGCGTAGTAACGGCTGAGTTTGTGCAGGCGATCCTTCTGCTCGTCGAGCTTGCCTTTGCGCATGTCGCAGCTGGCGTCTTTATCGGCGGATTCGCAGTTCAGCTTGTAGTTCTTCTGCAAGAAGTCCACGTACTGGCCGTCGTCGAGCATCTTGGTGCACAGGAACGCACCGAGGTTGAGGCTGGCGCGGATCGCCTGGTCGCGGGTTTCTTCCTGCTGCTGGTTGCTGGCGCGCAATTGGTTTTCCAGCGCCTGAAGCTTTTCCTTGAGCGCCTTGTCTTCGACGCCCGAGGCCAGGGTATTCAGCGACTGAACGGTGCCTTTATCGGCCGACTCGGTTTCCTTGCTGCCGGTGCCGAGTTTCTTCCAGCTGCTTTCAATGCTGGCGACACGTTCGCGAGACGTCAGGGTCGGCGAGACCAGCACCAGACGCAGGCCGGTGGTTTTGTTTTTCACTTGGCCTTCGGCGTTGTAGTACGGCTCTTCCTTGCGCAAACCGGTGCGCAGGTCGGCCTGGGCGGTCAGGTAGTTGCCGCCACGGACCACGTAGCCACCGGCCTGACCATGCTGGCGGTCGAGTTTGTTCAGGCGGAACGGCTCGAACATCATCTCGTCGACGTTGCCGAGCATGTCGTGCAGGCCCAATGGATTGGGCTTTTGCAGGCCGGACAATTGCAGTTTGCCGTTGGACGATTGCGCCCCGGCGAACCACTCGTAGGCGTTGATGCCGTCGGGCATCGGGTAGCGCGTATCGCGGAATTCTGCCGCGCCGACTTCCAGGCCCCCGCGCGCCGCGAACTCCCACTCGACTTCTGTCGGCAGGCGCAGGAAGCCCAGCGCACCATCTTCTTTCGGCAATTTGCCGGCCGCGTTTTTGCGCAGCCACAGGTTGTACTTGTCAGCCGCTTCGACGGCTTGTACCCAGCTCACGGACACTTGCGGCAGGCGCATTTTGGTGGCGGCGGTGGGGCAGGTTTCTTCGGTCAGCGCGGCGTATTGGAGCTGACTCATCTCGTACTTGGCCATCAGGTAGTAGCGGGATTTGTCATTTTTCGCGCCGGTGAAACTGCCGGCGATGAACGTTGGCCGGGTCTGTTCGACATAGCCGTATTCCGCGCCGTCCTGACCGATGTTGATCGGGTAGTCGTCAAGCGGCCCGGCCACCGGAATGAACACCTTGCGAAACACCATCGAGCCTTCGCACGGCATCGGCAGCACGACGTCGCTGGCCTCGGGCATCGGGTTGTAATACTTCTCTTCCCAGCCCGCCGCCGAAGCGTCGAGCAGGTAGCCGAGGCTCAAGGGCAACAGCAAGCCAAAACGTTTATAGCTCACGCAGACTCTCCGCAGGTTGGATGTTGATCGCTCGCACGGCGCCGATCACGGCCACCAGTGCAGCGACCAGAAAGGTCAGGAGCAGGGCGGCGAGGCCGTGCCAGAGTGTGATGTGGCAGACAAAGGTGCCGGTGGCCTGGCTGCTGCCTAGCAGGTAGTCGAACAAATGACTGCCAACAGCGTAAAAGCCTAATCCGCCGAGGTAGCCGGCCAGGCTCAGCACCAGCGCTTGCAGGACCACGAACCCAGCGACCGCCGTGCGTTTGAAACCCAGCAAACGCAGGACCGCGAGGCTTTTGCGCTTGCGGTCGATGTTGGCCAGGAACGCACCGACCATCGACGCCACACAGCCGATCAATGCTGCGAGGGCAATCACCCCGAAGATCAGCCCCAGCACATGGTTGATGGCTTTGACGTTGTCGATGTCGGCCAGTCGGCTCGAGGTTTCGATGTGCTGTTCGTTGAGCCAGCGTTCCAGCGGCGCCACCTGATCGATGTCACGGGCATAGAGGCGGGCGCGGGCATACAGCGGTTGCAGATTACCCAACGGCTTGCCAGTTTCGATGCCGAATGCGCTGACCTGATAACCATCGCGAAAGCGCTCCAGGTTCAGCAGCAACGGCGGGGCGACAAACCCGGCCGCGCGGCCGAAACGCGCACCGTCGAGCACCGCCAGCACTGTCAGCGTCATCTCGCCGCGCTCGTTGACGCCTTCCAAGCGGCGCAACACGCGCAGTTGCACGCGGTCGCCGACCTTGGCCTGCAAGCGTTGCGCAGCGCGGGCACTGAGGATCACTTGATCGCCGGTCGGGTTGAGTTGCGGCAGGTTCAACTGCGGGTCGCCGGGTTCCGTGGCGATGATTTCTGCGCCTTCGACAAACCGTTGCATGCCCATCAGCAAGTCTGCCTGGGTGTTGAGCGAGCGGGTTTGGCCGAGGGCAAAACCGGTCTCGGGACGCTGGCGCACCCGCTCGATCCAGGCGCTGTCGTAGTTGCCGTTGCTGAGCATCTTCACTTCAAGGTTGCGCGGGTCGCGCAGCAGTTCGTCCTGCAACTGGCTGACCACGCCGTGTTTGAGACCGAACAACAGCAACAGCGGCGCGATCACCGCCACCAAGGAGGCGGCGATGCACAACGACACCTTGCGGTCGTGCCAGAGGTCTTGCAGGGCCAGCGTTCCGAGCAGGCGCAAGCGGTCAGTCCATCGGTTCAAACAGAGTCTCTCCCTGACGGCTGATAGCGCCAAGTCGCGGCAAGCCGAAATCCTTCAGCAAGGCCCAGTCATGGGACACAACGAGCGCACTCAGGCCCATGCTCGACACCAGGCTCAGCAATAATTCGAACAACCGCCGGGCGCTGTGCGGGTCGAGTGCCGCGGTCGGCTCGTCGGCCAACAGCAGCAGCGGTTCATGGGCAATCGCCCGAACGCAGGCCACGCGCTGGCGCTCACCGATCGACAGCGCTTGAGGCTGTTTATCCAGCAAGCCTTGCAGGCGCAGCACCTCAACCGCGTGATCAATGTGCGCGCTCTTGACCGGCATGCCGAGCAAGCGGCGCGGCAGGCTGATGTTGTCGCGCACGTTCAAAAACGGCAGCAAACCGCCGCTTTGCAAAATGAACCCCAAGTGCCGCGAACGCACAGCCGCCAAGGCAGGCTGGTCATCGGTGGCCAGCAATTGCGCGATGTCTTGATCCTGCGTTGCGCCCAGCCGAAAACGCTCGAGTTCGACCGGCGCCAGTAACAGGCCGATGGCTTCGAGCAAGGTGCTTTTGCCGCTGCCGCTCTCGCCGGTGATGGCGAGGATTTCCCCGGCACCGATCTGCAAGCGCGGCAGGCGCACGTGATGGGCCAGCGCGCCTTCACCACGGCGCACCAGCAGGTTCTTGATATCGAGCATCGGCGTCTCGTTAAGGCATCATTTCCAGTGGCACGGGGTACACGTTGTCCCGCGCATCGCTGTCCTTGGCTAATGCCACCCAACGGTCAACGTCAGCGTTGTAACGCTGGTAGTGCCGCAGTTTGGTATTGAGCGTGCGGATGAATTTCTCCTGCGCCAGGCCATCCCAGCTTTTCCAGGTTTCTTCGTCCAGGTTCAGCACTTCGCTCTGATACGGCAGGTCTTCGAGGTACTCGCCGAGCACGCCCATGTCGGCCAGTTTGGCGTTGCCGTTCTGCTTGAGCTGGTTCGGGTCGGCACCCATGGTGGCGGCCACCGAGCGCAGGCGCTCGAACATTTCCGTCGGCGAGATAAGGCCTTCGTTGGCCGCGTCGAGGATCTGCTTCATCACGTCGCTCAAGTCGCTGAGCTGGGATTTGGTCAGCAGCACCCGCACGTCGGTGGTCGGGACGTTCTGCTTGATCAGGTCACGATCAGTGATCCACGCCTTGAACACTGGCGGTGCCTTGCTGTTGGTCTTCTCGCCCAGATAGGCAAGTTGCATGGCGTGGCCGATCAGCGCCGCGTCTTCGAGCATTTTCTTCTCGGCCGGGTCCTGCTTGGCATTCACCGCGCTGCCAATGGCGTCTTCGCCCATGTAGGCGGCTTTCACCTGCGAGGTGATCGCGGTGGCCAGCGAATCCACCTTGCGCCCGAACGCCTGAATGTCACCCGCGTTCACCGGGTAATACAGCGAGGTGTTGGTGCCCGGGTAGGTCGACAGGTTCTGATACTGCGCCTCGGCCTTGGCGTGGTCCTTGATCCCGGCCGGGGTTTTCAGGTGCAGCGTGTAAATCGCCACGCCCGGGTTGGCTGCTTCGAGGCGAACCTGCGAGGCGCTCAAACCGGTTTTCGACAGCTTGTCGTCGCCTTCGATGGCGCCGGCGTCGGTGATCAACACCACGTAGCGCGCGCCGAACTGACTCCAGTCGACCTTGTCGATGCTTTCCATGACACCGGCAAAGGCGTCTTCATCGAAACTGCTGCTCGATACTTTGGCCTGTTTGAGGTCGGCAACTTTGGCGAGGAAGTCGGAGCTGTCCTTCACCTGAGTCGGGTCGGCGTACATCTTGGTGGTGTATTCCAGCCCAGGCACCGCTTGGGTGCTGGAGCGGAACGCCACCAGGCCGAACTTGACCTGCTTGCCGAGGTTCTGCGATTCGATCTGCTGATAGACCTTGCGGATCGCTTCGCGGGTGCGGTCGATGTACGGGTCCATCGAGATCGTCGAGTCGATGACAAACACCACCGCCGCACTGAATTCCTTCAACTGGCTGGCCGCTTTGTCCTCGGCTTCCTTGCCGCCGGCCGTGCTGTTGGCAGCACTGCCCTTGGCGTTCTTGTCATCCGGTTTACTGACCGACGCCACGTTGAGCAAACGCGTGCGGAAACCGCCTTCGGTCATGACTTCTTCGCCGCTGAGGACCGGCAGCAGGTAGAACTGCTTTTGCAGGTCGACGAAGTATTCAGGTTCTTCGGCGAGCACGCCCGGTGCTTGCTTGCCCTTTTTCAGCGTGGCCCGCAGCGGGGCGACTTTGCTCACCGGGTCCGGCGCATCAAGGATGCCCTCGACCGTGGCGCGGTCCTTGAAGAACAGCAGCCGGTCGCGGTTGGCCGGGTTGGTGAACGCCAGTGTCAGCTGCATTTTCCAGTCGGTGGTGCAGCTGGCGGGCAGCCAGCCAATGGTTTTGCCGTAACTGTCGGGGCCGACTTTCAGCCACTCGGCATTGGCTGCTTGCGCACGTTCGTACACATAAAAGCGGCTGAACACCGGTTGCTCATCGCCTGCCGCTCCGCCTGCCGTCGGGCTGAGTTTGCAGCCCGGGGTGGTCAGCACGCGCTGGAACAAGGTCTTTTTACCGGCCTGGATCAGCGGTTTGTCTTCAGCCTGGGACAACGGGCTGATGCACAGCGCCAACAGCGCGGCGCTGCTCAGCAGGAAACGACTCAGGGGCGAACGCATCACTTCTGCAACTCCTCGAAACGCTGCTTGGCTTCGGCGTTGTTCGGGTCCTGGGTCAGGATCGTTTCATACCAATAGGCGGCGGTGGCGTTGTCCGCGACCGGGAAGCACTCACTGGCTTTCAGGTATTTCGGGTCGTACTCGCGGGCATAGGCGTTGGCGATCAGCGCGTCACCGGCCTGGGCCCGGTTGGCGTACAGACGCTGGGCAACACCGCAGTGCTTGCCGGCCTTGGCTTCGTTGATGATCTCCAGCAACTTGGCGCTGTCGGGCGCAGCCTTGATGCAGGTCTGGACGAAGGTCAGCTCGGGCAGGCTGTTCATGCTGTCGAGGGTGCAGGCTTGTGCGTCGGCACCCGCCGGTGCGGCGGCAGCGATGGCCGGGGCGGGGGCCGGAGTGCGTTTGTAGAACCAGAACCCGGCCGCGGCTGCCACCAGCAACAGCACGACGAGCGCGAGGCCGATGAGGCCTTTGTTGCTTTTCTTCACCGGAGGCGGAGGCGGGGTGTAGGCGGGTTCGTTGGGCACCGATTCCAGTTCGATTTCTGGCTCGGCGGTGTTCAGGACCAATTCCGGCAGCTCTGGAATCTCGGGTTCCGGTGCAGCAGGTGCGCTCAAGTCTGCACCACCGTAAGTCGAACGCGTCTGGCCGCCGGCCGTGGACGGCAGCAACCCGACGCCTGGCCGGACCACACCTTTGTCGGTGTGCCCTTGGCTCTGTTCGCGCAGCTCGATCATGAATTGCGAATTGGCGCCGCCTTCGAGCAACGGATCGACCACTTCCGGGCCGACCTGGGCTTCAAGGGCTTCACCACTGGCTGCAACGCTGAAGCGCGAGACCTTGAACCAGAATGGATTGTTGCTCCAGGCCTTCTGATCCTGGAGGTAGAAACCGTCCTGGTTACGCTGAATGGAAAACTCCAGCTGTTCTTCGCCACCCTGCCATTTCTTCACAGTGAGGCACGCCTGGCCAGGCACGTTGGGTTCTAAGGCGAGCAGGTCGACACGAATTGGCATTGCTTATCTCGCTGTGAAGGCTGTGAGCACGCGGCCCAGCCGTTCATTCTGTTCAGGGGTGATTTCGCGACCGGCACCATGGCCGGCGTTGTCCTGCGTGATGTAGGCCAGGCCCGAGAGCCAGTCGCCCAGATACCGCTGCGCCTGGTTCGCCGGTTGCGGCGGCAACACCGGCACTTGTCCCGGACCGATGTCGGTATAGAACGAGAACAACGGCGCCTTGGCACCGGCACGGCTGTTCGGGCGCTCGTTGACCGGTTTCTGCAGGTAGCCGAACCAGGACACGAAATCGCGCAGCACGCGTTGCACTTCCAACACTTGGCGCTCGACCAGTTGATCGCGCCGCGCGCCGCTTTGTGCACGCTTGAGCACCGCACGGCTCAGTTGGCCGGGCAAGTCCTGGCGATAACCGGCGGTGATCAATTCGTCGACCACCGCTTCGATCAACGCCTTTTCCAGCCCCAGCAGGGTGAGCAGGCTTTGCCGGGTGGTCAGTTCGCGCAGGTGTGCAATCCAGGCCTTGAACGCGGCTTTGGCGAAGCGGTGTTCGTTGCTTTGCAGTTCCGGCGCCGGGGTGCCGGTTTTGCTGCTGACCGGCGCTTCGTGGCTCAGGTCGTCGCCGAAATCGAAGTCGAAACCGGCGTCGTTGCCGTACAGGCTTTGGCTCGGTGTCGGCGCGGCCGGCTCATCGCTGGCGGCGGGGGCGTCGTCGGTTTCGTACACACCGCTGAGGTACAGGTCGCGTACCGATTCGCTGGGCATGTCGAGTTCATCGATGAACTCACCGAGTACGGCCGGGCGACGGCCCAGACCGGTCAGAATCATCTGCGCCTGAGCTTTCTTGGCGGCTGCGGCGCCGTCACCGTCGGCGTGATACCAGGTGCTCAGGCCGTGAGTGGTCAGGCCTTCGAGGCATTCGTTGAGCTGCTCGCGGATGCGCTGCAGTTTGAATTCGATGTTGGCCACGCCCTTGAAGCTGCCGCTGAAATGGCTGATGCCACCGTCATCGTTGCGCAGCATTTCTTTCCAGGCATTGGCGGGATTATTGATGTGTTTGCACACCAGCTCGTTGCCGGCAAAGCTTGTGCCCAGGGCGTCGACGCGCTCCAGGTAGCTAGGGTTGAGGCCGGTTTCGGCGCTGCTGGCGTCTTGCACGATGAACGCCGCGTCCATGCGCGGTTTGCGCACCAGGAAGGTGTTCTGGAACGGCGTGCCGGCCCAGTCGTTCATCCAGCTCAGGCTGCCGAAGCGTTCGAGCATGGTCAGCTTGACCATGCCGTTCCAACTCTCGTCGTACTGATCAGGCGTCAGGCTCAGGGAGTTGGTGATGCGCAGGTCGAGCATGGTCAGGGCCCAGATCAGGCCGGTGTCGCGTTTGCTGCGAGCGGCCGCGTCGGCGCCTTGAGTCTTTTCGATCCAGCGCGTCAGCACCGGGCCGACGTCATTGACGTCGCTCTGTTTGGTCGAGCCGGTGCAGACCACCAGCGCGTTCATTTCCTGGTTGTCGGTGTAACGTTCGAACAGGTAAGCGACCTTGCCACGCAGAATCAACTGCGAGACGGAGTTGTCCTTGGTGGCGGATTCCGGGTCACTGGAGTTGGCGATCTCGTGCAGCTTCTTGCGCCCGCGATAACCGGGGAAGTCCAGCAAGTCGACCTGGTTGACGATGTCGTCCGCCGGGGCTTCGATCAAACCGAAAGTCATCTCGGCGGTCAGTGCCGCCAGTTGCGCGACCGGGATGCCCTGACTGTTTTGCAGGCGTCCGTCGACCCGGGGCCGCACGTCGATCGGCAAATCCTGCGGGCTGCCGAAGCGCTCGAGGATGTCGACGTTCATGATGCTGTCGCGCTGGCTGTAGGTGTCGTTTTCGAAACTCACCAAGGCCTTCAATGGCGCGAAGACGGTCTCGGGCAGGCCCAGCTTGTGCAGCGCGCCGGCCAATTGCTGGTAAACGCGCGTCAGCTCGCTCTGCTCACCCCAGAGGATGGAGAACAGCTCGGCACGCTCCTGGAAATTCAGGCGTGGCGCCAGTTGCAACGCCGTCGGCCAATACAGGTGCTCAAGCTTCTTCACCGAGTTGCGGAAGTTGTCGCGCAGGTAATCCCACAGCGACACCAGATCGTCGGCGCTGACGCCCGGTTGCAGCGCCCCTGTCTCGCGGCCTTCAAACGGTTTCAGTACGCGCTGGATGCGCTCTTCGTCGATCTCGTAGGAGATCCGCTCAAGGTCGAAGTCCTTGAACCAGGAGTTGGCGAGAATCTTCGCCAGCTCGATTTCCTTGAACAGCGTCAGCTCGACCGGGAACTGCGGATCCTGGCTCGGCGTGGCGCGGCGACTGAAGCGCGTCACCAGGCCGGTAGCCTCCTTGCCGCCACCCACCGGGTTGATGTGCTTGATGAAGTCCAGGCGCTGGCCACCGAAATCGGTTTCCAGTTTGCCGTTCTGACCGGCCGCAAGCGCCGAAATCAGGTAGGACTTACCGGCCTGGGACAAGCCAAAAAAACCAATGGTCATCGGCGTGCAGGCCACGCGACCGAGGCTGTGAGCCAGGTTGCGGGCGCGGTGCAGGCGAATGTTCAGGTTGTCGGCTTCGCTGTCCAGACGTGGCGCGTTGCCGCGCGTCTGGCCAATCCATTCCAGCGCCTGACCGGCACCTTCATAAACAGCGGCCCAACTGGCGGATAGCTGAGTTTGTTCGGGGGTCAGGTCATTCATTTGCGTTTCACACTTCCACTGTCGAGCCAGTACTTGGTCTCGCTCAGGCCGGCGTCGAGCATGGTATTGAGTTCCAGCTCGAGGTCGCTGCGCGGGTTGAAGTTGACGTTGTTACTGTTGGATTCGATATCGCGTACCGAGAGGCGGTCGCTGACCAGATCCTGCTTGCGCGTGTATTTGTCGGCGGCTTTGACTTCGAAGCGCACCTTGAGCAGCGGTGCACTGCCGTTTTCCCCGATCGCACGGGAGAACTTTTCCCGGCCGGCCTTGGTGAACCGCAGGGTGTACAGCGGCGAAGCGGCCCAGCGATCAGCGGCCAACTGGCGGAAGCCGAGGCGCAGGTCGCCGCGCATTTCCAGTTGCGGCGTATCGGCGTCATCGCCAGTGCCAATTTCCGGCAACTTGATTTTGTAGTCTTCGGACTGGATGTCGCGGTACAGCACGTCGGCATCCTTGATCACGTTATTCAGGTCGATGACGCCGATGTGCTTGACCGTCGAATACGGCTTGAGCGCCGAAGAGCGGAAGTAGAAGTTCGGCACGCTGTGGTTGGCGCACAACAGGCACAGCATCGCGCCCACCGAAGCGGTGCTTTTCGGGTCGTCGATGCGGCCGTTCTTATGGAACGGGTACCAGCCGCCGGTGCGGTAGTTTTGCAGCGCCAGAATGCGCCCCGGTGGCAGCGGCAGCACCTTGCGAATGAACGCCTGGATGCCCGGAAGACGCGAAGGGCGGCCAGTCAGCAGCAGGACGTCGCACGGGTAATGCGCGACCACTTCACAGAGCGCGCCGAGGATCTTGGTGATATTGATCTGATCGTTGAGGAACGCGGCGTGGAGCTTTTGCAGGTCGAAGCCGATCAGCGATTCGTACAGGTCGAAACCACTCTGCCCCCCGACATCACGGCGCACGGCGGCGTTGACGTAGTCGAGCACGGTCTGGCTGATCGCGTTGTCGCCCAGCAATTGGCGGTAGCTTTGCGGGGTGACCTCCTGCGGGACCTGCGGATCGTAATACTCGTAAGCCTTGAGCAACGCCAGGCCCAGCGGCGCGAACACCTGCAGGTTCAGTTGCTGGCGCAGGATCATGTCCTGAGCGCTGACCGATTCGTCGCCGCACAGCCGCGACATCAGCGAATCCGGGGCTTTCACGCCGGCGTTCTGCAAAGCTTTTTCGAAGCTCGGCAGGATGAAGTCCTGGATCACGTCCAGCAGGATGTCGTCGCCGGCCACTTTGAAGCCATCGCGAAAACGCTGCTCGGGCACGATGTGCACGTTGCTGCCGCTGCCGGTGTTGCCGGCGCGGTCGAGGCGATAGTCGGTGATGACCAGGTCGGTGGTGCCGCCGCCGATGTCGATGGTCGCCAGGGTGATGCGTTCGCGGTCGGTCTTGTCCGGGCGGGCGATGGTGTCGAAAAACTCTTCCGGGTGACCGGCGAAGTTCTCGTTGACCTCGGTGTACAGGTACACCAACTGGCCGCAGGAGGCTTCGTCCCATTCCACGCGGATGCTCGGGATCGGCGTGCGCGGGCTGACGGCCTGATCCTGATGCGGGTCTTCCTCGCCGGCGTGCCAGCCGAGGCTTTTCCAGACCAGGCCGATGGCCTGCTGCATGCGTTCGTTGAGGATGCTGCGCTCGGCTTGCGGCATGCCCGGCGGCACGGTCAGGGTAATGCTGTTGAGCTGGCGCGGTACGCGGGTGTGACCCTGGCGCGAGCGTTGGGCCGGGCTGTTGATTTGCGACAGTGCCTGGGCCAGCACCTCGGCGAGCATGAAGGTCATCAGCGAGCTGCGCGAGTAACGCGGCATGAACACCGGCAGACGATCGTCTTCTTCGAGGCTGTAGAGCGCCTCGCCGGTTTCGTTGATCAGGTGCGAGAACGGCGCGGCGGTGGCGTAGGGCTCGTTGTCGGTCTTGATGTAGGAGCAGTTGAAACGCCAGCCGTGGCCGTAGGCGTTTTCATCCCACAGGTAACGTTTCGGGCTGGACAGCCCCGTCGAGCCTTCGGTGCCGCGACGACGGCTGGCCAGCCGGCTGGCCTCGTTGCCGACGCGGGCGATCGTGGCCCACTGGAACGCATCGTGACGGCCGCTCTTGACCGAGCAGTGGTCCTTGCCGAAATACGCCTGGGCAAACTCCACGCGGCTTTCGAACGGCAGGTTGTAGGTGTGTTCGGGGGTGATCAGGTCGCGCAGTTCCAGCACGTAATTCTGCTTCAGCCCGGAGCCGGCCTGACCGTGGTTCTCGATCAGGATGCCGCAGGTGCGCGAGTTGCCGACGTCCAGCACCAGGTCCACCGGAATCGGTTTGACCAGGCCATTGCTGTCGTTGGCGACCACTTTCAGCTCAGGGATTTCCACCTTCGGCCTGGCGGTCGACTGCGCTGCCGCGGACGGCGTGCTCAACAGGCTCAGCAGGTTGAGGTAGTGCGCCAGGTGATGGTTGGCGCGGATGTCGATGTCCAGCTCTTCGCGCGAACGATGGGCATTGCCTTCGTTGAACACTTCGAGCAGCCATTCGTTGACCCACGGCTGGGCCAGGAACCAACGGGTTTCGCTGGCCTTGGTCGCCAGTTTGAAGGACACGCCGGAGCTGATGTCTTCTTCGTTCGGTGCCAGGTAAGCGGTGCCGTCACGCTTGGGCATGACGCGGCTGTCGAACGCCATCGTCAGGCGATGGGTGTTGCCGTCGATGTCGGGCGTGGCCAGTTTCACCAGGCGCATCCGCGACCAGTTGGTCGGGCCTTCGTCGAAGCGGTGCGGCGGCATGAAGCGGAAAAATGGCGTCGGCAACCAGACACCGTCCAGCAGCTCGAGGCTGCTTTTCATGTCGACGCTGAACGCTGGTTTGGCCTTCTCGACCTTTTCCGGTTCGGGCTCGTAGAAGTAGAAGTCTTTCTCTTCGTTGTACATCAGCCGGCAGATCAGCCCGCTGATCATCGGCGCGAACTCGCCCGCCGGTTCCTTGCGGGGATCCAGGCGCAGGGCGAAATCCATAAACTGGATACCGGTGTCACTGACGAGCGTGACGGTGTCTTCGAATTGGGTGACTTCAGGCAACATGTCGGGTTATTCCAGTCTTATTCGCCCATTTGCCGCATGGACATGGGGAATTGTTCTTTACCGTAACCGCCGGTGCAGTCCGCGACCGTGGTCGCCCCTTTGCGGCAGTTGACCTTGGGCATGTCGTAAGTGCTGCCATCGCCGCACACGGCCTGGCCCTGGCTGTCGATAGCGAGGCTGCCACCTTTCATGGTAGCGCTCACCGGCCCGCTGCACTTCGTGCCGTCGGCCTGGTGGACGGTGACTTCGCCCTTACCGTCCTTGAGCTGGTATTCCAGGCGCAGCGGCTTGCCGGTCCGGCGATCCTGAATGCCGGCACCGGCGCGGTACTGACCGTCGAGGAACTTGGCGGCGCCGTCGGCGGCGTCAGGCGGAATGCTCAAGGCCGGGCCCGGTTTTGTGGTTGCGGCTGCGGCGGCGGATTTTTGCGCGTCGGGCGGTGTGACGGCCGGCGCCTCGGTTTTGGCTTCGGCTTCGGGTGGTGCGGTTGGCGTGGTCGGGGATTCGGCGGCCGGGTCTTGCGTGATGCCGGCAGTCGCGGCGTCTGCTTCGTTGCCAGCGAGCGCCGGCGCTTCCGCGCCTTGGGTGCCGGTCACGGCGGTGCCTGTGGTGGAACCTGCGACCGTGCCGGTCACGGGAACGCCATTCAGCGTTGTGGCATTACCGGTCAGTTGCGGCTCTTCCAGCTGTTTTTCCACCGGCACGATGCCCTCAGGCAGCAAGTCCACCGCCACCAACGGAATCGGCACGCACCCGCGCAGGCCGAGCAACAGCCACAACAGCAGCAACAGGAACGGCAGCAGCAATAGCCACCACCAGCGACGCCACCATGGACGAGCCACTACCGGCACGACCGGCGCCACCACCGGTTCTTCGACCACGGGGGGCAGCGTGAACACAGGCGGAACCTGATAAAGGCAGTGCAGGGGATCGCGATTGCCGGTACCAGCGTGCTCGAAACCCCAGAAGGTCAGCACCGGTTTGCCTTGCACCAGATAAACGAAGTTTTCGTCAGGGAAATGAATCACGCGCTTGAGCAGCTTGCCGAACACGGCTTTGTCGCCTTGCTGCTGTTCGGCCGGGTCCGTGCCCAGGAAACGCTGGCTCAATTCATCGAGCGCAGTCTTCAGGGCTTCAAGTTGGCGACGGGCCGGTGCGCGTTCTTCTTCGGTCGCGCTGCTCCACGGGATCACATCGCCGTCGAGACCGCTGTACCAATCGATCTGGTTGCCGAGTTCATCGCTTTGAGGAATGGCCAGGTGATCGACCATATCGGGGTTCTTGCGGCGAATGGCTTCGCGCAATTGCAGGGCTGCCCGGTAGACCGGTTGACCTGTTTCGCCCAGGGCTGTGAATGACCCGCTCTTACCGCTGCGTAATAGTGCCCCGCGCATTCAAACTCCATATGTTCCGTTGCGCAAAAATGACAGACAAAGACGTCTGTTCTTGCTCCTGCAATTAGCTGGCGACCTTAATGGCATTATGATGTCGCCGTCAATCAGCGGAGGTCCAAAACCGTATGAGACTAGCGTAAGTGTGCGGAGGTTGCATGAGGTCAATGTGAATTGATTTGGGAAGACTCGGACGTCCGCTTTTTTAAGCTTGCTGAATCGTTTCATCAGCGCTATAAAAAATGCACAACTCCAAGAAAGGCTTCCCTCATGACTCCGCTCAAATTCGCCGTCGCCCTCGGCACGCTGACCGCTGCCTCCCACGCCATGGCTTGGGATTACGTGCTGCTCGATACCGACAAGGCTGCACAAAACTGGCAGATCACCAGCCAGCAACTCGGCGTCAAAACCGGCAAACCTTTCTCCGTGACCCTGCGCACCTTGCACGGAGGCCGGCAAGAGGGCGTCAATATCGTCGACATCGATAACGGCACGCTGAAACTCTCGGTGGTGCCGACTCGCGGCATGAACGTCCTGCAAGCGTCGGTCGGCGATGTGCGGATGGGCTGGGATTCGCCGGTCAAGGACGTGGTCAATCCGTCCTTCATCGAACTCAACGGCCGCGGCGGACTGGGCTGGCTCGAAGGCTTCAACGAACTGGTCGCTCGCTGCGGCTACGAATGGGTCGGCCACCCCGGCATGGACAACGGCGAACTGCTGACCCTGCATGGCCGCGCCGCCAACATCCCGGCCAGTAAAGTCACCCTGCACATCGACGAAAAACCGCCTTACGCCATCAGCCTGCGTGGCGAGCTTAAAGAGCAGGCGTTCAAGAAAGTCGACTTCTCGGTAGTGACCGAACTGGTCACTGAGCCCGGCAGCGTAGCGTTTGCCCTGAACGACACGTTGACCAACAACGGCGACTATCCGAAGGAATACCAGGCGCTGTACCACAGCAACTTCAGCACGCCATTTCTGGAACAGGGCGCGCGATTTGCGGCGCCGGTTAAACAGGTGTCGCCGTTCAACGACAAGGCCAAAGGGGATTTGCCGGATTGGCAGACTTACCGTGCACCGACCAAGGACTACGACGAGACGGTTTACAACGTCGTGCCTTATGGCGATGCCAAGGGCGACACGCTGACCGTGTTGCATAACAAAGCCGGGAGCCTTGGGGTGTCGGTTGGGTTCAATACGCAGCAGTTGCCGGTGTTTTCGTTGTGGAAGAACACGGATACGCAAGGGCAGGGGTACGTGACCGGGTTGGAGCCTGGGACGAGTTTTTCCTATAACCGTCGGTATCAGCGGCCGATTGGGTTGGTGCCGATGATTGGGGTGAAAGAGCAGAGGCAGTTTCAGATCCATTACAGCTTGTTGGCGGATAAGGGGGCTGTGGATAAGGCGCTGAAGCGGGTGAGTGAGATTCAGGGTGGGCGGGAGACTGAGGTAAGGCAGACGCCGTTGGTTGATCTCACCAAGGAATGACTTTCGTCAGTTTGTGCTTGGCCGATACTGCAATGCCTCCGCCAGATGTTCGCGGGTGATGCCGTCTCATTTCTGACGCTTGTGCCGCATCAAACAGGCGCCGGATGAAATCGAAGTCGTTCCAGGTTTGGTTGGTATAAAACCGATGCTCCTTATTTCCGATCTCATCGATGTAATAGATAACGTACTCCGCATATTTCTCGTCGGCGTTGAAGCTGTAACGCAATGAAAGAGAAAAGTCCTTTTCCTTGAGTTTCACAAACGAGTTGTTGTCGTCATAACTCCAGGAGAATTCGCCTCTCTCCGTTCTCGCGGTGAGTGCTTTGATGAAATCGAGAAATCTAGGCGGTAGCATATTGACGCCCTCTGGCCGGGTTAACCTTTTCGAGGTTTTCTTTGATGTTTTCAAGATTGTGGTGAAGAAGGATTCTGATCGGCTTTTCGAGCGGAGCGTTTGCCGTCGCGAAAACCCCTTTTCTGATGGTGATTTCAGTTTCTCCAAGGATATTGTCAATCCTTTCGAACTCCTGACCTGTACCGGGTATTTTGGCAAACAGAATCCTGAAATGCTGATAGCACTTCAGCGCCAATGGATAGTTTTCGGTGTCCACATAACCTGCTGCTTCATTGAGCGTCGCAATGCATTCACTGACGGCCGAGGCGCCCTCTACAGCTTTTGCGTCCTTGAGTATTCTGTTGGCTTCAGCACTGATGCTGCGTGAGTAACGAACACTGTGCAGAACTTCGGATATTGAAATGATTAGCGCGACGATCGTAATGACTGTGCCAATGTAGGAAAAGTTGTTCAGGGTTGTCGGAGAGCCAACAACAATTTCCTGCTGCAATAGCGCCGCCCATACGATAGCAATGCTTATCAGGCAATAGCCGAATCTGATCCAATGACTTCTTAGTAACTTCATGTATTACTGACGCTCTCTCTGAAGCCGTTGGTTGATCTCACCAAGGAATGACTTTCGTCAGTTTGTGCTTGGCCGATACTGCAATGCCTCCGCCAGATGTTCGCGGGTGATGCCATCGACCTGTTCAAGGTCTGCCAAGGTTCGCGCAACCTTGAGCAGACGGTGGGCCGACCTGAGTGACAAGGTCAAACGCTCGCAAGCAGTTTCCAGCCACACTTCGTCAGTTGTGGATAACTTGCAGTGTCGACGCAGTCCCGGCAAATCAAGGAATGCGTTGGCACAGCCTTGACGCTTGTTTTGACGCTCCCTGGCGTCGGCGACCAGTTCCGCAGCAGTGGCAGTGTCATCACCCGGTTTGGGCGCAGGATTCAATGCCGTGGCTTCCCGCGCTACGGTCAGGTGCAGGTCGATCCGGTCCAGCAGCGGCCCAGACAATTTGTTGCGATAACGCTGGACCATGTCCGGTGTACAACTGCATTTGCCGCTGGGTTCGCCAAGATATCCACAGGGGCATGGATTCATTGCGGCCACCAATTGAAAGCGTGCCGGAAACCTCACGCGGTCCTTGGCGCGGGAAATGACGATGTGGCCGGATTCCAGCGGCTCCCTTAAAACCTCCAATACCTTGCGATCGAACTCCGGNANTTCATCCAGAAACAGCACACCATGGTGGGCGAGGGTGATTTCCCCGGGTTGTGGTTTTGAACCCCCACCCACCAATGCAGGACCGGAAGCCGAGTGATGGGGCTGGCGGAATGGTCGTTGCGGC
The DNA here is from genome assembly GCF_002251635.1 of Pseudomonas mandelii. Classification (GTDB taxonomy): domain Bacteria; phylum Pseudomonadota; class Gammaproteobacteria; order Pseudomonadales; family Pseudomonadaceae; genus Aquipseudomonas; species Aquipseudomonas mandelii_B. Next base: position 34,047 of record NZ_NMOJ01000134.1, read on the forward strand.
CAGTGACTCAAGGGCACGCAACTGGTGACGGATTGAATGGCGGCGACTTCCAGCGCCTCGTTTTCGGCGAGCGGTGGAAGCAAACCCGGCAAACGGCTCGCCAACAGCGTTTTACCAGTCCCGGGCGGTCCGCTAAACAGCAGGTTATGAGCCCCGGCCGCCGCAATCAGCAATGCGCGCTTGGCCGAGATTTGCCCCTGCACCTCATTCAAGTCCGGATAGGGTTTGCTGGCGTAGAGCAAGCCATTGGAAACGTAGGGTTCAACCGGTGTATGTCCATTGAAGTGCGCAACGGCTTCCAGCAAGTGATCCACGGCAAACACCTTCAACCCNGACGCCAGGCACGCTTCCTCGGCATTGGCCCGAGGCACNATCAGCGAGCGCCCGGCCTTGCGTGCGGCCAGCGCAGCCGGCAACACGCCCCTCACGGCACGTACCGCGCCTGACAGCGCCAATTCTCCCAGGCATTCAATGTCATCCAGCGTCAATGTCGGCACCTGCACGCTGGCGGACAGAATCCCCAGGGCGATCGCCAGATCGAATCGTCCGCCGTCCTTCGGCAAATCAGCTGGAGCGAGATTCAGGGTGATACGCCGTGCAGGAAATTGAAGCCCCGAGTTGATGATCGCGCTACGCACCCGGTCCTTGCTTTCCTTCACTGCCGCTTCGGGCAAACCGACCATCGTCAATGACGGCAGACCGTTGGCCAGATGGACTTCTACGGTAACGGCGGGCGCATCCACGCCAATCTGGGCGCGGCTGTGGACGATGGAGAGGGACATGGTCGTTCCTTGAGCTTTTACGGGAACCGCTTCCTGCGGTTTTTTAAGGGTAGTTGGGGCGTTGGGTTTCGGCGTGGCGAATGAGGCGACAAACTTTCACTGGATGTTGCGAGTGTCTATCTGGGGATGAAGCGTAAGCGAGTGTGGAATGCCGACGTAATCAGCCGCGGGATGAGGTTGTTGTAGGACGTTGCCTGGATCTATGAAGGACGGCGGCGAAAGCTGAATCGAAGGCGAAAAAAAACCGCCTTGAGGAAGCGGATTTTTATGTGCAGGCTTCGGTGAGGCCAAGGCCTGCACATCCTCAACGGATACACTCACGGTGCTGAGATTATTCAGGAGGAGTTTCTTGAACCGTTGGGCATTTCAGAGTCAGCTTTCGCCCATTCGTTGAACGAACCGTTAAATGTGGTCAACGACATCGTGATGCAACAGCGTTGTGTCAGTGCTGATCTAGCGGAAGGGCGTTAGATTAAAAGTTTTCAAATGTAGGAAATGACAGCGTTAGCTGTGGGCTAATGCTGCCAGAAGACATGCATATGCAGTTTGTGTAGTGCTATTGGTTGTTAAAGCGATTGCAACATCCGCGAAGCTCGCTTCCACCACGGTGCATTGACCAAACGTTGCGGCCGTTCACCATCCGCCAGCATGTGCGGAACATCCTGCAACCGAATCCACGGCTGGTTATTCCAGTGCAGCAAACTCAGCGACATCTCTGGCCAGTTCAGCAGGCTCAGGATCGGCCGTTCGCTTGTTGCCGGTTGTTGGGCATCTCTGAGGGCTGGCACTACGTCGTGGGTCAGCCATTCGCGCAGGCCTCGGTATTCGGGGCAGTAGTGGTAGACCAGTAATGCGTAGACGCCGGACTCGCTGATCAGCAGGGTGTTTTCGATGGTGCCGTAGATGACGACTCGCGCGAATTGGTGTTGATCGGGATCGAGCTTTCTGACGGCGCGTTCGTCGAGGAAAAGGCGAAGGAGACGGCCCAGGTCTCGGGCGCTGAACCAAGGCTGGTTTTCGATCAACAGCGCGTGGAGGTGGAGTTTGTGGCGGGTGAAGACGTGAGGGATTAGATAAGCGTTATCGCAACTCATTAATACAGCTCCTTTTGCTAAAGAGGCTGCCGTCAATCGTCGCCAAACAANTGGGTGGCAGCTGTACGCGGGTTGGCGAACCGGNGCAAAAGGAACCCGGCAGACCCGAAGGTCTCCCACGCACAGCCGCCATGNCGCCGTCGATGGTTGTTGTACGCCTTAAGCTTCCAGGTCGCCAAACCCAGTGCTGAATATTCAGCTGGGGATGAGCTTAGGAACCTGGGCTTCGCGGCGCTATCGGACGGCGGTGGTGATCTTTGTAGGACGTTGCCGAGATGGTGGCGGGGCGACAGATCAGGAGATTGCAGCCTTCGGCAGTTCCTACAGAAGTGGTCGATCCAGTGTGGGATGGCTGGAGACCGAGGTGACGCTATCGCGGGCAAGCCCGCTCCCACAGGGAATTGCGGTGTTATTCGGTTGGGGGATTGAGCTTCGCTTCCAGCTCGGCAACCTTCGCTTCGAGGCTTTCCAGCCGCGCACGGGTGCGGGCCAGTACGACCATCTGGCTGTCAAACTCTTCCCGGCTCACCAGGTCGAGCTTGCTGAAGCCGCTTTGCAGCAACGCTTTGAACTGGCTTTCGATTTCGTTTTGCGGCANCGGGGTNTCGCCGCTGAAAAGGCGAGAGGCGTGGCCGCTCAGGGCGTCGAGAAGGTCTTTGGGCGCGAGCATGGGAAATGTCCNGTCAACAATGGCGGGCAGTGTATCACGCAGTGTCTATAGTCAATTCCGACAGCAGGGATGCACGCTTTTCGCGCATGTGGACGGACGGCCGCGCACTGTTGTTGTGCGTATCCGTCGGGCCATTTGAGGGAAGTGGCTGTTGGCAGCGGCCAAAGGATTGAATTCAGTGGGTTTTGGCGAGATGGCAAGCTTTCTGCTTAGTCAGTAGTAACCCATGCACTGATGCAGTCGCTGTGACGAATGCAGTGCGCCAAGCGGAACGGGGGAGTTGTTTCGTGAGGAGCGGTTAGCTGGCGTCGGACGGGCAATCCCGAGGCGACGACGCGTTACAAAGCCAGGCACTGCGCTTAGACTTGAGACGGGTTTGTTTTCCTGGGGCAAGTCCACCAATTCGGGAGAGAGTTTTCATGAAGCTAGTCACTGCCATCATCAAGCCGTTCAAGTTGGACGATGTACGCGAGTCGTTGTCCGAGATCGGCGTGCAGGGCATTACCGTTACTGAGGTCAAGGGCTTCGGTCGGCAGAAGGGTCATACCGAGCTGTATCGTGGCGCGGAATACGTGGTCGATTTTCTGCCGAAGGTGAAGATTGATGTCGCCATTGACGACAAGGATCTTGACCGTGTTATCGAGGCGATAACCAAGGCGGCCAACACCGGCAAGATCGGTGACGGCAAGATCTTCGTGGTCAATCTGGAACAGGCTATTCGCATCCGTACCGGCGAAACCGATACCGACGCAATCTAAGCCGCCAAACCCCCAACGCCCCAGGAGAAAACAATATGACTCTGCGTAAATTCGCAGGGCTAGGAGCCCTGTTGTCCCTCGTAATGCCGGCCTTGGCATTGGCGGCGGACCCAGTCCCTGCTCCAGTCCTCAATTCCGGCGACACGGCGTGGATGCTTACGTCCACCGCGCTGGTGCTGTTCATGACCATTCCAGGCCTGGCGCTGTTCTACGGCGGTATGGTTCGCTCCAAAAACATTCTTTCCGTGATGATGCAGTGCTTCGCCATCACCGGTTTGATCACTATCTTGTGGTTCGTTTATGGCTACAGCATNGCGTTCGACACCACCGGCATGGAGCAGGGCGTCGTCAACTTCAACTCGTTCTTCGGTGGCATGGGCAAGGCATTCCTCGCCGGTGTCACGCCGTCGAGCCTTACCGGCCCTGCGGCGCTGTTCCCTGAGGCGGTGTTCGTCACCTTCCAGATGACGTTCGCCATCATTACGCCTGCGCTGATCGTCGGTGCTTTCGCTGAGCGTATGAAGTTCTCCGCNATGCTGATCTTCATGGGCGTGTGGTTCACCCTGGTTTACGCACCGATTGCGCACATGGTCTGGTCCGGCAACGGCGGCCTGATGTGGGACTGGGGCGTGCTCGACTTCGCGGGCGGCACCGTGGTGCACATCAACGCCGGTGTGGCTGGCTTGGTGGCGTGCCTGGTACTCGGCAAGCGTAAAGGCTTCCCGACCACGCCAATGGCACCTCACAACCTCGGTTATACCCTGGTGGGTGCAGCCATGTTGTGGGTTGGCTGGTTCGGCTTCAACGCAGGTTCCGCCGCTGCGGCCAACGGCACTGCCGGTATGGCGATGCTGGTCACCCAGATTGCTACCGCGGCTGCGGCGCTGGGCTGGATGTTCGCCGAGTGGGTCACCCACGGTAAGCCAAGTGCACTGGGTATTGCTTCGGGTGTTGTGGCCGGTCTGGTCGCCATCACCCCGGCTGCCGGCACCGTGGGCCCGATGGGCGCCCTGGTCATCGGCCTGGCGGCAGGCGTGGTGTGCTTCTTCTGCGCCACTACCCTGAAACGCAAACTGGGCTACGACGACTCCCTGGACGCCTTCGGCGTGCACGGTATCGGCGGTATCCTCGGCGCGATCCTGACCGGTGTGTTCGCTGCACCGTCCCTGGGTGGCTTCGGCACAGTCACCGACATCGCCGCTCAAGTCTGGATTCAGTGCAAAGGCGTGGGCTTCACGGTGATCTACACCGCGATCGTCACCTACGTCATTCTCAAGGTCCTGGACGCTGTCATGGGTCTGCGGGTCACCGACGAAGAAGAGGCTGTCGGCCTCGATCTGGCGCAACACAACGAACGCGGTTACAACTTGTAAGTACGCGAA
>NZ_NMOJ01000135.1 GCF_002251635.1 Pseudomonas mandelii
GGGCGGAGAACTGTATGTGGCAACAGACCCTGATTACCCTCCGGGCNANGCCCCGGGGCTTTCATCTGGTAACGGACGAGTTACTCGCCGGCCTGCCTGAACTCAAGGCGTGCCGGGTCGGCCTGTTGCATCTGTGGCTGCAGCACACCTCGGCCTCGTTGACCATCAACGAGAATGCCGACCCGGCGGTTCGCCGTGACTTCGAACGATTTTTCAATCGTCTGATCCCACAAGGAACAGACGGCTATGAGCATAACGACGAAGGCCTGGACGACCTCCCGGCGCACTTCAAGGCCAGCGTGCTTGGCTGTCAGCTCAGTTTGCCGATTTCGGCAGGCCGCTTGGCAATGGGGACCTGGCAAGGTGTTTATCTGGGCGAGCACCGTGATCATGGCGGTGCCCGTAAAGTCCTCGCCACCGTGCACGGTGAAGAGGCATGAACCGCTGGTCACTAGCGGTTATTGAATTTTTCCGGCGACTGTCGACAGCGAGTGAGGCTGGGCTATAACTAATCTGCTTTTCGCAAGTCATGAGGTAGAACATGAGCGACGATGATCTGGAAAACGACGACCTTGAAGTAGGTGACGACGACGAAACCGAAGAAGGTCTGGAAGCAGCGGCCGAAGACGTCGCTGAAGACGACGGCGGTGAAACGCCCGTTCCGACCGCCAAGGGTAAAGCCAAGGCTGCGGTATCGGTCGATGAGCTGCCGAGCGTCGAAGCCAAGAACAAGGAACGCGATGCTCTCGCGCGGGCCATGGAAGAGTTTTTGGCCAAGGGCGGCAAGGTGCAGGAAGTAGAGGCCAATGTGGTCGCCGATCCTCCCAAGAAGCCTGACAACAAGTACGGCAGCCGGCCTATCTAAGCGCCTGCCCTTGCTTGCTGAAAAAGCCCGCCGTCGCTGCGGGCTTTTTCATGTCTGAAACAACAATCATGGGCCTGCGGCGCTCCCACAGGGTTTTGTGTGTTCTCAGGATCAGTGTCGGGAATTCCAGAGNCATGTCTGAAACAACAATCATGGGCCTGCGGCGCTCCCACAGGGTTTTGTGTGTTCTCAGGATCAGTGTCGGGAATTCCAGAGGGCCAACAACGCTGGCAACTCAGTCAAGCTGCGAATCTCCGCATCTGGAGCCTTCTCGGCTTCCCAGGCCTTGCCTGCCGGGTTAAACCAGATCGCCCGCAATCCCGCCTGCTGCGCCCCGGCAATGTCATCCCCCGGATGATCGCCGATATGCACCGCCGTTTCCGCCGTCGCCCCGCCACGCTGCAACGCCTCATGAAACAGTCGCGCATCGGGCTTGGCGATGCCGATGTCTTCGGCGCACAACGCAAACTTGAAGTAATCCGCCAGCCCCAGCCGGCGTACATCGGCGTTGCCGTTAGTGACCACCCCCAAGGCGTAATGCTTGGCCAGGGTTTCCAGCGTCGGCTCGACTTCGGGAAACACCTCGATCTGGTGCCGGGCATGCAGAAAGACTTCAAAACCCTTGTCGGCCAGCTCCGAAGCCTGTCCGTGGTCGTATCCGGACTCTTCCAGTGCATGGAAAAGCACCCGGCGGCGCAACGCACTGATGCGGTGTTTGAGGCTCGGCTCGCTGGTCAGGATCCGCTCACGAATAGCCCACAAATGCTCCACCGGCACCGCACCCAGGTTCGGTGCGTGCTCGGTCAGCCATTCACGCAGTATGGCTTCGGCGCTGACGATCACCGGGGCGGTGTCCCACAGGGTGTCGTCGAGGTCGAAGGTGATCAATTGGAGGGTCATGAGTCGCCGCCCTTGATGCGTTTGGCCCGTGGATGGGCACTGTCGTACACCGTAGCCAGGTGCTGGAAGTCNAGGTGGGTGTAGATCTGCGTGGTCTTGATGTCCGAGTGGCCNAGCAATTCCTGTACGGCGCGCAGGTCCTGCGAGGACTCCAGCATATGGCTGGCAAAGGAATGCCGCAGCATGTGTGGGTGCAGGTTTTGCCCCAGCTCACGCTCGCCGGCTGCCTTGACCCGCAATTGAATTGCCCGGGGGCCAAGGCGCCGGCCTTGCTGGCTGACAAACACCGCGTCGTCCGCCGGATTGGTCATGGCCCGTAGTGGCAGCCACAGTTCTAGCGCCTCGCGAGCTTTTTTGCCGACCGGCAGCAGTCGGGTCTTGCTGCCCTTGCCGAGCACTTGAACCATGCCGTCGGCCAGGTCCAACTGATCCAGATTAAGCCCGGTCAGCTCCGAAAGGCGCAAACCTGAGGAATAGAACAGTTCCAGAATCGCCTGATCCCGACGCGCCAGGAAGTCATCCTCCACCGCNCCTTCNAGCAATTGCAGCGCGCGGTCGGTGTCCAGGGTCTTGGGCAGGCGCCGCTCACCCTTGGGCGGGGCCAGGCCATTGGCCGGGTCGTGGTCGCACAGGCCTTCGCGGTTGAGGTAATGATAGAGGCCGCGCACCGCCGACAGCAGGCGGGACAGGCTGCGCGAAGATTGACCCTGGGAATGCAGGCGCGCGATCAGGCTGCGCAGACGCTGAATGTCTAGCGCGGCCCAGCTGCTGATGTTCTGTTTGACGCACCAGCCCAGCACTTTGTCGAGGTCGCGGCGGTAGGCGTACAGCGTGTGGGGCGACACCTGCCGCTCACTGCGCAGGTGTTCGCAGTAAGCGTCCAGTTGCCGTTCCACGATCAGCGTACCGAGCGCAGGGAACTGTTGACCCGAGGCAGCACGCGGCCCATGACTTCGGCGATGTAGGTCAGAAACAGCGTGCCCACCGAGCTTTTGTAGTGCTGAGGATCACGACTGGCGATGGCCAATACACCGTGCAGGCCTTGATAGCTGATGGCGACGACGGCGGTGGAGCCGATCTGTTTGCGCTGTTCTTCACCGAACAGGAAGTCCAGTTCGTGATCGCGCAGGCTGCCGCTGACGCTTTTGTCTTCCGAGAGCAAGCCGCCAATGGCCGTTTGCGCGTCGGCATGGGTGACCCAGCGGCCCACCGGCATCGGGTTGTCGCTGAACAGAATCAGGCTGACAAACGGCACCTGGAAGTCCTGGCGCAGGCTGTCTTCCACGGCAATGACCGTTTCTTCGAGGCTGGTGGCATCCATCAGGGTAAGAATCAGGCGACGGGTCTTGTCGAAAAGACGGTCGTTGTCGCGGGCCACGTCCATCAGGTGCGAGAGCTTGTGGCGCATTTCGATATTGCGCTCGCGCAGGATCTTCATCTGCCGCTCCACCAGCGACACGGTATCGCCGCGCTGGTGGGGAATGCGCAGGGCGGGCAGCAGTTCTTCNTGNTCGACGAAGAAATCCGGATGAGCCTCCAGGTACGCGGCAATCGCCGCCGCCTCAAGGCTTTCGGAAGGGGATTCGTCGGGCTGTGGGGCGGGAACCTGAGGCTTGTCTTTCATGGATTCAACTCTCTCAAAGACGCACTTGTCCTTCATAAACGCGGACTGCCGGNCCGGTCATCATCACCGGGTGGCCAGGGCCTGCCCATTCGATGGACAAGCGTCCGCCGGGCAGGTCGATCAGCAGTGGCGAATCCATCCACCCCTGGCTGATCGCGGCGACGGCGGCGGCGCAAGCACCGGTGCCGCAGGCCTGGGTTTCCCCGGCGCCACGTTCCCAGACGCGCAACTGCGCACGGTTCCGGTCGATGACCTGGAGAAAACCGACGTTGACCCGCGCCGGGAAGCGCGGGTGGTGTTCGATTTTCGGCCCCAGTTCATGCACCGGTGCGTTGTTGATGTCGCTGACCCGCAGCACGGCATGGGGGTTGCCCATGGAGACGGCGGCCAGTTCGACGGTCGTACCCTCGACATCGAGCTTATAACTCAAGGCCTGTTCTGGTGCGTCGAACGGAATCTCGGCCGGCACCAGGCGCGGTGCACCCATGTTGACACCGATCTGGCCGTCGCTGCGAATATCCAGCTCGATCACACCGCTCTTGGTCTCGACGCGAATCTGCCGCTTGGCGGTCAGGCGTTTGTCCAGCACAAAGCGGGCGAAGCAGCGCGCGCCGTTGCCGCACTGTTCCACTTCGGAACCGTCGGAGTTGAAGATCCGGTAGCGGAAATCCACCTCCGGGTTGCTCGGCGCTTCNACGATCAGCAATTGGTCGAAACCGATNCCGGTGTGCCGATCGCCCCATTGTTTAGCGTGCTTGGGCAGGATATGCGCGTGCTGGCTGACCAGGTCGAGAACCATGAAATCATTGCCCAGCCCGTGCATCTTGGTAAAACGCAGCAGCATGGC
>NZ_NMOJ01000136.1 GCF_002251635.1 Pseudomonas mandelii
TTACTCCGGCAGCAGGCTTTCGCCAGCATACAACTCGGCTACCGTCTCACGGCGACGCACTTCAAATGCCTGATCACCGTCCACCAACACTTCAGCGGCGCGGCCGCGGGTGTTGTAGTTGGAACTCATGACAAACCCATAGGCGCCGGCCGAATGCACAGCCAGCAGGTCGCCTTCTTCCAGGGCCAGTTGACGATCCTTGGCCAGGAAGTCGCCGGTCTCGCAGATCGGGCCGACGATGTCGTAGTTGCGACCTTCGCCAGTACGTGGCTTGACCGCAGTCACATCCATCCAGGCCTGATAGAGCGCCGGGCGAATAAGGTCGTTCATCGCCGCGTCGACGATGGCGAAATCCTTGTACTCGGTGTGCTTGAGGTATTCGACCTGGGTCAGCAGTACGCTGGCATTGGCGACGATATAACGGCCCGGCTCGAACATCAGGGTCAGGCCGCGGCCTTCGGTGCGCTCGCGCACGGCCTGGATGTAGTCGGCGATCTGTGGTGGCTCTTCATCGCGATAACGCACGCCTACACCACCACCGAGGTCGATGTGTTGCAGGTAGATGCCGCACTCGCCAAGGCGCTCGGTCAGCGCCAGCAGGCGGTCGAGGGCGTCCAGGAACGGTGGCAGGGTGGTCAGTTGCGAGCCGATATGGCAGTCGACGCCCAGCACTTCCAGGTTCGGCAATTGCGCGGCACGGATGTACACGTCCTCGGCGTCGGCAATGGCGATGCCGAACTTGTTCTCTTTGAGACCGGTGGAAATGTACGGGTGAGTGCCGGCATCGACGTCCGGGTTGACGCGCAGGGAGATCGGCGCGCGAACGCCCAGCTCGGCGGCGACTACTTGCAGACGCTCCAGCTCATCGGTGGATTCGACGTTGAAGCAATGGACGCCAACTTCCAGGGCGCGACGCATGTCGTCGCGGGTCTTGCCGACACCGGAGAACACGATCTTGTCGGCGCTGCCGCCTGCGGCCAGTACACGTTCCAGCTCGCCACGGGAGACGATGTCGAAACCAGCGCCCAAGCGCGCCAGGACATTCAGTACGCCCAGGTTGGAGTTGGCCTTGACGGCGTAGCACACCAGGTGCGGCATGCCGGCCAAAGCATCGGCGAACGCCAGGTACTGGGCTTCGATGTGCGCGCGGGAGTAGACGTAAGTCGGTGTGCCAAAGCGCTCGGCGATGGCGGACAGCGCCACGCCTTCCGCGAACAGCTCGCCGTCCCGGTAGTTAAAAGCGTCCATGAGTTTCCCTTATTGGTAGACGTCGTGCTTGTGTGCTTTGGACGGCTGCTTTTGCGAGGACTGAGCCTGCTCGGCAGGGTCCTGGGAATCGTCAGGCAGGTACAGCGGGCCTTTTTGACCACAAGCCGACACAAGACAGGCGACCGCGACGAGCGCAGCAAGGGAAGAGATCAGGCGCTTCATGGCGAAATCCTTGAATATGCGTTAATTGCGCCGGAGTATACCGGCCACCCGGCAGCTTGCCTATGTAACGCGGCTCCCGTCCGGCGGGCCTTCGCATGATGCCGGCCAGTATCGTGCAATCCTTGTGGGCGTGGGCTTGCTCGCGAAGACGGTGTGTCAGCCAATAAAGATGTTGGATGTGTTGGCCTCTTCGCGAGCAGGCTCGCTCCCACAAAGTGGTGCTTAGTCGTTATTCTTTGCAATCACCGGGGCTCGCCCGTATCTTGCGGCGCTTGAGCGTGAGTAGATACTTTTTGAGGTTGCCGTAATGAGTTTGACCGAAGCCCGTTTNCACGACCTGGTGGATGCNACCCAGCAGGCGCTGGAAGATATTTTCGATGAGAGCGACCTGGATATTGATCTGGAGAGCTCGGCCGGTGTGCTCACCGTCAAGTTCGAAAACGGCAGCCAGTTGATCTTCAGCCGTCAGGAACCGCTGCGTCAGCTGTGGCTCGCGGCCGTGTCCGGTGGTTTCCACTTCGATTACGACGCCGAAAGCGAGCGCTGGATGTGCGACAAGAGCGAAGAGCAGTTGGGCGAGATGCTTGAGCGCATCGTCAAGCAGCAGGCTGGCGTCGAGCTCGATTTCGAAGGCCTGTGAGATCGTGACCCAGCCTGCGTCCGCTCGCCCGCCCAAGCCGCTCTACAGCAATGTCAGCCCGGCGGTGCCTTCGCCGTGCAGCGGTGTGTGTCGGCTGGACGAACAGAAGGTCTGCCTTGGCTGTTTTCGTCATGTCGAAGACATCCGCGAATGGCGCTCGGCCGACGATGATCGCCGCCGGGTTATCTGCGCCCAGGCAGTCCAGCGCAAAGTCTTGGCATAAGAGCTTTTGTGGCGAGGGAGCTTGTCGGATCGCCGCACCGTCCCGCCGGGCTGCGAAGCGGCCCCAAAAAGCTCACGACTGCAGCGCAGCCGAGCGGGACGGTGCGGCGATCCGACAGGCTCCCTCGCCACAGGCAAGCCCCTCTCCAAAATGTCAGCGCAGGGGCTTGGTCGCCCCTCACTTGTATAATTATTGAGCTGTGATAGTGTCCAGAAACGCCTCAACCCATCGAGGCCCGTGAAAACCCCGCCTTTTCCTGGCGGGGTTTTGCTTTTTTTGTGCAGAANAAAGGAGTCTGCCTCAATCATGACCGCACCTTCCATCACTCTTACTCGTCTGGACGTGCAACGTCTGGAGCGCCTGATCGACAGCCTGGATGACACGCTGCCGGGCGTTATCGCGCTGCAAACCGAACTGGATCGCGCCGATACCCTGGTCGGTCACGAAGATGTGCCTGCCGATGTCGTGACCATGAACTCCCGGGTNCATTGCCGTGAAGAAAGCAGTGGCAAGGAGCGTCACCTGACCTTGGTTTATCCCAAGGATGCGAATGCCGACGAAGGCAAGATTTCGATTCTGGCTCCGGTCGGCAGCGCCTTGCTGGGCCTGCAGGTCGGTCAGCACATCGACTGGCCAGCACCGGGTGGCAAAACCCTGAAACTGACCCTGCTGGAAGTCGAATCACAGCCAGCCGAGGGCGGTCACTTTCCGGAATAAACCGCTTAGACCTGCTCGAGCGCCTCATTCAACGCGCGCTCCAGGTCAGCCTTGTAGCGCAAGTACAAATTACTTGAACTCTGAGCATCACCGAGCAGGCCCGACAGGTCCAGGTCGGTGATGTAGCAGCGGTAGCGCTCGGTTTCCCGACGCTGATCGACGATTTCCTGGGCGACCACACTGAACAGTTGGTCGCCATANTCCAGTTCGCAAAACTCCCGCTGATTGCANTACAACGTGACCTGCACCTGTCCCGGCGCGGCTTTGCCGATGATCGCCTGCACGTCGTAGAACGGTTTGTTGGTCGGGGTTTGCGGCGCCGGCCGGGCTTCGACGCGACGGGCCCGGCCGGGACCTGACGGCAATAGCTGGTAATACAACGTGTCGAGGTTCAGGGGTTGGGCGGTGTTCATCGGCAGCAACGCGTCGCGCCGGTACTGGATCGATTGCAGGAACCGTTGCAGCGGCACCAGCAGGCTTTGCTCGTCGTGATAGGGCAATCGTTGTTGCCACAGGGCATTGAACTCATCCAGTACGTACAGATCCGCCTGCTGTTCGTTGATTCGGTAGAACACCTGAATGCATTCGGGCTGGCCCATGGGCAGGATCAGCGCCAGGTCGTGGTCTTCCAGTGCCATCGGGTCCAGGTGCAGCGGGCTGTAGCTCGCGAGTTCTTCACCCAGGTAATCGAACAGCGCTGGCAACGTGGCGAGGGCGACGTGATTGACCTGGCCGGGCACCAGTTCCAGCACGTGATAATGCTGCTGGACCTGCAGCAGGTAACGATGATTGAGCTGGCTAAGCAGCAGGTTCTGCGCGGTGTCGAGTACCTCCTCGACCCGCCGGGCGATGAATTGCGCCCGGTTGTGGCAGAAACAACGCACCCTCAAGCGGGGTTGTTGTGGGCCTTTCGGCAAGTTGTTGAGGTAATCGCGCAGGCAGTCGAGCAGGGCGTGAGGGCCGTCGTAGCGGTTGACCAACACTTCGTTCCAGCTGTTGAGCGTGACCTGGTCCAGGGTCAGCACCAGGTTTTCCCGGACACCGGCGTAGCTCAAGGAGTCGGTACGCTCGGTGGTCATCAGGATATTCAGGTCGCGATGATGCTTGAGCGGGTCGACGCCAACGTTCACCAGAATCAGCACTTCACTCGGCACACTGGCGCGCAGCAACGGCTCTTCGGCGACCGTCGCCAACGGCAGGGCGATGCTTTGTTGCAGGCTGCCGAGCAGGTTGAACAGTTCGAACTCGGTCATGTCACTGACGCCCGGGTGCAGCGCCAGGCGCGTGCTGCTGTCGATCACGCCGTTGCGGTGGCACCAGGTGAGCATTTCCAGCAGGTCGCGGCTGCGCTTGATCGGCGCGAAATGTTCCCACTCGTGGGCTGCCAGACTGCCGTTGTACAAACCCCACTGGGTTTGCCCGGTTTCTTTCTTGTTGGGCGCCTGCACCAGGGTCAGGGTGTCTTCGGCCAGGTCCGGCGCGATGCCGGGGTTGATGAATTCGACTTTGCCGGCCTTGCGCTCAAACGCCGCATACAAGCGCCGGCCCAGCACGTTGAGGTCGCGCTTGTTAATCAGGCTGACGGTCTGCTCGGTGCGAGCGAACTGGGTCAGGAAGCGGTAGCTGTAGTTCAGCTCGTTGACCAGGGCTCGGCGTTCGGTGCTGACCTGGCGGACTTTCCATTGGCTGCGGCTGTCGAGCAGCGCCAGCTGCCGCTGATCCCAGTGCCATTCGTGAGCCAGGCGCTCAAGCAGCGAACGTTGCCAGCTCTGGGTGCGACTGCTGCCGGTGAGCTTGCGGTTGACCTTCAGGTACAACGCTCGGCGTACCAGTTCCAGGCGCTCCGGCTCGCCACGGGCGGTGAGGTATTCCTCGATGCGCCGGTAAACGACGATGTAGGGGTCGAGTTCGTCGAGGTCCAGCTGATTGGCGAATACCGAGCGTTTGAAGCGCAGGCTCAGGCAATGCACGTTCGGGTGTTCGTTGGCGTAAACCTCGGTCAGCAGTAACTTGAGCACCGATTTGTAGGGCGACTCGATGCCTTTGAACAGTTGCCAGAGCCCGGCGCCGATGAATTCCCCCGGCGGGATATAGGCCAGATGCCCCAAATCCAGCGACTCGTCTGCGCGGATGAAACGCTTGGACAGCAGCGTGTGGGTGTAACGGTCGTAGGCGNCTTCTTCGTAGACCGGCACCAGCCACCAGATGGGTGTGCGCCCGGCGAGCCAGATTGCGGTGCGGTAGAACTCATCCAGCAGCAAGTAATGCTGAGTGGTGCCGCAGTCTTCCGAACTCAATTGTGTATCGCGCTCGCCGAGCACGAAGCGGGTCGGGTCGATCAGAAAGAAATGCGCCTCGGCGCCCTGGCTGGCAGCCCAGGCCTCAAGCAACTGGCACTTTTTGCGCAGCTCGGCGAGCTCGTTTTCGCCCAGGTCGGGCGCGTGGCATACCCACACGTCCATATCGCTTTGGTCTGCCTGAGCCAGGGTGCCGAGGCTGCCCATCAGAAACAGGCCGTGGATCGGCCGCGGCGGNTGNTGCCGTGGCGTGCCTTGTAAGAGAACGAGCGGGTCAGGCGCTGGGCTTCGGCGAGCGCTTGGGCGTCAGGTTCGAAGTTCGACAGCCCGGCCGGCGTGCTGCCCGAGACATAACCGGGCAGCAGCGGATGATTGACGTGGAAAAACAGCGGCAGCAGCGTCAGCACCGTTTGCTGGCGGGGTGACAACCCTTCCATGGCACGGGCCATGCGGCCTTCGTTGAGCTTCAGAAAACGCGCGCGCAGCTGGCTGAGAACCTTGCGGTCGATTCCCTGGTCCAGATCGGGGCGGATTTCATGGGTGCGGGTCATGTCAGCTCAAACCGGCTCGCGAGGCTCGGACGTGGGGTCTACGGATGAGGGGCAGTTTAGCGCCTCGGGCCCGGGACTTTTAAGCTGATTTTGTTTTTTGACGTCAGATTTCTACCGTGCGGCGACCGCAGGTCAAAAAGTGTGCCCGCGGAAATCCCGTAGCAGGGGTTTCCGTGGGCGATGCAGTAATACTCAGGCTGTTTCCTGGACGCTCAGAATCGTCAGAACTGTTTGTACATTTTGCGCGGCGTCACGACCCAGACTGGTCAGATAACCGCCATCGGGCTGATCGATCAGTTCTTTTTCGTACAGGCGTTGAGCGGCAGCAATGGCTTTCGGGGCAGCGGTCTGATGAATTTTCAAACCTTCCTGGGAACTGTCCAGGTTGAAGAGGGCGAGGATTTCCAGTTCGGCAACCAACTCAGGGGTAAGCGACATAAGGACTCCAGACTTTCTAGGAATTGGACGACAGCGCCCCTAAGGTGAGCCCACTCGTGCGGCATGTCCAGTGCTCGCGACAGGGTTTTTTCGCCTCGGGATGCATTCCCCGAAGGGTGGTGCGGCAGCGGGGTGGATTCAGTGTAGTCAGGGGCTGGGGGAAGGCGGAGGAGATTGGTGACAATCTGTGTTGAGANTCCCTCGCCACAGAGGCCTGCGCCCTGGAGACCGGGGTTACTTCTTTTCCGGCGGCAACTCTGGCAATGCACGCAGGGCTGCTTCGTACCATTCGGTGTTGAACGCGCGGTCTTCTTCGAGGATCGCGTCGATTTCTACCGCCAACACGTGGGCCATCAGGTTGAGGATTTCCTCACGCTCGTAACCCACCAGGGTCAGCTTGTTGAACGTGGCCTTGGCCGCAGGAGGATTGTCGCTTTCGATCTGGTTTTCGATGGCTTGGACCAGTGTGCTCTCGGTGAACTCTTCTTCGTCGCTGTCGATATCGGTCGGCTCGCTCATGGCAGGCTCCTCAAGTTTAAGGCGGCCAGTTTACCTGCATTCAGCGCTGTGATGCTGCTGGCAAGAATCGCTTCGGCGTTCTATAAACAGGCACTGCCAACCCCGCACGGCCTGGAGGCTTTGTGATGCTCAAGCTTTATGGATTTTCCGTCAGTAACTACTACAACATGGTCAAGCTGGCGCTGATGGAGAAGGGTCTGCCGTTTGAAGAAGTACCGTTTTATGCCGGCACAAGCCCGGAAGCGCTGGCCATCAGTCCGCGCGGCAAGGTGCCAGTCTTGCGCTCCGAGCAGGGTTTCATCAACGAAACGGCGGTAATTCTCGAGTTCATCGAGCAAAGTCAGAAAGGTACCCCGCTCCTGCCGATCGATCCGTTTGAGCGGGCGCAGGTGCTGGCAGTGGCCAAGGAAATCGAGCTGTACATCGAGTTGCCGGCTCGGGCGTGCTACGCCGAGGCGTTTTTCGGCATGCCGGTGCCAGAGGCGATCAAGAACAAGACCAAGGCCGAGCTGTTGGCGGGCTTTGCCGCATTGGGCAGGCACGGCAAATTCGCCCCTTATGTGGCGGGGGACAGTCTGAGCATTGCGGATCTGTATTTCTTGTACAGCGTACCGTTGGCCTGTGCGGTGGCGCATAAGCTGTTCGAAATCGATCTGCTGGCCGAGATGCCGGCGGCCAGGGCGCTGTTGGAGCGACTGGAGCAGAACCCGAACGTGCAGCGGATTGCGGCGGACAAGGAAGCGGCGATGCCGGCGTTTATGGCGATGGTCGCTTCCAAGAAGTAGGGTTTGTAGCGTTCTGAAGTCAGTCATCGCGAGCAAGCTCGCTCCCACAGGTTTCTGTGTCGGCCATAGATTTGTGGCTGATCAGAGATCCTTGTGGGAGCG
>NZ_NMOJ01000137.1 GCF_002251635.1 Pseudomonas mandelii
GCTTGCTCGTGNAGCTTTTAGCGGCTGGCCAGCAGTTCCTGGCCGCGCGCTACGGCTGCCTTGACCTGCGCCGGTGCAGTGCCGCCTACGTGGTTACGGGCATTCACCGAGCCTTCCAGGGTCAGCACCGCAAATACGTCCTGCTCGATCTGGTCGCTGAAACGACGCAGCTCTTCCAGGCTCATTTCCGCCAGGTCCTTGCCGGTGTCCACGCCGTATTTGACGGCATGGCCGACGATTTCGTGGCAGTCACGGAACGGCAGGCCGCGGCGCACCAGGTAATCCGCCAGGTCGGTCGCAGTAGAGAAACCGCGCAAGGCCGCCTCACGCATGATCGCGTGCTTGGGCTTGATTGCGGGGATCATGTCGGCAAACGCACGCAGCGAGTCGCGCAAGGTGTCGGCAGCGTCGAACAGCGGCTCTTTGTCTTCCTGATTGTCCTTGTTGTAGGCCAGCGGCTGGCCCTTCATCAGGGTCAGCAAGCCCATCAGTGCGCCGAATACACGGCCGCTCTTGCCACGCACCAACTCCGGCACGTCGGGGTTTTTCTTTTGCGGCATGATCGAGCTGCCCGTGCAGAAGCGATCCGGCAGGTCGATGAATTGGAATTGCGCGCTGGTCCACAGCACCAGCTCTTCGGAGAANCGCGACAGGTGCATCATCGCGATGCTGGCGGCAGCGCAGAATTCGATGGCGAAGTCGCGGTCCGATACGCCATCCAGGGAGTTGCCGCCCACGGCGTCAAAACCCAGCAGTTGAGCGGTGTACTCGCGGTCGATCGGGTAAGTGGTGCCCGCCAGCGCGGCGCTGCCCAATGGCATGCGGTTGGCGCGTTTACGGCAATCCACCAGGCGCTCGTAGTCGCGGCTGAGCATTTCGAACCAGGCCAGCAGGTGGTGGCCGAAGGTCACTGGCTGTGCGGTTTGCAGGTGGGTGAAGCCGGGCATGATGGTGTCCGACTCACGCTCGGCCTGCTCCAGCAAACCTTTTTGCAGGCGCGTGATTTCGGCCAGGATCAGGTCGATTTCGTCGCGCAGCCACAGGCGAATATCGGTCGCCACCTGGTCGTTACGGCTGCGACCGGTGTGCAGTTTTTTGCCGGTCACACCGATACGATCGGTGAGGCGGGCCTCGATGTTCATGTGCACGTCTTCCAGGTCGATGCGCCAGTCGAACGTGCCGGCCTCGATCTCACCGCGAATGGTAGTCAGGCCGTCGATGATGCTGTCGCGCTCGGCGTCGGTCAGCACGCCGACCTTGGCCAGCATCGTGGCGTGGGCGATCGAGCCCATGATGTCGTGGCGGTACAGGCGCTGGTCGAAGGTGACGGAGGCGGTGAAGCGGGCGACGAAGGCGTCGACGGGTTCACTGAAGCGGCCGCCCCAGGACTGGTTGGTCTTGTCGGTGCTCATGAATTCGCTCGTGTCGGCTGAAGAAAAAAATGACGTTGGAAGCTGCCGCGGATAATAACAGGGTTGCCAATCCTGTCGCTGACGCTGGTCGACAGGTTTTTTTCACAAGGCGGGGTCCATAC
This sequence comes from Pseudomonas mandelii, assembly GCF_002251635.1. Classification (GTDB taxonomy): domain Bacteria; phylum Pseudomonadota; class Gammaproteobacteria; order Pseudomonadales; family Pseudomonadaceae; genus Aquipseudomonas; species Aquipseudomonas mandelii_B. The sequence goes on from NZ_NMOJ01000137.1 coordinate 1,535, forward strand.
TCAGGACAGGCCTTGTGGGAAATTGCGCAACGATATTTTCCGATTGAGCAATATCGTCCCTGCAACCGTCTACAGTTGGACAATAGGATCAGCGCACTTCTGGGGCGCTGCGGCTGACTATAAGAAGAGGGGGTGTTCATATTGTGTATCGGCAAACCCTACGGCGATACCTCGCTAATGCGGGCCAGAGCCTCCAATCACTCGGCAGATGAAAATTTAGCCGCCGGTCTCGCGGCACTTTTTGGCCCTCGCGCTAGTCTTAGCGTGGATCGCTGTGACGCAAGTCACCGCACCTGTCTACGCTATCCTTGTGCGAGACTCACGCAGGAATCCAGCGCAATATGAATGTCCTGATCGTTGATGACGAACCCCAAGCCCGCGAGCGCCTGAGCCGAATGGTTGGCGAACTCGAGGGATACAATGTCCTGGAGCCCAGCGCCACGAACGGCGAAGAGGCGTTAGCGCTGATTGACAGTCACAAGCCGGATATCGTGTTGCTCGATATCGGCATGCCAGGCCTTGATGGCCTGCAAGTGGCTGCCCGGTTGTGCGAACGCGAAACCCCGCCCGCCGTGGTGTTTTGCACCGGGCCCGATGAATTTGCCGTGGAAGCCCTGCAGGCCAGCGCCGTGGGCTATCTGGTGAAGCCTGTGCGAACTGAACATTTACATGATGCATTGAAAAAAGCCGAGCGGCCCAATCGCGTCCAGCTCGCCGCCCTGACCCGTCCAGCCGCCGAAAGCGGTAGCGGCCCCCGCAGCCACATCAGTGCCCGAACACGTAAAGGCATTGAGCTGATCCCGTTGGGTCAGGTGGTCTACTTCATTGCTGACCACAAATACGTGACCTTGCGCCATGAAGGCGGCGAAGTGCTGCTGGATGAACCGCTCAAGGCGTTGGAGGATGAGTTTGGCGACCGCTTCGTGCGCATTCACCGCAACGCGCTGGTGGCCCGCGAGCGAATAGAACGTTTGCAACGCACGCCACTGGGGCATTTTCAGCTGTTCCTGAAAGGGCTCAATGGCGATGCCTTGATCGTCAGCCGACGTCATGTCGCCGGTGTGCGCAAAATGATGCAACAGCTTTAATTCGCTGATCACAGGCGAACTTCATATCCGTTTGCTGGACGTTTGAGGCCAGGGAGGCCACGCAGTGTCTGATACAAGTCAAAGTGGNTTTGCCTGAGCTGTTATTATCTGCCGTATCTATTCAGTACGGATTGATCCATGTCCTCTCGCGAAATCCGCATCGCCACCCGTAAAAGCGCCTTGGCCTTGTGGCAGGCCGAATACGTCAAAGCACGCCTTGAACAGGCCCACCCGGGCCTCAAAGTGTCCCTGGTGCCCATGGTCAGTCGCGGCGACAAGCTGCTCGACTCGCCACTGTCGAAGATCGGCGGCAAGGGCTTGTTCGTCAAAGAGCTGGAAACCGCACTGCTGGAAAACGAAGCCGACATCGCCGTGCATTCGATGAAAGACGTGCCGATGGACTTCCCTGAAGGCCTCGGCCTGTATTGCATCTGCGAACGTGAAGACCCGCGCGATGCCTTCGTTTCCAACACCTACGCGTCGTTGGATGATTTGCCACTGGGCAGCGTCGTCGGCACCTCCAGCCTGCGTCGTCAGGCGCAGTTGCTGACTCGTCGCCCGGATCTGCAGATCCGTTTCCTGCGCGGCAACGTCAACACGCGCCTGGCCAAGCTGGATGCCGGTGATTATGACGCGATCATCCTCGCGGCTGCCGGCCTGATTCGTCTCGGCTTCGAAGATCGCATCACCTCGGCGATCAGTGTCGACGACAGCTTGCCGGCCGGTGGCCAGGGCGCGGTGGGCATCGAGTGCCGCAGCGCCGACAGTGAAATCCACGCGTTGCTGGCGCCGTTGCATCACCAGGACACCGCCACCCGCGTGACCGCGGAACGTTCCCTCAACAAACATCTGAATGGCGGCTGCCAAGTGCCGATCGCCTGCTACGCCGTGCTTGAAGGCGAGCAGATCTGGTTGCGCGGTCTGGTGGGCGATCCGAGCGGCGGCCTGCTGCTCAGTGCCGAGGCCCGCGCACCGCGTGGCGATGCAGAAGCCTTGGGTGTGCAAGTGGCTGAAGACTTGCTGAGCCAGGGCGCCGGCGACATTCTGAAGGCGGTCTATGGCGAGGCAGGTCACGAGTGACGGGCTGGCGCCTGCTGCTGACGCGCCCTGCGGATGAGTCGGCGGCGCTGAGCGGTGTTTTGTCGCAAGCGGGGATTTTCAGCAGCAGCTTGCCGCTTCTGGAGATCGAGCCGATTGCTGTCTCTGACACAATGCGCGAGGTGATTCAGGGGCTGGATCGTTACTGTGCGGTGATCGTGGTCAGTAAACCGGCCGCCAGAATTGGCGTTGACCTGCTCAATCAGTATTGGCCACAGCCACCGTCCCCACGCTGGTTCAGCGTGGGCGCGGCGACCGCGCAGATCCTGGCGGATAACGGGCTGAACGTGAGTTTCCCCGCCGAGGGCGATGACAGCGAAGCCTTGCTTGAACTTCCCTCGTTGCGCGAGGCGATTGCCCGACCCGATCCGCAGGTGCTGATCCTGCGCGGCGAGGGTGGGCGAGAGCTGCTGGCTGAGCGTTTGCGTGAGCTTGGTGCTAGTGTCGAGTATCTGGAGTTATACCGTCGCGGACTGCCTCACTACCCGTCGACGGTTCTGCCTGACCGTATCGAAGCGGAACGCTTGAACGGGCTGGTGGTCAGCAGTGGACAGGGTTTTGAGCACCTGCGCCAATTGGCGGGCGATGCCTGGCCTGAAATGGCGCGGTTGCCGTTGTTTGTTCCAAGCCCCAGGGTCGCCGAGCTGGCACGTGCCGCCGGGGCCCAAACAGTTGTGGATTGTCGTGGCGCCAGTGCCGCGGCTTTGCTGACGGCGTTACGGGAGCATCCCGAACCCGTTCTCTAATGCAAAGGATGGATACGTGAGCGAAACAGCCTTGCCAAAAGAAGACGTGCTGCCGGTGCTTGAAGCGCCGGTGGAAACTCCACCACCTGCCACAGTGCAGCGCCGGGGCAATGGGCTGGCAATCGTCGCGCTGCTGTTGGGCGCCGCCGGTGTTGCCGTGGGCGGTTGGGGTGTTTGGCAGGTGCGTCACCTGCAAGCCAACAACCAGCAGCAGTTGAGCCAGGTCCAGGCGTTGAACGATCAGGCGCAGAGCCTGAAACTCAACGAACAGCGCCTGAGCGCGCGCCTTGAACAAATGCCTGCGGCCGAAGAACTGGATGCTCGCAGCCGTCTGGTGACGCAGTTGCAAGGCGATCAGCAACGCTTGAATCAGCGTCTGGAGACGGTCCTCGGCGCGAGCCGCCAGGACTGGCGCCTGGCCGAAGCCGAGCACTTGATCCGTCTGGCCAGCCTGCGTCTTTCTGCGCTGCAGGACATCAGCAGCGCCCAGGCCCTGGTGCAGGGCGCCGATGAAATTTTGCGTGAACAGAACGATCCCGGTGCCTTCGCCGCTCGCGAGCAAGTGGCCAAAACCCTGGTGGCGCTGCGCAGCACAGAGCAGCCGGATCGCACAGGGTTGTTCCTGCGACTGGGCGCATTGCGCGATCAGGTCATCGACCTCACCGAGCTGGCCCCCGAGTACAAGGATCGTGGCGAATCGCTGTTGGGCCTGACGGCCGATGGCGACGGTGCCAGTCGTTGGGCGCAGTGGTGGGATCAGATTTCCCGCTACATCCGCATCGACTTCAATGCTGACAAAAATGTTCGCCCATTGCTGGCAGGGCAGAGCCTGAGTCAGGTGCGTCTGGCGCTGAGCCTGGCGCTGGAGCAGGCGCAATGGGCCGCGCTCAATGGCCAGGCAGCGGTCTACACCCAGGCGCTGGCCGAGGCGCGGGATGTATTGACCGGCAACTTCAACCCGGACAACCCTCAAAGCAAAGTCATGCTTGAGCAGGTGGGCGAGTTGAGCAAGCAGCCGGTCACGGTGGTCACGCCGGACCTGACCGGGACATTGAGTGCGGTCCAGGGGTATCTGGAGCGGCGTAACGTCAACGCCGAAGACTCGATCAAACCGATGGCAAAACCGGCCGCGAACACTGCGCAGGAGGCCACGCCATGAAACGCCTCTATGTGATCGTATTCCTGGTCATCGCCGCAGCCGCCGCACTGGGCCTGGCGATTGCCGAGCATTCCGGTTACGTGTTGATCGCCTACAAGACCTTTCGCTATGAAGCGAGCCTGTGGGCAACCCTGGCGTTGGTCGCCGTGCTCTGGCTGGTGTTCTGGGGCATCAAGGCGTTGGTCGTGCTGGTGATGACGTCCAGCGGCGTGGTCAATCCGTGGTCGCGGCGCAATCGCAGCCGTCGGGTGCAAGTGGCGATCGAACACGGTCAGCTGGACCTGGCAGAAGGTCGATGGGCCAGTGCGCAGCGTCACCTGCATCGCGCTGCCGAAGCCGAGCGCCAGCCGCTGCTCTACTACCTCGGCGCCGCGCGCGCCGCCAATGAACAAGGTCACTACGAGGAATGCGACAACTTGCTGGAACGCGCACTCGAGCGCCAGCCGCAGGCCGAATTGGCGATTGCCTTGAGTCACGCGCAGTTGCAGAACGACCGCGGCGACACTGAAGGCGCCCTGGTGACGCTGCAAGCCATGCACGAGCGTCATCCTCATAACGTCCAGACCTTGCGCCAGTTGCAGCGTCTGCATCAGCAGCGCGGCGACTGGTCGGCGGTGATTCGCCTGCTCCCGGAGCTGCGCAAGGATAAAGTCTTGCCGCCCGCCGAGCTGGCCGATCTGGAACGCCGGGCGTGGGGTGAAAACCTTTCCCTGGCGGCGCATCAGGAAGCGGACGGCACGGTGGGTTTGCAATCGCTCAATCGCGCCTGGCAGCAACTCACCTCGGCTCAGCGCCAGGAGCCTCAGTTGGTGCTGGCCTATGCCGAGCAGCTGCGGCAACTGGGCGCGCAGGTTGAAGCGGAAGAAGTGCTGCGCACGGCGCTCAAGCGCAAGTACGACAGTCATTTGGCGCGTCTCTACGGTCTGGTGCGCGGTAGCGATCCGGCTCGTCAACTGCAAACGGCCGAGGGATGGCTCAAGGATCATCCGGCCGACCCAAGCCTTCTGCTGACACTCGGCCGGCTGTGCCTGCAAAGCAGCNTGTGGGGCAAGGCGCGGGACTATCTGGAAAGTAGTTTGCGGGTACAGCGCAACCCGGAAGCCTGTGCGGAATTGGCGCGGTTGCTCGCTCAGCTTGGCGACACAGAGCGCAGCAACCAGTTGTTCCAGGAAGGCCTGGTCCTGCTGGACGAGCGCCTCTTGGCGGCACCACTCCCAGCGCCCGTTTACGCCTGAAAGGATTCCCTTGTAGCAGCTGGCGCAGCCTGCGTCCGGTTGCGAAGCAGTCGTAAAACGAGCGCACGGTTTCATCAGGCTAATCGCGTTTAATTTATGACGGCTGCTTTGCAACCGGACGCAGGCTGCTACAGGGGCGAAAGCCGTTCTTTGGCGTGATTCGGTCGCGTGAAATCCGTTGAATGTTTGGCGTTGTAGCCCCTGATTAGCTTTGTCCTACAGAGGGCTACATCAAATCCTCTCGACGCTGTCGGGAATTCCCTACACTTCTGGTGAAGTGTCCGTGCCGACCTGCCTTGAAAGGCTGGCGCGCTTTCCTCTACCGTAACCGCCTGTCTCTACTGTTACGGATAAGCCATGTTTTTGGCCTGCTCACGCTCCTTGTTTTTCATGGCTTTTATTGCAGGTGCCCTGGCCTTGGGCGTTTCCTATTACCTGGAATACGCAATCGGCCTCAAGCCTTGCGGGTTATGCCTTTTGCAGCGAGTCTGCCTGGCGTTGTTCACCGGTGTCTGCCTGGCGGCTTCGGTGCATGGCCCTGGCCGCTTCGGGACTTTTCTTTATTGGCTGCTCGGTTTGTCATGCAGTCTCGCCGGTATGGTCGCGGCGTGGCGGCAAGTCTTGTTGCAAAGCGATCCGGCGCATCAGCTATCGACCTGCTCCACCCATCCGCAGGCCCTATACGAGAACCTGCCCTGGCTGTGCAAAGTGACGCTGATGTTCAAAGGGGACGAAGATTGCGCAGAAATTTCCTGGACGCTGTTTGACCTGAGCATCCCGGAATGGAGTCTGTTGCTCTTCATGGCGGTGACAATTCTGAGTGTTTATCAGCTGCTGCGCGTTGTCTGGCTTGCCTGCGAGCGACCGCTCAGCGGCGTGTCGTCGCACCGGGGGCTGGCGGGTGATTAAACACTTGTATGAACTTTATCTCCTGCGTACCTTGAAGCCATTGTCGCGCGGGCATAATCTGGCCCGCACGTGTCATTGGAATTATGTTGCTCGATGACGCTCTGCCTGGTCGATTCTTGATTATCAAGACTGCGACAGGTGTAGGGCAGCATGACCCACAAGGGAAGAGAGATCACCATGCTCGAAAGTTGTCAGAATGCTCAGGAACGTTGGGGTGGAGTGCATCTGCTGATCGATCGCTGGTTGCAGGAGCGTCACGAACTGGTTCGAGCCTACGATGCTCTCGGTGCCGAGCCAGAGGCTTTGGGCGAAAACCGAAAGCCGTTGCAGGAATTCTGCGGCGTGCTGGTCGATTACGTATCTGCCGGGCACTTCGAAATCTACGAACAGCTGACCGGCGAAGCCAAGGCTTTTGGCGATACTCGCGGGCTGGAGCTGGCCGAGACGATTTACCCGCGCATCGACGTCATCACCGAGAAGCTGCTGGCGTTCAATGACCTGTGTGATGCAGGCAAGTGCGTCGCAGAGAAATTCAAGGAGCTGGGCGGGCTGTTGCACGAACGCTTCGAACTGGAAGATTGCCTGATCGAAGTGCTGCACACTGCTCACAAGGAAGAGGACCCGGTTCAGGCCTGAACCTCTCCTGCAAGACTAAAAAACGGTGCGCGATGCGCGCCGTTTTTCGTTTCCGGCTTTCAGCCTGTGACACCGCGCAATTCGACTTCGAACACCAGTGGCGTGAACGGGGCGATCAGGTCGCCGGCACCGTCCGCGCCATAGGCCTGGGCCGATGGAATCACCAGGCGCCATTTTGCGCCTGTCGGCATGTTTTGCAATGCGCTGCGCCAGCCGCTGATCACGCTATCAAGACTGAACCACTGAGGCTTGCTGTTCTGATCGAACACCGTGCCGTCGGGAAGGCGTCCTACATATAGAACTTCGACCTTGCCATTAGGACCCGCCTTGGCCCCGGTGCCCGGTGCCAACTCGGTCAGCAAAATTCCATCTGCCAGCTCACGAACACCCGGTTTGGCTTTTTCCTCGGTGAGGAACCGCTGCTCTTTTTCCAGCGCGACTTCACTTTGCGCGACGGCGGGTTGCTCGGCGACCTGGGCTTCGTGCTCGGCCAGAATCTGTTCGATCTGCTCGTCTTTCAAGGCCAGTGGCTTGCCTTGATAGGCTTGTTGCAAACCGTCGAGCAATGCCTGGAGTTGTAGGTCCGGCACCTCTTGGCGCAAGCGCTCACCCAGGCTAGCACCCAGGCTGTAAGCAAGATCGTGAGCCTCATTTGGGGTGGTTTTTTCGGCGGCCTGGGCCACGGAAAAACACACGCACAACGATAAAAAAAAGTAGCGCGACATGGGCACACTCCGATCTGAGATGCGATGGATTATGCCAGTGTGAGTGCGCTCAAAGGTGAACTGGTTTTGCACCCGCGCAGAAGAATTTCAATCTGTTGCAACGCAGCGCTTTCGATACTGTCAACATGCCCTAGCGGCGGTAAGAGCAGAGGGCTAGTATGAGCCGCACCCACGTCAGCCAGGAGGTAAACCATGTCGGCCAAACAGAAGCCTGTAAATACCCCGTTGCACTTACTCCAACAACTTTCGGGCAGCCTGCTCGAACATCTGGAAAGCGCGTGTTCCCAAGCCTTGGCTGATGCTGAAAAACTGCTCGCCAAACTGGAAAAGCAGCGCGGAAAAGCGCAGGAGAAATTGCACAAATCCCGTACCAAATTGCAGGACGCCGCAGCTGCCGGTAAAGCCAAGGCACAAACCAAAGCGAAGGGTGCTGTTAAAGAACTTGAGGACTTGCTGGACGCCCTCAAGGATCGCCAAGCTGAAACCCGCACCTACATTTCTCAACTCAAACGCGATGCTCAGGAAAGCCTGAAACTGGCCCAGGGTATCGGTCGTGTACAAGAGGCTGTCGGCAAGGCGTTGTCCCTGCGTTCGGCCAAGCCTGCTGCGGCACCTGCCAAGAAAGCTGCTGCCAAACCGACGGCTGCAAAAGCACCGGCCAAGCCTGCCGCCAAAGCACCGGTGAAAGCTGCGGCAAAACCTGCGGCAAAAAAACCAGTCGCAGCCAGCGCTGCAAAACCAGCGGCTAAATTGACGACTGCCAAACCTGCCGCCAAGCCAGCCGCTGCCAAAACGGCTGCCGCTAAACCTGTTGCAAAAACCGCGGCTGCGAAACCGGCTGTGGCGAAAACCGCAGCGGCAAAACCAGCNGCTAAAACGGCTGCTGCCAAACCAGCTACAAAACCTGCCGCTGCAAAAGCTGCTGCCGCCAAGCCAGCCGCAAAACCTGCCGCGGCTAAAACCGCTGCCGCCAAACCAGCCGCCAAACCGGCTGCAAAAGTTGCGGCGAAACCCGCTGCTAAACCTGCTGCCGCGAAACCCGCTGCCGCCGCCAAACCTGCTGCAGCGAAACCAGCAGCGAAACCAGCCGCTGCAAAACCTGCTGCCGCGAAGCCAGCCGTGAAAAAACCGGCCGCCGCGAAGCCAGCCGTGAAAAAACCGGCCGCTGCTGCCAAGCCAGCGACTCCAGCTCCGTCGCCAGCTGCATCGGCTTCGCCTGCTCCAGCAGCCACCACCTCGACCCCATCGTCTGCGCCAACGCCAGCCGCACCGTCGAGCACCAGCACCACCCCAGCCAGCGCTTCCTAAGTGCCGGTTGCCGCGACGCGCAGCTGATGCAGCGCGTCGCGGTCCAGGTGGGCGGCGCCTGCCGCCACACCTTCCAGCCAGGCCGTTGAATCGGTCACCTCATACTGCGGCCAACTCTGCGACAAACGCTCCAGTCGCAACAGCAAATGCCGTTCGGCTTCCATCTCCAGCGTTTTCACTTGTTCGCGCAAATCATCCAGCCCGGCATCCTCGCCAGCGGCGGCTTTCCATTGCATTCGCAAGGCGCGCAACGGTTGCACGACATCGGCGTCCCACGGTCCGGCTACATCGCGAAGCAACTGCAAGCGTTGTTCGTTGCAGGTAACGCCACGTTCTCCCAGCCACAACCCGCATAGCAGCAAGCACACGTTCACACCCGCCGACTGCAACGTCAGGCACGCGGCTTCAACGCCGCGACGGGAGTAAGTGGTAACGGAAAAGCTCCACAGGTCAGAGGACATAGTGCTACTCGCGCCAGTTGCGAGCGAAGCTGGTAGACTCCGCCGCCATTATGATCCGACTTCAAAGCCTAACATTACAGCGTGGCCCGCAACGTCTTCTCGAAGACGCCGAGCTGACCCTGCACGCCGGTCACAAAGCCGGCCTGATCGGTGCCAACGGTGCCGGCAAATCCACGTTGTTCGCCCTGTTGCTGGGTGAGCTGACCCCGGATTCCGGGGACTGCTTGCTGCCGGCCGACTGGCGCATCGCCCATATGCGCCAGGAGATCGACACCCTGGACCGCATTGCGATCGACTACGTGCTCGATGGCGACCTGCGCCTGCGCCAGGTGCAACACGACCTGGCCGAGGCCGAGAAAACCCAGGACGGCGCGGCTCAGGCCCGCCTGCACTCGGAACTCGACAGTGCCGATGGCTATACCGCCGACGCCCGCGCCCGCAAGCTGCTGGCTGGCCTTGGGTTCACCAACGAGCAAATGGATCGTCCGGTAGGAGATTTCTCTGGTGGCTGGAGGATGCGTCTGAACCTGGCGCAGGCGCTGATGTGCCCGTCGGACTTGTTACTGCTCGACGAACCGACCAACCACTTGGACCTCGATGCGATCCTGTGGCTGGAAGATTTCCTCAAGAGCTACCCAGGTACTTTGCTGCTGATTTCCCACGACCGGGATTTCCTCGATGCCGTGGTCGACAACATCGCCCACGTCGAACAGAAGAAAATCACCCTCTACCGTGGCGGCTACACCGCGTTCGAACGCGCNCGCGCCGAACGCCTGGCCCAGCAACAGCAGGCTTTCGAGAAGCAGCAGGCGCAACGCGCGCACATGGAAAGCTACATCGCCCGGTTCAAGGCCCAGGCCACCAAGGCCCGTCAGGCCCAGAGCCGGATCAAGGCCCTGGAGCGAATGGAGGAACTGTCGGCGGCCCACGTCGATTCGCCGTTCGACTTCGTATTTCGTGAGTCGGTGAAGATCTCCAGCCCGTTGCTGGACCTTTCGGATGCGCGCCTGGGTTATGGCGACAAAACCATTCTGGAGAAGGTCAAGCTGCAGCTCACGCCGGGCGCACGTATCGGTTTGCTCGGCCCTAATGGCGCCGGCAAGTCGACACTGATCAAGAACCTNGCCGGGGAACTCTCGCCGTTGGCCGGTCGCCTGACCCGTGGCGAAAACACCGTCGTGGGCTACTTCGCTCAGCATCAACTGGACTCCCTTGATTCCAAGGCCAGCCCGTTGCTGCACCTGCAGCGTCTGGCGCCGACCGAGCGTGAGCAAACCCTGCGCGACTTCCTCGGTGGCTTCGACTTCCGTGGCGCGCGCATCGATGAGCCGGTATTGAATTTCTCCGGTGGCGAAAAGGCGCGTCTGGCCCTGGCATTGATCGCCTGGGACCGACCGAACCTGCTGTTGCTCGACGAACCCACCAACCACCTGGACCTGGAAATGCGCCTGGCGTTGACCATGGCCCTGCAGGAGTTCAGTGGTGCGGTGCTGGTGGTCTCTCACGATCGCCATCTGCTCAAAAGCACCACCGACAATTTCTACCTGGTGGCGGACGGCAAGGTCGAGGAGTTCGACGGCGATCTGGAAGACTACGCCCGTTGGCTGGTCGACTACCGTCAGCGCAATGCCCCGGTCAGCAACACCCCGGTCAACCCGGACAAGACCGACAAGAAGGCCCAGCGCCAGGCTGCTGCTGCGTTGCGTCAGCAACTGGCACCGCACAAGCGTGAGGCTGACAAGCTCGAAGTCGAGTTGGGCAAGCTGCACGAGAAACTGGCGAAGATCGATACCAGCCTCGGCGACAGCGACATTTACGAACCGGCGCGCAAGAACGATTTGCGTGATCTGCTGGCTGAACAGGCCAAGCTGAAGGTGCGTGAAGCCGAACTCGAAGAAGCCTGGATGGAAGCCCTGGAACTGCTCGAAAGCATGCAGGCGGAGCTGGAGGCGCTGTCTTGATGGAAGCTTTCAAGCTGCCGCTGCCGGCGGGGTGGGGCGAGCCGATCTGGTTCGCCGCGCAAATCCTGCTGATTCTGTTGGCGGGTTACTTCGCCCAACGCTTCGTCGCTAAATGCCTGACTCGCCTGGGTGAGCGCTACCCGTTCCCACCGCAACTGCTGATGCCTCTGCGCGGCGGCCTGCGCTGGCTGATCATGGGCAGTGCGTTGATTTTCGTGCTGGGCCGCCTGGGCGTNTCGGCCACCGTGTTGTGGACGGCACTGTCAGGGTTTGTCGCGGTTGCCGCTGTGGCGTTCTTCGCCATGTGGTCGGTACTGTCCAACCTGCTGTGCGCTATCTTGATTTTCACCGTCGGGCCGTTCCGCCTCGGTGATATCGTCGAGTTGGTGGACACCGTCGATAAGCCGGGCGTGAAGGGTCGGGTAGTGGCGATCAACCTGCTCTACACCACGTTGATCGAAGTGGAAGAACTCGGTACCGGCAGCGCCATGGTGCAAGTGCCCAACAGCCTGTTCTTCCAGCGTTCGGTTCGGCGCTGGCGCGGGAGTGATGTGTTTCCGTTGAGCGGGATCGAAAAGTAAACCTTCTTTCGACTGATACACCGCCATCGCGAGCAAGCTCGCTCCCACAGGTTTTTGGGTTGGATCGCAGATTTGTGATCAGCCAGGCGATGAGCCTTTCGAGTCCTGAACGCTGGTCGGCAGCCGCCACATCCCGTAAAAAATCGATGGTCATCAGCCCAAAGCCGCATTAGCTTAGACGTCTGTCACAAGTCTGAGTCGAGGTGTGCAATGGAGCTTCAAACATGGCTGGCGTTTTTTGCCGCCTGCTGGGTGATCAGTCTGTCTCCCGGTGCCGGCGCCATTGCGTCGATGTCCAGCGGTCTGCAATACGGTTTCTGGCGCGGTTACTGGAACGCCTTGGGCCTGCAACTGGGCCTGGCGGTACAGATCGCGATTGTCGGCGCCGGTGTGGGCGCGATTCTCACGGCATCAGCCACCGCGTTCTATGCGATCAAATGGTTCGGTGTGGCGTACCTGGTTTACCTCGCGATCAAGCAATGGCGTGCGCTGCCCAGCGACATGAGTGACGACGCGGCCGTGCGTCAGATCGGCAAGCCGATGGCGATGATGTTCCGTGGGTTCCTGGTCAACGCCAGCAATCCCAAGGCTCTGGTGTTCATGCTGGCGGTGCTGCCGCAGTTCGTGAATCCGCACGCGCCGCTGTTGGCTCAGTACCTGATCATCGGCGTGACCATGGTCTGCGTCGACCTGATCGTCATGGCCGGGTACACCGGGTTGGCGTCGAAGGTACTGCGTCTGCTGCGCACGCCAAAACAGCAGAAACGCATGAACCGCACGTTTGCCGGGCTGTTTATTGGTGCGGCGGCGTTTATGGCGACGCTGCGCAAAGCTGCGGTGTAAAACCTCTCAAGGGAAACGCGATCCATTGTGGTAGACTTGGATGATGGCACTTTGTTCCTGCACTCCAGCGGCCGATGCAGACAAAGCTTGAGTGAATGGCACTGGAAGTGAACAATGTGTTACTTCGTATTTCCAATTGAGATTGATTCATGACTGCCCCGTCCCGTTTCCTGGCCTGGCTGGTGTTGCCACTGTTTGCCTTGTGCAGTTTCAATCTGCTGGCGGACACCGTGGATGGCGCGCCGCAAGCCCTGCATTTGCTCGACTACATCGGCGCGGATTACCCGCAGACGGTGCAAGGGGGCAACGTCATCGACGACTCCGAATACCGCGAGCAGCTGGAATTCATCAAGGTCTTGCAAGGCTTGATCGCCGCGATGCCGGCCAAACCGGAGAAACCCGGGCTGGAGCAAGGCGTCAGCACGCTGCGCAACGCCATCGCTGCCCGTCAGGACGGCGCGGACGTGGCCCGTCAGGCTCGACAGCTCGGTGCGAAACTGGCCGTGACCTATGAAGTCAGTCAGGCGCCGATCATTACCCCGGATCCGACCCGTGGCGCACCGCTGTACGCCCAGCATTGCTCGGTCTGCCACGGCGATACGGGGGGCGGTGACGGCCCGGCGGGTGTCGGTCTGACACCGCCGCCGGCCAACCTGCGTGACACGGCGCGCCTGGACCGCCTGAGTCTGTACGCGATCTACAGCACCTTGGGCCTGGGTGTCGAAGGTACGGACATGCCGGCCTTCGCCGATCAACTGGATGATCGTCAGCGCTGGGACCTGGCGACTTACATCGCCAGTTTCAGCGCCGATCCGGCCGCAGCCAAATCCGAAAAGACCTTCAACATCGCCGACCTCGCTCGTCAGACGCCAGCCGAAGTGCAGGCCGCCGATGGCCCGCAAGCCGCCGCGACGTTCCGTGCGCAGCGCGCACAACCGCCACAGGTCAAGCGTGGCCCGGCGCAGTTGCTCGACTACACCGCCGCCACCCTGGACAAGAGTCTCGCCGCATTCCGTAGCGGTGAGCACGAGCAGGCTTATGACCTGTCGGTAGCCGCTTACCTTGAGGGCTTCGAGCTGGTGGAAAGCTCTCTGGATAACGTTGACGCCAACGTGCGCAAGGACACCGAGAAAGCCCTGATGGCNTACCGTCAATCGTTGCAGGACGGTTTGCCGGTGGCCCAGGCCCAGCAGCGTCTGGACGCAGCCAAGGCCAAGCTGAAGGAGTCCGCCGGGTTGCTGGGCAGCGATGGCTTGAGCTGGTCGTTGAGCTATATCTCCGGGCTGTTGATTCTGTTGCGTGAAGGCCTGGAAGCCATCCTGGTGCTGGCGGCGATCCTGGCGTTCCTGCGTAACACCGGCCAGCAGTCGGCGGTGCGTAGCGTCAACGTCGGTTGGGGCCTGGCGTTGTTGGCCGGTCTGGCGACCTGGGCACTGGCGGCCTATGTGATTGATGTCAGCGGTTCGCAGCGTGAATTGCTGGAAGGTGCGACGGCGTTGTTTGCCGCCGTCATGGTGCTCTGGCTCGGCGTGTGGATGCACGACCGTCGCCATGCGGCGGCGTGGCAGGATTACATCAAGAGCAGCCTGGTCGGCGGCGGAGGGCGCTTTGGTTTTGCGCTGCTGGCGTTTTTCTCGGTGTACCGTGAGCTGTTCGAAGTGATCCTGTTCTACGAAACCCTGTGGCTGCAAGCCGGCCCGGCCGGGCACAACGCAGTGCTGGCGGGTGGTGCTACGGCGCTGGTGCTGTTGGTGGGTTTGGCGTGGGTGATCCTGCGGGGTTCGGCGAAGCTGCCGTTGGCGCTGTTCTTCGGCATCAACGCGGCGTTGCTGTGTGCGCTGTCGGTGGTGTTCGCCGGGCATGGCGTGAAGGCGTTGCAGGAAGCGGGCATCTTCGGTACGCGGCCGGTGGCGTTTTTTGACTTCGACTGGTTGGGGATCCACGCGGATGCGTACTCGCTGAGTGCTCAGGCGGTGGCGATCATTGCGATTGTTGTGCTGTATGGCCGTAGCTGGATGGCAGAGAAGCGGCGGGTGCAGGTTTCTTAAGCGGCATTCGCTTCGCTCACAATCGCGAGCAGGCTCGCTCCCACAGGATCGCGTATAACCTGTGGGAGCGAGCCTGCTCGCGATTTTTTTTGGAAGAGGTAAACAAATGCGTGTCTGGATCGATGCTGACGCCTGCCCACGGGCGGCGAAGGATCTGGTGGTGAAGTTCGCCCTCAAGCGCCANTTCGACGTGGTGCTGGTGGCGGGGCAGCCGCAGATCAAACCGGGCCTGGCCCTGGTGAAGCTGATCGTGGTGCCCAGCGGTCCGGATGCCGCCGATGACTATCTGGTGGAACATGCGGTGCCGGGTGAACTGGTGATTTGCAGCGATGTGCCGCTGGCCGATCGGCTGGTGAAGAACGGCGTGGCAGTGCTGGACCCGCGGGGCAAGGAATTCGATGCGCAGAACATGGGCGATCGGTTGGCGGTGCGTAACCTGTTCACCGATCTGCGTGAACAGGGCCAGATGAGCGGCGGGCCGGCGCCGTTTGGTGAGCGCGAAAAGCAGGCGTTCGCCAATGCGCTGGATCGGATACTCACGCGGCTGACCCGAAAAACCTGAGCCTTACAAAGAACCCTGTGGGAGCGAGCCTGCTCGCGATCGCTCCCACATTAGTCCGTGTTACACATCATTCTCGTGGGTCAGTTCCAGAACGCGGTCGACTAGTTTATTGATGCCTGACGCTGCCTCGCTGATTGATTGCGCCAGCATGTAAGCCGGGGTGCTGACCAGTTTGCGTGCTTTGTCTTCAACGATGTCTGTTACCGCGCAGTCGGCGTGTGTAGCCCCCATCTTGTTCATGGCGGCGGCGGTATCGGTGTCGTTGCCGATGGTGCAGGTGACGCCGGGGCCATAGATCTTCGCGGCCAGGGCCGGCGAGATGCAGATCAGCCCGACCGGTTTGCCCGCTTCGGCAAAGGCTTCGGTCAGCGCCAGGACGTCCGGTTGAACCGTGCAGCCGGCGCCTTCGATGGCNAAGNTAGAGAGNTTCTTCGCCGCGCCAAAACCGCCGGGCACGATCAGTGCGTCGAAGTCTTCGGCGTTGGCCTCACGGATGTCCTTCACGTTNCCCCGGGCAATCCGCGCCGATTCCACAAGCACATTGCGCGACTCGGGCATTTCGTCGCCGGTCAGGTGATTGATCACATGCAATTGCGAGATATTGGGGGCAAAGCATTGGACCTGAGCACCACGCTGGTCCAGGCGCAGCAAAGTGATGACGCTTTCGTGGATCTCTGCGCCGTCGTACACGCCACAGCCGGAAAGGATCACTGCAATCTTTTTGCTCATGAGTATTTCTCCCTATTCNTGGCGTTAAATGTCCACTAATTTGTCACTCGTTGCCATAGGGTTAATTCGCGGCTACACCTAGCATCTGTCCTCAAGATTCCGATCAGGGCGCGTCAATGGACTTCATTCTGTATGCGGTGCCGTTTTTCTTTGTGCTGATTGCCGTCGAGCTGTTGGCGGACCGTTGGCGCGGGTTGAGCAATTATCGGCTGGCGGACGCGATCAACAGCATCAGCACCGGGGTGCTTTCGACCACCACGGGCCTGTTGACCAAAGGCGTCGGCCTGGTGACCTATGCGTTTGCCCTCAAGCATCTGGCGCTGTTCGAGCTGTCGGCCGACAGCGTCTGGGTCTGGGTGTTTGCCTTTGTGTTTTATGACTTCTGCTACTACTGGCTGCATCGCTGCGGGCATGAGCGCAACATCCTGTGGGCCGCGCACTCGGTGCATCACCAGAGCGAGGACTACAACCTCACCACCGCCCTGCGCCAGACCAGTACCGGCTTTCTGCTGAGCTGGATCTTCTACCTGCCCCTGGCGGTGCTCGGGGTGCCGCTGCTGGTGTTCATCAGCGTCGCCGCGCTGAACCTGCTCTATCAATTCTGGGTGCATACCAAACACATTCCCAAGCTCGGCTGGTTCGAGTGGTTCTTTGTGACACCGTCCAATCATCGGGCCCACCATGCACAGAATGCTCTCTACATGGATCGCAACTACGGCGGGGTGTTCATTATTTGGGATCGGCTGTTCGGCANNTTCCAGGAAGAGGACGACAACGAGCCGGTGATTTTCGGCGTGACCACACCGCTGGCGAGCTGGAATCCGTTGTGGGCGAACGTGCAGTTTTACGCGCAGCTGTGGGATGACGCGCGACGGGCTGAAAACACATGGGACAAGCTACGGATCTGGTTTATGCGCACCGGCTGGCGGCCGGCGGATGTGGCGGCGAAGTACCCGATGAACAAACCGGACCTGAGCCAGTTCCGCAAATTCGAGGTGCCGCTGGACGGGCGTCAGCAGGTGTATGTGGCGCTGCAGTTCTGCGTCTACATCGCGCTGGGCAGCTACTTGATGAACCTTGAGCCACGTTTGCCGACTGCCGCGCTGGTGTTGGGCTGGGGCGCAGTGGCATTCGGTCTGTTTACGTTGGGCATGGCCCTGGAGAATCGCCCGCAGGCGTTGAAACTGGAGCTACTGCGCCTGGCCTCGAATGTGCCGCTGGTGTGGCTGGCGCCGGTGGTCGGGCTGTGGCCGGCCAGCGCGGTGGGCTGGATCGGCCTGCTCAGCTACAGCCTGCTCAGTGGCATCGGTCTCTACTGTTGCAGGGACCGCTTCACTCGATTGGCGTCTTAGTCTCGGCGGCCTTGGCCAGCTCGGCTTGCTCGTCGGCGTAGATCTTCTTCGCCAGACGGGCATTCTTGAAGCGCCGGCGCAGCCACAGGCCCAGGCCCAGGATCAGCAGGGCGCCGAGCACCCATAGCTCGTACTTCTTGACGCTGCCCAGCATGCCTTCGAGCACCGCGCCGAAGTGATACGCCGCAGCGGCCAGTGCGGCCGCCCAGATCGCAGCACCAATCCCGTTGAGCAGCAGATAACGCCCCGGCGGATAACCCGACAGGCCGATCGCCACCGGCATGACCGTGCGCAAGCCGTAGACAAACCGGAAGCTCAGCACCCAGATGTCCGGGTGTTTGCGGATATGTTCCAGCGCCCGGTCACCCATCATTTGCCAGCGTGGCTTGCGCGCCAGCAATTTGCGACCGTGTTTGCGCCCGAGGAAATACCACAGCTGATCGCCGGCATAGCTGCCACAGAACGCCACGATCGTGACGATCTTGATGTCCATGTATCCNCGGAACGCCAGGAAGCCTGCGAGAACCAAAATGGTCTCGCCTTCGAAGAACGTGCCCAGGAAGAGAGCAAAGTAGCCGAAGTCATGCAGAAATTGTTGAAGCATGGTCTGGGGTGCTGGCGAAATGAACGCGCAGCCTACGCCTTCGTGAACATTCATGAAAGTATCGAGATGTGTCACGANGTGAACATTTCCTACAAGGACAATGGAATGCGACTACCTGCCGCAGGGGTGCACATAACTGTAATACCACGGTCATAATGGCCGCTTATAACTGTCACGCTCGCACGCAAGCGGGCTCAGGAGTCTGTCGTGAGCTTTACCCCTGCCAATCGCCTGTTCCCCGCCACCCGCCTGCGTCGCAATCGCCGTGATGATTTTTCTCGCCGTCTGGTGCGTGAAAACGTGCTGACNGNCGACGATCTGATTTTGCCGGTGTTTGTGCTTGACGGTGAAAATCGCCGGGAAGCGGTGGCGTCGATGCCGGGTGTGGAGCGCTTGACCCTTGATCTGCTGCTCGAAGAAGCAGCCAAGTGGGTCGAACTGGGGATTCCGGCATTGGCGTTGTTTCCGGTGACACCGCCGGAGCTCAAGTCGCTCGACGCTGCCGAAGCCTGGAACCCGCAAGGGATCGCCCAGCGCGCCACCCGCGCCTTGCGCGAGCGTTTCCCGCAGCTGGGTGTGATCACCGACGTGGCGCTGGACCCGTTCACCACCCACGGCCAGGATGGCATTCTTGACGAAGACGGCTATGTTCAGAACGACATTACCGTCGATGCACTGGTCAAGCAGGCGTTGTCCCACGCGGCAGCGGGTGCCCAGGTCGTGGCGCCGTCGGACATGATGGACGGCCGCATCCAGGCGATTCGCGAAGCCCTGGAACTGGCTGGCCACGTCAATGTGCGGATCATGGCCTATTCGGCCAAGTACGCCAGCGCCTATTACGGCCCGTTCCGCGATGCGGTGGGTTCGGCGCTGAACCTGGGCAAGGCCAACAAGGCCTCCTATCAGATGGACCCGGCCAACAGCCATGAAGCCCTGCACGAAGTGGCGGCCGACCTGGCCGAAGGTGCCGATATGGTGATGGTCAAACCCGGGATGCCGTACCTGGACATCCTTTACCGGGTCAAAGAGGAATTCAAGGTGCCGACCTTTGTCTATCAGGTCAGCGGTGAATACGCCATGCACATGGCCGCGATCCAGAATGGCTGGTTGAGTGAAGGGGTTATCCTCGAATCCCTGACCGCTTTTAAACGTGCAGGGGCCGATGGCATCCTGACTTACTTTGCCGTGCGTGCCGCTCAATTGTTACGAGAGCAACAATAGCCCTCACAGGAACACTCGATGAATACCGAAGGACTCTCAGAAGTTGCCGTAAAAGAGGCTCAACCCGTGGTCGAGCAAATCGCCGAGACCCCGCCGGAGCTGGAGCCCGCTCCACCCGCGGCGGTCACCGAGCCCGCGACCGCGGCGCCGGCGATTGCCATTCCCGGTCTGGATGACAGCAGCCTGTACATCCATCGCGAGCTGTCACAACTGCAATTCAACATCCGCGTGCTGGAACAGGCGCTGGACGAGTCCTATCCACTGCTGGAGCGGCTCAAGTTCCTGCTGATTTTTTCCAGCAACCTGGACGAGTTCTTTGAGATTCGCGTGGCTGGCCTGAAGAAGCAGATCACCTTCGCCCGTGAACAGGCTGGCGCCGATGGCCTGCAACCGCATCAGGCCCTGGCCCGCATCAGCGAACTGGTGCACGGTCATGTCGACCGCCAATACGCGATCCTCAACGACATTCTGTTGCCCGAGCTGGAAAAACATCAGGTCCGCTTCATCCGTCGCCGTCACTGGACCGCCAAGATCAAGACATGGGTGCGTCGCTACTTCCGTGACGAGATTTCACCGATCATCACCCCGATCGGCCTCGACCCTACNCACCCGTTCCCGTTGCTGGTGAACAAGAGCCTGAACTTCATCGTCGAGCTCGAAGGCATCGACGCCTTCGGTCGCGATTCCGGTCTGGCGATCATCCCCGCGCCACGCCTGCTGCCGCGCGTGATCAAGTTGCCGGAAGAGGTGGGCGGCGCCGGCGACAACTATGTGTTTCTGTCGTCGATGATCCACGCGCACGCCGATGACCTGTTCCAGGGCATGAAGGTNAAAGGTTGCTACCAGTTCCGCCTGACCCGTAACGCCGACCTGGCGCTGGATTCCGAAGACGTCGAAGACTTGGCCCGTGCCCTGCGCGGCGAGCTGTTCTCGCGTCGCTACGGTGACGCGGTGCGACTGGAAGTGGCTGATACTTGCCCGAAACACCTGTCGGACTACCTGCTCAAGCAGTTCAACCTGGCCGAGTCCGAGTTGTACCAGGTCAATGGCCCGGTGAACCTGACGCGCCTGTTCAGCATCACCGGCCTGGACAGCCATCCGGAGTTGCAATACACGCCGTTCACGCCGCAGATCCCGAAACTGCTGCAAAACAGCGAGAACATCTTCAGTGTGGTGAGCAAGCAGGACATTCTGCTGCTGCACCCGTTCGAGTCCTTTACTCCAGTGGTCGACCTGCTGCGCCAGGCCGCCAAGGACCCGCATGTATTGGCCGTGCGCCAGACGTTGTACCGCTCCGGCGCAAACTCGGAAATCGTCGATGCGCTGGTAGACGCTGCGCGTAACGGTAAGGAAGTCACCGCGGTGATCGAGCTGCGTGCGCGGTTCGATGAAGAGTCCAACCTGCAACTGGCCAGCCGCCTGCAAGCGGCCGGTGCGGTGGTGATCTACGGCGTGGTGGGCTTCAAAACCCACGCCAAGATGATGCTGATCCTGCGCCGCGAAGCCGGCGAGATTGTGCGCTACGCGCATTTGGGGACAGGCAACTACCACGCCGCCAACGCCCGTCTGTACACCGACTACAGCTTGCTGACCTCGGATGACGCCTTGTGCGAAGACGTCGGCAAACTGTTCAGCCAGCTGATCGGCATGGGCAAGACCTTGCGCATGAAGAAGCTGCTGCACGCGCCGTTCACCCTGAAGAAGGGCATGCTCGACATGATTGCCCGGGAGACCCAGTTCGCCCTCGACGGCAAACCGGCGCACATCATTGCCAAGTTCAACTCGCTGACTGATCCAAAAATCATCCGCGCGCTGTACAAGGCCAGCCAGTCCGGTGTGCGCATCGACCTGGTGGTGCGTGGCATGTGCTGCCTGCGCCCGGGCATTGTCGGGGTCTCGCATAACATCCATGTGCGCTCGATCATCGGCCGCTTCCTGGAGCACACGCGGGTGTTCTACTTCCTCAACGGTGGCGAGGAGCAGATGTTCCTTTCCAGCGCGGACTGGATGGAACGCAACCTCGACAAGCGTGTGGAGACCTGCTTCCCGGTGGAAGGCAAGAAGTTGATCATGCGGGTCAAGAAGGAGCTGGAAAGCTACCTCACCGACAACACACACAGCTGGAGCCTGCAGTCGGACGGCCGTTACGTGCGCAACACGCCGACCGGCAATCAGAACCCGCGCAGCGCGCAGGCGACCTTGCTGGAGCGGTTGGGCAGCCCGATTCTGGCCGTTCGCTGACGCACATTCGGTTGGGCAAAAAAAGGGCGATCCATGTGGATCGCCCTTTTTGGTTTCAGCTGTCTACTTGTGGCGAGGGTGTTTGCTCCCGCTGGACTGCGTAGCAGTCCCCCTTTTTTTGGGATAAAGACGGGGGCCGCTTCGCGCCCCAGCGGGAGCAATTTCAGCTGTCTACTTGTGGCGAGGGTGTTTAACTTTTAGCGAACGTTCAACGTAAAGCTGACCCGAGTCAGCCATTCCGCCTCAAGGGCGAAGTCGGCCTGGGTCAGTTGGTTTTCGTCCAGCCAGTTTTCCGGGAACAACACATCGAGGCTGTCGCCCCGGGCGCGCAGGGTGACCTGAGGCATTTCCTGAGTGCCACGGATGTGGTGGAACAGGATCGCAAAGCGCAGCAGCACGCACAGGCGAATCAGCTTGATGCCTTCATCGCCGAATTCGGCAAACTTGTCCTTTGGAATGTTGCGGCGATGGCCGCGCACCAGCAGCGCGAGCATCTGTTGGTCTTCGCGGGAGAAACCGGCGAGGTCCGAGTGCTCGATCAGGTAGGCGCCATGTTTGTGGTAATGGTAGTGGGCGATGTCCAGGCCCACTTCATGCACTTTGGCTGCCCAGCCGAGCAGTTCGCGCCAGACGCCGTCTTCCAGGTCCCAGTCCTCGGCCACCTGGTCGAAGGCGTGCAGGGCTTTGCGCTCCACCCGGGCCGCCTGTTCCAGATCGACGTGATAACGCTCCATCAATGAGGTAAGGGTGCGCTCACGCACGTCTTCGTGATGATGGCGGCCCAACAGGTCGTAGAGCACGCCTTCGCGCAGGGCGCCATCGCAGTGGTCCATGCGTTGCAGTTCGAGCGCGTCGAAGATCGCTTCGAGAATCGCCAGGCCTGCGGGGAAGATGGTGCGGCGATCGGGCTTGATGCCATCGAAGTCGATTTTCTCGGCATCGCCCAGTTTGAAGAGCTTGCGCTTGAGCCACGCCAGGCCTTCGGCGTTGACCTCACCGGTGCCATGGCCGCCGGCTTTCAGGGCCAGGCCGATGGCGCGGATGGTACCGGACGAACCGATGGCCTCATCCCAGGTCAGGCGGTGCAGGGCGTGCTCAATGCTCATGATCTCCAGTCGCGCGGCCGTGTAGGCCTGGGCATAGCGTGCCGGGGTGATCTTGCCGTCCTTGAAATAGCGCTGGGTAAAGCTGACGCAGCCCATTTGCAGGCTCTCGCGCAGCAACGGCTCGAAACGCTGGCCGATAATGAACTCGGTACTGCCGCCGCCGATGTCCGCCACCAGGCGCTTGCCGGGAGTGTCAGCCAGGGTATGGGAGACGCCGAGGTAGATCAGGCGCGCTTCTTCACGGCCGGAGATGACTTCTACCGGGTGGCCGAGGATTTCCTCGGCGCGGCGGATAAATTCACCGCGGTTGCGCGCTTCACGCAGGGCGTTGGTACCGACGATTCGCACGGCACCCGACGGCATACCGTTGATCAGTTGGGCAAAACGCTTCAGGCAATCGAGCCCGCGCTGCATCGATTCTTCGTTGAGCTGACGCTCTTCGTCGATGCCTGCAGCCAGCTGAACCTTCTCCCCGAGGCGTTCGAGGATGCGGATTTCGCCGTTCTGGGCCTTGGCCACGACCATGTGAAAGCTGTTGGAGCCCAGGTCGATGGCGGCGATCAGGGACAGATTCTTGGCTTGGGATTGCGGCATGGTTTGGGGGTCTCGGTCGATAACCTCGACATCGTGCCACGATCAAAGGCTGGCGCCAACGCGCAGCGTTCAAAGCCTTGATCCAGAGCACGGACGGCATGAGCTCCCTCTCCACAAAAGGGTTAGCCTGCTGCTTCACGCAGCAGTCGCAAAACCTGCACATGCGATCCAGTGCCAACGCGCAGCGTTCAAAGCCTTGATCCAGAGCACGGACGGCATGAGCTCCCTCTCCACAAAAGGGTTAGCCTGCTGCTTCAACTGTGCCGATGAAATTCGCCAGCTCCGCCGTCTGCGGATTTGCAAACAAAATCTTCGGATCCCCGACCTCATGCACCTTGCCCTGATGCATGAACACCAGCTTATCCCCCACCTCCCGGGCAAAGCGCATTTCATGGGTGACCATGATCAGCGTCATCCCTTCCTTGGCCAGTTGCCGGACCACGCTCAGCACTTCATTGACCAATTCCGGGTCCAGGGCGGAGGTGATTTCGTCGCACAGCAGCACTTTGGGCGACATGGCCANNGCCCGGGCAATCGCCACGCGCTGTTGCTGACCGCCNGACAGGCGATCAGGGAAGGCNTCAAATTTCTCGCCCAGCCCGACCCGCTCCAGCATCTGCCTGGCAAGCTGTGCGGCTTTGGCCTTGGGCACTTTCTGCACCACTTGCGGTGCGAGCATGACGTTTTCGCCCACGGTCAGGTGCGGGAACAGGTTGAACTGCTGGAACACCATGCCGACTTTCTGCCGCAAGCTGCGCAAATCGGCGCGNGCGGCGTCGAGGTATTCGCCATCGACTTCGATCACGCCGTCGTTGATGGATTCCAGGCCATTGAGGGTACGCAGCAAGGTGGATTTACCCGAGCCGCTGCGGCCGATGATCGCCACCACCTGGCCTTCTTCAACCGTCAGGTCGATGCCCTTGAGTACATGGTGATCGCCGTAATACTTATGCAGGGCGGAAATTCTAAGCAGAGGCATGCAGTCTCCTTTCCAGGTAGCGCGCACTGAGGGACAAGGGGTAGCAGAGCAGGAAGTAACCGAGGGCCACCAAGCCATAGACCATAAAGGGCTCGAAGGTGGCATTGGCGAGCATGCCGCCGGTTTTGGTCAGTTCGGTAAAACCGATGATCGAGGTCACGGCGGTGCCTTTGACCACTTGCACCGAGAAGCCAACCGTCGGCGCTACGGCAATCCGCAGCGCTTGNGGCAGGATTACGTAACGCAGTTGTTCNAGTGGGTTGAGCGCCAGGCTCGACGAGGCTTCCCACTGCCCGTGGGCGATGGACTCGACGCAGCCGCGCCAGATCTCGGCCAGGTAGGCACTGGTGAACAGCGTCAGGGCCAGCGCCGCCGCCATCCACGGCGAAATCTCCACACCGGCCAGCGCCACGCCGAAGAACACCAGAAACAGCTGCATCAACAGCGGCGTGCCCTGGAACAACTCGATGTAGGTGCGGGCAATGTTGCGCGGCAGGGGCTTTTTCGAGATGCGCATGACCATGATCAGCAAGCCGATCAACCCGCCGCCGATAAACGCCACCAGCGANAACGCCAGGGTCCATTGCAGGCCAACAGCCAGGTTGCGCACGATGTCCCAGAAGGTGAAATCGCTCATTGGCTGCTCCTCGATATATAGCGACGGCCGATCCAGTTCAGCAGTTGGCGGATCAGCAGCGCCATGCACAGGTACACCAGGGTGGTCAGTGCGTAGGTTTCAAAGGCGCGGAAGTTGCGTGACTGAATGAAGTTGGCGGCAAAGCTCAGTTCCTCGGTGGCGA
Organism: Pseudomonas mandelii; assembly: GCF_002251635.1. Taxonomy (GTDB): domain Bacteria; phylum Pseudomonadota; class Gammaproteobacteria; order Pseudomonadales; family Pseudomonadaceae; genus Aquipseudomonas; species Aquipseudomonas mandelii_B. The sequence goes on from NZ_NMOJ01000137.1 coordinate 26,521, forward strand.
TTTGCGAACACACCGCCGAACCCAGCATCACGATGATGATCTGGCTGCTCAGGGCCGGCCACACCTTGCCCAGAGCGGGCAGCAGCACCACATGACGGAACGCTTCAAAACGCGTCATCGCTAATGCTGCTGCCGCTTCCAGCTGGCCACGAGGGATGGCCTGGATGCCGGCGCGGATGATCTCGGTGGAGTAAGCCCCCAGGTTGATTACCATCGCCAGCACNGCCGCCTGCCATTCGGAAATCTGCAGGCCCAGTGACGGCAANCCGAAGAAAATGAAAAACAACTGCACCAGAAACGGCGTGTTGCGGATCAACTCGACGTAGACCCCGAAGATCGCCGAGAACGGGCGAATGTTCCACGCCCGCACCAGCGCCCCGACAATGCCCAGCCCCACACCCAGCANCGCGCCGATGGCCGTCAGTTCAAGCGTGAACAAGGCGCCGCGCAACAGCAGGTCGGTATTGGCCAGTACCGGCAGAAAGTCGAACTGATAGGCCATATCTAATCTCCCGAGCGACGATCAGAGGTCGGCCGGCAATGGCTCTTTCAGCCAGGTCTGGGAGTTTTTCTCCAGTGCACCGTCGGTTTTGGCGGTGGCGAGGATCTGATTGACCTTGCCCAGCAGTGCCGGCTCGTTCTTGTTCACGCCGACATAGACCGGCGAGTCCTTGAGCTTCACTTTCAACGCTGGAATGCGTTTCGGGTTCTGCTCGCTGATCGCCACCATCACCACGTTGCCGCTGGCAATCAGGTCGACCTGGCCGGCCAGGTAGGCGGCGATGGTCGAATTGTTGTCTTCGAAACGCTTGATGGTCGCTNCTTNGGGCGCAACGGCGGTCAGCTCGATGTCTTCGATGGCGCCGCGGGTGACGCTGACGGTCTTGCCCTTGAGGTCGTCCAGGCTTTTGATGTCGGCGTCTGGCGGGCCGAACACCGCGAGGTAGAACGGCGCATAGGCGCTTGAGAAGTCGATGACTTTNTCCCGCTCGGGGTTCTTGCCCAGGCTGGAAATCACCAGGTCGACCTTGCCGGTGGTGAGGAACGGGATGCGGTTGGTGCTGTTGACCGGGGTCAACTCCAGCTTGACCTTGAGCTGGTCGGCCAGCAGTTTGGCGGTGTCGATGTCGAGGCCGCGCGGTTTCATGTCCGGGCCGACCGAGCCGAACGGTGGAAAGTCCTGAGGCACGGCCACCTTGAGGACGCCGCGTTTGACCACATCCTCCAGGCCGTCGGCGTGAGCGGGTGCCTGGCTCAGCATCAGGCTGGCAAACAGGGCAGTGAGCAGGGCGCTGTAGCGCNTGGTCATGGCNAATCTCCGGATCGGCGAGGAATGAATTCTGCGGATCGACAGAGCACGGGCCATGCCAAGAAGCGGTTTTGTGTACCGCAGGCCACGGTTTTACTGGATTCGTTCGGTCTTACTGGTCTGAACAGTGGAAGGGCGTTTCGCACCCTCATGGCGCATCCGTGAAACGTGCCGAACCCCCATGGGGCACGACTTGCCGAGTGCTGCGAATAGCTTTACAACTAGCCGCTCATTGTCCTGGTTCGTCTGAAAAAGCCATGAATTCGATTTCCCGAGCCGTACCTGAAGTGGCGCTGCAAGCCATCCGTAAACTGATCACCGAGCAGGGGTTCGCGCCGGGCGATGCCTTGCCCTCGCAGCGGGATCTGGCGGTGCAATTGGGGGTCAGCCGGGCGTCGCTGCGTGAGGCGCTGTCGTCGTTGAGTGCGCTGGGGGTGATCAGCATCCAACCGGGAAAAGGCGTGTTCGTGCAGTCGCCGGTGGATTTGCCGCGCGGCGATGCGGCACTGAGCTGGCCATTTGCGGCCCAGGCATCGCCGTTGGACATTTTCCAGTTGCGCTATGCCCTGGAAGGTTTTGCCGCCGGTTTGGCGGCGGTAACCCTGAGCACTCACGAACTCGATACGTTGGAAGATAACGTGGCCGCCATGCGCAACGAATTGAAGGTCGGCGACTTCGAGGCGGCGGCGCGACTGGATTTCGANTTTCATCAGCGGATCCTGTTGGCCAGCGGTAATCAGGCGATGGTGAGCATTCTGAGTGCCAGCGCGGAGGTGTTCCTGGAGAGTCAGAAACTACCGTTCATCCGACCGGAGCGGGCCATGGAGACCTGGCAGGAACACCGCAAGATCCTGCGTGCACTGGCCCGGCGCTCGTCCGGCGCAGCGCAGAAAGCCATGCAGGAACATGTGCGCAATGCCGCCCTGCGCACCGGAATTGCCTTCGTCGCTCCCGCCACTCCGTGACTTGAGCTATACCCAAAGTCATGCATCACCATAGCAAGAGTCAATCAGAGGCGGCTTCCTGAACGAGGGAAGGGCGGCTATGATGGGCAACGTTTTTTTTGCTTACAATCCGGAGACTTCCATGAGCAGCGATCTTATCAAACACGTCACCGACGCTAGCTTCGACGTCGACGTCCTCAAGGCCGAAGGCGCGGTGCTGGTTGACTACTGGGCTGAATGGTGCGGCCCTTGCAAAATGATCGCTCCTGTCCTGGACGACATTGCAACGACCTACGAAGGCAAACTGACCATTGCCAAGCTGAACATCGATGACAACCAGGAAACCCCGGCCAAGCACGGCGTGCGCGGTATTCCAACGCTGATGCTGTTCAAGAACGGCAACGTTGAAGCGACCAAGGTCGGCGCACTGTCGAAGTCGCAACTGGCGGCCTTCCTCGACGCCAACATTTAAGCGTTGTTATAAAGCGTCATGAAAAGGCCCCGCAAATCGCGGGGCTTTTTCGTGAAACAGGGCTAGACGCTCCGAAATTCAGGTGGTACATTCGGCCCCGCACTGGTTTATCCACTGCCCCCTGCAAGCCGTCGCCGACGCATTCCTTTTCGANTAAGTACGCGATCCTGTCGCCTTCTCTGCGGCGCGGCCTCATTAAGCCAAAAGCTTAATTTCCCCCCTCCATAAATGATTACGTCATTCCTATATGAATCTGACTGAACTCAAGCAAAAGCCGATTACCGACCTGCTCCAATTGGCCGAAGAAATGGGCATAGAAAATATGGCCCGTTCGCGCAAGCAGGACGTGATTTTCTCCCTGCTCAAAAAGCACGCGAAAAGCGGCGAGGAAATCTCCGGTGATGGCGTGCTGGAGATTCTCCAGGACGGCTTCGGCTTCCTCCGCTCTGCAGACGCTTCCTATCTCGCCGGCCCAGACGACATCTATGTCTCGCCGAGCCAGATCCGTCGCTTCAACTTGCGCACCGGTGACACCATCGTTGGCAAGATCCGCCCTCCAAAGGAAGGCGAGCGTTATTTCGCCCTGCTCAAGGTCGACACGATCAACTTCGATCGTCCCGAGAACGCGAAAAACAAGATTCTCTTCGAGAACCTGACCCCGCTGTTCCCGACCGTGCGCATGAAGATGGAAGCCGGTAACGGTTCCACCGAAGACTTGACCGGTCGTGTTATCGACCTGTGCGCCCCGATCGGTAAAGGCCAGCGCGGCCTGATCGTTGCACCGCCGAAAGCCGGTAAAACGATCATGCTGCAGAACATCGCAGCCAACATTGCTCGTAACAATCCTGAAGTTCATCTGATCGTATTGCTGATCGACGAACGTCCGGAAGAAGTGACCGAAATGCAGCGCACCGTGCGCGGCGAAGTGGTTGCCTCGACGTTCGATGAGCCGCCAACCCGCCACGTGCAGGTTGCCGAAATGGTGATCGAGAAGGCCAAGCGCCTGGTCGAACACAAGAAAGACGTGGTGATCCTGCTCGACTCCATCACCCGTCTGGCCCGTGCCTACAACACCGTGATCCCGAGCTCCGGCAAGGTACTCACCGGTGGTGTCGATGCCCACGCCCTGGAGAAACCGAAGCGTTTCTTCGGCGCCGCGCGGAACATCGAAGAAGGCGGCTCGCTGACCATTATCGCCACCGCGCTGGTTGAAACCGGCTCGAAGATGGACGAAGTGATCTACGAAGAGTTCAAGGGTACCGGCAACATGGAACTGCCTCTGGACCGCCGTATCGCGGAAAAGCGTGTGTTCCCTGCGATCAACATCAACCGTTCCGGCACCCGCCGCGAAGAGTTGCTGACCGCCGACGACGAACTGCAGCGCATGTGGATCTTGCGCAAGCTGCTGCACCCGATGGACGAAGTAGCCGCCATCGAGTTCCTGATCGACAAGCTGAAAACCACCAAGACCAACGACGAGTTCTTCCTGTCGATGAAGCGTAAGTAATACGACGTTTCAGGTCTAAAAAATGGCGCCCTTTGTGGCGCCATTTTTTTGCATCGAAAAAGAGAGATTTGTGCGCTAATAGTGTCAGTTAAGAAACAAAAAGGTGGGTGCGGCTACGCTCACCTCCATCCGAATCAGGCTGATCGACGATTTATGACCGCTCTTGCTTACCGAAGGGACATTGATGGCTTGCGCGCCATCGCTGTCCTGGCTGTTGTGCTGTTCCATTTTGGAGTACCTGGCGTTACTGGCGGTTTTGTCGGCGTTGACGTGTTCTTCGTGATTTCAGGGTTCCTGATCACCTCGATCATCTGGCGCGAGCGTCAGGCCGGGCATTTCAGTTTTGTGGATTTTTGGGCCAGGCGGGCCAGGCGTATCCTGCCGGCGTTGATTGTGATGATGTCCGCATCATTGGCCGTCGGCTGGTTTTTGATGGCGCCCAAAGACTATTCAGAGCTGGGGCGGTCGATACACAACCAGGTGATATTCATCTCCAATCTGTTCTTCATGCGTCAGGACGGTTACTTCGACACGGCCTCCGACATGAAGCCCATGTTGCACACCTGGTCGCTATCGGTTGAAGAGCAGTTCTACATCGCCTTTCCACTCTTGCTGGCGTTGCTGTCGAGCCGGCTGAAGCAATGGCGCGGCGCCTTGTTTGTGTTGCTGCTGGTGTCATTTGCAGCGAGCGTATGGGCCGTGTCTCGGGAACCGGACAAGGCTTTCTTCCTGCTACCGATGCGAGCCTGGGAATTGTTGGCGGGTTCGATGCTGGCCGTCATGCCGGTGCGGGCTCGGCGGGCAAGCCCGATGCTGGCGCAAGCCGTCAGCGTGCTCAGCCTCGGCCTGATTATGGCAGCGGTATTTGGTTACGACGACAGCACCGCCTTCCCAGGGGCTGCCGCTTTGTTGCCGGTATTGGGTGTGGTGGGGCTGATTTGGGCCAACGGCCAGCAACCGACGTGGGTAGGGCGGCTGCTGGGCAGTCGTGTGTTGGTGGGCATTGGGCTGATTTCCTATTCCTGGTACCTGTGGCACTGGCCGGTGCTGGTGTTTGGCAAGTACGCCAGTATCTTTGGCCTGTCGCCGTGGGAGCTTGTGGCTCTGTTCGTCGTGAGCCTGGTGCTGGGTTATGCATCCTGGCGGTTTGTCGAAGGGCCGTTCCGTGAGCGGCGCTTGCTGGCAGGTCGCAGGTCGATTCTGGTAGCGGGTTTCCTTGGGCTTGCCAGCCTGGGCCTGGTCGGCAAAAGCCTGGCTGGTCCCATGGCTTGCCTTCGCGCCTGTCCGATCAAGCGTTGCAGTACGCCAAGGCGAAGGAATGGCGACCGGAACTGATGCGCTGCCTGGCCGACGACAAAACCCCTGACGACAAGCTCTTCTGTCACTACGGGGCGCCGGCGTTGTCGTCACGGCTGCTGGTCTGGGGCGACAGTCACGCCACCGCGCTGATTCCGGTATTCGATGAGGGGGCGCAGAAGCATGGCGTCAGCGTGATTCTCGCCAGTTCAACGGGCTGCCTCCCGGTGGAAGGGCTTGAGCACGATCAACGGTGCGCCCGTTTCAATCGCCGGGTCGAGCAGGAGTTGAAGCCGCAGTCGGTGGGCGATGTGGTGCTTGTCGCGCGCTGGAGCCTGTATCTCTATGGTGATGCGAAAGGCGATCTCGGGCATGCACTGAAAGATGCCCATGGTCGTTACGAAAGGGCCAATGCCGAGCAGCAACTGGCGGAAGGGTTGCAGGCGACCATCCGGCAATTGCGCAATGGCGGGCTTCGCGTCTGGCTGATCAAGGAAGCGCCGTTGCAACCCTTCAGCCCGCCTTACCGCCTCAGCCGCCTGGCCATGCTGCATCGTCCGACCGATGACGTCGGTTTAGCAGTGGCTGAGCACTTCAAGCGCCAGGCGTTCATCAGCCAACTGTTCGCGCAGATAGCGGCGGCGAACCCCGGCGTGACCGTGGTTGATCCGGCGCCATTGCTGTGCGCTGCAAACGGTTGGTGTCGGGTCGAACTGGGTGGCCAGTCGCTGTATACCGATGACAACCACCTTTCAAGCGTGGGCACGCGGTATGTAGAAGGGTTCCTTGAGCCCTTCTTCCGCAGCTTGCGCAATGCATCCGTTGAGTCGGATGTGAGTCGCAATGACGTGCAATAAGCTGCCAGCGCTCGTAAGAGCAGGTAGGATGTACGCCTATTTTACGGGTGGCATGGTTAATGAAATTCAAGGATCTTCGGGATTTCGTGCAGCAACTTGAGCAGCGCGGAGAGTTGAAACGTATCCAGGTGCCGATTTCCCCGGTGCTGGAAATGACTGAGATTTGCGACCGTACCTTGCGTAACAAGGGCCCGGCGCTGCTTTTCGAAAACCCGACCGGCTTTGATATCCCGGTGCTCGGCAACCTGTTCGGCACCCCCGACCGCGTGGCCTTTGGCATGGGGGCCGAGTCTGTCAGCGAACTGCGCGAGATCGGTAAGCTGCTGGCCTTCCTCAAGGAACCCGAGCCACCCAAGGGCTTGAAGGATGCCTGGTCGAAGCTGCCGATCTTCCGCAAGATCATTGCCATGGCACCCAAAGTCGTCAAGGACGCGGTGTGCCAGGAAGTGGTCATCGAGGGGGATGATGTCGACCTCGCCATGCTGCCGGTGCAGACCTGTTGGCCCGGCGATGTCGGCCCGCTGATTACCTGGGGCCTGACTGTCACCAAAGGCCCGAATAAAGATCGTCAGAACCTGGGCATCTACCGTCAGCAAGTGATCGGCCGCAACAAAGTGATCATGCGTTGGCTAAGCCACCGTGGCGGCGCCCTGGACTTCCGTGAGTGGTGCGAAAAACATCCCGGCAAGCCGTTCCCGGTCTCCGTGGCCCTGGGCGCCGACCCGGCGACCATCCTCGGCGCAGTGACCCCGGTGCCCGATAGCCTGTCCGAATACGCCTTTGCCGGCCTGCTGCGTGGCAATCGCACTGAGCTGGTGAAGTGCCGTGGGAATGATCTGCAAGTGCCGGCCACCGCTGAAATCATCCTGGAAGGGGTGATTCATCCGGGCGAAATGGCCGATGAAGGCCCTTATGGCGACCACACCGGCTATTACAACGAAGTCGACAGCTTCCCGGTGTTCACCGTCGAGCGCATCACCCACCGGATCAAGCCGATCTACCACAGCACCTACACCGGCCGGCCGCCGGATGAGCCGGCTATTCTCGGTGTGGCGCTGAACGAAGTGTTCGTACCGATCCTGCAAAAGCAGTTTCCTGAGATCACCGACTTCTACCTGCCGCCCGAAGGCTGCTCGTACCGCATGGCCATCGTCACCATGAAGAAGTCGTACCCAGGCCATGCCAAGCGGGTAATGCTCGGTGTGTGGTCGTTTTTACGACAGTTCATGTACACCAAGTTCGTTATTGTCACCGACGACGACATCAATGCCCGGGACTGGAACGACGTGATCTGGGCCATTACCACGCGCATGGACCCCAAGCGCGACACGGTAATGATCGATAACACGCCGATCGACTACCTGGACTTTGCTTCGCCGGTATCGGGCCTGGGCTCGAAGATGGGCCTGGATGCCACGCACAAATGGCCGGGTGAAACCACCCGCGAGTGGGGCCGGGTGATCGTCAAGGACGACGCCGTGACCCAACGGATCGATGCCATCTGGAATCAGTTAGGAATAGATTGATGCGTGTAACCTTGCAGCCCTCCGGAGCAGTGCTAGAGATTCTGCCCGGCGAGCGGATTCTCGATGGCGCGCGGCGTCTGGGCTATGAATGCCCGCAAAGCTGCCGCAACGGCAATTGCCACGTGTGCGCGGCGTTGCTGGTGGAAGGCCGGGTCGAACAGGACGGCGGTGTGCGTGACCATGGCGAGTTCTACACTTGCATAGCAGAGCCGCTGGAAGACTGCATCGTGCTGTGGGATGGCGTGCTCGCGCTGGGAGAATTGCCGGTGCGCAGCTTGTCGTGTCAGGTCATTGAATGCAGGGACGTCGGCGGAGATACCTTTCGCGTGCATCTGCGGGCGCCAGCCGGCAAGCCGCCGCGTTATCACGCGGGTCAGTATTTGATGATCGAGCGCGAGAACGGCGAGAAGTCCGCCTTCTCCCTGGCCTCGGCACCCCATGCCGGGCGCGACCTGGAAATCCATGTGCTGGCGCGCGAAAGCAGTGCGCTGAACCTGATCGAACAATTGCAACGCAATCCGATGGTGCGCATTGAACTGCCGTTTGGCGATACCCATCTGGCCGAATTGCCGGACGGTCCGCTGGTGCTGATCGCTGCGGGTACGGGCATGGCGCAGATGCACAGCCTGATCGAACATTGCCGGGCCGCGGGTTTTAAACATCCGGTGCATCTGTATTGGGGTGTGCGTCGGCCGGAAGACTTTTATGAAATCGAGCATTGGGATGAGTGGCTGAAGCTGCCCAATCTGTTCCTGCATAAAGTCGTCAGCGATCAATGCGGCTGGCAGGGGCGTTGCGGCATGTTGCATGAGGCAGTGTGTGAGGACTTCTCTGATCTGAAAGCGCTGCACGTGTATGCCAGCGGCTCACCGGCCATGGTCTACGGCACGCTGGATGCTTTGGTCGACGCGGGGATGGATGCGCATCAGATGCGCGCCGACGTCTTTGCCTACGCGCCACGATCTTGATCCGNGATTTTGATCCGCGATTTTGATCGTTATAACTCCCCATATAGCCGATCGGTATTTATACATTTATATAAATGCCGGTAGGTTATATCCAGCAAGGTCATTATTTAAGAACTGTGCCATGGCACTTAAATTGCCTTAAAACATATGTGCCTTATTGTTACAGCGGTGCGTTCTATTAAGTAATTCTTTATCCGCGGGGAGCTGAACGCTATTCGCCATGAGTGCCATTGAATCTGCATTTTTGAATCTGGCTTACCCTCCGCGGCTCGATCTGGGGCCGCAACTTACTCACGAGCAATTGATGAGCTCAATGCAGGCCACGATGGCCAAGCATAAGGGTGGGCCAGTCTGGTTGTTCGCTTATGGTTCGCTGATCTGGCGCCCTGAATGTGCGGCGGTGGAACGCGTTCGCGGCCGAGTGCACGGCTACCATCGCGGCTTGTACCTGTGGTCCCACGAACATCGCGGCACGCCGGAAGTCCCTGGCTTGGTCTTTGGCCTGGATCGCGGCGGGTCTTGCAGCGGCTTCGCCTATCGTTTGCCTGAAGAACAACTTGAAGCCTCGCTTTACGCACTTTGGCAGCGCGAAATGCCCTTTCCTTCCTATCGCCCACATTGGCTCAACTGCCGTCTCGAAGACGGAAGCCAGGTTCAGGCATTGGGGTTTGTCTTGGAGCGGCACCTGCCCAGCTATGCCGGCAACTTGCCNGATATCGTGCTCAACCACGTGTTGGAAAGTGCTTGCGGGCGTTACGGCACGACGCGCGATTACGTCGAGCAGACCGTTAACGCCCTGCGTAGCCACGCCATGCCAGATAAGAATCTGGAGGCGCGGCTCAAGCGCTGCAAATCAAAGGCTGATCAGGCGATCGCTTCTTCGCGGGTCTGACTGGCGATTTGCTTGTGCCCCAGCGTGGGGGCCAGGAATGCCATTGCCAGCAAACAGGCGGCTACCAACAGGATGAAGCCGCCATCCCAACCGAAATAGTCCACGGTGTAGCCCATCAGCGCACTTGCCGCGACTGACCCGCCCAAGTAACCGAACAGACCGGTAAAGCCCGCGGCGGTACCGGCGGCCTTCTTCGGTGCCAGCTCCAGCGCCTGCAGACCGATCAGCATCACCGGGCCGTAGATCAGGAAGCCGATAGAGAACAGCGCAATCATGTCGACCATTGGGTTGCCCGGCGGGTTCAGCCAGTANACGAGCGTCGCAACGGTCACCAATGCCATGAACACCATGCCGGTCAGGCCTCGGTTGCCACGGAAGATCTTGTCCGACATCCAGCCGCACAGCAGCGTGCCGGGAATGCCTGCCCACTCATAGAGGAAATACGCCCACGAACTCTTGTCGAAGTCGAAGTGCTTGACCTCTTTAAGGTAAGTCGGTGCCCAGTCCAATACGCCGTAGCGCAGCAGGTAGACGAAGACGTTGGCGAAGGCGATGTACCACAGCATTTTGTTGCGCAGCACGTACTTGACGAAGATTTCCTTGGCGCTGAATTCGTCTTCGTGGCTGGCGTCGTAGCCTTCCGGGTAATCGTTCTTGTATTGCTCGATAGGCGGCAGGCCGACCGATTGCGGCGTGTCGCGCATCACAATGAACGCAAAGACCGCGACCAGCAGCGCTACGGCGGCCGGGACGTAGAACTTGCTGTGCCAGTCGTTGAACCAGCCCATGCCGAGAATCGCCAACGGGCCGATCAAGCCACCGCCGACGTTATGCGCGGTGTTCCATACCGAAACCACACCACCGCGTTCTTTCTGCGACCACCAGTGCACCATGGTCCGTCCACTTGGCGGCCAGCCCATGCCCTGGGCCCAGCCGTTGATGAACAGCAAAATGAACATCATGGTCACGCTGGACGTTGCCCAAGGTGCGAAACCGAAAATGAACATCACGCCCGCCGATATCAGCAGGCCGAAGGGCAGGAAATAGCGCGGGTTAGAGCGGTCGGACACGATGCCCATCAGAAACTTGGACAGACCGTAGGCGATGGCAATCGCCGACATGGCCACACCCAGTTGACCCTTCGTATAGCCTTGGGCGATCAGATCGGGGAACGCCAGGGTGAAGTTCTTGCGCAGCAGGTAGTAACCCGCATACCCGATGAAAATCCCGGCGAAGATCTGCCAGCGCAGTCGTCGGTAGGTACTGTCTATTTTTTCTTCAGGCAGGGGCGCCTGGTGTGCGGCAGGACGGAAGAAAGCAAACATTCAAGAGCTCCAAATTTCTTGTTTTGACTGCGGATGCGAATGTTACAGTTTCGTTACCGAAAATAGCATCGCCTCTTATCTGCAAACACAGGAAATCCGGCAGATCGCGTGTTCCTTTATGAACATGTCGCACAGGTATAAGTGAAGGGCGTTGTGGGAATCGTCTCTAGTGGTCGGAAACTGTTTTAGCCCAAGGTAATAAAAAAGCGGCCCGGACAATCCGGACCGCTTCTTCAGGCTCAGCGAACCTGAACCACAACCTTCCCGACCGCCTTGCGCTGGCCAAGATCATTGATCGCGTGGGCAGCCTGTTCCAGCGGATACACCTGCGACACCAACGGCTTCAACTTGCCCTCGGCGTACCAGGTGAACAACTGCTGGAAGTTCGCCGCATTGTCCTGCGGCTGGCGCTGGGCGAACGAGCCCCAGAACACCCCCACCACGGACGCACCCTTGAGCAGCGCCAGGTTCACCGGCAGCTCGGGAATGCGCCCGCTGGCAAAGCCCACCACCAACAAACGGCCGTTCCAGGCGATACCACGAACAGCTTGGTCAAACAGATCGCCGCCTACCGGGTCGTAGATCACATCGACACCGTTGCCGTCGGTCAGGCGNTTGATTTCGTCCTTGAGGCTGGTTTCGCTGTAGTTAATCAGTTCATCGGCGCCGGCCGCTTTGGCCACGGCCAGTTTTTCGGCGCTGCTGGCGGCAGCGATCACGCGGGCGCCCATGGCTTTGCCGATTTCCACGGCGGCCAGGCCAACACCGCCGGAAGCACCAAGCACCAGCAGGGTTTCACCNGGTTGCAGGTTGGCCCTTTGTTTCAAGGCGTGCATCGAAGTGCCGTAGGTCATGCTGAAGGCCGCGGCGGTGTTGAAATCCATGCTCGGCGGGATCGGCAGCACGTTGTAGCCCGGCACGGCGACCTGCTCGGCAAAGCTGCCCCAGCCGGTCAGGGCCATGACCCGGTCGCCGACTTTCAAGTGGCTGAGTTTTTCACCGACTTCACTGACCACGCCGGCCGCTTCGCCACCCGGCGAGAATGGGAAAGGCGGCTTGAACTGGTATTTGCCCTCGATGATCAGGGTGTCCGGGAAATTGACCCCGGCCGCGTGCACGTCCAACAGGATTTCGTTCTTCTTGATCGCCGGGCTGGCGATCTCTTCCAGCACCAGGGTTTCGGCGGGGCCGAAGGCTTTGCACAGCACAGCTTTCATCGGACTATTCCTTTTGGCGTCGTGGCCGATAAGTGTAGGTGTGTGAGTCGATGGGTCAACGAGCATGCCCGACCCTGATAGCCAGCCATAAGCTTGTGCTTGAGCGGCGGGTCGTTATGCTAGGCCGCAAACCGGATAAGGAGCGAATTGTGAAAGCGTGGATCATGTTGTTGCTGGCCCTCTCTCTGCCCGTGGCAGCGATGGCCGAAGAAGCCAAAGAAGGTGAAGCTCCGAAGGTCAATTACATCACCCTGAGCCCGCCATTCGTGGGCAACTACGGGCTGGACGGCACGCCGAAGCTCAAGGTCTACAAGGCCGATGTGGCATTGCGCGTGACCGGTGACGAGGCGACCAAGGCGGTGAAGGCCAATGAGCCGTTGATCCGCAATCAGTTGGTTGCATTGTTTGCCCAGCAGACGACCGAAGCGATGAGCAACGTTGAAGCCAAGGAAAAGCTGCGTCAGGAAGCCCTGAAACAAACCCAGCAAGTGATGAGCGATGAAACCGGCAAGCCGGTGGTTGAGGATTTGTTGTTCAACAACCTGATCATCCAGTAAGTCTCTCGCTGCCCGGGCCGGCTTCTTCGCGAGCAAGCCCGCTCCCACAGGACCTGCACAGAACCCTGTGGGCACCGGCTTGCCCGCGATTCAAGACGCCAGGCTTTTGCGAAACCGCATCAGCGCAACGCTAAAAAACAGCAGGCCAATGGCGCTCAATGCCAGCAAGTCCGGCCACACCACATTGATACCCGCGTCGCGAAACAGGATCGCGGCACTCAGGCTGACGAAGTGCGTCGATGGCGAGCCCTGCATAACCCATTGCAGCCATTGCGGCATGCTGTCGAGCGGCGTACTGCCGCCGGAGAGCAGCAACATCGGGATGATCACCGGAATTGCCAGCAGGCCGAATTGCGGTGTCGAGCGGGCGAGGGTTGCGAGGAATATTCCCAGCGCTGTGCTGGCGAACAGATAAACGGCTGTCACCAGCAAGAACAGGCTCATGGACCCGGCCAGCGGCACGCCGAGCAAGCCTTTGACCACCAGCTCCAGGGACAGCCAGGTGCACAGCACCACCACCAGCATGTTGCTCCAGATTTTCGCCAGCATGATTTCCAGTGCGGTCAGCGGCAGTACCAATAAATGATCAAGCGTGCCGTGCTCGCGCTCGCGCAGCAGCGCGGTGCCGGTCAGCACGATGGCCAGGATGGTGATGTTGTTGACGATCTGGATCACCGCCAGGAACCAGCCGCCCTCCAGGTTGGTATTGAACAGCGCTCTCGTGGTCAACAGCACGGGAGCTTTGCTCGCCGCATCGTCCTGGTCACTGTAGGTCAGCAATTCGCGCTGGAAAATTCGTCCGATGTAGCCCGCCCCCATAAACGCCTGGCTCATGGCGGTGGCGTCGACGTTGACCTGCACCGCTGGCTGGCGGCCAGCCAACAGATCTGCCTGGAAATTTGCCGGGACATTGATGACGAAGGTATATCGCCCGCTGTCCAGCACGTCGTCCAGTTGTTCATACGGCAACGACACCGGCGCCTGGAATTCCGGTGGCTGCAGGGCTTGCGCCAATTGTCGTGACAGGTCGCTGTGGTCTTCATCGACAAAGGCCACGCTGGCGTTGTGCACGCCAATTACCGAGCCGGCGGCGGGCATGTAGATCGCAACAGTAAAGGCGTAGGCCAGAAACAGCAGCAACACGCTGTCGTGGCGCAGGCTGGTGAGTTCCTTGATACCCAGGCGCAGGATGTGAGCGAGCTTGTGCATCAGGCCTCCTGCTTCTTGAGCATGATCAAACTAAGGCCGGTAAACCCCAGGAAGAACCCGAACAGTGCCAGGCATTGCGGCCACAACTGTCGGATGTCCAGGGCCTTGGTAAACGTGCCAACTGCTATATCGAGGAAGTAACCCGCCGGAAACAGCATCCCCATGACTGCGGCCGCGCCTTCCAGGGACGAGCGCGGCACGATCAGCCCGGAGAACTGGATGGTCGGCAGGCTGGTAATGATCATGGTGCCGAGAATGGCGGCAATCTGGGTTCGGGTGAACGCCGAAATCAACAGGCCCATGCTGGTGGTCGCCAGCACGTAGAGCAGTCCGCCGAAGGCCAGGGTCAGGGCGCTGCCCTTGAAAGGCACGCCGAACAGCCAGCGATTCATGGCTGTCAGGACGGCGAGGTTGATCAGACTGATGGCCAGATACGGCGCTTGCTTACCTAACAGGAATTCCAGGCGGGTCAGGGGCGTGGCATAGAAGTTGGTGATCGAGCCCAGCTCTTTCTCGCGCACGATGCCCAGCGCGGTGAGCATCGCAGGGATAAACGCCAGGATCAGCGCCATCACGCCGGGNCCGATGGCATTCACGCTGACCACATCCTGGTTGTAGCGGAAGCGGGTTTCCAGTTTGGCGACCGCTTGTCGGTTCAGTGCGGGGCTGGACTGCTCGGCCAATTGCACCAGGTTGGCCTGGTGTACCGCTTCCACATAGTTGCGGCTGGTCTCCGCGCGAAACGGCATGCCGCCGTCGAGCCACGCGGCTACCGTGGGTTGGCGACCGGCGTAGAGGTCGCGGCCAAAGCCGGGCGGGATTTCCAGCGCCAGTTTGATTTCCGAGCGCTGTAATCGTCGATGCAATTGCGCTGTATCGCGGATGGGCGGTTGTTCATCGAAGTAACGGGAGCTGCGGAAAGCCTCCAGATACGCCCGGCTTTGTGGCGTCTGGTCCTGGTCGTAAACCGCGAAGGCGAGTTTTTCCACATCCAGGGAAATCCCGTAGCCGAAGATCACCATCATGAACATCGCCCCCAGCAGGGCGAAGGCCATGCGCACTTTATCGCGCAGCAGCTCCTTGCCTTCACGACTCGCCAGCGCCCGCAACCGTCCAAAACTGAAGCGGCTATCTTGCATCGGGGCGGCCGGTGCGAGCGTCGTGTCGATGGGCGCTGGCGGTGCTGCCGCCGCGATCGGGCCTTGGGCCTGCTCGAGGCAGGTGACGAACGCCGCCTCCAGTGTCTGGCCCTTGAACTGCAGTTGCAGGGCTGCCGGGGTGTCGCAGGCGAGGACCTTGCCGGCGTGCATCAGGGAGATGCGGTCGCAGCGTTGGGCCTCGTTCATAAAGTGGGTGGACAGGAANATCGTCACGCCCTGTTCGCGGGACAATTCGATCAGCAGCCGCCAGAAATCATCCCGTGCGGCCGGGTCGACGCCGGAGGTCGGTTCGTCGAGGATTAGCACTTCCGGGCGATGCAGCACCGCCACCGCCAGGGATAGCCGTTGGCGCAGGCCCAGGGGCAGTGCTCCGGATGGCTGATGAGCGACGCTGCCCAGGTTGAAGCGCTGGATCAACTCGTCGATGCGTTGCGCGCTCTCGGCCTTGGGCAAATCGAACAACCGGGCGTGCAAATCCAGATTCTGCCGCACGCTGAGCTCGCCATAGAGCGAGAAGCTCTGGGACATGAACCCGACGCGCTTGCGGGTGGCCAGATCCTTGGCGTTCACTGGGTTGCCGAGCAGCGTGGCGCTGCCTTCGGTGGCCGGCATCAGCCCGGTGAGGACTTTCATGGTGGTGGTCTTGCCGCAACCNTTNGAGCCCAGGAACCCGAAGATCTCGCCGCGGCCGATGGCGAAGCTAACCTTGTCCACCGCCGTGAAATCGCCGAAGCGCAGGGTCAGGTCATGGGCTTCGATGGCAATGTCGGCCGTGGCGTTGGTCCGGGCAGGGATCACCAGCGGCTGGTTGTCACGGCCGGTGTCGCCCTGAAAGTGGGTAAAGGCTTCATCGAGCTTGCCGCTGGGGGTCGCGGCCGCCAATTCGCTGCTGAGGCCGTCGGCGATCAGTTTGCCGCGATCCAGCATCAGGCAGTGTTCGAACTGCTCGGCTTCTTCCATGTAGGCNGTGGCAACCAGCAGCGTCAATTGCGGGCGTTGACGGCGGACGTCATCAATCAACTCCCAGAAGCGCCGCCGGGACAACGGATCGACACCGGTGGTCGGTTCATCGAGGATCAGCAGGTCGGGTTCATGAATCAGCGCACAACAGAGGCCGAGCTTCTGTTTCATCCCGCCCGATAACTTGCCCGCCGGGCGCTCGGCAAATCGCAGGAGATCGGTGGCGAGCAGCAGACTTTGCATGCGCTGATCGCATTCGGCCCCGGACAGCCCGAACAAGGTGGCGAAGAAGTGGATGTTCTCGCTGATGGACAGTTCGGGGTACAGGTTGCCGCCCAGGCCTTGGGGCATGAAGGCGATGCGTGGGTACAGGCTGTTACGGTGGCGGCGGTCCTTGATCGAGCCGCCGAGCACGTCCAGTTGGCCGTCTTGCAGCGTCTTCACGCCGGCGATCAATCCCAGCAGGCTGGATTTCCCCGCGCCGTCCGGACCGATCAACCCGCACCGGGTGCCGGCAGGCAGGCTGAACGTGATGTCGGTCAGCACCTGCTGTTGGCCATAATGGTGCTGAAGGCCTTCGGCATGCAGCGCCAGGCCGGTCATTGAAGATTGGCCGGCCAGCCAATGGGCGCGGTGCGCACGTAGCCGTTACCGGGCATTCCCGGTTTGGCCTGGGGCGCGCTGCTGGGTTGGGTCAGGCGGAGCTTGACCCGAAACACCAGTTTCTGACGTTCGTCGCGGGTCTCGACTTCTTTGGGTGTGAACTGCGATTTGGCCGCCACGAAGCTGATTTTCGCCGGCAACGGCTGGCCGGGCAGGGCGTCCAGCAAGATCCGCGCTTCATCACCGACCGCCAGGCGTCCGACGACGGAGGCGGCGAGATAGAGGTTCATGTACTGATCGTTGGGATCAATCAGCAACAATACCCGCCCACCGGCACCGAGGACTTCGCCGGGTTCGGCCATGCGCAGCTGGATCACCCCGTCAATGGGCGCCCGCAGGCTGCTGTCGTCAATTTCGCTGGTCAGCTGAGCGACTTGTGCCTTTGCCGCGCCAATGGCTGCGCCGACGGCGGACACCTGCGCACGGGCGGCGGTGACGGCCGCGTTGCCGGTGTCGAAGCGCGACTGCTGTTGATCGATGATCTGGCCACTGGAGAAACCGCGCTTGAACAATTCCTGGGAGCGGTTGAGCTCTTGATGGGCAAGCCGTTGCTCGCTCTGGCGCAGTTGCACATTGGCCTGGGCGGCATTGAAGTTTTCCTTGGCGCGCAGCACTTCGGCTTCGGCCTGGGCGCGCTGGGCTTCGAGGGTGCGGGTGTCCATGCGCGCCAGCAGTTGACCCTTGGTCACCTTGTCGCCTTCATCCACCAGGACTTCGGCCAGCCGTCCGGGTGTTTTGCTGGCGATCTGCACTTCAGTGGCTTCAAGTCGACCATTACCGACATACAACCCTTCGGGCAGTCGGCTAAGGGTCGACTTCCAATAACCAAACCCCCCAGCGGCCAGGAGCAAAGCCCCCAGTAAAAAGGCGAAAAAAAGTGAAGAGCGGCTGTGAATCGACATGTCGGCATCCTGCGTCTGTAGCATCGTAGTCTGACAGGCAAGCGGCGGGCCGACTTGATATCTGTCAACTGGGTGTCACGCCTGACCGATCCAGGTCAGAGCGGCGGGCAGTGCAGCTTTTTTCAGCGCAGGCCCAGCACCGCTGCCCATTGCTCGGCGGTAACGGGCATCACCGACAGTCGCGAGCCTTTCTGCACCAGCGGCATCTCGGCCAACGCCGTCTGCTGCTTCAAGTAATCCAGCTTCAACACCTTGGCAAACGTCTCGACATGCGCAACGTCAATCGCGCTCCAGGCGTTTTTCTCTGGCGTGGCCTTTGGATCGTAGTAATGACTTTCCGGCTCCAGCGCCGTTGGGTCCGGATACGCCGCTTGAATAATCTTTCCGATCCCGGCAATCCCGGGCTCCGGGCAACTGGAGTGATAGAAGAAAAACTCGTCGCCCACTGCCATCGCCCGCAGGAAGTTGCGCGCCTGGTAGTTGCGAACCCCGTCCCAGCGGGCTTCGCCGAGCTTTTCCAGGCCGTTGATGGAAAGTTCGTCGGGCTCGGATTTCATCAGCCAATGGGCCATGGTTTTTGCTCCTTGCGAGGTGAGTGGGCAAGTTGTCGGGCAATTCCATGACAAACCGACAGTCGGTTGACGCCAGCGTTTGCGTGTCAGTTCACGTTGTCGCAAAATGCCGGCCTTCTAAGCTTGACGCTGCTGCACGGCCTACACCTATAACGGAAACCGCTGCTGTCATCGTGTTGATGTGCCTTNGGGGGGCAATCGATGCAACGTAAACCGGATTTACTATGGATTTTGGTTATTTTGTTTGGTCTGGGCGTCGTGACCACCGGGTATGCCCAAAGCCTGTGGAACAACAAGACTGACGCGCCAATCGAAATCGCACAGCAACAACAGCCGTCGGCCTTCAAGCGCTGAGCCTGTCTTTCGGACGCCGCTGACTCCAGTGGCGTCTAGCCTGCGAAATACCACGCCTTGTCTGTAACCGTTCCTTGCAACGGCACATCCCAGCTCGCCTGAGCCAAACGTTCTACTTTCTGACATTCGTGGGCCAGCCCCAGCAGCGTCGGCTTGCGCCAGCTTTGGCGCCTGGCGAGGTAGGCGAGGCTTCGATCGTAGAAACCGCCGCCCATTCCCAGGCGGCCGCCGACGTCGTCAAATCCCACCAATGGCAACAACACCAGGTCCAGCGCCCAGACTTTGCGCTGGCGGGCGAGGTTGTGCCGGGGTTCGAGAATACGAAAGCGGTTGGGTTTGAGTTTTTCACCGGGACGAATCCGCTGGAACACCATTTTGGTTCGCGGCCAGGCACTCAACACCGGTAGATACGTTGCCTTGCCTCGACGCTGAGCGGCACGCAGCAAAATACGCGGGTCGATTTCACCGTCGGTGGGCAGATAAAGAGAAATATGTTTGGCGCGGCGAAACAGCGGCTGCTGGGCTAATTGCTTGTACAGCCCGCGAGCCGCCTGGCGTTGCTGACTGGGGGTCAGTGCGCGGCGGGCCTTGCGCAGCATGCGTCGAAGTTGCGGGCGGGGCAGCAACGCAGGTTCGGTCATGGATTCAGGCTTCGGCAGGACGGATAGGTAAAGCGTACCCGTAAAAAAGCCGATGCCGGTATTTAAACCGGCATCGGACTGGAATCAGGCTCCCCGGCAGAGCCGCTGTCGACTTAGCCCTTGAACCCGAAAGTTCAAGGTGGAAGATGCAGTAGGCTTTAAGGCTTTCCGTCTAGCGGACATGCACACCAGCCCAACGTGCAACTTCCAGGGTAGTGCGAATCGGCTCAGGGACATCGTCAACTGGCAAGCACCCCAGGGAGTGTTGCGAGTATACCCCAAGCGGTTTCGTGTTTCAGCCCTTGGTGACGTCCGGATCGGTGGCGAGCACCAGATCGACGCGATCCAGCAGGTCGCGAACTCGCTCGCGAGTCGAGCCGCTGGCCTGCACATCCGGGCGTTCTTCCTTNTGCAGCAGATCGTGGGTAATGTTCAGCGCAGCCATCACGGCGATGCGGTCGGCACCGATGACTTTGCCGCTGCTGCGGATTTCACGCATTTTGCCGTCCAGGTAGCGGGCAGCACTTACCAGGTTGCTGCGTTCTTCCTGGGGGCAGATGATCGAATATTCTTTGTCGAGGATCTGCACGGTAACGCTATTGCTTGAACTCATGAGTCTTGCTCCAGGGCCTTCAGGCGCGAAATCATCGATTCGACCTTACGCCGGGCGATTTCGTTTTTTTCAATGAGGTGAGCGCGTTCCTCGCGCCAGGTCTTTTCCTGAGCTAATAGGAGTCCGTTTTGACTCTTAAGTTGCTCGACCCGATCAATTAGCAACTCGAGTCTGGCCATCAGCGCTTGCAGTTCGGTGTCTTCCATTGTGTCCACTGAATTAGGTCTGATGGATGGTAGATGGCGGACAGCCTTTAATAGTCTTGGCGAGTCTGTCGATGTAGGATACAGCGCTTCATTCTAGACATTGCGCCGTCTGGCGCCTAGCTCACCATGCCTATTCAGAACTCCCCGTACGACGCTTTTTCCAAACTGCTGACTTCCAGCGGTCATAACGTCTCGCCTGCCGAACTGCATGGCCTGCTGCTCGGCCGCAGTTGCGCCGGTGCCGGCTTCAATGCAGAAGAATGGTTGATCGATGCCGCCGAGCTGCTCGAAAACGCACCAGAGGATAATGTCCGCAACGCCTTGATCGGCTTGCAGGAGATGGTCAAGGGCGAGCTCACCGGCGACGACGTGACCGTAGTCCTGCTGNTGCCGACCGACGACGCTCCGCTGGCTGACCGTGCCGCGGCACTGGGCCAATGGTGCCAGGGCTTCCTCAGCGGTTTCGGCCTGAACTGCCGAGACAGCAGCATGCTGAGCACCGAAGCCACTGAAGTCTTGCAGGATCTGGCGGCTATTTCCCAGGTGCAAGATGCCCTGGAAGAGTCCGAAGACGGCGAAGGCGACTACATGGAAGTGATGGAATACCTGCGCGTCGCGCCGCTGCTGCTGTTCTCCGAAACCAAAAAAGCCGACGTGCCGCCAGCTGCCAAGCCGTCGCTGCATTAATCGTTTGCCAGGGAACGCCATCTGCCCATGATTCATATCCCGAAATCGGAATACAGCCGTCGCCGCAAGGCGCTCATGGCGCAGATGGAACCCAACAGCATCGCGATTCTGCCGGCCGCTGCCGTGGCCATTCGCAATCGTGATGTCGAGCACGTCTACCGCCAGGACAGCGACTTCCAGTACCTGAGCGGTTTTCCCGAACCCGAAGCGGTGATCGTGCTGATGCCCGGTCGCCAGCATGGTGAGTACGTGCTGTTCTGCCGCGAACGCAACGCCGAACGCGAATTGTGGGACGGCCTGCGCGCCGGCACCGAAGGCGCGATCCGTGACTTTGGCGCCGACGATGCATTCCCCATCACCGACATCGACGACATCCTGCCCGGCCTGATTGAAGGCCGTGACCGGGTGTACTCGGCGATGGGCAGCAACGCCGAGTTCGACCGGCATGTGATGGAGTGGATCAACGTGATCCGCTCTAAAGCGCACCTGGGCGCCCAGCCGCCGAACGAATTTGTTGCCCTGGATCATCTGCTCCACGACATGCGCCTGTATAAATCGGCGGCAGAAGTGAAAGTGATGCGCGAGGCCGCNCGGATTTCCGCTCAGGCGCATATCCGGGCGATGCAGGCCAGTCGGGCCGGGCTGCATGAGTTCAGCCTCGAAGCCGAGCTGGATTACGAATTTCGCAAGGGCGGCGCGAAAATGCCGGCCTATGGCTCCATCGTCGCCGCCGGGCGCAACAGCTGCATCCTGCATTATCAGCAGAATGACGCGGTGCTAAAGGACGGCGACCTGGTGCTGATCGATGCCGGTTGCGAGATTGACTGCTACGCCAGCGACATCACCCGTACCTGGCCGGTCAACGGCAGGTTTTCGCCCGAGCANAAAGCGATTTACGAGNTTGTGCTGGCGTCCCAGGAAGCTGCCTTTGCCGAAATTGCGCCGAACAAACACTGGAACCAGGCCCATGAAGCGACGGTAAAAGTCATTACTGCCGGGCTGGTGAAGCTGGGGCTGTTGCAGGGCGATGTCGACGAGTTGATCGCCAGCGAAGCCTACCGTGCGTTTTATATGCACCGCGCCGGCCACTGGCTGGGCATGGATGTCCACGATGTGGGCGAGTACAAGGTCGGCGGCGAATGGCGCGTGCTGGAAGTCGGCATGGCGTTGACCGTGGAACCCGGCATTTATATTTCGCCGGACAACCAGAACGTAGCAAAGAAATGGCGTGGCATTGGCGTGCGCATCGAGGACGACGTGGTGGTGACCAAANACGGTTGTGAAATCCTGACCCAAGGCGTGCCGAAAACGGTCGCCGAGATCGAGGCCTTGATGGCCGCCGCGCGGACACAAGCGGCATGAGTCGAGTCAATCTGGCCATTATCGGTGGTGGTCTGGTCGGCGCCAGCCTGGCGTTGGCGTTGCAGGCCGGGGCCAAGGCCCGTGGCTGGAAGATCGTGCTGATCGAGCCGTTTGCCCCCGGCGATACGTATCAGCCGAGCTATGACGCTCGTTCTTCGGCGCTGTCCTACGGGGCCAAACAGATTTATCAACGGTTGGGCGTGTGGCAGGAAATCTCCCGCCGCGCCGAGCCGATCAAGCAGATTCATGTGTCGGACCGTGGGCGCTTCTCCACTGCGCGGTTATCCGCGATGGAGGAAGGCGTGCCTGCCCTCGGTTACGTGGTGGAAAACGCCTGGCTCGGCCAATGCCTGTGGCAAGGTTTGGACAAAGAAGTGGTGAGCTGGCGTTGCCCGGCGGAAGTCACGCGCATGGAGCCGCTGCCTGACGGCTATCGCCTGACCCTCAATGATGAAACCACCCTGGAATGCGACCTCGCCGTGCTCGCTGATGGCGGCCGATCCGGTNTGCGCGAGCAATTGGGCATCGGCATCAAAAAGCGTCCGTACAACCAGAGTGCGCTGATCGCCAACATCACCCCAAGCGAGGCACACAACGGCGAAGCCTTCGAGCGCTTCACCGATGAAGGCCCGATGGCCTTGCTGCCGCTGCCGGACAATCGTTGCGCGCTGGTCTGGACGCGCATCGGCATGGACGCGCAACGCTTGGCGGCGCTGGATGAGCGTAGCTTCCTTAGTGAGTTGCAGGGCGTGTTCGGTTATCGCCTCGGCACCCTGAAGCAGGTGGGCGCGCGGCATCTCTACCCGTTGACACTGATCGAAGCCGAAGAGCAAGTACGCTCCCACCTGGCAGTCCTCGGCAATGCNGCCCACAGCCTGCACCCGATTGCCGGCCAGGGTTTCAACCTGTCGCTGCGTGATGCTCAAGCCCTGGCCGATGCGCTGCTGGCGAGCGACACATCGCCCGGTGACTTCGCGACCTTGCAGGCTTATCGCGAGCGTCAGCGCATGGATCAGAACCTGACCGTGGGGTTCTCCGATCAGGTGACCCGTTTGTTCGGCAGCACCCAGCCACTGGTTTCGCTGGGCCGTAACATTGGTCTGCTCGGTCTCGATCTGCTGCCGCCGGCCAAGCGCTGGTTCGCCCGGCAAGCCATGGGCCTGGGTACGCGTCCTGATGCTTAAGTGGCTGACTGACACATTCGGCAAAGCGCGGTTGATGCGGTGGTTCATGACCTTCTACCCGCCGTACCTCGGCGCCGGGGTGCGGGTGCAGCACATCAGCGATGACTTCCGGGACATTCAAGTGTCCATGGGCCTGAGTTGGTACAACCGTAATTACGTCGGCACGCAATTTGGCGGCAGCCTGTATTCCATGGTCGACCCGTTCTACATGTTGCTGTTGATGGAGAACCTGGGTCGCGACTACATCGTCTGGGACAAGGCCGCGAGTATCGATTTCATCTCGCCGGGCAAAGGCCCGGTGTATGCCCGCTTCAGCATCGACGAGACCTTGCTCGACGAGATCCGCCGACAGACAGCGAACGGCGAAAAATACCTGCCGCAGTTGCAGGTCGATATTCATGACGGTGCCGGCNCCNTGGTGGCGCGGGTCGACAAAACCCTTTACGTGCGGCGCAAGCCGCCAGCGAGACAGGCTTAAAGCATGGACATGCGCGCAGATGTGCTGATTGTCGGGGCCGGAATGGTCGGGAGCGCCTTGGCGCTGGCGCTGCAGGACAGCGGGCTGGAAGTTCTGCTGCTGGACGGCAGTCCGATGAGCGTCAAACCCTTCGATGTCCAGGCGCCGTTCGAACCTCGGGTGAGCGCCTTGTCGGCGGCCAGCCAGCGAATTCTCGAGCGCNTGGGCGTGTGGGACGGCATCGNCAATCGGCGCNCCAGCCCTTACACCGACATGCACGTCTGGGACGGCAGCGGCACCGGGCAGATCCGTTTCTCGGCCGCCAGTGTGCATGCCGACGTCCTGGGCCATATCGTCGAGAACCGCGTGGTTCAGGATGCCTTGCTGGATCGTCTGCACGACTGCGACCTGGGCTTGCTGGCCAATGCGCGCCTGGAGCAGATGCGTCGCTCCGGTGATGACTGGCTGCTGACGTTGGCCGATGGCCGCACCTTGCGCGCACCCCTGGTGATTGCGGCGGATGGCGCCAACTCGGCGGTGCGGCGCCTGACCGGCGTGGCGACGCGCGAGTGGGACTATCTGCACCATGCGATTGTCACCAGCGTGCGCAGCTCCAAACCTCATCAAATGACCGCGTGGCAGCGCTTCACCGACAACGGTCCATTGGCGTTTCTGCCGCTGGAGCGCGATGGTCAGCAGGATTGGTGTTCGATCGTCTGGTCGACCACACCTGCTGAATCCGAACGCCTGATGGCGCTGGATGACGACAGCTTCTGCCAAGAGCTGGAGCGGGCCTTCGAAGGCCGACTCGGCACGGTGCTCAGCGCCGACCCGCGTCTGTGCGTGCCACTGCGCCAGCGCCATGCCAAGCGTTATGTGGCTGAAGGCCTGGCGCTGATCGGCGATGCGGCGCACGNCATCCATCCGCTGGCCGGGCAGGGCGTCAACCTCGGTTTCCTCGATGCCGCCGTGCTGGCCGAAGTGCTGCTGCAAGCGGCGGAGCGTGGCGAGCGGTTGGCGGATGTGAAGGTGCTNAGCCGTTACGAGCGTCGACGCATGCCGCATAACCTGGCGTTGATGGCGGCGATGGAAGGCTTTGAGCGCTTGTTCCAGGCGGATCCGTTGCCGGTTCGCTGGTTGCGTAATGCCGGGTTGAAGATGGTCGACCAGATGCCGGAAGCCAAGGCGTTGTTCGTGCGCGAAGCGCTGGGGTTGATCGGGGATTTGCCAGCGCTCGCCAAGGCCTGAGATTTTCGCCGGGGCAGATGGCCCCTTCGCGAGCAAGCCCGCTCCCACAAGGATTCAAGTGATCTCTGTGGGAGCGGGCTTGCCCGCGAAGGGGCCGGTACATCCACCCTGTATTTCAAACCGTGCAACATCTGGTAACTCCTCCGCCAACTGATCGATTGAGATGGTAAATGTGAGTCCTTATCATTTGCCCTCACTTTTCCAATCGAGAGACCGCTCCCATGTTGGCACCGAAGCGTCTACTGACTGCACTCGCCCTGACCCTGATCGGCACCACCACTGCCCAGGCCGCTGACGAGGTGGTGGTTTACTCCTCGCGTATCGACGAGCTGATCAAGCCGGTCTTCGATGCCTACACCCAGAAAACCGGGGTGCAGGTGAAGTTCATCACCGACAAGGAAGCCCCGCTGATGCAGCGGATCAAGGCCGAAGGCGAAAACGCTACGGCTGACCTGCTGCTGACCGTCGACGCCGGCAACCTCTGGCAGGCCGAGCAGATGGGCATCCTGCAACCGTTTACCTCCAAGGTGATCGACGCCAACATCCCGCTGCAATACCGCTCCTCCGCTCACGCCTGGACTGGCCTGAGCCTGCGGGCGCGGACCATCGCCTACTCCACCGATCGGGTGAAACCGGGCGAGCTGACCACGTACGAAGGGCTGGCGGATAAAAACTGGGAAGGTCGCCTGTGCCTGCGTACCGCGAAGAAGGTCTACAACCAGTCCCTGACGGCCACCATGATCGAAGTGCACGGTGCCGACAAAACCGAGAAGATCCTCAAGGGTTGGGTGAATAACCTGTCCACCGACGTGTTCTCCGATGACATCGCAGTGCTTGAAGCCATCAACGCCGGGCAGTGCGACGTGGGTATCGTCAACACCTACTACTATGGCCGCCTGCACAAGCAGAAGCCGGACCTGGCGGTGAAGCTGTTCTGGCCGAACCAGGGCGACCGTGGCGTGCACGTCAACCTGTCGGGCATCGGCCTGACCAAGCATGCACCGCACCCGGAAGCCGCCAAAGCCCTGGTTGAGTGGATGACGACGCCTGAAGCACAGAAGATCTTCGCTGACGTGAACCAGGAATTCCCGGCCAACCCTGCGGTTCAACCGTCTGCGGAAGTGGCCAGCTGGGGCAAGTTTGTGGCGGATACGCTACCGGTGGAAATTGCCGGCAAGCGTCAGGCTGAAGCGATTCGCATGATGGATCGGGCTGGCTGGAACTGAGTCCGACGATATAATGCGCCGCTGAATGCAGTCGGCGAAATCTCTGCCGACTTGATCGTTCCCACGCTCTGCGTGGGAATGCATCCCTCGACGCTCCGCGTCGAAGCGTGACGCATGCATCCCTCGACGCTCCGCGTCGAAGCGTGACGCAGAGCGTCACCAGATGTGTGCCCACGCAGAGCGTGGGCACAATCATTTAAAACGAGAGAATCCCCTTGGCCCACCCCGCCCAACGCCGCTGGTACCTGCCGGTCTTCACCATCGCCGCGCTGGTCCTGCTGCCTCTGAGTGTCCTGTTCTTCTCCTGGCAAACCATCGATCAGCAAATCTGGTCCCACCTATGGGACACCCAGATGCCGCGCCTATTGGGCAATACACTGACGTTGGTGCTTGGCGTCGGTATCGGCGTCACGCTGCTCGGCGTGAGCCTGGCCTGGCTGACCAGCCTCTGCGAATTTCCCGGGCGGCGCTGGCTGGACTGGGCGCTGATGCTGCCATTTGCCATTCCGGCTTACGTGCTGGCCTTCGTCTTCGTCGGCTTGCTGGATTTCGCCGGCCCCGTGCAAACCCTGCTGCGGGAATGGTTCGGCACCGGTCTCAGGTTACCGAGAGTGCGCTCCACCGGTGGCGTCATCCTGGTACTGGTGCTGGTGTTCTATCCCTACGTCTACCTGCTGGCGCGCACTGCGTTCCTGGCCCAGGGCAAAGGCCTGATGGAAGCGGCGCGGGTGCTGGGTCAATCGCCGTGGCAGGCGTTCTGGCGAGTCGCCTTGCCAATGGCGCGGCCAGCGATTGGTGCTGGCGTGGCGTTGGCGTTGATGGAAACCCTGGCGGACTTCGGTGCGGTGTCGGTGTTCAACTTCGACACCTTCACCACGGCGATCTACAAAACCTGGTACGGATTTTTCAGCCTCTCCACCGCCGCGCAACTGGCCAGCCTGTTACTGCTGGTGGTGATGATCGTGTTGTACGGCGAACATCGTGCTCGCGGGGCCAACCACACGAGCAATGAGCGACCCCGGGTCCAGGCGCTGTACCACCTGCGGGGTTTCAAAGCGTTGGCGGCCATGACTTGGTGTGGCCTGGTGTTCGCCTGTGCGTTTGTCATTCCGATGCTGCAACTGGTGGTGTGGTTCTGGCAGCGTGGGCGCTTCGACCTGGATGAGCGTTACGCCGGGCTGATCGTCCACACCTTGTACCTGGGCGGCATGGCGGCGCTGATCACCGTCGGCGCTGCCTTGATACTGGCATTTGCCCGGCGACTGGCACCGACCCGGGCGATCCGCTCCGGTGTCAGCCTGGCCAATNTCGGCTATGCCTTGCCGGGCTCTGTGCTGGCGGTGTCGATCATGCTGGCGTTCAGCTACCTGGACCGTGAGTTGATCATCCCATTGTCGGGCTGGCTCGGTGGCGCGGGCAAGCCATTGCTGCTGGGCAGTCTGTCGGCGTTGTTGCTGGCCTATCTGGTGCGTTTCATTGCGGTGGCCTACGGACCGCTGGAAAGCAGCCTGGCGCGAATACGGCCATCTTTGCCCGAAGCGGCACGTAGCCTCGGCGTAAGTGGGCCACGACTGTTTTGCAAAGTGTATCTGCCGCTATTGCTGCCGGGGACATTGAGCGCGGCGCTGCTGGTGTTCGTCGATGTGCTCAAGGAAATGCCTGCGACCCTGCTGATGCGCCCGTTTGGCTGGGACACCCTGGCGGTACGGATCTTTGAAATGACCAGTGAAGGGGANTGGGCTAGGGCTTCTCTGCCGGCCCTGACCCTGGTTTTGGTCGGGCTGTTACCGGTCATCGGATTGATTCGACGTTCGGCGCATCGAAACGCCTAGGTGTCAGTCCTACACCTTGAGGCTACAATGCGCGGCATTCGGTGCGGTCCGTCCTACGGACCTGGTAGCTGAGATCGGCTGAGAGCCTTCTATTTCAAGGCTTTCACCCCGTGCAGCACCGACCCGCACCTTCGCCACGCCCGGAAGGAGAAACCCATGGGACAGCGTACGCCTCTGTATGACCTGCATCTCGCCCTCGGCGCGAAAATGGTCGATTTTGGCGGTTGGGATATGCCTCTGCATTACGGCTCGCAAGTTGAAGAGCACCATCAGGTGCGACGCGACTGCGGGGTGTTCGATGTATCTCATATGACCGTGATTGATGTCACAGGCCTTCAGGCCAAGGAATGGCTCCAGCACCTGCTGGCCAATGATGTCGATCGTTTGCATAGCCCTGGCCGTGCTTTGTACAGCACGATGCTCAACGAGCGCGGCGGCATCGTCGACGACATGATCGTCTACCGCCTCGAGGACGGTTATCGGCTGGTGGTCAACGCCTCCACCCGCAATCAGGACCTCGCCTGGATGCAGGCCCATCTCGACGGTTTCGATGTGCAGCTCAGCGAGCGCTCCGAACTGGCGATGCTGGCCATTCAAGGGCCTCAGGCCCGGCACAAGATTTCCGAACTGGTGACCCAGTCCCGCGGCAACCTGATCCAGATGCTCAAGCCTTTTGAAGGCCAGCCTGACGGCGACTGGTTCATCGCGCGTACCGGTTATACCGGCGAAGATGGCCTTGAAATCGTTCTGCCAGCCAATCAGGCCCCAGGATTTTTCAACGACCTGGTGGGTGCGGGCATTTCCCCTATCGGTCTGGGTGCCCGGGATACCTTGCGTGTCGAAGCCGGCATGAACCTGTACGGCCAGGACATTCATCAAGACGTTTCACCGCTGGCCTCGAACATGGCCTGGAGCATTGCCTGGGAACCGGCCACTCGCCAGTTCATCGGTCGCAGTGCCCTGGAAGCCGAGCGGGCGGGTGGTGTGCAGCACAAACTGGTCGGTCTGGTCCTTGAGGAGCGTGGGGTTTTGCGCGCTCACCAAGTGGTTCGTATCGCCAATGTTGGCGAAGGAGAGATCACCAGTGGTAGTTTCTCTCCTACGCTTAGCAAGTCGATAGCACTGGCGCGTGTGCCGACGGCCACTGCCGATCGGGCCGAAGTGGAAATCCGCGGTAAGTGGTACCCGGTTCGAGTGGTCAAACCGACCTTCGTGCGCCATGGCAAAACCTTGATCTAACTTTTTCGGCAGGCAAAGGCCGCTGACATTTAATCTTGAGGACACAGACTATGAGCGATATCCCTGCCGACCTGCGTTTTGCCGAAAGTCACGAATGGGCCCGTCTGGAAGCTGACGGCACTGTGACCGTCGGGATCTCCGATCACGCTCAGGAAGCCTTGGGCGATGTAGTGTTCGTTGAGCTGACCGAAGTCGGAAAAGTATTCGCTGCCGGTGATCAATCCGGTGTCGTTGAGTCGGTTAAAGCCGCATCCGACATTTACTCCCCGGTATCCGGTGAAGTGATCGCGATCAACGATGCCTTGAGCGGCGAGCCTGAGCTGTTGAACTCCGACCCGTACGGCGCCTGGATCTTCAAACTCAAGCCAAGCAACCCGGCTGATCTGGAAAACCTGCTCGATGCAGCCGGCTACAAGGCCGCCATCGGCGAGTAAGCCTTAAGCGTCATCCCAAAGCCCCGACTAGTCGGGGCTTTTTTTCGCCTGCCGGATTTCCCCCTGTGGGAGCAAGCCTGCNNATCCGCTCAAAGGTTCGCTGTCGGCAGCGGCTGCTATGCTGGTTTGACCGTGTTGCATCGACGTTGAGCGCCAGTCAAGAGAGAGCCCGTCATGTCCCAGTTGCCGTCCTTGAGCCAGTTACGCGACCCCAATGCCTTCCTTCGCCGCCACCTAGGCCCCGATGCTGCCGAGCAACAGGCGATGCTCGACAGCCTCGGCCTCGGCAGCCGGGTCGAGTTGATCGAGCAGACGGTACCGCCGGGAATCCGCCTGAACCGCGAGCTCGATTTGCCGCCCGCCCTCGACGAAGAAGCCGCGCTGGCCAAGCTGCGCGGGTACGCCGAGCAGAACCAGGTCTGGACCAGCCTGATCGGCATGGGTTACCACGGCACCCTCACACCGGCCGTCATTCTGCGTAACGTGCTGGAAAATCCCGGTTGGTACACCGCCTACACCCCTTATCAGCCGGAGATCGCTCAAGGCCGGCTCGAAGCGCTGCTGAATTTCCAGCAATTGACCATCGACCTCACGGGTCTCGAGCTGGCCAACGCTTCCCTGCTCGATGAAGCCACGGCGGCGGCGGAAGCCATGGCACTGGCCAAACGGGTCGCCAAGTCCAGAAGCAATCTGTTCTTCGTCGATGAGAATTGCCATCCGCAAACCATCTCCGTGGTGCAGACCCGAGCCGAAGGGTTCGGTTTCGAGCTGATCATCGACACTGTGGATAACTTGAAACAGCACCAGGTGTTTGGCGCGTTGCTGCAATATCCCGACACCCACGGCGAGATCCGCGATCTGCGCCCATTGATTGATCATCTGCATGCCCAGCAGGCGCTGGCCTGTGTTGCGACGGATCTGCTGAGCCTGCTGTTGCTGACCCCGCCGGGGGAGTTGGGCGCCGACGTGGTGTTCGGCTCGTCCCAGCGTTTCGGTGTGCCGATGGGTTACGGCGGACCGCACGCGGCGTTTTTTGCCAGTCGCGATGAGTACAAACGCGCGATTCCCGGGCGGATCATCGGCGTGTCGAAAGATGCTCGCGGCAACGTCGCCCTGCGCATGGCCCTGCAAACCCGTGAGCAACATATCCGCCGGGAGAAGGCCAACTCGAACATTTGCACCGCTCAGGTGCTGCTGGCCAATATCGCCAGTTTCTATGCGGTCTACCACGGTCCGGAAGGGCTCAAACGCATTGCCCAGCGCGTCCATCGGCTGACCAGCATTCTCGCCGTTGGCCTGGAGCGCCACGGCATCACCCGCCTCAACACACACTTTTTCGACACGCTGACGCTGGAGGTCGGTGGCACTCAGACGGCAATTATCGAAAGTGCCCGGGCCGCACAGATCAATTTGCGCATTCTCGGGCGCGGGCAGTTGGGGCTGAGCCTCGACGAAACCTCTGACGAAACCACGGTAGCGAAACTGTTCGATGTATTCCTCGGTGCCGATCATGGGCTGAACGTCGACGAACTGGACGCTGAAACCCTTGCTTCCGGCATTCCCGCAGGTCTGCTGCGCACCTCGCCTTATCTGCGTCATCCGGTATTCAGCGCCCATCACAGCGAAACCGAGATGCTGCGCTACCTCAAGCAGCTGGAGAACAAGGACCTGGCGCTCAACCAATCGATGATCCCGCTGGGCTCCTGCACCATGAAACTCAACGCCACCAGCGAGATGATCCCCATCACCTGGCCGCAGTTCGCCAACCTGCACCCGTTTGTGCCGAAAGAGCAGGCGGTGGGTTATTCACTGATGATCGAGGAGCTGGAGCGCTGGCTCTGCGCGATTACCGGTTTTGACGCGATCTGCATGCAACCCAACTCCGGCGCCCAAGGCGAGTACGCCGGGCTGCTGGCGATCCGCAAATATCACGAGAGCCGTCATCAGGGCGCGCGAGACATTTGCCTGATCCCGTCTTCGGCCCACGGCACCAACCCGGCCTCAGCGCAGATGGCCGGGATGCGCGTGGTGATCGTCGAGTGCGATGAGGCCGGTAACGTCGATCTGGATGACCTCAAAGGCAAGGCTGCGGACGCGGGCGACAGACTCGCCTGCCTGATGGCGACGTATCCGTCGACCCATGGCGTGTACGAGGAAGGCATCAGCGAAATCTGTGAAGTTATCCACAGCCACGGCGGCCAGGTGTACATGGATGGCGCCAACCTCAACGCTCAGGTGGGATTGGCCCGGCCGGCGGACATTGGCGCCGACGTCTCCCACATGAACCTGCACAAGACGTTCTGCATTCCCCATGGCGGCGGTGGGCCGGGCATGGGCCCTATTGGTGTGCGCGCACACTTGGCGCCGTTCGTCGCCAATCACCCGGTGGTGCCGATTGAAGGACCGCTGCCGCAGAACGGCGCAGTCAGCGCCGCGCCGTGGGGCAGTGCGAGTATTTTGCCGATCAGCTGGATGTACATCGCCATGATGGGCCCGCAATTGGCGGATGCCAGCGAGGTGGCGATCCTTGCGGCGAATTACCTGGCGCAGCATTTATCCGGAGCATTTCCAGTGCTCTACGCCGGGCGCAACGAACGGGTCGCGCACGAATGCATTCTGGATTTGCGGCCATTGAAGGCGCTGACCGGGATCAGTGAAGAGGACGTAGCCAAGCGCCTGATGGATTACGGTTTCCATGCGCCGACCATGTCGTTTCCTGTGCCGGGAACTCTGATGGTCGAGCCGACCGAGAGTGAGTCAAAGGCCGAACTGGATCGGTTTATCGGCGCAATGCTGAGCATTCGCGCGGAAATCACCGAGGTGCAGAACGGTAACTGGCCAGCCGAAGACAATCCGCTGAAGCGAGCGCCGCATACCCTGGCCGATATCACCGGGGTCTGGGAGCGGCCTTACAGCATCGAGCAAGCGGTGACGCCGGATGCGCACACCAAGGCGCACAAATATTGGCCGGTGGTGAATCGGGTGGATAACGTCTATGGCGACCGGAATTTGTTCTGCGCCTGCGTACCGGTAGACGACTATCGCTGAGCTATAGGGCTACCCATATCCCCTGTGGGAGCGGGCTTGCTCGCGAAAGCGGTGTGCCAGCCAACATCAATGCTGAATGACACACCGCATTCGCGAGCAAGCCCGCTCCCACAGGGGGTTTGCAAGGGCTTTAGTAACTCACTTTCCGGCATTTAGTTTTTTAGGCTGTGTACTATTTGATGTACCACTCTCAGCTGGCGCAAGCTGCTGGGAGTTTTCTATTGCGACAACGCAATTATCCATCGCAAGCACATGGCATTTTTGTAACAAGCTGTTACCTCTCATTCCTTGCCCTCGCAATTCGATTCTTTTCGCATCAAATTGCCACTCCGTCCTTGAAAGGTAGCACTTTGCCCCCATAACTTTTGGGACCGCCAACAGATGGCACCAAGGAAGGACCGCGAACGCCATGCCATCAGCACTCAAAACGTCAAAACAGAGCACCACTTGGCTTCCAGAGGAGCTAAGCGACGCGCATTTGGCATCTGGGTTGCTGACTCGGCTCGCCTTCCAAGATCAGGCAGGGCTCCATCACAGCGATTACTTTTACAAAGCCGCAGACCTCTACGACGGTTAATAGTCCCTTTCCCTTCAAAAATCTGCCTCGACTGCGCTAGGCATCGGCGACGAAGGCAAATCAAATTAAAACGGGACTATCAATGAACAACTCCGTCGTACTTGCCGAAAGCTGCATCCTTCTTGCGGGCAGTATTTCCAACAGCACTGATAACGCTCAAATCGATAAGGCTCATGCCTTTGTTGATGAACTCGTGAAAGAGGTCATCGACTCTGGCGGAAGTTTCGTAGCATATTTTGCAGCTGAGCCGATCAACGCCGACCAGAAGCCTCTGCTTTTCGATTGGACAGTCGCTCGCACCATTGACCGCATCCTTCCGGACGAAAGTTCAAAGCCGCGCCTGAAAATCGTAGCGTCTTTCGACAGGTTAAAAACTAGGGCGAACCCAGAGCAGCGCAAACTCTTAAACGGAATGATCGCTCGAGGGGTCGCAGAACTTATTCCACTGGATGAGGAGGTATTGACCGGTGGTAACGTGGGCGATGAGCAAATCGCACATGCCACAGCGATGATCGTTTTGGGGGGAGGTAAGGGAGTAGCGGATAGAGCCCGCAAGATGGCCAAGAAGTCTGCACCAGTTCTTCCGCTGGACTTACAGCTCGGAGCAAACAGCGAAGATGGCAGTGGTGCTCTCGGTGTACTCAGCTCTTTTCAGATCAACCCTCTGACCTTCATGCCTTTCTCCGGCAACACGGTTGTGAAGTCCCTACCTGCTCTCTCTCTTCAGGAGCCAGTGTTGGAGTTTTCCGATATTGCCAAGCGGATAGTGAAGGTCTTCTACCAAGAAGAACAGGCCAGGATTTCGGCATTGCCGCCAGATGTGCTGGTTCTGACCGCATTGGCAGCCGAGCTGGCAGCGGCGAAGCAAGCTCTCGGTATCGCTGCTGACGCGCCTCCGACTACTACAAGCACAGGCCTGCATACATGGAAGGCACCGATTAACTGCAGGGATGGCAGCGTAGCAAGCTGCATGGTTGCGTGCTTTGCTGCCGCCGGTAATGTCGATGCAGCGACCGTGACCGCGACGCTGCTCACGGAATACAAGCCTAGTAACGTAGTGATGATGGGGATTGCTGCGGGCATGCGCGATAAATGCGCACTTGGCGAGGTAGTTTTGGCAGAGCGTGTAGTCGCCTATGAGGGAACGGCAGTTCTGCAAGGTGGAAGAAATGAGCCTAGACCTGAAATGACCAGATTATCTTTCAGGGTACGGCAGGACCTCGCCGCCTATCTCTCCAACCCCTCAGGGTTGGAGCAACGTCTTTCCCGTGGCTATGAGTGCATGGAGATTGTTCTTCCCGCAAGTGCAGATGCCGGCCCAGTTGCACAGAGCTTCATTCCCAAGATGGCAACTGTAGCAAGTGGCGAATGGTTGATTCGTGATCCAGATAAATTCCGACAGCTGCGCGAGCTGCACGGGAAGATTGAAATGGCTGAGATGGAGGGCGCCGGTGTCTTCGCGGCATGCGAGACACATAGTAAGCCGGTGTTGATGATTCGGGGTATCAGTGATTTCGGCGACTCGACGAAAGATAACCGGTTCCATCATTGGGCCGCGCAAGCCGCCGCCGCAGTCACCGTGGATTACATCGCGTACGGCCTGACACTGGGACGCTGAAAGTAAGAATAACCGCATCATTGACGTATTAAAACATGGAGAAAAAATGCCACTGACAAACACGGACCTCCAGTATTACGACAGCAAAGTGTTGCGGCTGTCAGCGGAAAAGCGAAAGGAGTACCACGGGCAGGTCGATAATCTCGTAACTGAGTTGCGCAAGCACGTCACAGCTCGGTCCGACTTGAAAATTTCAAAAGTGGTCAAGGCAGGGTCGTTCGCGAAACACACAATCCTGAACAAAACCCAGGAAGACCCAATCGATGTCGACGTAGTGTTTTATATCAACGACCAGAGTCTCGACACATCTACGCGTGATGGTCTGAGCGAGTTGATTCACTCACTGCTGATAAAAATCTACCCCAGTAAAGCGGTTGAGGATTTTGAGATTCAACGACGGGCGGCGAAGGTTACATTTGTGAAGAGTGGCCTAAGTGTAGACGTAGTGCCTGTCGTTCAAGATGGCAATAACCCGGATCATGGTTGGCAGTTCGACAAGGAGACCAAGGAAAAAAACTTGACCTGTGCTCCGTGCCACATTCAGTTCATCCGCGATCGGAAGGACAAGGATAAGCACTATCGCACTCTAGTGCGCATGGCGAAACGCTGGAAAAACTTTGCGAATCCCCCAGGGCTGAAATCTTTTCACATCGAACTCATCCTCGCTTACCTGGTTGACCGGGACGGTCCAGCGGAGAGCATTGAAAAGCGTTTCCGCGAGTTTTTGGGTTACATCGCCCAAACGGAGCTGAATGAGCGTATCGACTTTCCTGAGAACAATGGGAAGCTCAAGAAGGCGTTCACAGATCCGGTGGTGATTGTTGACCCAGCCAACCACGAAAACAACGTCGCGTCTCGAATCACTACTGACGAGAAGATGAAGATAGCCAAGGCGGCCCTTGAGGCATGGGAAACCGCTTTCCACGCATCTGTTCAGGAAGACGAAGAGGTGTGGAAGGAAATTTTCGGCAACCGCTTCAAAATCAAGGAGTAAAAATGAGTTCCTCTTATTCGAGTACTGAGACCAGCACGTATACGGTTGCCGACGTAGAAAAGGTCGTTCGTAGCATTAAAGCAGACCTAATGATGATTGCTGATCGGACGAAAGCGATGACCGAAGATAGTGCGAAGGAGTACGCACACGACATTGAGTTGCTGGCGAAACAAGGCTATCTGACGAAAGTTGACGTAACCCTTATGTCCTCAGCCGAAGTGGAAATCGCGGCCGCCAAATATCAATTTCAGAATGAGGGAGCGTCCGGAGCAGAGCGACCAGGTGGTGTGCTCTGGCCAGCAACGCCGACTGGGCGAATTCGAATTGTGATGTCTCACAGTGACGCATATTACGCAGAGTCAGACCGAGTTTCCAAATTACCCTTGAAGATATCATGGGTTCCTACCACAGCGGATATTAGCCATAGCAGCCTCTCCGCTAAAGGCGGACGCGGATACAGTAGCAATGGTTTTGGCGCAAACAGAAAGGACTTTGCATGAGCAGCTCAACGGTTTTTGAAGTTAAAGCGGATCTTCCCACCAAGAAGCTAGATGAGCTGGCTGACAAACTTTTGGGTTTCGAGCCTCGGTATCTCCGCGTCAAGAAGCAGTTGCAGCTTCTTCTGCAAGCGAATGAATTGGAGCACTGGAGCCAGACTCACCACAAGAAGAAGCTGGCGGTCATTGGGTTACTTGCCGACCAGTACCCGCTGGCCATCTTCCATGGCGACGTCGGTACTGGGAAGACCGCAAACGCAGAGGCGATTGCAAACCGCTTGGCGCGTGACGCGAAAATCGAAGACGCCATCCTCTTCAAATTAAGTAACAAGGTGCGTGGTACAGGCAAGGTCGGCGAGATGGGTACGCTGATCTCCCAAGCCTTCGAAGAGATTTCCAAGGCAATAGGAACTGGAAACGGACGCGCATTTCTAATCATTGACGAAGGCGACTCTCTGGGCGCCTCCCGTAGCCAGGAGCATAGCCATCACGAGGATAAGGTTGGCGTCAATACGCTAATTCAGGCCATCGACAACCTGCGCA
This sequence comes from Pseudomonas mandelii, assembly GCF_002251635.1. GTDB lineage: Bacteria > Pseudomonadota > Gammaproteobacteria > Pseudomonadales > Pseudomonadaceae > Aquipseudomonas > Aquipseudomonas mandelii_B. Next base: position 63,617 of record NZ_NMOJ01000137.1, read on the forward strand.
ATCATGGAGGAAGAATTTTCGCCATTCTGTGCACAAATCGACTGGGCGCCTTGGACGCAGCCGTGTTGCGGCGCGCATCGATTGTTGAGGAGTTCGTGCGTCCCTCGGATGAGGAGCGTCACGAGCTGTTCACGAAGGATCTATCCGACATGGGTATCCCAGCGGCCGAGGTTGCCAAGCTGGTAAAGGCTACTGCGGCCAAGGACGGCAAACCGGCGTGGACTTATTCGGATATCCGTACGCGTTTATACCCGGCGGCGGTGTCCTTGGCGTTCCCCGACTCACCTTTGAAAGTCGAGCATTTCCACCAGGCCGCTCGTGATTTGCAGCCGTCGCCCGTAATGGCGGGTTGATTCGATAACCGTTGTCGGGAGTGAAACAATGAGCCAAAAGCGCGAAGTCTTTATTTCGGTTGACATCGAAACGGCGGGGCCGATAGTCGGTGAACACAGTATGCTCACAGTGGGTGCCTGCCTGGCGTTCAATCCCGAAATCGAGTTTTCGGTGATGCTCAAGCCTATTAGCGATAAGTCTGTTGCGGCAGCACTGGAGGTGTCTGGTCTGACCTTGGAACAGGCTCAAAACGACGGTTTAGCGCCGGTAGAGGCAATGTCACAGTTTGCCATTTGGATTGCCAAGAACGCTCCTGAAGGCAGCACTCCGGTCTTCGTGGGCCTCAATGCTCCGTTCGATTGGTCCTTTGTGAACTATTACTTCCTGAAATACCTCAGCGAGAATCCGTTCGGCTTCACCGCTTTGGATATTAAGGCTTTGTTCATGGGGGCGACGGGATGCAGCTGGCACGATACCAAGTCGAGTTCAATCGACAAACGCGTGTTTCCCACGCTACAAGGGGACCATGACGCTTTGCACGATGCCAAATATCAGGCTGAGCTGTTTCGGCTTGTTTATGAACTGAGCCTTAGAAATTAGTCAATTTATTAGTCTGCCCGGAAAGTAATAAACTAGCCGGTAGGTTGTTTTTATTACTTTCTCTATCTCTCTACTGCATCCGAACGATCCCGGGCGTGAGCAACTGTGCCGTCATCGATGAACCTTTGCCTACATTCCGTCACAGTCTTGCCACCCAACCAGCCTTAATATGAGGGCTCAAAGGTATCTGAGAATAAAGAAACGGCACCATGACTATGCGCATGGCTGATCAGTAATAAATTATAATTAATCGGTATAGTTCATTTTTTGAGAGGGTATATGGAAGCTAATGAAAAAATTGACCGCTCGATGGAGCACGCGTGGAAATATTTCGAGCTGCACGCACAGCAGCGGATGACCGTATTTAATTTTTTCTTGGCAATTTCTGGACTAATCGCTGCTGGAATTGGCGTAAGCTTGCAGCAGGGAGCAAAATTTTCAGCATTTGCAACTCTTCTAGGTATATTTTTGAGTTTGGTATCTTTTTTATTTTGGAAGCTAGATAAGCGCGTATCCGTTATGATTAAGAGGGCAGAATCGGCTTTATGTTACATCGAACAATCTGGAATTATTCCAGAGGCTTCAATTTTTTCTTCAGACGATAAAATTACTCGCTCTAAAGGTTTTATGTCAGTTTGGACATATGGAAAATGTTTCAGAGTCTCCTTTTTTACAGTAGGCATAATTGGGCTTGCGCTCGCCTTCGCCCCCTATGTTATCGATTTCACATGTAAAGCTTAACTTTAGCCAATGAATTGAAATTTACTTCTTTTGGGGGGATGGCCGCAACGTGTTGTAACTTGCGGCCGTGCGGTTGGGGCTGGCTCTATTGAAACAGCCTCTCGACTAGACATCCATGCATTTAGCGGCTAGAAAGCCCCCTTTTTCATTTTTGCTACACCAAGTCAGAATTTTCAATGTTGTGAAATCGTGGCGCCAACTATTTTATATACATATGCGATCCATTAGTCATGATTCAAACGTGCTTGAGGGTCTTTTTAATTGCGCTAACAAATCCGTGTTTAAAAACTTCGCGCCCGTCCTCGTCCTTGACTTGCCCTGCCGGGCTGATGCTCCAATCCCGATGTTTGAAAAAATTATCCGAAACAGCCGCCTTTAATGCCTCCATTTCCATTTCGTTAAAATTCAGTGCCGGTAATATCTGCAATGAACCGTGTTGTGCAGCTTGATCTAATTGGCGCACAGGACGTATATCAATCATCAGATTGCTATTCGCCTTGAGTGTGTTCAATTCATTACGGAAGCGATTACGCTCGGCAATGATCTGGCCGAACACAGCTCGTAGCGCTGGGTCTCCGATCAGAGTTAGTAGTTCGTTGTCCTTGGGAACCTTGTTCGCTTTGGCAAGCTGGTTTACCGGGACTTTCATCGCAGAACCCGCTTGAGTGGCCCAGGCCTCGATCAACTGGCGGAAGACCTGCCCCGTTTTGTTGCGTATGGTCGACGCGGAGGGACCACCAAGATCAACCGACATACGTGCAATTTCTGCTATGGAGAAGTTGCGATCACCAGCGTCGCATTGCGCTTTCAGCACCTTGTTGAGGATAGTCAGCGACTTGGCCTGTCGAGTACTCGCTTGCGTCTTGAGGTCTTCGAAGATCATTTGCGCATCAACCATGAAACAACTCCTGAATGCGTTTTGATGAAGTACCAATTATCTCCGACAGCTTGATAACGGGGCCTTGATAGGCCTTTTCTAGGGCTCCAATGCCGCTAGGCAACAAATGCAAATGCTGACCTGCCTCAACCAACCCCGCGACATGCCTAAATCCTTCCATCTGGTCGTAAGAAGACGCTTGGGCGGCCATCGCACGCATCATGGCGTTGCCCGCGATTAACTGCATCCGCTCGTCCATTTCCATGAATACAGGGCTGTAACCTTTATTCATCAAAAGGCGATTCAGCGCTCGCGAGCGTTTCTCTATAACTGGAGTCTTGCGCAACTCGTCGAGTAGATCGGGGTAGAGTTCCGCATCCTCACAGATTTGAGCCAGTTGTAGCATTTCTGAATCGGTTTCGATGATGCTGATGGGCTGGTGGATGTCCTGCATGCTTCCAACGGCAACCAACTTGGCGCCGCTGTCGTCTTCGCTACGACCTTCCTCGATGGCAATGAGGCGTCCGATCAACTGAAAGCAGGCCACAAGGTCCTTGGCATATTCGTCAGCCTCAACGATCTGCTTTTCGTAGCGTCGTTCGGTCTCTTGCAGCGCGGCCTGGTGCATGAAAGCTTGTCCATTTTCAAGGGAGGTAAACCTCGCCTCGAGTAAAGCATCCCGCGCCTGTTCGTGCTCGACAGCCAAGTTAGCAGCGAGAGAAGCTCTATAGCTGATGTTATTGAAGTGCGCACGTAACGCATCTAGATAACGTGCATCGGTGACGAACCAACGGCATCGAACGCAGTTTTCTGGACCGTGCGGGACCGGAGCATATTGGTCGAGACCGCCCCTCGCAAATTGGTAATCTCCCCCATTCCAGCAGCCACCCACTGACCTAATCTCTGAGGATTTAACGGTGTTGCCGCCAACTAGGCACAGGCCGATATGTCGATACTCCCACCCAACCGGATTGCGGTTGATCAAGGCTGCTTCAAGTGCCGCTTCGTCTCGGTAGGCTGTCTTGCAGGTGATCTGACGCAAGTCCGCATCGCGAAGAAATGTACGTAGGCTCTGTTCCTGCAAGGCCTCTACCTTCAAGGTCGCCTGTTTCATCGCTTGAGACATCATCGCCGGGGTGGGCTTTGTGTAATAGAGCGTCATCAGCAGTCGCGAGTGTCCAGCCAATAACTTGGAGAGCACTGGCATTGGCACTTGCCCCTCCATGGCATAGCAAGTCAGCAGGGACACTCGCAGACTATGCAAAGGGAACTCGGCTGCCGTCTGCGACATAGAATAATCGTCAGGGTAAGTACGTACAAAACGGAGCCGAGAGCCATCACTCAAGGTTTGTCCGCGCGCGGCCACCTGGTCCTCAAGTTCGCTCAGCAGCCGAAACCACATTACAAAAATTGGCGTCATCTGAATGGGCTTTAACCGATCAGCTTCCTTGGAGGCAGAGGCGTCACGAAATAGGAAGCAGATGCTCCCCATCTCGCGCAATTGCACCTCTGACTTTGCGTGACCTATATGCTTCCTCTCCAGCTTGGTGCAAGAAGTCGGAGCGCTGATCGGGTTGTATTTCTCTTGCCAATTGCGCAATTTTTCCAGCCAGTACAATAGATTTTCATGTTGCCAAGGGATGGTGTAGCCGCGCTCTCGCTCGTCCTTGTTCTGGTCGGCGGTTTTGTTGGTATTTATGTATAGACCCGTCATGATTTCAGCACTGTCAGGGCTACGCAAACGGCAAAAGACACCACGGTTGAATGGATTTTTCTCGTTGCCAAATCGGAATCCGTGTTTATTGTTCAGTACCCACGCACCCTGCTCGTAACGCCAAGTATCAGCCTCACCCGAATCTAGAAAGCGCACTTGGTAGGTTCGTAGCGGCAGATACAATTTGACTAGCAATACCATGGCACGCACTGGCGACCAGATCTCATGGATTTCGATCTTTTCCTGGCGCTTCCCTTTACTCCGTCGCACAACGACGCGGATACGCCATACACAATCAGGATCCTCGGGATCGATTTGGCTGGGATCAACCTCCAACCACTCGCCGGTATTTATTGATGGAAATCCATCTGGATCAGGACGCTGCTGAGCAAGTTGTTGTTGTGCCCAGACCCAATCTGAGAAGTTGCCGCGTGGATTTGGGCAAAGTATTTGACGCAGCTCTTGAATATAGGTGTAAGGCAGCGGGTTATGGACGGTCTCATTGACTAAGTATTTTCGTTTCGCTCTGTTAAACGGATTATCCACTAGTGGTGCTAGGCGGCCCCGATCATCCAGCTCACTGAATTGCTTTGTAATCACCCAGTCGATAAAAGTAACTATTTGGTTCTGATATAACGCAGCCTTATTACTTGAGCGACCTTCTAAAAGTAGTGCCTCTATATCAGGCAAGTTATTTTTTTCGGCTTCTCGAAACAATGCGGCAGGGTTTTCAGGCTCTGATAGTTTGCCTAGGTACGTTGATATAAACCAAACCGTACCGCCCAATTTATGATCCAAATTTATTGGTTGCGTCGCAATCCAACCCGCCAGTAATGCGCGCCACGTTTCCCATTGCTCGCCACGTTCCGCCGTCAACCAAGAGAATGTGATATCCGCACTTCGGCCATTGTATTTAGCTTTTTTTTTACGGACATGGTTAGCGACTCCTTAGCCGAGCGTGTGTCCCTGATAACAGCCCGTGGGGATCGATATCTTCAAAACCTGTCTTCATAAGGTCGTTCCAGTTGCAGAAGGGGTTGATGACCTGGCCAGCTTGCGAAAGCTTGTCCAGACGCTCGGTAGCTTGCATTAGTGATTGCGTGACATCAGCAATTCCGGGGGACGTGTAGACCACCTGTGACTCCAGTGAAGAGTGATGTAGTGCTTTCTTGCGCATGATCGGATCGACTCCGGCGCGGCTCATACGGCGGCCATAGGCATGACGGTGGCAGTGAGGCGAGCGGCCTTCGATCTTGGCCTTTGTATAACCAATACGGGCCAAAGCATTGGCATAGTTATTGTTGAAGGCACTCAATTTATAGGGTTTACCGATGTGTTTTTTTTCATACGACACAAACGCATAAGGGTGATGGCGCTCGACGGTGGCTAGATAACGCAGATGCTCACACCACAACTTCAGGAATAGTCGGCCAAAGTCAGTGGGAAACCAGTGCAACTGGATATAGTTGTCGCGGTGATCGACTAACCGATTCTTCCAGCCCACATGATGGGTGCTCCTCCGTTGGTTATGAGGCGTTAGAGCATATTTTTCCCGCAAGTAGGCTGAGCGGTTGGTCTTACCTGTTCGACTCTTCCAGTCTTCCGGGGCTTTGCCGTCCTCGGGGTGGTAGATACGGACGATGGCATTACTATCGTTGTGCGGGTCAATCAACACGTCATGTACCCACAGGTGCAACGCCTCGCTTTCGCGTAGGCCGGCAGCGTGCATCATGATCACAATAAGCTGATCTCTAACGGCACAACGGCGATCCTGAGCGCTGCCCAATCCTTCCATATAAAAGCGTTCAAACAACGACTCTGGAAAGGCTATGGAATCGTCGTCAGACCGACTCAAAGAGCGACGCCCCCTGACATTACGTGCTTTTCTAACCGTTTCGCTGACTGATTTGTTCTGAATGTGCCCCAGGAAATCGTTCTGGTTGCGGCGATGCCAAGCAGCATAGTTCAAGCGCTGATCATGGCTGCTGGCTGTTACCAAGGGATTCATGTGCTCAACATTCTGGCGCTCAGCAAGATAATCGGTGAGCCCTCTGAGGGCTGAGAGATGCCGATTAACCGTAGCAGTACTCGCCGGTATCCAATACAGCCCGGAAGGATCTAGACCATCATCACCAACGGTGCCGCTGTATAAGCGAGTTGCAAATGTTTGAAAGAGTGTCTTGGGGTCGAGAAAGGCTTGCTGATTGGCCTCCATGTACTCGATAAGCAGCTTCGTTGCGCTGACGACATGACGCCGCCAGCTCTGACTGCGTTCGGAATATCGAGTCAGTAAATAATCCAGCAGCGGTCTGACCACTCCCCGCTCAGTCAGCAGTATTAGGACTTCGCTATGAACGCCCGAATCATCGATAGCCACCTTAGCGTAGGTATCCACCACAGCCATTGGATGCACTCCGTTATCCCTTTTTTGGATAGCGAAAGCGGTGTGCCAGCCAACATCAATGCTGAATGACACACCGCATTCGCGAGCAAGCCCGCTCCCACAGGGGGTTTGTGTGGAGGCAAAAAAATGCCGCTCATGTGAGCGGCATTTTTTGTTCGGCTGAAATGCTTACTCCGAAGCCACGGCGTTCTTCGCCAGGATCGCATTCGCCAGTTCCATGTCCGTCGCCTGCAGGCCCGGATTATCAGCACGTACTTTCTGCATCGCGGCCTCCAGATATGGGCCGCGAATGCCGCCGTCACTGGCGACGAAGCTGCCGGCATCGTCCTGCGCGGCAACGATCAGCTTGTGATCCTTGAAGGTCAGGTAGGTCGAACCGGTGGTCGCACCGGACGAAATGACGTTACGCCAAAAGCTATCGGCCATCGCCGAACCGACTGGAAGGGACAACAAAGCGATGGTAGCGACAGCAAGTTTGAGACGCATGATGGGGGGACTCCACTGGTTAACTACGGGGTTGGATCGCCATTTCCCCAATCGAGTTCCATGATTGCCGCGCCTACTTTTGCTCACTCTGCGGCGTCACACGCAATACTTCCTCGATCGTCGTCAACCCGGCGGCTACTTTCTGTGCCCCCGACAGCCGCAAACTGCGCATGCCTTCCTTGAACGCCTGACGCCGCACCGCGAGCAAATCGGTGTCGGGATTAATCAGCGCCTTAACGCCATCCGTCAGTTGCATGATTTCGTAGACCCCCGCGCGGCCGCGATAGCCGGTGTCGCGGCATTCCAGGCAGCCGATGGCGCGCTGGGCATTGGTGGGCAGCGGCGCTTGCCAGGGTTTGGTCAGGGTTTGCCAGTCTTCTTCACCCAACGTCAGCGGTGCCTTGCAGTGTGGGCACAAGGTGCGAACCAGGCGCTGGGCCATGACGCCGAGCACCGTGGCCTTGATCAGGTAATGCGGCACGCCGAGTTCCAGCAGGCGGCTGATAGCGCTCGGCGCATCATTGGTGTGCAGCGTCGACAGGACCAAGTGACCAGTCAGTGCAGCCTGGATCGCCATTTCCGCGGTTTCGAGGTCGCGGATCTCACCGATCATGATGATGTCCGGGTCTTGGCGCAGCAGCGCGCGGATACCGCTGGCGAAGGTCAGGTCGATGTTGTGTTGCACTTGCATCTGGTTGAANGCCGGTTCGACCATTTCAATCGGGTCTTCGATGGTGCAGAGGTTGACCTCCGGCGTCGCCAGTTTCTTGAGCGTGGTGTACAGCGTGGTGGTTTTCCCCGATCCGGTGGGCCCGGTGACCAGAATGATGCCGTTGGGCTGGCGGGTCATGTCCTGCCAGCGGCGCAGGTCTTCGGCGGAGAAACCGAGTTGATCGAAGTCCTTGAGCAACACCTCCGGGTCGAAGATCCGCATGACCATTTTTTCGCCGAACGCCGTCGGCAAGGTCGACAGCCGCAGCTCGACTTCGCCGCCGTCCGGGGTTTTGGTTTTTACCCGGCCGTCCTGGGGTTTGCGCTTCTGCGCGACATTCATCCGGCCCAGGCTTTTCAGGCGGCTGACNACCGCCATCGTGACCTGAGGCGGGAATTGATAGACGTTGTGCAGCANNCCGTCGATGCGAAAGCGCACCGTGCCTTGCTCGCGCCGGGGTTCGATGTGGATATCGCTGGCGCGCTGCTGGAAGGCGTACTGGAACAACCAGTCGACGATGTTGACGATGTGTGCGTCGTTGGCGTCCGGTTCCTGATCGCTGGCGCCGAGGTTGAGCAGTTGTTCGAAGTTGCCCAGAGTGTTGGTTTGCTGATCGGCATTGGTCGCACCGCTGACCGATTTGGCCAGCCGGAAAAACTCGACGCTGAAGCGCTGGATGTCCACCGGGTTGGCCACGACACGTTTGATCGGCAGCTTTAAAACGTGGGTCAGGTCAGCTTCCCAGCCGTTGACGTAAGGCTGGGCGCTGGCCACGGTCACCGCGTCGCGGTCGATGGACACCGCCAGAATCTTGTGGCGCTGGGCGAAGGCGTAGGACATCAGTGGCGTAATCGCCGCCACGTTGATTTTCAGCGGGTCGATGCGCAAGTAAGGCTGGCCGGCCTGTTGTGACAGCCACAGGGTCAGGCTTTCCAGGTCGAGGTGTTTACCGGGACGGCTGAGGTCGTCCAGGTGCTGGCTGGCGATGAATTCCAGGGGATGCATCTGGCCATGGGTGGCGTGGCGGCGGCGAGCATTGAGCGCGTGTTCGGCCGAGTCCTGGCTGATAAAGCCCTGGGCGACCAGTTCACGCAGCAAATCATTGAGATCCAGCCAGCGGTCCTGAATGGCAAGTTGAACGGACATGCGGGCTCCTCATGAACAACAGTTCGCAAAGGATAGTCGCGGACCCGCCGACCGTTGGGCCACTACCCGACGAAGCCGTGTCGAGGTTTGTCAGCCCGCCGCCCGGGCCGGCGCTTCCCACGCGGAATCAGCCGCTTGCAGCTCCACCGAACACACGCTGATCAGGTTACGTAATTTTTCCGCAATCACTTCGGCGCGATGCCAGCTCAGCCCGTCCATGACAATGTCGATCGACATCAAATCGTCCATCCGCTGCGCGCTGACCTGTTGCGGCGTCAGAAACTGCAGGGCGAACAGGTTGAGCGCCCGGCACAGCAGGTCAGGCTCGGCTTCGGCCAGCAGTTGGTAATGAACGCGGCAGTGCGCGTTGCCGGCGTTCCAGACATCGGCGCGGATAGGCGAGGTGTTCACAGCTTCCAGGTGCGGCATGGTCGGTCTCCAAATCAATGGAGGAATTTTTACATTCGTTGCCGGGCATTTCTTATCTATGATGGGGATTATTGGCGAATTTTCGAATTGTTTGATTCGGCTGGCGATCAATCACGGGTTTATTTATGCAAAATGAGCTGGATGGCTACGACCGCAAGATTCTCGCGTTGCTGCAAGAAGACGCTTCGCTCTCCAGCGCGCAGATCGCCGAGCAGGTGGGCCTGTCGCAGTCGCCGTGCTGGCGGCGTATTCAACGGCTCAAGGAAGAAGGCGTGATTCGCGGGCAGGTGACGCTGCTCGACCGCAAGAAGATCGGCCTCAACACGCAGATCTTTGCCGAGATCAAACTCAACGCGCACGGGCGTTCGAATTTCACTGAGTTTACCGAGGCGATTCGCGGCTTTCCCGAGGTGCTGGAGTGTTATGTGCTGATGGGGTCGGTGGATTTCTTGCTGCGGATTGTCACAGCGGACATCGAGGCGTATGAGCGATTTTTCTTTGAAAAGCTGTCGATGGTGCCGGGGATTCAGGAAGTGAACTCGATTGTGGCGTTATCGGAGATCAAGTCCACCACCAGTTTGCCGGTCTGAAGTTTTTGCGGTGAGTTTGCTGGCCTCATCGCTAGCAGGCTAGCTCCCACAGGGGAACGCATNCCGCTCCCACAGGGAATTATGTACACAGTCCAATGTGGGAGCGGGCTTGCCCGCGATTGCGGTATTACAGGCGCAGCAACGTTTTCCAGGCACGGTTCTGATACACCGCAATTGCCTGATGCATGCGCGCATCCAGCGATTCGTCGGTGATCAACTGGTTAGCCAGTTGCGCCAGCTTGTTCAGCTCGCCGTACAAACGGTCCAGTTCCGGGATGTCTACCACCTGGCGCGCGTGGTGCAGCCAGGCCTGGATGCGCTCGATGCGCGGCAGTTGCTCGGCCAGGTCTTCCGGTTGTTGCTGATAACGCTGCAATTGCAGGGACGTCGCTTCTTCACCCAGCAAGCGCGGCAACCAGCTGCCCAATTGCGCAGCGCCCTGGCGATTGCCACGGACGTTACGATCAGCCGCCCAGGTGCGGGCCAGCAGCCAGCGCGAGGTGTTCAGCGAGAACAAGCCCCAGCGCACGTCTTCCAGCTCTTCAGCGAATTGTTCCGGCGCGGCTTTGCGAATGTCTTCGTCGTCGATACCGGCTTGCACCAGTGGACGCCAGTCTTCGAGCAAGGCATCCAGTGCGATGCGAAGGTCGTGCGTCGATTGACGCGGTGCGGCCTGGCCCAGGCTGCTGAGCAATGCGCGCAATTCGGCCAGGTTCTCGACCCAGTCCNGCAGCAGGCGCCAGTGGCCATTGAAACGGTATTGTTCGGCCAGACGCTGGCTGCTGCTCAGCAAATGCCANCTCAGTGCGGCGAATGCATCGTCCAGCGGCATTTCAGCGNGGATCTGCGGCGCTGGCAGGCTCAGCGAGTAGCTGTTGGCGTCGTACAAGCGGTAGCCACGCTCGGCTTTGCTGATATCGCAGGGCATCAGCGCCAGGGTGGCGGCCAGCTCGGCGGCGAGTTCCAGCAGGGCAGCCGGTTCACCTTCGCGCAGTTCCAGTTCCAGCTCGCAGATTTCTTCTTTCTGCTTGCCCACGACCACGTGGCCCAGGTCCAGGGCGGCTTCGATGACCACCTTGGCCTTGCCACGGCCCCAGGCGATTTCAGCGCGCTCACGCACGAAATCGGTGGTGAAGATCGGCTTGAGGGTCTTTTTGTCCAGCTCGGCCAGTTGCTCGGGCCAGCACTCGCCGTCGAGTTTCTTCACGTCGAGCTTGGCCTTGGGCAGGTCCCAGTTGAACTCGTTGCGTTCCGACAAGCCAGCGACGCTCTGGCCACGGGTCTTGAGGGTCTGGATGATTTCGTCACCGTCCTTGCGCAGGCGCAGGGCGACTTTGGCCTGGGCCAGGTCGCGCTCGGGGGTGTCGAAATACTGGTTCATCAACTCACGGCGTTCCCAGCCACTTTTGTTGCGTTTTTTCAGTAGCGGGTGCTCACGCAGCGCGGCGAGTGTTTCGCGGCTGACGCGGAGCTTGATTTCGGTTTCTTTCTGCATGGCCGGAAAATCCAGGATCGGGAGCGCAGCCGGGGAAAAGTGTGGCTGCCAAGGTCGTGCAGTGTACAGGACTGGCTGCCGCTTCGCGCCGCGACGGTTTATTCCTGTCGCCGGATGGTTCTATGATGGACTTCAATTCGCGAGTTGGAGTCAGCGATGCCTTTGCCGTCCATGAAAGATCAGTTCGCTGCGCTGATTGCCGCGCCGACGGTCAGCTGTACCCAGCCCAGCCTTGATCAATCCAACCGTCCGGTCATCGACTTGCTGGCGACGTGGCTCGGCGACCTGGGTTTCGCCATCGATATCCAGCAAGTCAGCCCCGGCAAGTTCAACCTGCTGGCCAGTTTCGGCAGCGGTCCTGGTGGCCTGGTGCTGGCCGGTCATAGCGATACGGTGCCGTTTGATGGCGCACTGTGGCAGACCGATCCGTTGAAACTGACCGAAGTCGATGGCCGCTGGGTGGGCCTGGGCAGTTGCGACATGAAAGGCTTTTTTGCCCTGGCCATCGAGGCGGTGATACCTCTGCTTGATCAACCGTTCAAACAGCCGCTGCTGATCCTCGCCACCTGCGATGAAGAAAGCTCGATGTCCGGTGCGCGTGCCCTGGCCGAAGCGGGGCGTCCGCTGGGGCGTGCAGCAGTGATTGGCGAGCCGACCGGGCTGAAGCCCATCCGCCTGCATAAAGGCGTGATGATGGAGCGCATCGACATCCTCGGCCGTAGCGGCCATTCGTCGGACCCAAGTCTGGGCCACAGCGCCCTCGAGGCCATGCACGACGCCATTGGCGAACTGCGTGGCCTGCGCCTGGCCTGGCAGCGTGAGTACCGCAACCCGCAATTCAGCGTACCGCAACCGACCATGAACTTCGGTTGCATCCACGGTGGCGACAATCCCAACCGCATTTGCGGTCAATGTTCCCTCGAGTTCGACTTGCGGCCGTTGCCGGGCATGGACCCCAAAGCCCTGCGCGCCGAAATTTTGCAGCGGCTCAACCCGATTGCCGAACGCCATCAGGTGAAGATCAACTACGCGCCGCTCTTCCCCGAAGTGCCGCCGTTCGAGCAGGCCGAAGACGCCGAGCTGGTGCGGGTTGCGGAACGATTGACCGGTCATCGTGCCGAAGCAGTAGCGTTCGGCACCGAAGCGCCTTATCTTCAGCGCCTTGGTTGTGAAACACTGGTACTCGGCCCGGGCGATATCGCCTGTGCGCACCAACCGGGGGAATACCTCGAAATGTCACGTTTGCAGCCTACCGTGCATCTATTACGACAACTGATTGAACATTACTGCCTGACGCCGGCCCAAACGCCAATGCCAGTCGGTTGAGCGAGATCCCTGTGTGAGCGAGCTTGCTCGCGATGAGGCCAGATCAGTCAACATTGGATGTTGAATGTAAGNNCNNNTGCAGTGGCTTGGCTGAGTAAACCGTATAAATTGCCAGTGTCCCAACCCGTATTCATGAGGAGAGCGCGCGTGTCGCCAAGCCTGTTCCGACGATAACCATCAGCCCGCTGTGCGTTTTCACGATTCATCCTTTTTTGGCTGCTTTTTATTACAGGCCCAGGTTTATGCCCGAATACGTTAATTGGCTTCGTCACGCTTCGCCTTACATCAATGCCCACCGCGATTGCACCTTCGTCGTCATGCTGCCCGGCGACGGCGTTGAGCATCCGAATTTCGGCAACATCGTCCACGACCTCGTGCTGTTACACAGCTTGGGCGTGCGGTTGGTGCTGGTTCACGGTTCCCGTCCGCAAATCGAAACCCGCCTTGCCGCACGCGGCCTGACCCCGCATTACCACGAAGGNNTGCGCATCACCGATGCCGCGACGCTGGAGTGTGTGATCGACGCGGTCGGCCACCTGCGTATTGCTATCGAGGCGCGCCTGTCCATGGACATGGCCTCGTCGCCGATGCAAGGCTCGCGCCTGCGGGTGGCCAGCGGCAACCTGGTTACCGCGCGGCCGATCGGTGTGCTGGAAGGCGTGGATTACCACCACACTGGCGAAGTGCGCCGGGTCGACCGCAAGGGCATCAACCGTCTGTTGGACGAGCGCTCCATCGTGCTGCTGTCGCCGTTGGGTTACTCGCCCACCGGGGAAATCTTCAACCTGGCCTGCGAAGACGTCGCCACGCGCGCGGCCATCGACCTGGGGGCGGACAAATTGCTGCTGTTCGGTGCCGACCTCGGCTTGATCGATGAAAACGGTCGGCTGGTGCGTGAGCTGCGTCCGCAACAAGTCCCGGCGCATTTGCAGCGCTTGGGCAGCAACTATCAGGCGGAGCTGCTGGATGCGGCGGCTGAAGCGTGCCGGGGCGGTGTCGCCCGCAGCCATATCGTCAGCTACGCGGAAGACGGTGCGCTGCTGACCGAGCTGTTCACCCGGGACGGCGGCGGTACGCTGGTGGCCCAGGAGCAATTTGAACTGGTACGCGAAGCGGCGATTGAAGATGTCGGTGGTTTGCTCGACCTGATCAGCCCGCTGGAAGAGCAGGGCATCCTGGTACGGCGTTCGCGCGAAGTGCTGGAGCGTGAGATCGAGCAGTTCAGTGTGGTCGAGCGCGAAGGCATGATCATCGCCTGTGCGGCGCTGTATCAAATCGCAGACTCGGATGCCGGTGAGTTGGCATGCCTGGCGGTGAACCCGGAATACCGCCACGGCGCGCGCGGTGATGTGTTGCTGGAGCGAATCGAGACCCGAGCCCGAGCGCAGGGTTTGAAGACGCTGTTTGTCCTCACCACGCGTACCGCCCACTGGTTCCGTGAGCGTGGGTTTGTACCGAGCAGTGTGGATCGCCTGCCNTCGGCGCGTGCGTCGCTGTACAACTATCAGCGTAATTCGAAGATCTTTGAAAAGGCCTTGTAACCGCAGGCTTGATCGTTCCCACGCAGAGCGTGGGAACGATCATTTCGGGTGTTATTCAGCGACAAACTTCGCGCTGACATACGCAAAAGGCCTTGTAACCGCAGGCTTGATCGTTCCCACGCAGAGCGTGGGAACGATCATTTCGGGTGTTATTCAGCGACAAACTTCGCGCTGACATACGCCGAATAATCCGGCAGCACCGTTTCTACCTTCCCTTGTTCCTTCAAGAACTTCGCCGTCTCGCCAATGGCCTTCGCCGTGCCGCCGTCCAGCAGCGCAGTAGTCTGTTGGGCCTTGGCATCCGGGAACGTTGAGCCGGNCAATGGCTGTCACCACTTCCGGGCCGCTGTTGAAACGACGCCAGTCGATTTTTTCGCCAATGGTCTTTTCGTAAACACCGTCGGCCTGGGGGACTTTGCTGGGGTCGATACCGGTTTGATAACCAACCGTGAGGTTCGCCGCTTGAGCGCCGAGCGAAAATAATAGCGATACACAAACTGTAACAATCGGTCTGGATAGTGCGCGTTTGGTCGTCATGGCGTCGCCTTTCGGTAGGGGATTGTTTCCGAATTGCTTCAAACGCTAAACGATCTAAAAAACAGCTGACAAATACCATTTAGGAATTAGCTTATGGGCTGGAGGCTCTATTCTCGACTCGTTGATGAGTTCGCAGCTTAATTTCCAATCGGTATGAGAAATGAATTAGCTAGTTCTTTTCAGGTTTATGACGAACTCATGACCTGTATGGACCAAAAAACGGAGGGTTAGACCATAGTCGTAGACACACATAGTTACATTGACTTGTGGGTCTCGNTCTGGCGCTAATCGCGCATCTTAGGATCCCGAGCATCGACTTGGGGCCAGGAACACAAGAATTAGAATCGAGAGGAGCTTCACAATGAACAAGTCCACCTTGGCGTTAGCCGTGGCCGTTGGGGTTTTGGCGCAGCAGGCAGGCGCCGCGGGTTTCATCGAAGACAGCAAGGCTTCCGTTAGTTCTCGTACCTATTATTTCGACGCCGACAACCGTGAAGGTGCCAAGACTCCTGCTAACCGGCAGCGAGAGGCTGCCGAGGGTCTGAAGTTCGATTACAAGTCGGGCTTCACTCAAGGTGTCGTAGGTTTCGGTATCGACGCCCAGGCAATGGTCGGTCTCCATCTGGACGGTGGCAAGGGCCATCACCCGGACAATAACTCCTTCAGCCCTAGCGACTCCGATGGTTCGGCAGAGAGTTCATGGACCCGTGCGGCGGCCAACGTCAAGGCACGATTCTCGAAGACAGAGGCCCACTACGGTGGCGCTCTGCAACCAAACATGCCGATCCTGATTGCGAACGATAGCCGCGTGCTGCCACAGACCTTTGAAGGTGGCACTATCACCTCGAAGGAAATCGACAACTTCACCTTTAACGTAGGTCAGTTGGAGCACGCGACAGGTCGTGCATCCTCCAACAGCACTGGCCTGGCCGTGGCGGGTGGCACTCAGGACAGTAACCAGTTCCGCTACGCCGGTGCAGACTGGGCGGTTACCAAAGAGCTGACGCTGCAGTACTACTACGCGAACCTGGAAAACTACTACAAGCAGAATTTCCTCGGCCTGGTGCACGTCTACCCGATCGCTCCGAACCAGTCGTTCAAGACCGATCTTCGTTACTTCGACAGCACCAGCGATGGCAAAAACGGTGAGGCCGGCTACCAGTTCAACAACAACGGTGGCTACGCCAAGCACGCGGGCGTGGTCGATAACAAGACCTGGAGCGCCACATTCACCTATACCCTGGGTGGCAGCGCGTTTCTGCTCGGGCATCAGCGTGTCAGCGATGACGGCGGCTTCGTTTTCCTGAACCAGGGCAACGTGGTTGACGGCAGAGGGCGCAACGAAGGTGCTGGCGGCGCCAGCTTCTACTCGTTCACCGACGCCACGGTCGGCAGCTTTATCCGTGCCGGTGAAAATACCTCGTATGGCCAGTATTCCTATGACTTCGCTTCGTTGGGTGTGCCAGGTCTGAAAGCTTCGGCTGCTTACTTGTATGGCCAGGACATCAAGGCCACCAGCGGTGTGGGTAAGGACCTGAACGAGCGGGAAACCGACCTGCGTGTGGATTACGTGATTCAAACGGGTCCGCTTAAAGGGTTTGGCACGACGCTGCGTCACGGTATGTATCGCGGCAACACCAGCACCCTTGATCAGGATCAGACCCGTCTGATCTTCAACTACACCTACAGCTTCATGTAACAAGTCGCCAGAAAAAGCCTTGCCGGCAGGCGAGGCTTTTTTTTGCCTGTATATATTCCAAAAACCACAGTGTTGCGTATTTTTTATTCTTTTTAGTTTTTTTTGTCAGCACCTAAAGTAGGCCCCGTCCGGTACTCAGCATGGAGCCCGGCGTTAAGCAAAATAATCCCCGTTAGCATTAAAAATAATGACATATTCCGTAACGCTATGAAAAAGGATCACACAATTCTTTTTGGCTTTATGACGATGTATCCTGCGCGGCCAAAACGACCGGGCTAGAGAGTTCGGCAAAAATTGCGCGTCTTAGGATCCAGGGCATTCGACCCAGGACCAGGAACACAAGCATTAGAAACGATAGGAGCGAAACAAATGAACAAGTCCACCTTGGCCCTGGCTGTGGCCGTAGGGGTTTTGGCGCAGCAGGCAGGCGCCGCCGGTTTCATCGAAGACAGCAAGGCCACTCTGGGTCTGCGTAACTTCTATATCAATAACGATAACCGTGATTCGGGCACCAANANGAACGAAGAATGGGGCCAAGGCTTCGATCTGCGTTTCACCTCCGGTTACACCCAAGGCACCGTTGGTTTCGGTATCGATGCCATCGGCCTGCTGGGCGTGCGTCTGGATTCGGGCGGCGGCACAAATGCCACGAACTATGGTTCTTATGGCGGTACTGTATTTCCAAGCAAGTCCAACGGCGAAGCAGTTGATAACTTCTCCAGCCTAGGCCTGACTGCTAAAGCCAAGATTTCCCAGACCGAACTGAAATTGGGCACCCTGCAGCCAAAACTGCCGGTGATCGTGACCAACGACGGTCGTCTGCTGCCGCAAACCTTCCAGGGCGGTCAGATCACTTCGAACGAGATCAAGGACCTGACACTGATCGGTGGTCAGATCGAGCACGTCAAGGGCCGTAACTCCAGCAACAACGAAGAGTTGTCGATCGCTGGTGCTAATGGTCGTACTGCTTCCGGCCGTGACAGCAACAAGTTCATCTACGGTGGTGGCGACTACAAGATCACCAAAGACCTGACTGCCCAGTATTACTACGGCAACCTGGAAGACTTCTACAAGCAACACTTCCTGGGTCTGGTTCACAACTGGTCGATCGGTCCAGGTGTGCTGAAGTCTGACTTGCGTTACTTCAACAGCTCTGACGATGGTGCCAACGGCCACGATTCGACTTATTTCAGCTCCGGTAACTATCAGGGCTTCCGCGCTGGCCGGGGCAAAGTTGACAACAACCTTTACAGCGGCCTGTTCCTGTATACCGTTGCTGGTCACACCTTCGGTGGCGGTTACCAGGTCAGCAACGGCAGCAGTGACTTCCCTTGGCTGAACCAAGGCGACGGTTCGTCGAACAGCACCACGACCGACATGCAAATCCAGAAGTTCGCCCGTGCCGGCGAGCGCACCTGGCAAGCTCGTTACGCGTATGACTTCGCCAAAATCGGCGTGCCTGGCCTGACCGCTGGTATTGTTTACCTCAAAGGTACCAATATCCAGACCACCGCTGGCGACAAGTCTGAGTGGGAACGCGATATCNCCAGTGGGAACGCGACCTGACCCTGGCCTATGTAGTCCAGAGCGGCCCACTGAAAAACCTGGGCCTCACGTGGAAAAACGCCATGTGGCGCAACGACGTCCCAGGTCAGCGCGACCAGGACGAAAACCGTCTGATCGTCAGCTACTCGATCCCGCTGTTGTAATAGCGCTCGCGTAACCGCTGAAAAAAAGCCCCGCCCGGCATCTCGCCGGGCGGGGCTTTTACGTTTTCAAGGCGGGGTCACCCCCGTAATCCCGCCGTGAAAATTCCCTCTTTGCAGCCACTCAAGGCCTTCTCGAACCTCGTGGGCGATGTTCGTCCTGATGCTCGCGCAGGTCCAGTGAACAGATATTTAATATTCACTTATGATCTAAATAAATCGATATTTATTCTTTTTAATCCATAAGGAACACAGGCACAGTTGAGCTCAACAAGCACTCACCAGGAGCAGCACCATGAGCCTAAGATTGGGCGACATCGCCCCCGACTTCGAACAGGATTCCAGCGCCGGCAAGATTCGTTTCCATGAGTGGCTGGGCGATAGCTGGGGCGTGCTGTTTTCCCATCCGGCGGATTTCACGCCGGTGTGCACCACCGAACTGGGCTTCACTGCCAAGCTCAAGGATGAGTTCGCCAATCGCGGTGTCAAAGCCATCGCCCTGTCGGTAGACCCGGTGGACTCGCACCACAAGTGGATTGAAGACATCAACGAAACCCAGAACACGGTCGTTAACTTCCCGATCCTGGCGGATGCCGATCGCAAGGTGTCGGACCTGTACGACCTGATCCACCCGAACGCCAGTGACACCCTCACCGTGCGCTCCTTGTTCGTGATCGACCCGAACAAGAAGGTTCGCCTGACCATCACCTACCCGGCGAGTACCGGGCGCAATTTCCACGAGATCCTGAGGGTGATTGACTCGCTGCAACTCACCGACAACTACAAGGTGGCCACCCCGGCCAACTGGCAGGACGGCGATGAAGTGGTGATCGTGCCGTCGCTCAAGGACGAGGAAGAGATCAAGCAACGCTTTCCGAAAGGTTATCGCGCGGTGAANCCGTACCTGCGCCTGACGCCACAGCCCAACAGGTAAGTCATCAGCATTTTTGGCGCGGCTGGTATCGCCATCGCAGAATCCATAAAGCAGGGGATNCACAGCCCAACAGGTAAGTCATCAGCATTTTTGGCGCGGCTGGTATCGCCATCGCAGAATCCATAAAGCAGGGGATTTCAGGCCGTTTCGACGGCCTTTTTTTTCGTCCGCAGGAAGCGTTTTTCTATATCTCCAAAGTGAATAACCAAATGAATAAATATGATTTATGGATATAACAATCACCTGTTAAGGTCACCTCCATCACAGCGAGATCGCAAACCGCGAATCGCCAACACCGTTCAAGGAATCGCCTGAATGTTGGTCGTCTCACTCGGTGGCAGTCCCAGCCAACGCTCCCGTTCCGGGGTGCTGCTGGAGCGCTCCCAACGCTGGTTGCAGCAGCAAGGTGTGGAAGTGGTGAGTTATCAGATACGGGACTTCCCGGCCGAAGACTTGCTGCATGCACGCTTCGACAGCCCGAAGGTGATCGATCTGCTGCAACAGATTGAAAATGCCGACGGCCTGCTGATCGCCACCCCGGTCTACAAGGCGTCGTTCTCGGGCGCGCTGAAAACCGTGCTCGATCTGCTGCCTGAGCGCGCCCTGGCTCACAAGATCGTCTTACCGATGGCCACCGGCGGCAGCATCGCCCACATGCTGGCGGTGGACTACGCCTTGAAGCCGGTGTTGTCGGCCCTCAAAGCCCAAGAGTTGCTCCACGGCATCTTTGCCGAAGACAGCCAGATCGCTTACGGCGAAGGCAGCGCCCAGGCGCAGTTGGCACCAGAGCTGGAACAACGACTGAATGAATCGCTGGAGCTGTTTTTCAGCGCCATGGCCCGACGGCCGAAGCCGCTCGATCCGAACCTGTTGAATGAACGTTTGTTGAGTGCTCGCTGGAGCATTTAAGTCAGCACTCAAGCCACCCCTGAATNTGTAGTACTCACCTTACTCAGCCGCCAACGGCCAAGCAGGTGCAGCCAANACCCAANCGCATTNNNGGAGAGCGCCATGCGCACTGTCATCTTGCGTCGTGGTCTGGTCGCTCTGTTTGCAGCGGCTGTCACCTTCGGCGCCATTACTCAAGCTCAGGCCGAGACGCTTCGGATCGGTTATCAAAAGTACGGCACCCTGGTGCTGCTCAAAGCCAAAGGCACCCTCGAAAAACGCCTCGCCGCCCAAGGTGTGGACGTGCAATGGACTGAGTTTCCCGGCGGCCCGCAGCTGCTCGAAGGCCTGAACGTCGGTTCCATCGACTTCGGCGTCACCGGCGAAACCCCGCCGGTATTCGCCCAGGCCGCCGGCGCCGATCTGCTTTATGTCGCCTACGAACCGCCAGCACCGACCAGTGAAGCGATCCTGGTGCCCAAAGACTCGACGATCAAGTCGGTGNAGGACCTCAAGGGCAAGAAAGTCGTCCTGAACAAAGGCTCCAACGTCCACTACTTGTTGGTCCGCGCACTGGAAGACGCCGGCCTCAAATACACCGACATCCAGACCGTATTCCTGCCGCCGGCCGATGCCCGCGCTGCGTTCGAGCGAGGCAGCGTAGACGCCTGGGTGATCTGGGACCCGTACCAGGCCGCCGCCGAGAAACAACTGCAAGCGCGCACCCTGCGTGACGGCACCGGCATCGCCGACAACCACCAGTTCTACCTCGCGACCAAGCCGTATGCNCANAAAAATCCTGAGGTGATCAAGACCCTCGTGGAAGAAGTGCGCGCCGTCGGCGAGTGGTCAAAAGCCAATCCCGAAGACGTGACCAAACAGGTTTCGCCACTGCTCGGCCTGCCAGCGGACATCACCCTGACCTCGGTGAAACGCCAAGGCTACGGCGCATTGTTCCTGACCCCGGAAGTGGTCGCCGCCCAGCAGAAAATCGCCGACAGCTTCTACCAGCTCAAATTGATCCCCAAACCCTTGAGCATCAAGGACGTGATCTGGACGCCACCCGCCGCCGTTGCCAAAGCGCCGTAATTCGACTTCTTCAGGAGACAACTCCATGAGCCTCAATATTTTCTGGTTCCTGCCTACCCACGGCGACGGCCATTACCTGGGTACCGCCGAAGGCGCTCGCGCCGTCGACCATGGTTACCTGCAACAAGTGGCACAGGCGGCCGACCGCCTGGGTTTCGGCGGGGTGTTGATCCCGACCGGCCGCTCCTGCGAAGACTCGTGGCTGGTGGCCGCCTCGCTGATCCCGGTGACCCAGCGTCTGAAATTCCTTGTCGCCCTGCGCCCCGGGATCATTTCCCCGACGGTGGCTGCGCGTCAGGCGGCGACCCTGGACCGCCTGTCCGGTGGCCGTGCGCTGTTTAACCTGGTGACCGGTGGTGATCCGGAAGAGCTGGCCGGCGACGGTTTGTTCCTCAGCCACGAAGAGCGCTATCAGGCCTCCGTGGAATTCACCCGCATCTGGCGTCGCGTGCTGGAAGGCGAAACCGTTGATTACGACGGTCAGCACATCAGCGTGAAAGGCGCCAAGTTGCTCTATCCACCGATCCAGCAGCCGCGTCCGCCGCTGTACTTCGGCGGCTCCTCCGAAGCCGCCCANGACCTGGCCGCCGAACAGGTGGAAATGGTCCTGACCTGGGGCGAGCCACCGGCCGCCGTTGCCGAGAAGATTGAGCAAGTGCGCGCCAAAGCGGCGAAGTTGGGTCGCACCGTGCGCTTCGGCATTCGCTTGCACGTGATCGTCCGCGAAACCAACGCCGAAGCCTGGCAAGCGGCGGATCGGCTGATCTCCCATCTGGACGACGAGACCATCGCCCGTGCCCAGGCCTCCCTCGCGCGCTTCGATTCCGTCGGCCAGCAACGCATGGCGGCCTTACACGGCGGTAACCGCGACAACCTGGAAGTCAGCCCCAACCTGTGGGCCGGTGTCGGCCTGGTGCGCGGCGGTGCCGGTACNGCGCTGGTGGGTGATGGCCCGACCGTGGCGGCACGTGTCAATGAATACGCTGCGCTGGGCATCGATACCTTCATCTTCTCCGGTTATCCACACCTGGAAGAGTCGTACCGCGTGGCTGAGCTGTTGTTCCCGCACCTGGACATCGAACGTCCCGAGTTGCCGAAAAGCGCCGGTTACGTCAGCCCGTTCGGCGAGATGGTCGCCAACGATATTCTTCCCAAAGCCGCGTCCCAGAGCTGAGGCGCGCCATGAAGAGAATTATCCACAACCTCGCGCCGTGGGCGTTGCCGGTGTTGTTGCTGGCGGTGTGGCAGTTGTCGGTGTCGGCGGGTTGGTTGTCGACACGCATTCTGCCGGCGCCGAGTGCGGTGATCGAAGCCGGGGTTAACCTGGTGCGCAGCGGCGAAATCTGGACGCACCTGGCCATCAGCGGCTGGCGTGCCGGCCTGGGCTTTGTGATCGGTGGCAGCATCGGCCTGGCCCTGGGCTTTATCACCGGCCTGTCGAAATGGGGCGAACGCCTGTTGGACAGCTCGGTGCAGATGATCCGCAACGTGCCACACCTGGCGCTGATTCCGCTGGTGATCCTGTGGTTCGGCATTGACGAGACCGCGAAGATTTTCCTGGTCGCCCTCGGCACGCTGTTCCCGATCTACCTGAACACGTATCACGGCATTCGCAACGTCGACCCGGCGCTGGTGGAAATGGCGCGCAGCTACGGCTTGTCCGGCTTCAGCTTGTTCCGTCAGGTGATCCTGCCGGGCGCATTGCCTTCGATTCTGGTGGGCGTGCGTTTTGCGCTGGGCTTTATGTGGTTGACGCTGATCGTGGCGGAAACCATCTCGGCCAGCTCCGGCATTGGTTACCTGGCGATGAACGCCCGTGAATTCCTGCAAACCGACGTGGTGGTATTGGCCATCGTCATGTACGCCATCCTCGGCAAGCTCGCCGACCTGGCTGCTCGCGGCCTGGAACGTGTGTGGCTGCGCTGGCATCCGGCTTACCAAGTGAATAAAGGAGGTGCGGCATGACCGCTCAACAACCTCCACGCCTGCTCAAGGGTATCCCGCTGGCGGTGCGCAAGCTGCANAAGGCCTTTGGTTCACGGCAAGTGTTANAGGACATCGACCTGCACATCCCCGCTGGGCAGTTTGTGGCCGTGGTCGGTCGCAGTGGGTGTGGCAAAAGTACCTTGCTGCGCCTGCTGGCCGGGCTGGACAAAGCCAGCGGCGGCGAACTGTTGGCCGGCTCCGCACCGCTGAGCGAAGCGATTGAGGACACGCGGTTGATGTTCCAGGAAGCCCGCCTGCTGCCGTGGAAAAAGATCATCGACAACGTGGGCCTNGGGCTCAAGGGTAACTGGCGGGCGCAAGCGCTTGAAGCGCTGGAGTCGGTCGGTCTGGCGGATCGCGCCAATGAGTGGCCGGCGGCCTTGTCCGGTGGGCAGAAGCAACGTGTGGCCCTGGCGCGCGCGCTGATCCACCAGCCGCGCTTGCTGTTACTGGACGAACCCCTGGGCGCGCTGGACGCCCTGACCCGAATTGAAATGCAGCAGCTGATCGAACGGCTGTGGCAGAAGCACGGCTTCACCGTGTTGCTGGTGACCCACGATGTCAGCGAGGCCGTGGCGATTGCCGACCGGGTAATCCTGATCGAAGAGGGTGAAGTCGGCCTCGATCTGCTCGTTGAGCTGCCCCGCCCTCGGGTCCGCGGCTCCCATCGGCTGGCGGCGCTCGAAACCGAAGTGCTCAATCGCGTGCTGGCGCTGCCCGGCCAGCCGCCGGAACCCGAACCTGTTTCACCGCTGCCGACGCAATTGCGTTGGGCGCAATAACTCACTTGTCCCTCGAAGGAAGAACACCATGACTATTAAAGCCATCAACGTGCGTCAATTGCGTTGGGCGCAATAACTCACTTGTCCCTCGAAGGAAGAACACCATGACTATTAAAGCCATCAACGTGCGTAACCAGTTCAAAGGCACTATCAAGGAAATCGTAGAAGGTGACGTGCTGTCGGAAATCGACGTGCAGACCGCGTCCGGCATCGTGACTTCGGTGATCACCACGCGTTCAGTGAAAGAGCTGGAACTGGTGGTCGGCAGCGAAGTGATCGCGTTTGTGAAATCCACCGAGGTGTCGATCGCCAAGTTGTAAGGGCGTGCACTGTGAGCAACCCCGGAGGACGTGAGCCCTTCGGGGGTTTTTATGCATGTCTTGAACTCAGCGGTGTAGCCATCGCGGGCAAGCCCGCTCCCACAACGATCTCCAGCGAACGCAGATTTTGTGAGCGACAAATAAAGGCCGCTTTCGCGAGCAAGCCCGCGATGGCGCCTGCCCAGGCAATGCATCAATCAGCCAGTCACCGCCCGCTTTGGCAAGTACGCCGGCAAATAAAGCCCCACATACGCATCAAACACCCGCATCCCTTCTTCCGCCATGCGCGGCGTAATCTGCCCATGCTGATGCACCGAGCGCGCATAAACGCGGTCGCCGAGCTCCATCGCCAGTGCAAACACATCGACATCGGTCGGCAACTTCGGCAACTCGAAGTGATGATCGAACAGCTTGTGCATCAGGTCACCGAGTTCGATGTCGTGCTGGCGGTCGGCCTGGGTGACTTCGGTCAGACCGTGCTGGGCGAGTATCAGTTGGCGGGCAGCGGCATCTTCGCCGTAGATGTCGAGCATGCGCTGCTCCACGATTCGCGACAGGTCGCGCCAGCCACTAAGGGCGTGGTGGTCGATGGGTGCTTGCAGGCAGGCGCGGAACGCGGCGTGGACGTCGGCCGTCAAGGCTTCGAGCAGCGCCGGGACGCTGGCGAAGAAATGGTAGACGGAGGAGGGCGGGATCTCCGCGCGTTCGGCGACGCTGTAGATCGACAGGCTGGCCACCCCTTCGGCCGCCAGCAGCGTGCGGGCGGCATCAAGGATCGCATCGATCCTGGCCTGGCTGCGGGCGCGGGGTTTGCGAACGGTGGCGGTGCGCGTCATTGGAGTCTCCTGCGGGGCAGGGGGCATTGTACGAGCAGGGTTGTGTGTTGTCTTCTCGGCCGCCTTCGCGAGCAAGCCCGCTCCCACATTTGATTGGTGTCGAACACAAATTTTATGTTCACAGAAAATCCAGTGTCCAACCTTGAAAAGCAGTCAAGTGTGGGAGGGGGCTTGCTCCCGATGAGGCCGACTCGGTCAACCGGAAGAAACCCATAAAAAAACGCCACAGACCAAAGGCCGGAGGCGTTTTTCAGTACAACCACTGCTTACACGGTATGCAGGTACCAGTTGTACTCAAGGTCGGAGATGGAGTGTTCGAACTCTTCCAGCTCACTTTCCTTACAGGCGACGAAGATATCGATGTATTTAGGATCGATGTACTTGGCCATCACCTCGCTGTCGTCCAACTCACGCAAGGCATCGCGCAGGTTGTTCGGCAGGCTTTGCTCGTTCTGCTCGTAGGAGTTGCCTTCCACGGGAGCGCCAGGCTCGATCTTGTTGGTCAGACCGTGGTGCACGCCTGCCAGGACCGAAGCCATCAGCAGGTAAGGGTTGGCGTCGGCGCCGGCCACACGGTGTTCGATACGTACGGCATCCGAGGAGCCCGTGGGTACGCGAATCGCCACAGTGCGGTTGTCCAGGCCCCAGCACGGCGAGTTCGGCACGTAGAACTGTGCGCCGAAACGACGGTAGGAGTTGACGTTGGGGCACAGGAACGCCATTTGGGCGGGTAGGGTCTCGAGCACACCGCCGATCGCGTGACGCAATGCGGCGTTCTGCTCGGGATCCTCGCTGGCAAAAATGTTTTTGCCTTCTTTATCAAGGATCGAAATGTGCACGTGCAGACCATTNCCTGCCTGGCCTGGGTAAGGCTTGGCCATGAAGGTGGTGTCCATCTCATGGTCGTAGGCGATGTTCTTGATCAGGCGCTTGAGCAGTACGGCGTAATCGCAAGCCTTGATCGGGTCGGCCACGTGGTGCAGGTTCACTTCGAACTGCGCCGGGGCACTTTCCTTGACGATGGCGTCAGCCGGGATGCCTTGCTCTTTGGCACCTTCCAGGATGTCCTGGAGGCAGTCGACGTATTCGTCGAGGTCGTCGATCAGGTAGACCTGTGTCGAGTGCGGGCGTTTGCCGGAGATCGGCGAGCGGGGCGGTTGTGGGCGGCCGTTCACGTTCTCCTGGTCGATCAGGTAGAACTCAAGCTCGAAGGCAGCACAGATGGTCAGACCGAGGTCGTCAAACTTGCTGACAACTTGGCGGAGCACTTCGCGAGGATCGGCGAAGAAAGGTTCACCTTCAAGTTCGTGCATGGTCATCAGCAGTTGCGCGGTTGGGCGCTTTTGCCACGGCTCATTGCACAGGGTGTCAGGGATCGGATAACAGATTCGGTCAGCATCACCGATGTCCAGACCCAGGCCAGTGCTTTCCACTGTCGAGCCATTGATATCCAGGGCAAATAAAGAGGCAGGCAGGTTAATGCCCTTCTCGTAAACCTTGTGGAGGCTGGTGCGTTCGATGCGCTTGCCGCGCACCACACCATTCATATCCGCAATTAGAAGGTCTACGTACAGAACCTCAGGATGATCCTTAAGGAACGCGTTCGCTTCGTTAAGCTGAACGGCACGCGGGGGTACCGACATGATGCAACACCTTTGTTGTTAAAAATATCAATCATTGATCTTTTCTGGTTTCAGTCAACCCGAACGGCTTGCCGAAGTCAAGCGAGGCCTTTTTTGCCCTAAAAAAGCGCCTTGAGGCCTTTTTTGGGGCTTTTTGGGGCGTTTTTTTGGGTTTGAAGGCCTTGGGACTAGCAGGCTTGAGCGGGCCGTGTTGTATTTTTTACGGGGGTGTTGTGTAAAAAAATGAACAAGGCTAAGCTCGATTCAAACCCATAACAGCAATAATACCGGGGTGCTTCATGTCTCGCCTGCCGTTAATCGGCGTCACCGCCTGCTCCAAACAGATCGGTCTGCATGCTTATCACATCAGTGGCGATCGTTACGTCCACGCCAAGGCAAGCGTTGCCACAGGCGTGCCGTCGACTCTTCCTTCCCCGGCGACCCGGCTGTCCCCGTCCGATATTCTGGACGGTCTGCACGACATTCTCTTTACTGGCTCTCTTTCCAATATAGAACCGTTTCGCCCTGGCAGCCCGACCAACGCGACGGCTTCTGCTCATGATTCTGCACGTTCCACTACGCTCTCGCTGACCCACGCCATTACCCGTGTGGGTACTTGTGCGCGGCTATTGCAGTGGCAATCTGTATCACGCGACGCCCATGCGTCAAACAACGCCTGACTTATTAGAGTCAGGAAACACAGCCCAGAGGCATTTATGAGTAACAACCTCGACCAGCTCACCGATTGGTTGAAAGACCACAAGATCACAGAAGTCGAATGCATGATTGGCGACCTCACCGGCATCACCCGGGGCAAGATCTCGCCGACCAACAAGTTCATCGCCGAAAAAGGCATGCGCCTGCCCGAGAGCGTTCTGTTGCAGACCGTGACCGGCGACTATGTCGAAGACGACATCTATTACGAATTGCTCGACCCGGCCGACATCGACATGATCTGCCGTCCCGACCAGAACGCCGTATTCCTGGTGCCCTGGGCCATCGAGCCTACCGCCCAGGTGATTCACGACACCTACGACAAGCAAGGCAACCCGATCGAGCTGTCGCCACGAAACGTGCTCAAGAAGGTTCTGAAACTCTATGCCGACAAGGGCTGGCAGCCGATCGTGGCGCCGGAAATGGAGTTTTACCTGACCAAGCGCAGTGACGACCCGGACTTCCCGCTGCAACCGCCGATCGGCCGTTCCGGGCGCCCGGAGACCGGTCGCCAGTCCTTCTCTATAGAAGCGGCCAACGAATTCGATCCGCTGTTCGAGGACGTCTACGACTGGTGCGAATTGCAGGAACTGGACCTCGACACGTTGATCCACGAGGACGGCACGGCGCAGATGGAAATCAACTTCCGTCANGGCGATGCGCTGTCCCTGGCCGACCAGATCCTGGTGTTCAAGCGCACCATGCGCGAAGCCGCGCTCAAGCACAACGTGGCGGCCACCTTCATGGCCAAGCCCATGACCGGCGAGCCGGGCAGCGCGATGCACTTGCACCAGAGCATCATCGACATCGCCACCGGCAAGAACGTCTTCTCTAATGAAGACGGGACCATGAGCCAGCTGTTCCTCAATCACATTGGCGGCCTGCAGAAATTCATCCCTGAATTGCTGCCGCTGTTTGCGCCGAACGTGAACTCGTTCCGCCGCTTCCTGCCCGACACCTCGGCGCCGGTGAACGTGGAGTGGGGCGAAGAAAACCGCACCGTCGGCCTGCGCGTACCGGATGCCGGCCCGCAGAACCGTCGCGTGGAAAACCGCCTGCCGGGCGCCGACGCCAATCCGTACCTGGCGATTGCCGCCAGCTTGCTGTGCGGCTACATCGGTATGGTCGAAGGCCATAACCCGAGCGCGCCGGTGGTGGGCCGAGGTTACGAGCGCCGCAACCTGCGCCTGCCGTTGACCATCGAAGACGCCCTGGAGCGTATGGAAAACAGCAAGACCATCGAAAAATATTTGGGTCAAAAATTCATCACAGGCTACGTCGCGGTCAAGCGGGCCGAGCATGAAAACTTCAAGCGCGTGATCAGTTCGTGGGAGCGGGAATTCCTGCTCTTCGCCGTCTGATGCGTCGGGCGCGCCTTGGGATTGGCGCGCCCACACCTGAAAAGTCTAGGAGATTGGTATGTCCAGCAACAACCCGCAAACCCGTGAATGGCAAGCCTTGAGCAATGATCACCACCTGGCGCCGTTCAGCGACTTCAAGCAATTGAAAGTGAAAGGCCCACGGATTATCACCAAAGCCCACGGCGTTTACCTGTGGGACAGCGAAGGCAACAAGATCCTCGACGGCATGGCCGGCCTGTGGTGCGTGGCGATCGGTTACGGTCGCGACGAACTGGCTGACGCCGCCGCCAAGCAGATGAAAGAGCTGCCGTACTACAACCTGTTCTTCCAGACCGCTCACCCACCGGTGCTGGAACTGGCCAAGGTGATTTCCGAGATCGCACCGGCCGGCATGAACCACGTGTTCTTCACCGGCTCAGGCTCGGAAGGCAACGACACCATGTTGCGCATGGTCCGCCACTACTGGGCGATCAAGGGCCAGCCGAAGAAGAAANTCATCATCAGCCGCAAGAATGGCTATCACGGCTCCACCGTGGCCGGCGCCAGCCTGGGCGGCATGACGTACATGCATGAACAGGGCGACTTGCCGATCCCGGGCATCACCCATATCGCCCAGCCGTACTGGTATGGCGAAGGCGGCGACATGAGCCCGGAAGAGTTCGGGGTATGGGCCGCCAACCAGCTTGAAGAGAAGATCCTGGAACTGGGCGTGGACAATGTCGGTGCCTTTATTGCCGAGCCGATCCAGGGTGCCGGTGGCGTGATCGTGCCGCCAGAGACCTACTGGCCGCGCATCAAGGAAATCCTCGCCAAGTACGACATCCTATTCGTCGCCGATGAAGTGATCTGCGGTTTCGGCCGTACCGGTGAATGGTTCGGCAGCGACTTCTACGGCCTCAAGCCACACATGATGACCATCGCCAAGGGCCTGACCTCGGGTTACATCCCTATGGGTGGCCTGATCGTGCACGACGACGTGGTTGCCGTGCTCAATGAAGGCGGTGATTTCAACCACGGCTTCACCTATTCCGGTCACCCGGTGGCGGCAGCGGTAGCCCTGGAAAACATCCGGATCCTGCGCGAAGAAAAAATTATCGAGCGCGTTCATGCCGAAACGGCACCCTATTTGCAAAAGCGTCTACGGGAACTGAACGATCACCCGTTGGTGGGGGAAGTACGTGGGGTCGGCATGCTCGGGGCGATTGAGCTGGTGCAGGACAAGGCCACGCGCAAACGTTACGAAGGCCGTGGTGTGGGCATGATCTGCCGCACGTTCTGCTTCGAGAATGGCCTGATCATGCGCGCCGTGGGCGACACCATGATCATTGCTCCACCGCTGGTGATTACCAAGGCTGAAATCGATGAGCTGGTATCCAAGGCCCGCAAGTGCCTGGACCTGACCCTGAGTGCGTTGCAGGGCTAAGTGCTAGGCTCTGGGCGGGAGTCATGAAACTTTCGCTCAGAGCAGTTCTAAAGGGAGGCCTTTCCTTGAAAGACCGCCTCGGATCTTGCCAGACTAGCCGCGGTTCCAGTTGTCCGGGTTCGGCCGCTGAACAAAGTGGTTCAAAAAAGAAAAAATTTGGAGCATTACGCATGAAGGCATTAGGAAAAAAGCTTGCTGGCAAGACACTCCTCGCCATGTCCCTGATGGGCATAATGGCGGGTGCGGTTCAGGCGGACGACAAGGTGTTGCACGTCTATAACTGGTCCGACTACATCGCACCGGACACCATCAAGAAGTTCGAAACCGAGTCCGGCATCAAGGTTGTCTACGACGTTTTNGACAGCAACGAGACCCTGGAAGCCAAGTTGCTGGCAGGCAAGTCCGGCTACGACATCGTCGTGCCGTCGAACAACTTCCTGGCCAAGCAGATCAAGGCTGGCGTTTACCAGAAGCTGGACAAGTCCAAGCTGCCTAACTGGAAAAACCTGAACACNGNCCTGCTCAAAGCGGTGTCGGTCAGCGACCCGGGCAACGAACATGCTTTCCCGTACATGTGGGGTTCGATTGGTATTGGCTTCAACGCCGAGAAGGTCAAGGCTGCACTGGGGGCCGATGCGCCAACCAATTCCTGGGACTTGCTGTTCAAACCTGAAAACGCCGCCAAGCTGAAGTCGTGCGGTATCAGTTTCCTCGATTCGCCAACCGAGATGATTCCGGTGGCGTTGCACTACCTGGGCTATCCAACCGACAGCCAGGACAAAAAACAACTGGCCGAAGCCGAAGCACTGTTCCTGAAGATTCGTCCTTCGGTGGGCTACTTCCACTCGTCCAAGTACATCTCNGACCTGGCCAACGGCAACATCTGCGTGGCCGTGGGCTACTCCGGGGACATCCAGCAAGCCAAGTCCCGCGCGGCTGAAGCCGGTGGCAAGGTCAAGGTTGCCTACGACATTCCGAAAGAAGGCGCCGGTAGCTTCTATGACATGGTCGCCATCCCTAAAGATGCCGAAAACGTCGATGCTGCCTACAAGTTCATGAACTACCTGCTCAAGCCGGAAGTCATGGCCGCTATCACCAACAGCGTCCGCTTCCCGAACGGTAACGAGAAAGCCACCGCCTTGGTTGATAAAGAAATCACCAGCGATCCAGGCATCTACCCGCCGGCGGACGTGTTGGCCAAGCTGTACGCGATTGCCGACTTGCCGGCCGCGACCCAGCGGATCATGACGCGCAGCTGGACCAAGATTAAATCGGGTAAATAAGCCGATTTGAGGCAACAACCTGTTGCCATCGCCTGCGCGGTGACGGCAACAGGTGTAATTAAATGACAGAAAGTTTTGCTGGAACGGTTTTTCGAGGGTAAGTTGCGCGCCGGTTTTGTTGCTGGGCAGCCATGACTGTCATGTAACGCGGGGCAACTTGGGCCCAACTAATTTTAGAGGACCTCCACTTGCCTATTTTTTCTTTGTTGCGCAATGCCATGCTGGTCGGCGCCGGGCTGACACTCGCTGTCAGTGTCCAGGCCGCCGGCACTGTGCATATTTATAACTGGTCGGACTACATCGGCGCGACCACCCTGGCCGACTTCCAGAANGAGACCGGCATCAAACCGGTNTACGACGTGTTTGACTCCAACGAAACCCTGGAAGGCAAGTTGCTCGCCGGGCGTACCGGTTATGACGTGGTCGTGCCGTCCAACCACTTCCTCGGCAAGCAAATCAAAGCCGGGGCGTTTCAGAAGCTCGACAAGTCGTTGCTGACTAACTATTCCAATCTGGACCCGGCGCTGCTCAAGCGTCTGGAAAAGAACGACCCGGGTAACCAATACGCCGTGCCGTATCTGTGGGGCACCAACGGCATCGGTTACAACGTCGACAAGATCAAGGAAGTGCTGGGTGTCGACAAGATCGATTCCTGGAGCGCGGTGTTCGAACCGGAGAACATCAAGAAGCTGCACGCTTGCGGTGTCGCATTCCTCGATTCCGCTGATGAAATGATGCCCACTGTCCTCAACTACATGGGCCTCAACGCCAACAGCACAGATCCCAAGGACTACGAAAAGGCCACCGCCAAGTTGCTCGCGGTGCGTCCGTACGTGACGTACTTCCATTCGTCCAAGTACATCGCGGACCTCGCCAATGGCGACATCTGCATCGCCATCGGTTTCTCCGGTGACATGTTCCAGGCCAAGGCCCGTGCGGAAGAAGCCGGCAAGGGCATGAACATCGCCTACTCGATTCCGAAAGAAGGCGGCAACCTCTGGTTTGACGTGCTGGCGATCCCCAAGGATGCGACCAACGTCAAAGAGGCTCACGCCTTCATCAACTATTTGTTGAAACCCGAGGTGATCGCACAAGTCAGTGATTCTGTTGGCTATGCGAACCCCAACCCTGGCTCGGACAAATTGATGGAGCAGTCCATCCGCACCGACGAGTCGGTTTATCCACCGCAAGCCGTCCTCGACAAGACCTACGTGTCCGTCGAGTTACCACCAAACATTCAACGTTTGATGACCCGCAGCTGGACCAAGGTCAAGTCGGGTAAATAGCTTCAAGGCTCAAACTATCCAAGGTTGGCTCACCTTGAGCGAACTGCACTCTTTTTTTCTGGGAGTTTCGTAAATGGCAGTTGCCTCCGGCGCCTATAAGAAAGCCCTCGAGGGCGACCAGACACCGAAAAAGGTGCTGGTCAAAATCGACCGGGTCACGAAGAAGTTCGACGAGACGATCGCCGTGGACGATGTGTCCCTGGAAATCAAGAAAGGCGAGATCTTCGCCTTGCTCGGCGGATCAGGTTCGGGCAAATCCACCTTGCTGCGCATGCTCGCAGGCTTCGAGCGCCCAACGGAAGGTCGCATTTACCTCGATGGTGTGGACATTACCGATATGCCGCCCTACGAGCGGCCGATCAACATGATGTTCCAGTCCTACGCCTTGTTCCCGCACATGACCGTGGCGCAGAACATTGCGTTCGGCCTGCAACAGGACAAGATCCCCAAGGCTGAAGTCGACGCCCGCGTGGCCGAGATGCTCAAGCTGGTGCAGATGAGCCAGTACGCCAAGCGCAAGCCGCACCAGTTGTCCGGTGGTCAGCGTCAGCGTGTGGCCTTGGCGCGTTCCCTGGCCAAGCGCCCGAAACTGCTGCTGCTCGACGAGCCGATGGGCGCACTCGACAAGAAGCTGCGTTCGCAGATGCAACTGGAACTGGTAGAGATCATCGAGCGCGTCGGCGTGACCTGCGTCATGGTGACCCACGATCAGGAAGAGGCCATGACCATGGCCGAGCGCATTGCGATCATGCACCTGGGCTGGATCGCCCAGATCGGCAGCCCGATCGACATCTACGAAACGCCTACCAGCCGTCTGGTGTGCGAGTTCATCGGCAACGTCAACATCTTTGACGGCGAAGTGATCGATGACGCCGAAGGCCACGCGATCATCACCTGCAAGGACCTCGACCGGAAGATCTACGTGGGCCACGGCATCAGCACCTCGGTGCAGGACAAATCCGTGACCTACGCGATCCGTCCGGAGAAACTGCTGGTGACTCCGAANATGCCGACCTGCGAGCACAACTGGTCCAGCGGCAAGGTGCATGACATCGCCTACCTGGGCGGCCACTCGGTGTTCTATGTGGAACTGCCGAGCGGCAAGCTGGTGCAGTCCTTCGTCGCCAACGCCGANCGCCGTGGCCAGCGCCCAACCTGGGGTGACCAGGTTTACGTGTGCTGGGAAGACGACAGCGGCGTGGTACTTCGCTCATGAACATGAAGAAGTTCAAACGCCAGCTCAATCGAATAACACCCGGTGGCCGGCAACTGGTCATCGGGGTTCCGTTCATCTGGCTGTTCCTGTTCTTCATGCTGCCGTTCTTCATCGTCCTGAAGATCAGCTTCGCCGAAGCCGACGTAGCCATTCCGCCGTACACCGAGATCTACAATTTCGTTGACCAGAAGCTGCAGGTGCTGCTCAACCTCGGCAACTACGCGATGCTGGCCGGCGACGAGTTGTACATCGCCGCGTACCTGGGCTCGCTGAAGATGGCGTTTTTCAGCACGATTCTGTGCCTGTTGATCGGCTACCCGATGGCCTATGCCATTGCCAGCGCGCGCAAAGAAATGCAGACCGTGCTGGTGCTGCTGATCATGATGCCGACCTGGACCGCGATCCTGATCCGCGTGTATGCGTGGATGGGCATCCTCAGCAACAACGGGTTGCTCAATAGCTTCCTGATGTCCATCGGCTTGATCAACGAGCCGCTGCAGATCCTCAACACCAATATCGCGGTGTACATCGGCGTGGTCTATTCGTACCTGCCGTTCATGATCCTGCCGCTGTACGCCAACCTGGTCAAACACGACCAGAGCCTGCTGGAAGCCGCGTCCGACCTGGGCTCGAGCACCTTCAACAGCTTCTGGAAAATCACTGTGCCGCTGTCCAAGAACGGCATCATCGCCGGCTGCATGCTGGTGTTCATTCCGGTAGTGGGCGAGTTCGTGATCCCGGAACTGCTCGGCGGTCCGGAAACCCTGATGATCGGTAAAGTGTTGTGGCAAGAATTCTTCAACAACCGTGACTGGCCTGTGGCCTCTGCCCTGGCGGTGGTGATGCTGGCGATCCTGATCGTGCCGATCATCCTGTTCAACCGCAGCCAAGCCAAAGAGATGGAGGGCAANNTATGAAGCGCGTCAGTTTCTCAAGCTTCATGCTGGTGGCGGGGTTGTTGTTCATCTACCTGCCGATGCTGATCCTGGTGATCTACTCGTTCAACGAATCCAAACTGGTGACGGTGTGGGGCGGTTGGTCGATCAAGTGGTACGTGGGCCTGCTGGACAACACCCAGTTGATGGGCTCGGTGGCGCGCTCCCTGGAAATCGCCTGCTACACGGCGGTGGCTGCGGTGGCGCTGGGTACACTGGCAGCTTTCGTGCTGACGCGCATCAGCCAGTTCAAGGGCCGCACGCTGTTTGGCGGCCTGGTGACGGCGCCGNTGGTGATGCCCGAAGTGATCACCGGTCTGTCGCTGTTGCTGCTGTTCGTGGCCATGGCGCAGATGATCGGCTGGCCCCAGGAACGTGGCATCGTCACCATCTGGATCGCCCACACCACGTTCTGTGCCGCGTATGTGGCAGTGGTGGTGTCGGCGCGCTTGCGTGAGCTGGACCTGTCGATTGAAGAAGCGGCCATGGACCTGGGCGCGCGGCCGTGGAAGGTGTTCTTCCTGATCACTATCCCGATGATCGCGCCGTCGTTGGCGGCGGGCGGCATGATGTCGTTCGCGCTGTCCCTGGATGACCTGGTACTTGCCAGCTTCGTGTCGGGCCCGGGTTCAACCACCTTGCCGATGGAAGTGTTCTCGGCGGTACGTCTTGGGGTTAAACCCGAGATCAACGCCGTGGCCAGCCTGATTCTGCTGGCGGTGTCGCTGGTGACCTTCCTGGTGTGGTTCTTCAGCCGCCGTGCTGAAGAAGCGCGCAAGCGTGCGATTCAGCAGGCCATCGAAGAAAGCGCGGCCGACTCCTGGAAACAACCGGACGTGCGTCGCGCCCCGGCGCCGGAAGCGGCTTAAAGCGTTGGCCACAAATGCGTGGCCAACCTGGCACCCTGTGGGAGCGAGCTTGCTCGCGATAGCGGACTTACATTCAACATCAATGTTGACTGTGATGACGCCATCGCGAGCAAGCCCGCTCCCACAGGTTTTTTGGTGGTCAGGAAACCCAAGGGGATTTGCGGATGATCTCGACGAAGTTCATCGGCTTGAACCCCGGCTCGCTGTCCACCAGCACATCCGCGTTCACCGTGCCGAACGTGGTGTCCGGTTTGTGTTTGAAGCCATTGGCGAACGCACACAGGATGCATTCCTTGAACCCTTCGCCCCGTGGATGCGCATGCACCACCGCTTCGCGCTGCACCGTGGGAAACGCGGCGTAATCGATACCCAGCACGTCCATTTCCACACCAGCAGTTACCAATGCCACGGTCGGGCGCAGATGCTGCGGCACGCCCGGCGTGGTGTGCAGGGCGATGGACAGCCACACTTGCTCGATGTCGTCATCCGACAACCCATACGGCTTGAGGAACGCTTTGGCGGCGTTGGCGCTATCGACTTCGAAGCGCTCGTTGTCCGTGCGATGACCTTCCACCAGGCCCAGGTCATGGAACATGGCGCCGACGTAGAGCATTTCCGGATCGTAGGCCAACTGCTTGCGCTCACCGCTCAAGGCGCCGAACAGAAACACCCGGCGCGAGTGGTGGTAAAGCAAATCGGACTCGGCGTCGCGAATGTATTCNGTGGTGGCCTTGGCCAACGCGCTGTCGGGGATTTTGATACCGGCAATGATGCTGCTCATGGTGCTTTCCTCGTGGGGAACGCCGTGGCGGCGCTGATGGAACAAGTCTGTTCCCGACTCCCGGAGCGGACAATCGATCCATGGCTGCGATCCCGGCCAATGAGCATGCAAATCGCGCCAACCTCGCTTGTTGCGCCCGGATTGGCTAGGGTTGCTCCCGGCGAATACGCTTTTGTGGCGAGGGAGCTTGCTCCCGCTGGGCTGCGAAGCGGCCCCAAAACCTCCAACTCAATTACACCAGGCAAACAGTGGTGACAGGAATGGGAGTGCTGCGCACTCCAGCGGGAGCAAGCTCCCTCGCCACAGGTCAGTGTGATCCGTAGAGGCAATCGAACCATGCAAAAAACCGTTGCCATCGTAGTGTTCGCCGGTGTCCAGTCGTTGGACGTCACCGGTCCCATGGATGTGTTTTCCGAAGCCAATCGTTTCCTCGAACCGCATGACCATTACCGCTTGGAGGTCATCGGCGTCGAGCGCGGGATGATGGCGTGCTCCAACGGTTTGTCGCTCAATGCCCATCGGCATTTCAGCGAAGCGCTGGAGGCTTATGACTTGCTGCTGGTGGCCGGCGGGCCGCAGTTGCCGTTCCTGGAGTTTGGCGCGGCCTTCGATGGCTGGTTGCGCGATGCCTGTGCTCGGGCGCAACGGTTTGGCTCGATTTGCAACGGCGCGTTCATGCTGGCCCGGGCCGGATTGCTCGAGGGACGGACCGTCACCACCCACTGGGACGATGCCGCGGCGTTGGCGAGGATGTGTCCCTCCACTCAGGTCGATGCTGATCGCCTGTACGTGCAGGACGGCGAACTCTACACCTCGGCCGGGGTGACGGCAGGTATCGATTTGTCGCTGTACCTCCTGGCCCAGGACCATGGCCCGGAAGTAGCGTTGAGCGTGGCCAAGCGCCTGGTGGTATTCACCCAGCGTTCGGGCGGGCAGTCACAGTTCAGCCCGTTCCTCACACCTCATGCAGAGTCCACCTCGGCGGTGGCGTTGGTGCAGCTTTACGTGCTGGCCAACCTGACCGGCGACCTGACCATTGCCGATCTGGCCAACGCCGCCAACATGAGCGCCCGCAACTTTTCCCGGGTGTTCGCCAAGGAAGCGAAAATCACCCCGGCGGAATTCGTCGAACGGGCGAGGGTGGACGCGGCGCGGGTGCTGCTTGAAAGCACCCATTCGCCGCTCAAGACCGTGGCCTATCAATGCGGGTTTCGCGATGCCCAGCACATGCGCACGGTGTTCAATCGCCGATTGGGAGTGACACCGCAGCAGTTCAGGCAGAACTTTGCGGCGATGGTTTGAGCCTGTATTTATGTTGTCCTTGAGGGCCTCTTCGCGGGCAAGCCCGCTCCCACAGTGTGTGGGAGCGGGCTTGCCCGCGATGGCGTCAGCCCTGACAACAAAAATCTACTGAGCAGCCCGCGCCGGCAAAAACTTCAACGTACTGCGCGTATTGGCCGTGACTTCTTCGTCATTGAAATGCGCCTCGTAGTAAATCCCTTCGACATACGCCTCAGCCTGGTCGTCGTAATGGCTGTCGAACGGCACGCCGCTCTGGCCTACCGGGTTGATGGTCAGGCNGTGGGCCGGGTCGGCAAAGTCCACCAGACGTCGGGTCGACGGGCCATAAGTTACCGGCCACGGTGCCGGGCCGATCTTGGACGAGAGGTTGTTTGGCACTTCATGGGTGCCGGGCGCCGCGAACGGGCCGACATTGAAGATCCGGTCCAGCGGCTTCTGCACGCCCAACGGATGACCATGGGTCAGGGTGTGCGCCTTGCCCCACTGCCAGTGCGCGAAGTCAGCGCCAAGGGCGGTCTTGAGATGGGCGATGCTTGCTTGCCAGGCCACCTTGACCGTGTCGGCGCGGGTTTCCTTGCCGAGGGTGTTGCGGTTGTCCCACCACGGCGAATCGGCCGTCTCGGCCAGGCGGGGTAGCGCAGCATCGATCACGCGAGTCGAGAGCAAGGTCTCGAAAAAATCATTGCCCAGCTCATCGTGCATCGTCGCGTCGGCCAGGTTGAACAGGAACTGGTTGAACAGCGTGGCGCTGGTGGAATCCAGCGGGTAATCGCCTTTCCATTGCGCCAGTTGCTCGACCAGTTTGAGTTCGGCGGGATCGCTCACCACTTCACGCAGTACCGGCAACAGCGGCGCCAACAGACGGGGTCCGTAGGCGGTGG
Source organism: Pseudomonas mandelii (assembly GCF_002251635.1). GTDB lineage: Bacteria > Pseudomonadota > Gammaproteobacteria > Pseudomonadales > Pseudomonadaceae > Aquipseudomonas > Aquipseudomonas mandelii_B. The sequence continues at coordinate 102,461 of NZ_NMOJ01000137.1, forward strand.
TGGTGCCCAGTTGCAGCTTCTGGTTGGCCTCGTTGTCCCATTTCACGCTCTTGTCGCTGAGCTGACGATTGAGTTGCTGGCCGCGGTCGGCAAGGTTGTAGTACCCCGGAATCTCCATGCCGGTCGGCGACACGGGCTGAAAGTTCGCCGAGACGATGTAGCCGCGCGCCGGGTTCTCTTCCTGCGGGTTGGCGCTGAACGGGTAGAAGCCTTCCTTGTCCGCCTGATTGGTGCTGCCGTCGAGGATGAAACCGGGCTTTACCCCGGCCGCGCGTTTGGGCAGCAGCGCCGAGGCCCACCAGCCGATGTCACCCTTGGCGTTGGCGTAAACGATGTTCAGGCCTGGCGCCTGAACCTTGGCCGCCGCGGCGCGCACCTTGGCCAGGGTATCGGCGCGGTTGAGCTGGTAGAAACCTTCGAGGATCGGATTCTCGGTATCGAGGAATGCCCACCACATGGCAATCGGCGTGTTGCCGGCATTCTCGCCGAGTACATCATTGATGATCGGGCCGTGGGGCGACTGGCGCAGAGTGAGGGTCACCGGTGCCTGGCCCTTCACCGCGATCTGTTGCTCGCTGCTGGTCATGTTGACCCATTGGCCGTGGTACCAGACCTGGTTGGGGTTGTCGGGGTTGACCTTTTCGGCGATCAGGTCGAGGTCATCGTTCTGGAACATGGTCAGGCTCCAGCCGAAATCCAGGTTGTGCCCCAGGAACGCCACCGGCACCAACGCCTGATGATGGCCATAGAGCTCGAAGCCCGGCGCCGACAGTTGCGCCTCGTACCACACCGACGGCACCGAGAAGCGAATGTGCGGGTCACCGGCCAGCAGCGGCTTGGTACTTTTGCTGCGGCTACCGGAGATCACCCAGGCATTGCTGCCTTCGAATTGCGGCAGGCCGTTGTCGGCCAGGGCCTGTTCGCTCAGACGGGCGAGGGCGTTCAGGTCTTTCCAGTCTCCGGCGGCGAGGGCGGGGCCGGATACTGAGCGCGTCTTGGCCAATACACCTTTGGGCTGCCATTCGAGTTCGAAAACATTCAGGTACTCGCCGCCCAATTGGTCGCGTACGTAAGTCAGCAGCGGCTCGGTACGAAACGCGGCGGCAAAGCTGTAGGCCATGTACCCGGCGACGCTGATGCTGTCTTCGGCGGTGAAAGGGCGCTTGTGGATGCCCAGCACGTCGAACTCCATGGGCGCCGCGTGGGTGTCCTGATATTGATTGATCCCATCCAGATAGGCTTCAAGCGCCTTCCACGCAGGTGACTGACGATCCAGCGCGGCCACGTAACTCTCGGCGCGTTCACGGATGCGCAGGCTGCGGAACAGTTTGTCGGTGTCGACCAGTTTCGGTCCGAGGATTTCAGCCAGCTCACCCCGGGCGAGGCGGCGCATGGCTTCCATCTGGAACAACCGGTCCTGGGCCTGCACATAGCCAAGGGTGCGGTAGAGGTCGGTCTCGTTTTCGGCGCGGATGTGCGGCACGCCGCGCTCGTCGTAGCGCACGGTCACCGAGCCCTGAAGATGCTGCAACTCCACCTGGCCCTGGCGCGTCGGCTGCTTGATGTACACGTACCCGCCGACCCCGATGACGAGCGTGACGATCAGCAATACCAGTACGGTCAGGACGCGTTTCATGGTGACTCCTTGTTCTTCGGGATTGCCGCCCGTGCGGGCTGCAAACATGTAGCACAGACCTCCTGTGCCGGGCATCGCGGTCCTGGAAAAGTCAGGATTGCCTTACTTCACTTCCTCCGGCCAAGGGCAGTAGCAACCGACCGCTAGCGTATGGGTGGCGCCCACCGTTCGACCTTCGCTGAGTGCTTGCAGGATGGGCTCGATGAAGCTGTTGTTCGAATTGCAGGTCAGGCCTTCGCTGTACGGGCCGAAATACGCCAGTTTGCCGCTGCGGTCCCAGATCGCCACCGCCGGGCTGGCGGGGATCTGTTCGGAACCCGGGAGAACGGTGATGGTTTTCAGGCGGCTCAAGGTGTTGGGCAACTGACCGTGGCTGCCGGGTTTTTGGACCGCGTAAAACTCCACGCCCTGCGGTACGTACTGCTCGATGAGCTCGCCCAGGTGTTGCTGGTTGCCGACGTTGCACGGGCAGGCCGGGTCCCAGAAGTGCACCAGGCGAATCGGGCCNGGGCCGGCGAGTTCGTCGGGCAGGCGCAGCGGATCGCCGGAAAATACCGCAGTGTGCGAACTGAAGGCGCGCAGGTAGCGCCCCTGAAACCAGTCATAGGCCGCCCACAAGACGCCGGCACACACGAGGGCGAGCAGGCTGGCAAGCAGTGTGGTGCGGTAGGCCGGACGCATGGGTTTCAATCCTCGAAGGACGGCTAGCTTGCCATGCTTGTCACGACAGATGAATATCGCAGGCCCATAAAGTCTGTTTAGCGCTCTGGAATAGCTCATGTCTGCCACTTTCGACCCCGATCATTTGCGCGCCAGCCTGCGGCCACTGGCCGAGTGGCAGCCGCTTTCGGTGGAGGCGCTGGCCTATCAGCGGTTCTACGGTCTGGATTTTCCAGGCCGAACGCAGCGCAGCGGGTTAGGGCGTTTTGAGGTCGATGGCTATGAAGTGGTCAGCCAGGTCTGGTGGCCTGAACGAGCGAAGGCGACGCTGTTTCTGTTCCACGGCTTCTACGACCACACCGGGCTCTACCGACATGTGATCGAGTGGGCGCTGGATCAGGGCTTCGCGGTGATTGCCTGCGACTTGCCGGGGCATGGTCTGTCCAGCGGCGAACGGGCGAGCATCAAGGATTTCGCCGAGTATCAGTACACGCTGCAAGGGTTGTTTGCCGAGGCGCAATCGCTGGATCTTCCACAGCCATGGCACTTGTGCGGGCAGAGTACCGGCGGGGCGATCGTGATCGATCATGTGCTCAACCAGGGCGCGAACAGTCCGGCCCAAGGTCAGGTGATTTTGCTGTCACCGCTGGTTCGGCCGCGCGCCTGGGGCTGGTCGCAGCTCAGTTATTACCTGCTCAAGCCTTTTGTGAAAGCCATCGCCCGGCGTTTCAGCGAGAACTCCAACGACCCTGATTTCTTGCCGTTCCTGCAAGCCGATCCGTTGCAACCGCTGCGACTGCCAACGGCCTGGGTCGGTGCGTTGGCGCGGTGGATCAAGCGAATCGAGGCGGCACCGAACAGTCCACGGCGACCGCTGATTGTGCAGGGGCAGGCGGACATGACGGTGGATTGGGAGCATAACCTTGAGGTGTTGAAGGCCAAGTTTGATCGGCCCCAGGTGCTGATGCTGCCGGAGGCTCGGCATCATCTGGCGAATGAAACTCTGGCGATGCGGGAGGAGTATTTCGGGTTTTTGACGAAGCGAATTAAAGGCAGGAATCTTTAGCGATCATTAAGGCCTCATCGCGAGCTTGCTCGCGAAGGCGGTGTATCGGGCGCTGAAGATTACTGGCTGAGGCTCGCCGGATCCTGCCCCACCGCCAGTCCCGCCCGAATCGCCGCCAACGCCGCCTGGTAATACGCCTTGCCCTCGGTGGACTCGGCAAACGTGGCGAACTCTTCCAGTTCTTCATCCGACAGATCGCGATACACATACAACAGTGTGTTGTTCAGATCGGTACCAATCTGATCCATCAAACGCTGGCGCTGTCCGTTCAGCATCCCTTGCGCCTGACCACCCCCGAGCAAACCGGGGATCATCGAACTCAGGCTGTCGGCGGCAACCCCGGCAATCGCCAGGCTGACTTCCGCCCCCGCTTCACGGGCGGGCAGGGCCTGGGCCAGATGCCCGATGATCAGNATGCGGCTGTCGCTGGCCTGAATCTTCGGCAGGCCCTTGGCATTTTTCGCCAACTGATCGCGACGGGTCGCCAGCAGTTCGGCAGCGACGATTTTTTTGCCCAGGGGCGATTGAAAGAATGTCAGTGCNGGTTTCGGGTCCGCCAGGTTTTTGCGCAGTTGCGCTTCGGCACGCTGGTCCATGGCCTGGGCCGCAAAACGTGTGTTGCTGTTGTCCACCAACGCCTGGTACACCGCCGGTGGCAGGCTGTTGCGGTAGCGCTGTTGGGCTGCACTGAGGGCGTCATTGAAATGCGCACGTTGATCGGCCCAGCCGGCGACCTTGTATAACTGGTCATGGCCGTCTGCCCAAGCGGGCAAAACGCAGAACATCAGCAATGAAAAAAGCAAACGGCGCATAGGGACTCCTGTCAGCAGGCGACTATTCTCCGTGCGGCTTTCGTACTTGTCGAGAATTCGTATCAGTAATCCGACAAATCCTCCGCCGCGCGGCTCTGTCGGATTTGCAGGCACAGGAATACTATGCGCGCCATGCAAATATCCTCTGATCATCCGCTGCTGTTACGTATCGTCGACGACCTGGCCGAGCGNGGCTGGTCGCAGCAGAACGGCTTCCTGCCCCAGGCTCTGACCCTGGAACTGGCGGCTGAGTGCCGTAAACGTGCAGCCGAGGGTGAATTGGCGCCCGCAGCCGTGGGGCGCGGGCCGACGTCGGAGATTCGCGAGGGGATCCGTGGCGACCACATCCAGTGGATCGAGCCCGGCCAGGCACTGGCGTGCGACAGTTACCTGAGCTTGATGGACAGCCTGCGCGAGGCGATGAATCGCGGGTTGTACCTGGGCCTGGAAGATTTCGAAAGCCATTTCGCCCTGTACCCGCCCGGTGCGTTTTACCTCAAGCATGTCGATCGTTTTCGGGATGACGACCGGCGCATGGTCTCGGCGGTGATCTACCTCAATGACGCCTGGCTGCCCGAGCACGGAGGCCAGTTGCGCATGTACCTCAAGGACGGTGTCGAACACGATGTGGTGCCCACTGGCGGATGCCTGGTGGTGTTTCTGTCGGGAGAGGTGCCTCACGAAGTCCTGCCTGCGACCCGGGATCGCCTGTCATTGACGGGCTGGTTCCGGCGTCGTGGTAACGAGCCGTTCTGATCATGCAAAAGATTCTGGTAAGCCGCTGCCTGCTGGGCCACCGCGTGCGTTACGACGGCGGGGCGAGCGGGCCGTTCGATCAGCTGCAGCAGTGGCTAGATGAAGGTCGCGTGGTGCCGTTGTGCCCGGAGGTTGCCGGTGGTTTACCAACACCCAGGGCCGCAGCGGAAATTCCGGGCGGGCAGGGTGGCGAAGTGCTGGATGGCCACGCCTCTGTCATTACCACCGAGGGTGAGGACGTCAGCGCCGAGTTTCTTTCGGGGGCTTATCAGGCGTTGGAACTGGTGCAAAAGCATGGCATCAGGATTGCGGTGCTCAAGGCCAACAGCCCTTCGTGCGGGAATCTGTTGACGTATGACGGCAGCTTCAGCGGTGTGAAGGTCCGTGGTGAAGGAGTGACGGCGGCGTTGCTCAAGCGTAATGGCGTGCAGGTCTTCAGTGAGTTGGAACTGGCCGAAGCGGCGGCAGCCTTGGCCGCACAAGACTGAAGAGCAACTCAAAACACTGTGGGAGCGGGCTNCTTCAGGTCATCAGTGTCTTGCGGTTTGGGCGCCACACTCGTGTCTGCCTTGAGCCACTTCTGCTCCAGAGCCTCCAGTCGTCCATCCGCCTTGATCCGCTGCAACGCGTTCTCCAGGCTGGCGTGAAACGCCGGGTTACCTTTCTGAAACGGAATCGCCAGGTCCACAACCGGGGCGGTTTTCGGCTTTTCTTCCGTCAGCGACTGCACCAACAGGATCGAACGCGGCTCTTCTGTCTGCGCGATCAATTGCGCATTGGTGTGAAGGTACGGCTCGGTGAAGTCGAAACGATCCTTCAGTTCCGGGGTCATTGCTATGTGGTTGATGGCGACGTCGTACTTGCCGGTTTCAACACCGGGCAACAGATCGCTGGAGTCGGTCACGACAAAGTCGGCGCGCACGTCCAGTTCGTTGGCCAGCAGTTGACCCAATTCAACTTCGAAGCCGGTGAGTTTGCCGTCATCCTTGAAGTTGAACGGCGGCGTATTAGCCTCAAGAGCAATGCGCAATTCGCCACGGTCGTTTACATCGTCAATCAGTTCGGCATGAGCCAAAGGGCTCAGAAGGGGTAACAGACAGATCAGGCCAGGCAAAAAACGCATGGTCACTCCTTTGAATTCATTATCGCGATGCGCTGGTTCAGGCTCGCTTTGCTATGGTTGTCGAGGTCCTTCGACAACGAATGGCCGTGAAGTTGTCTCGGCCACGCGGAATTTACGGAAAAACTGGAGAAGAGAATGAAAACGTTTATGTCACGAGCAGCATTGGCTGGCCTATTGATGGGCGTTTCGGTGCTGGCCAGTGCTGCAACACCGGCCCCCAAGGGTGCCGAAGTGTCCATCGTTTCTCCTGAAGATGGTGGGACTGTCCCGCAAACGTTCAAGGTTAAATTCGCTGTCGAGAATGTTTCGCTGGCGCCAGCGGGCGATACCACCAAGAACACCGGCCACCACCATTTGCTGATTGATGCCAAGAATGTCGTGGCTGCAGGGGCGGTCATCCCGGCAGATGCCAATCACGTTCATTTCGGCAAGGCGCAGACAGAAACCGAGCTGACGCTTACACCTGGCAAGCACACCTTGCAGTTGGAGCTGGGCGACATGAACCATATGGCCTTCGACCCGCCAATCGTGTCGAAGGAGATCACCGTCAACGTGAAGTAACTGCTCGGAATAAAGAACCGCGAACATGAAAAAGGAGCCCCGAAGGGCTCCTTTTTTGTCACTCAAGTCACTCTCAGAACAACACGCGGCAACGAATGGTGCCGTTGATGTGCTGCAGCTTCTCTTGGGCCATTTCCGAGTACTCGGCGTCTACGTCGATTACCACGTAGCCGACTTTCTCGTTGGTCTGCAGGAACTGACCGGAAATGTTGATGCCGTTTTCCGCGAAGACCTTGTTGATCTCCATCATCACGCCAGGGATGTTCTGGTGGATGTGCAGCAAACGGTGCTTGCCAGGGTGAGCCGGCAGGGCCACTTCCGGGAAGTTGACCGAGGACACCGACGTACCGTTGTCGCTGTACTTGACCAGTTTCTCCGACACTTCCAGGCCGATGTTGGCTTGGGCTTCAGCGGTGGAGCCGCCGATGTGCGGGGTCAGGATCACGTTGTCCAGGCCACGCAGCGGGCTTTCGAAGATGTCGTCGTTGGAGCGTGGCTCCACCGGGAACACGTCGATCGCGGCGCCGATCAGGTGCTTGTCCTTGATCGCGTCAGCCAGGGCGTCCAGTTCGACCACGGTGCCGCGTGCAGCGTTGATCAGGATGCCGCCTTTCTTGATCGCGCGGATTTCCTTCTCGCCGATCATCCACTGGGTCTCAGCGGTTTCCGGAACGTGCAGGGTGACGATGTCGGACATACCCAGCAGCTCAGTCAGGCTCGACACCTGAGTGGCGTTGCCCAGCGGCAGTTTGGTCAGGGTGTCGTAGAAGAACACCTGCATGCCCAGGCCTTCGGCCAGCACCGACAACTGCGTGCCGATCGAGCCGTAACCGACGATACCCAGCTTTTTGCCGCGAATTTCGAAGGAGTTGGCCGCGCTCTTGATCCAGCCGCCACGGTGGCAGGAAGCGTTCTTCTCAGGGATGCCGCGCAACAGCAGGATAGCCTCGGCCAGCACCAGCTCCGCAACGGAACGGGTGTTGGAGTACGGTGCGTTGAACACCGCGATGCCGCGCTCGCGCGCTGCGTTGAGGTCGACCTGGTTGGTGCCGATGCAGAAACACCCTACAGCCACCAACTTCTTGGCGTGGTCGAAGATCTCTTCGGTCAGCTGAGTGCGGGAGCGAATGCCGATAAAGTGCGCGTCGGCGATCTTTTCCTTTAACTGGGCTTCCGGCAGAGAACTGGTGATGTACTCAATGCTGGAGTACCCAGCGGCTTTCAGTACGTCGACAGCCGATGGGTGGACGCCTTCCAGAAGAAGGAACTTGATCTTGCTCTTATCGAGAGAAGTCTTGCTCATCTGCGTAAACCTGTATCCCGGAGAAAAATGGCAGGGAATCGAGCAGTTAGTGCCCTGAACCAGTGCACAAGAGCTGACCCGGACGGCAGGAAAGCCGTCACCGCAGAAACGCCCTTGGGCTCTGTCCTGCGGGGGCGGTATGCTAGCATACGCGCC